>CAZODI010000031.1:3922-17260 GCA_964578535.1 uncultured Syntrophaceae bacterium
AACGCCGCAGACGACCCCGTTTCAGCAGCCTATTGGAGGGTGACGGAGACGACGGTCGATATCCCCTGCTTCTGCATGGTCACGCCGTAGAGGCTCCCGGCGATCTCCATGCTCCGCTTGTTGTGGGTCACCAGGATGATCTGGGAAGAGGCGGCGATTTCCTGGACCAGGCGGTTGAAGAGGGAGATGTTGGCATCGTCGAGGGCGGCGTCCACTTCATCGAGAATCACGAAGGGAGACGGCCGGTGCAGGATAATGGCGAAGATGAGCCCGATAGCGGCGAGAGACTTCTCCCCGCCGGAGAGGAGCGTGATGTTCTGGGTCCGCTTTCCCGGGACCTGGATGTCGATGTCCACCCCCGTCTCCAGCATGTCCGTCTCGTCGGTGAGGCGGAGTTCTCCCCGGCCGCCCGGGAAAAGGCGGGAGAAGACATTCCGGAAACAGGCGTTCACGGCCTCGAAGGTCTCGGCGAACCGCTGCCGGGAGATGCGATTGATCCGCGTGATGGTCTGCTGGAGAATGTCCAGCGACTTCTGGAGGTCCTCCGCCTGGGCGGTCAGGAAGTCGAAACGCTCCTTCAGCTGGGCGTACTCTTCGTCGGCCAGCAGGTTCACCTCCCCGAACCCATCCAGGGTCCGGCGGTTCCGCTCCATCTTTTCCTGGAGCTCCCGGAGGGCCTCCTCTTCCAGCGGACGGAACGATTCGAGCAGGCGGGCCACTTCGTCCTGATCCCGGGCCTGCAGGTTCTGCTTCAGGGATTCCACCTGGAAGGCAATCTCACGGCACGCCAGATCGCCGTTGCCCGTCTCCCGCGCCGCCTCCTCAAGCTGCCCCTTGAGGACCCGCATGCCCTCCTCCAGGGTCCTGAGCTCCTCTTCCTGCTTCCGGTGGATCTCCCTCCGGGTGCCGAGATCCGCATCGAGGGTCTCCATTTCCCCGTAGGATGCCGTCAGGGCGGCTTTGTCCTCCTCGATCCGGGCTGCAAATTCCGCCAGCTTTCGACCGGCCGTCTCGATGCCGGCCTGCCGGGCCTCCAGGTCCCGGACGGTCTGATCGAGGGAACGGTTCAGCCTCTCCAGCGTCCGCTCGTTGGCCTCCCGGCGCTGCTGCAGGGCCGCCATGCCGACCTTCCGGTTTGTCAGGAGGGATTCGCGCTCCTCGAGATCGGCCCGGATTCCGTCCCACCGGCCCTGAATGCCCGCCATCTCGTCGCTCATGGATTTTTCACGGGCTTCCCAGGAAACGACCTCGGCCTGCACTTCCTGCATCTGCCGGACGAGTTCCTGCTCCTCCGCCTGGAGGCGCTCCCGCTCGAAGCCCAGGACACGGAGCCGCTGATCGATACGCCGGGACTCGTCCTCGTACCGCTCCAGGTCTTTCCGCCGGCTGTTGATCTGGATCTCCATCCGGTGGACCTCGCCCCGCAGCCGGACAAGCTCCTCCTCCCACTGGGTGATCAGCGATGTGCCTTCCCTCTTCCGGTCCATCGCCTCGGACACCGCGTCTTCCAGGGACTGGACCTCCGCCTCCAGCTCCGTCATCTCCCGCTTGTTCCGCAGGGGACTCCGCTCTCCACCCGAGGCGGCACCCCCCGTCAAAACCCCGTGCGGGCTGATGAGATCCCCGTCCCGGGTGACGAAGGTTCCGCGGAATCCGTTCTGCCTCCAGAGGTTCACGCCGCGATACAGGTCGGAGATGACCCGGACGTCCCCCAGCAGGCAGGAGGCCACGTCCTGGAAATCGTCACGGACCCGGACGACGTCGAGGAGCCGCACGGTCTCCTGGAGGTGGACCGGCGTAGCGCTTCCACCGTCGGCATAGTTGCGGACCTCGACGGGGACAAAGCTGCACCGTCCGAACGCGCCGTTCTTGAGGTAATCGATGGCCTTGACGCCGTCGAACTGGTTTTTCACGAGAATATACTGGAGCTTCTCACCCAGCACGGCCTCCACGGCCGCCTCGTAGTCCCGGGGGACATCGATGTAATCCGCCACGAGGCCGAGGAAGGATTCCCGGGGGAGACCGTCCGGCGCCTTCTCCTGCCGACCTCCCAGCAGGGCTCGCGTCCCCTCGCCGCACCACTCGTATCCCTCGTAGAATTCCCGGAGCGACTGGAGCCGGGACGACCGCCGCCCCAGCTCCTGCTTGTGTTCCGTGATGAGCTCGTCCGTTTCTTCCAGTTCCCGGCGGGTGCGCTTCAATTCGTCGGAGGCATCCCCCCGCCGGATGATCAGATCGTCCAGTTTCCCTTCGTCCTCGGTGAGTCCGGTGGCTAGCCCCGCCAGGGTTTCCCGGAGCTGCTCCCGGCGGCGGGTCTGCTCCTCCAGCTCCCGGCTGTCCCGGGCCTCCCGCCGCTCCAGGTCTTCGCGGTTCTTCTGCAGGGCCGTCAAGCGGTTCCGGGCGGTCGTCTTTTCCTTGATCAGTTCGATGAACTGGACCTTCTTCTCCTCCAGCTCCCGGTGGGCCGACCGGTCCTGCTGCCGGTATTCCTCCAGCGCGCTCTGCAGATCCCGCAGGTCCGCCTCGGCCTTGAGAATCTCGTCCGACAGCTCCTGTTCGAGGGCTTCCGCGGCGGCGGCTTCGCGCCGGAACTCCTCCGCCCGGCCGGAGAGCTGTCCGATCTCCTCCGTCTCCCGCTCCCGCTGCCGGGTCAGCTCCTCCACCTGCTGGCGCTGGAAGGCGACCGACTGTTCCTTCGACGAGATGACGTTTCGAAGCTCGTACAGGGCCTCCTGAAGGCGGTTCAGGTCTCCCTCCCGGGCGACGGCCTCCGTCTTGGCCGCCTCCCAGCCTGCCTCCGAAACGCCGAGTTTCGCGCGTATTTCCTCTTCCTTCTCCCGGGCGGTATCGCGGGCCGCCTCCAGGGTTGCGCTCCGCGCGGTCAGGTCCGCATAGGCCTGCAGCATCTGGACGATTTCGCCCTCCCGGACCTCTCTCCGGATGGCCTTGTACTGTTCGGCCCGCTTTGCCTGCCGGGAGATGGCGTTCAGCTGTGTCTTCACCTCCCGGATGATGTCGTTCATGCGGGTCAGGTTCTGCCGGGTCGTCTCCATCTTCCGGATGGCCGACTCCTTGCGGCTCTTGAACTTGGAGATGCCCGCCGCCTCCTCGATGAACTGGCGCCGCTCCTCCGGCCTGGCCTCGACAAGGCTGGAAACGCTGCCCTGCTCCACCAGGGAATACCCACGGACACCAACCCCGGTGCCCAGGAAGAACTCCCGGACGTCCAGAAGACGGCAGGGCACCTTGTTGATCAGATACTCGCTGTCGCCGTCGCGGATGAGCCGCCGGGTGATGCTGACTTCCGTCATGGCATCATAAGGCTCGGGAAAGCAGCGGCCGTCGTCGGCCAGAACCATGGTGACCTCGGCGAGGCCGACCGGGGCGGAGTCCTCGCTCCCGTTGAAGATCACGTCGTCCATCTTCCGGCCCCGGAGGGACTTCACCCGCTGCTCGCCCATGACCCACCGGACGGCGTCGACAACATTGCTCTTGCCGCACCCGTTGGGCCCGACCACGCCGCTGATGCCCTCCGAGAAGTCAAGGACCACCCGATCCCGGAAAGACTTAAAACCCGTTATTTCAAGTCGTTGAAGTCTCATAGCATTACACTCTTCGGGGGGATACCCGGTGGGCGGAATCTAACAAAAGCAACCCTGCTTGTAAAGTGAAAATACTATTAGAAGGGTTATCAGGGCGAGATACCACTATATATTGTGTCGAAAAGGGGAGACCGGAGAGGAAAAGCCGCTGATACGACCGGGATTGCATGACAAAATGGAGGGGCTCCGGTCGGGAGCCCCTCCATCCATAACCCGAAACTATCACTGGTTGGCAATCACGACCTTGGCATCCGCCAGATAGTCGTTGCCGTGGCAGGTCGTCTCGAAGATGACGCGACGATCATTGCTCTTGATGACGATCATGTTTTCCTTCGTGATCGACGATGCTGGAACAACCAGCACATTGGTGCCGATCTGCTGATTACCCTTCAGGGCATGATCCACCGAGTCGGCATAACGGACGACGCCGAAGGTTCGGACAACCGCCGGTTTCACGTTCTTGGCTGAATAAACGGTGAACAGGCCGGTCTGCCCCTCCTCCACCACGATCACCG
The DNA here is from genome assembly GCA_964578535.1 of uncultured Syntrophaceae bacterium. Classification (GTDB taxonomy): domain Bacteria; phylum Desulfobacterota; class Syntrophia; order Syntrophales; family PHBD01; genus PHBD01. The sequence continues at coordinate 8,040 of CAZODI010000031.1, forward strand.
GAAGCAGCACCCGTTCGAAGGGGAGTCCTTCGAGATTGATGACCAGACCCGTTATGGACTTCGTCAGGTCACAGGTATAGGCAGGTTTCGGCGGGGGAGCCGATGCCGGCGGTGCCGGCGCCGCGGCAGTGGGTGGTGGCGGAACAGGAAGAGGCGGTGCCGGCGGCGGCACGTATGCCGGCGGCTTGATCCGATCGATCCCCAAGGCCTGAACCAGGGAGGAGCGGGAAGCCCCGCAATTTCCGGTAATGCACACCCTCATCTCCAGCGTCGCCAGAAGAGAACCGTCGGGCTGGGGCTCGTACTTTTCCGATCCCTTGACCACGTGGGCACCTTTGACAACCCCATTCACATGGGAGCGGATCACATCGGAGGCGACGATGAAATTCTCCACGGTCGTCGTCGAGTCGATTTTCACGCCCTTCATAATCTCCAGAAGGTTTCGCTGGGCGTCACTGACGGCGGCACGCCTCGCCAGGGGCCGGGACTGGGCCAAACTCCCTCGAGTGGAAGCACCATGTCCGATCGCGCTGATGTATCCCTGCACCCAGTTGATTTCCCCTCTTCCGGAGTCCTGGGCAACAAGGTCCGCCGGAACAAGGAACAGGGCAATCAGGAAAGACAGACAGAAGGCTGACAGGATTTTCTTCATGAACCGACCACCTCCGTTTCTTCAGTATGTTCCGTTACTTCTTTACGTAATGCCCGGACACGGAAGCGCCGGCGTCACACTGTGCGCATCCCTTGGAGTCCAGCAGATCAAAGCCGTCCCCGGAGATACGGATCCCCATCTCGCAGACACCCAGCACGAGGTTTCCGCCTCGCAGATCTCCCAGGTCCCCGATGCGGCAGTTCTTCCCTCCCCCGCTTCCATTGGCGTTGATGAAGTACTTTCCGTCGGGCAGGGCATTGATTTCCATGATTACCTGCATCCCTCCGCTGTTCATGACATACGTGCCGGCGGAGAGTCCCTGAGCCATGGCCGGCCCGGCGGCCAGCAGGAGTACCAGCATCACCAGTCCCGGATAGAAGAATCGTTTCATTGCGTCTCCTCCCTATTGTCTCATTCCGGAGAGGTCCCGTCCCGGCGGCTTCGGCCGCCGGGACTCGCCCCTCAACCCGTTGATTCCCTTACAGGCCCTGGACGGTCAGGTCACTCAGGACCGGAGAGGCCGTCCCTGACTGGATCTGGAGCGTCACTTCAACCTGGACGTAGCGTCCCTGCGGCGTGGCCTTGAGATCCACTCCTTTCACCGCATCCTCCCAGGCCGACCAGGTCTTCCCATCCTTGGAACTCCGAACTTTCACCTTGACGGAGGTCCCCGCCGGCTCGGTGCCCGTCCAGGCGACGGCCTTCCACTTTGCTGCGTCGGACTTTGCATCGTAACCGGCCGTCCAGGTACCGATCATGGTGGTCACGGAACGGGCCACGATGCCCGTCATGTCGCTGTAGCCATAGTGCGGCCCGGCGACCTGCTTCTCAAGATCCACCCGGTTTGTCGCCGGATCGATTCGCTTGATGAACGCATCGCCGTAATTGACCACCCAGACCTTGCCGTCGGAGTCCGTCGCCACGCCCGTGGGATGATTGAAACCGCTGATGGTGGTTTTCTTGACCCCGTCGTTGGACCAGCGTGAGACAGTGTTGGAGCTCGAGTTGGCCACCCAGACGTCTCCGTCGTTCGTCAAGGCGACGCCGCGTGAGCAGCTGTCCCCCGTCGGCTTCTGCCATTCGATGGCACCGTTGGTGGTGTTGACCCGCGTCAGCGTGTTGGCGCACCAGCCGGCGATGAACAGGTGATTGTTCTTGTCCATTCCCATCCCGTACGTCTGACCTGTCTTGATCGTGGTGAACGCGCCGGTGGCGGGGTCGAGCCGCCCGACGTAGCTGTTTGACAGGTCGGCGGACCAGACGATGCCGCGGGGGTCGACGACGGCACCGTAGGGATTGTGGCCCGGGACGTCATATGTCTTCAGAACCCTGCCGGTTGTGCCGTCCACGTGGTAGTACTTGTGCGTACCGTAGGTTCCGGCCCAGAGGTTGTTGTTCGCGTCGATCCCGATACCGCGGGGACCGGGGGTTCCGCTGTAACTGCCCTTGTATTCCCCTGGATTGTACGTCCCCTCGCTTCCGGCGATCAGGACAACCTCGTGGAGCACGCATTCATCCGCGCCCCAGGCCAGAGGCGTTGCCCCTGTGGCGGTGTCGATCGTTCCGTTTTTGTTGCGGTCCACGCACTGGCCGTTTTCATTGAGGCCGACCTTGACCACCGTTCCCGTGTTGCGGTTACCGACCCAGCAGTTTCCTTTCAGATCCACGGTGGTGCGGGAGGGGCTGCCTCCCGTGGTGGGACCGGTGCGGTAGCGGCCCAGTTCGGTGCCCGTCTTGGAGTCCACTTTGGAAATGGTCCCCTCGTTGGAGTTGGGCACCCAGATAAAGGGAAGCGTGGAGATGCTTTTGCTCAGCTGGAGCTGGTCGGGGACAGTCTTGTCCTCTACCCCCACCAGCGTTCCCGTCTCGAAGTCGGGGCTGGTGGTCCAGGTCTTTGAAAAGCTCGTATCGAGCGTATATGTGCCCGTGGCTGTTGCGGTCTTGCCCGCCTCGACGCTCACCTTGAGCGTGTCGGGCTTCTTCCAGCCGGCCACGTCCTTGAACGTCACGTCGTACCAGCCCGCCTTGAGGCCTGTCTTGACGCTGTCGGCGCTGTTCAGCCAGGCGCCGCCCGGGATCTGCCACTGGGCGCCCTTCGCCAGGACATCGGCGGGCAGGATCGTCACCGTCAGCACCGTGGGCACGTCAACGGGAGGCTGCGGCGGCTGGGGTCCCGCGGCCTGGGGTGTACCGATGGTGAACCAGGCACTCTTCTCCGGTGAGGTGCTGCCGCCGGAGTCGATGGCCTGGCCGATCACCTTGTAATTCCCGGGAGGCAGGGTGAAGTCCTTGGACGTGCCCTGCCAGAGTTTCCCCGTTGCAGCGATCTGCTGGGTGTCTACCTGCTTGTTCGTGGAGTCGAAAATGCGGAAGTTGATTTCCCTGAGACCCAGGTTGTCCGTTGCCTTTGTGGAGAACGTGACGATCCCCGTGTTGGGATTGGTCACCACGATGTCGTGCAGGAACGGCGGCGCGTCGAGAACCTGCGCCACCTGCCGCAGCTTGTCGATCATGTCCGGCTGCTGGGCCGCGGGCATTCCCGCGCCGACCACCCGGTCCCGTCCCCAGTCGTCCGCACGGGGAGCCGCAAAAGCGGAGGGAACGGCCACTTTGCCCGTCACCAGGGTACTTCTCTGCCCCACGTCATCGGTCAGCTGGATGGTGTAGGGAATCGAATCCTGGTTGATGAGTGGATCCGCCAGCAGGGCTACGCTCACCTCTCCGGAATACCCCTGCGGAACCCTCTTGTTGTCATAGGCGTCGACCTTGATCATTTTCACTTCCTTGCCGGCGGCGACGCGAATGGAGACGACCGGCTCCGTGGACTGCCACTCGATGCTGAGAGAAACCTGACGGTCCAGGTACTGGGCATCATGCCGGATCACCTCCGGCTTCTTCGCCCAGGCCTCGAAACCGGTGAGCACCAGGATCGCCAGGATCAGCGGGATCAACCGCAACATGGAATATCGCTTCATGGTTTCGCTCCTTGGATATCGGGGTTAGTTGATCCGCCCGGAAGACTGCTGTGGCGCCTCCAGATCCGCGGGCCTTACCATCTTGATATTGAATGCCTCGTCGATAAGGGACACCCGGGCCTCCCATTTTTTCGGCTGCAGATTGTCCGTGACTTCCGCGTCAATCAGCATGATGCTGATCTTCTGCCGGTTGATCTTGTCCGTCAGGGGATCGATGAAGGAGTGAACGACACCGGTGTAGTTCTGGCACTCATCAATGGCCGGCCAGGCCGGAAAGGCGATGTTCATGGTCCGGCGCTTCGGGTCGGTTGAACGCATCTCCACGACCCATGCGGCGACCATGTCACGGCTGCGGGCGTCGGCCCTCGGACAGGCCCACAGGATATTCCGGGGGAGGGAGCGGCCCGCTCCCGGATCGATGCGCTGCAGGCGTGTCTTGACGATCATGCCGGCCTTGGGAAAATCCACCACGCCGTCCAAAACGAGAGGCACGCTGCCGGAGTCCTGTTTTGCATAGCTTTTCAGATCGATCATGTGGAGCTTGTAGGCCACCACAAGTCCGTCTCCTTCCGTTCCCCGGCGGGCTGCCGTTCCTACTTCCGCCGTCGCGGTGCCGCTGCCGACCACCGTTCCGGCACCCACGTTGATCCCCGCCTTGTTGCTCTTCTCATCGCTGATGCGGAAATTGGCAAGCCGGAGGGCCTCCGTCACGTAGGCCAGTTTCGGCTCGAAGGGGATGTCCGCCAGTGTTATCGGTGCAATGATCTCGAGACCCGAAAGTCTGGCCCGCTCGGCGCTGCCGCCCCCGGCCCCTACCTCGGCCTGCGGTCCGGCCACGAGCTGCCCGCCGAGACCGATTCCCAGGTTGTAGGCAAAGTCCTGCTGGATGCCACTCAGGGATCGCTCCTTCTTGGTACGGATGCTTTCCGTTGCCGGGTCTTCGATGGGACCGAATTGCCGGGACCAGGCCGCCCCAATGAAGGCCTTGTCCACGGGCTTTTTGGTGACAAAATACTCTTCTTCGGTAATCGAGCTCATCCCTTTTTTATGGGTGTCCATGGCCGATCCGCCCGTGTAGACACAGCCGCCCGTCAGTGCAAGGACCGCCAGCAACACCAGAGGCAAGGCCAGCCTGCAGATAACACAGTGGTTTCTCATATGCATACATCCTCCTTTTCCATATTCTTCTCGTTGAGATCCCCATCCCGGAAAGGTCGGGACACTTTGCCATATCGAAATTCTATCGACTGCATTGCCGCAGAAGCCAAGGGAACGCCTTTCGGGTGCCGCCACATACCCCCGCTGCATGGATTGAACATGAAATGAAGAAATGGATCATTCGCAACAGAAAAAGAGTGTTTTTTACCGGCGAATCCGTTTGTTAAGGTTTGTTTATTTAGCACGGCCGAAATGGTCGGTAAAGATGAATTGTACGGAAGATTCGATACATATGCCACATTTGACATAATAGCAGAAACGGTGCCGTACCCTGTCAGGACATGCATTCATGACTTCCAGGCAATCCGGGGGATGGGGCATTCATGCCATCGTTATGTTCCGGGCTTGGGAAACCCGCCCCGTATTGTGGCGAAATCCTGTAACAACCCTGAATCCCTCTTGATTCCACTCACCCGATAGGGTATCATCGATGCCAATCCAAAGGCAGTTCCCCCGGAAGGAATCGGGTCGGAAAGCGTCGGATTTCCTCTTCGGGCAGAAAGCATGACGGCGGAAAGGAGGTGGAGTCATGCCGGCATACGATTATCAATGTCAGGATTGCGGGAAAAAGTTCACCCTGAGCATGAGCATCTCGGAGCATGGAAACGTCAAGGTCGCCTGCCCCAAATGCAAGGGCAGGAAGGTCAAGCAGATGATTTCCCTCTTCACCGCCAAAACCAGCAGAAAGAGCTGACGTTTCCCGTCCCGGTCCGCCCCCGGCGGATCGCATCGGGGCGGCGGCGCGTCAGGGACAAGACACCCCCGTTATGCTTTGGGACCGGAATCCGGAAGGACACCCCGGGACCGGGGAAGGAAAAGGAGGCCAGCCATGTCCCTGAAAGTTCTCATCAAGCGAAAAGTTCCCCCGGAAACGCGGGACGAAATCATCAACCTGATCAAGGAACTCCGATCGAGGGCCACGGGACAGCCCGGATACATCACCGGGGAAACCCTGCAGCGCATCGATGAGCCGGGCGAATTTCTCGTCATCAGCACCTGGCAGAGCGCGGAGGATTGGAAAAACTGGGTGAATTCGGCAATCCGGACGGAGATCCGCCAGCGGATCGAGATCCTCTCGGGCGCAAAGGAGACCTATGAAGTCTACTACCACCCGGGGCCGGTATCGGCGACGCTGACCGGGTTCAAGGGATGGGAAGGGGGCTGACGGACGGATCGGGCGGATCCCCGAAAACCTGAGGGTATTCGGGGATCGCCACAATATCTGCTTCAGCACCGCCGTCCAGTCGAACATCTGCTGAAAAACCGGCCTTCGCGGCTACTCAGCGTTTTCTTTTCCTCCAGGCCACCCACCCGTAGACGGCCAGATTGAACCCCACCACCGCAAACCCGAGCAGGATCTGGTGAAGGCGGGTCAGTCCCGACGGATAGATAAGGCCGCCGATGACGCGGTCGATGAAATCCTGCGCAAGCGGTCCTCCTCTCGTCCCGCGGAGGCTATCCTCCAGGAAGGTCAATGGGCACGGCCAGCCCGCCCACTCCACCAGGGCGGCCCAGGCGACGGCGGGCAGATGGATCCAGCGCCACCAGGAACGATAGAGAGCAAGCAGGCCGCCAAAAACGGCGAACAGGATGAAGGCACCGTGAAGGAGAACGACTCCGTCCGCCAGGATGGATCCCATGGGATGCCTCCGTTCGGAATCGCCGCCGGGAAAGAGGCGGCCGGTATCCTTTCCTACGCTGCTCTTCTCCCCTGCGCTAACGGCGCTTCCCCTGCCGGCGGCGGGATATTGTCCGCTCCTTGCGGGGCCGAGTTCCCAGTGTGACGGGAAGCGGCGGGGAAGACTCCTCGTCTCCGGTCGAATGCTCCCCGGCATAAAGAACCTCCTCCAGGAAGAGGCCCGACGGCGGGGCCGTCAGCCGTGCCGGGAGATCCGACCTTTCCTCCAGCATCGCTTTCAGATCCGCCGCAACCAGGGTTCCCCGGCCCACCTCCACCAGGGTCCCCACCATCCGACGCACCATTTTCCAGAGGAAGTGGGAACCCCGGATCCGGATCAGGATCAGGTCCCCATCGTCGCGAAGCTCCACGCTCTCGATCTTGACCCGGGTCGACGTCTTCCCGTCCATCCGGTGGTCCGCAAAGGATGAGAAGTCATGGAATCCTTCGAAAACGCGCGCGGCGGACTGCATGGCCTTCGCATCGAGGCGATCCCGGATCCACCAGACGTAGCGCTTTCCGAAGGCCGTGCGCTCCCGCGAGACAATGTATAGATAGGTTCGGGATACGGCGTCCCTCCGGGCATGAAAACGGGCGTCCGCCTCCTCCACCCTGAGCACGCAGATCCCCGAAGGCAGGAGGTCGTTGAGTCCCTGGCGCACCCTGTCCGGGGGCATCTTTCGGGGAGCGACGAGGTGGGCCGCCTGTCCGAGGGCATGCACCCCCGCATCGGTTCGTCCGGATCCCTGGATTTCCACCGGCCCGCCGAAGAGCTCCCGGGCCGCTGCAAGAAGGGTTCCCTGAACCGTACGGGCGTTCTCCTGAACCTGCCAGCCCCGGTAGCCGGTGCCGTCATACTCGATGGTAAGACGGTATCGGACCGCAACCGGCGATTCCGCCCCCGAAGTGGTCTTTTTGGCAGTTCCGGACCGGCTCACGGCTTCCCCTCCTTTCCCGGGACCGGTTCCGGCCCGGCCAGGACGGTCATGCCCAGGAGACCCCGCAGGTACCCGTCCCTCCCCTTTCCCCGCAGGTCTCCACCGGGCCGGAGCGTGGTGATCGCCGCCTGGCCGACGATCCGCTTTCGCTTCAATCCCGCTTTTCCCTTCATACGCACGCTCCAGAAGTTGTGGAACACCAGCACCGAATCGTCATGTACGCCCATGTAGAGCATGATATGTCCCTTCAGGTAAAGCAGGGTCAGGTAGGGTACGCCGTCCTTCCGGATCACACGCTCTTTCTCCGGCGGGCTCAATCTGGACAGGTCGACCCAACGCCCCCCGTCCCGGGCCTGGTCCTTCGAGTTCCGGGGAAGCCAGATCCCGAAAGGGGCAAAGAGGTCCCGGACCGTGGCGGAACAGTCCCGATTCTCATACATTCCGCCCCAACCGTAAGGCTGACCGATCAGAACGTTGGCCATGCGGGCCATGTTCCTGCGGGTCAGGGGCAGGGGCTTGACGGCGGCCTCCGCCTCGGGGAGCACCACCTGCCGGATCACGGCCCGTCCATTCTCGTCCGCAACGGCGGCCAGGACGAGGTGTGGACCGCCGATGGGCCCCTCCTCCGGAAACATCATGCCCAGGTGCGCCTTGAAAAGAAAGCGACCGTCAACGGAATAAAGCGGTGTTTCGTCATGCAGCACGGTCACGTAGCGTCCCGCTTCCCACCGCGTCACGAACGCCTCGTCCACCCAGGCGGCATCCCGGGCGGGAATCCAGCCATAGGTATATCCCGTCTCAGCCAGCAGCCAGGCGCCGTCGGCGCTGACATGGGATACCCACAGGGGCGTATTGGCGGCCACCAGGGTCTGCTGGAACCGGTCAAAGGGGTAATCGCAGGCAACGGGACCGCAGGATCGGAAATTGGGCTTCAGGGTGGGAACGGTCCGCATGTGGACGTGGACGATGGTGATGGCCCGCCGGCCGGAATTCGGATAGCTCTCCAGCTGCGCATTGGAATACACCCGACGTACCCAGACCGCGTCGTGGAGCCTCCTGTTTTCGCCAAACCCGGCCTTGCCGAATCCCTCGCGGAATTCCTCCTCAACATCCTCCCGCGAGTATCGTGGACTCGAACGGTGCCATGGTGAAAAGTAGCGCTCGTTGTAATGCCGGTCCAGCCGCAGCTGCTCCTCCAAAGGAACGAGGTCCGCGTCGGTGCGGACAGCCTGGAGATAGGCCGTGTGATCCTGTTTCAGATTCCGGATGTCCGGAATCGAGTCGACGGGAACGGAAAGGGAAGATAGAAGAAAAATCCAGGCCATCCAGAGATTCATCGGGGTCATGGTCTGCTCCGCGCAGGCTCACCCGGCCCCGGGTCCGACCCCAAGGACGGTGAACGCCTTTTAACATATCGGCCACCGCACGACAATAGCCGGCGACGGGCGCGGCTCTGAAAGGAATGGCAATCGAAAAAAAACATTGCTATGATCGAAGCAAATCCACGGAAAGGAGGACCATGCGATGATTTCAGCCGGCCAGTTGAAACCGTTCGACTTCTTCTCGGAGTTCACCGATGCGGAGCTGGAAAAGGTTGCAGCGATCGCCGAAGAGCAGACCTACCAGGCAGGTGCGCAGATGTACAAAAAAGGGGATCCGGCGGCATATCTCTACCTCGTGACCAAAGGCAAGATCATCCTGGTCCTGGACAGCTACATGGGCCCCCACAAGCCGCCGCTCCAGGTGACGCTGGACATCAT
>CAZODI010000031.1:17360-40820 GCA_964578535.1 uncultured Syntrophaceae bacterium
GTGCGCATTTTCGGCAAGGCGGGGTGACCGTACACGGACCGGGCCAGGGAGGCCTTTGGAAACCGGGCGGTCTATGTGGATGTGAAATCCGATCCCCAGGCGCTTCGCGAAATGCTGAAGCTGACGAATGGAGCCCGACAGGTGCCCGTCATTGTTGAAAAGGGAAATGTGACCGTCGGCTACGGAGGGTCATGAGGCGTCTGAGCCCGCCGGGTGCGGGACCGAAAGCGGACATGGATTGGAAAGAAGGAGGAACCGGCACGCGATGACGAACAGGGCAATGGATGCCGTTCTGGAGAGAGCCATCCAAAACGAGGAGGAGGCTTATCAATTCTATATGCAACTCCAGGAGCTGGTGGAAGACCCGGAGGCGATAGATACGCTGAAGTTCCTGGCGGAAGAGGAAAAGGCGCACAAGGCCTACCTCTTGCGCTACCGCGAGGGTGGTTTCTACGAGCTCATGACCGATGCGAGCCGGATCGCCGACTACAAGGTGGTTGAGCATGCGGACCGGCCGGAGATTCGCAAGGGAATGACGACGCGTGATGTATACCTCGTGGCGGCGGCGAAAGAGCTGGCGGCCCACAACCTCTATCAGGAGCTGGCGGCCATTCACCCCGGCGGAGCCGTGAAGGACATGCTCATTCGGATGGCCAAAGAGGAGCTGCGCCACAAGGAAAAGGTCGAGTACCTCTACACCAACACGGCCTTCCCGCAGACGGCGGGAGGATAGAGGAACCTGTCGGGAACCCGGAATGGCGCCTCCGCGGGGAATGGATCGGCTCGATCCCCTGCGGGGGCTGTTTTTTTTGGGTTCCGAACCGGAATATGATATGAAATGGGGCCGTCGCGGCCGGACCTGCCGCGGAAGAAAAAAACAATCCAGGGAGGCATGGTATGCACATCAAGAAGAGTTTCCTGTGTTGCCTGTTCCTGGCCGGAGCGATTCTCTTCGCACCCGGCATTCCGACCGTGGCGGTCGAGGCTGCTTCGGCGCCTGCCGGAGCGGTGTCCGGAGGCTTTGCCGATCTGGCGGAGCGGCTCAGCCCTGCCGTGGTCAACATCAGCACGACGAAAACCGTGAAAAGCGGCGGCGCCGGCCCGTTCGGCAACATGCCCCGAAGCCCCTTTTTCGGAGACGACTTCTACCGCCGCTTCTTCGGCGACCAGCCGAATCGGGAATTCCGTCAGCGCGGCTTGGGCTCCGGATTCATCATCTCCCGGGACGGCTATATCTTCACCAACAACCACGTGATCGCCGGGGCGGATAAAATCCTGGTGAAACTGGTCGGCGGGAAGGAGTACCCGGCGGAGATCGTTGGCCGGGACGCCAACACGGACATCGCCCTCATCAAGATCAAGCCGAACGGCAACCTGCCCACGACCGTCCTGGGCGATTCCGACAAGCTCAGAGTCGGTGACTGGGTCCTCGCCATCGGAAACCCCTTCGGACTCGAACAGACCGTGACGGCCGGAATTGTCAGCGCCAAGGCGCGCTCCATCGGCGCAGGCCCCTACGACGAGTTCATCCAGACGGACGCCTCCATCAATCCGGGCAACTCCGGCGGCCCGCTGTTCAACCTGAAGGGTGAGGTCGTGGGGATCAACACGGCCATCGTCGCCCAGGGGCAGGGAATCGGCTTTGCCGTCCCCGTCAACATGGCAAAGGAAATCTACAACGACCTGAAGACGAAGGGCAAGGTCACCCGCGGCTGGCTTGGCGTCGCCGTCCAGGATCTGACGGAGGAAATGGCCGCCAGCCTGAAAATCGCAGGGAAACAGGGAGCCCTGGTGGGAGATGTATTCCCGGGCGAGCCGGCGGACAAGGCGGGCATCAAGACGGGCGACCTGATCTTCGAGATCGGCGGAAAGGCCGTCCAGAACACCCACGATCTTCTGCGCATTGTGGCAACCCTCCAGGTTGGCCGGAAAGTGGCCGTCAAGATCGTCCGGGACGGCCGGGAGCGGACCGTCGAAGCGACGATCGGCGAGCGCAAGGATGCCCGGGAAATCGCCCGCATCGGAAAGGGAGCCGAGCGGTTCGGAATGACCGTCCAGGAGATCACCCCGGAAATGGCACGCCACTTTGGAATGGCCGAGAAGGCCGGCGTCGTGGTGACCCGGGTGGCGGAGGGGAGTCCTGCCGAGGAGGCAGGAATTCAGGCGCAGGACGTGATTCTCCGGGTGAACCGGACGGAGATCCGGTCGATGAAGGATTATGATCAGGCGACTGCGGGCGCGAAGGAGGGAGACTCGCTCCTGTTCCTTTTCCGTCGCGGAGACAGCAATTTCTTCGTCACCCTGAAAATTCAGAAAACGAAATAGAAGGAGAAAACAAAGCAATGGAACTTCGCGCCGCCGTCCGGGAAAGACGGAGCATCCGGCAGTTTCGCAGGGAAGCGGTCCCTCGGGAGCTGATCGAGGAAATCCTTCAGGATGCCCGTTATGCCCCGTCCTGGGGAAACACCCAGCCCTGGGAGATCTTCGCGGTCACCGGAAAGGCTCTCGAGGCCTTCCGGTCCGCAAACCGGGAGAGCCTTCTCCAGGGCATCCCCACCGCACCGGAGGCCCCCATGCCCCAGGAATGGCCGGAGGCCCTGAAAAAGCGATATACGGGAACCGGACGCGTCGTGCTGGAGGCCCAGTCCATCGCCCGGGAGGACAAGCAGGCGCGGCTCGACTACGCCGTGCGCATGTTCTCCCTCTTCGATGCCCCGGTCCTCCTGATCCTCTGCACCAACCGCAGCCTGCCCGAGGGATACTCCATGCTGGACTGTGGCCTGCTACTCCAGACGATCTGCCTCCTCGCCAGGGACCGCGGCCTGGGCAGCTGCATCCTGGCCTGCTCCGTCAGTTATCCGGATCTGATCCGCAAACTCCTCCCCGTGCGGGAGGAGCAGCGGATCGTAATGGGCGTGGCTGTCGGCTGGCCTGACGAGGATGCGCCGCTGAACCGGTTCCCCCGGGAGCGGGCCGGGCTGGGAGAAATCGTCACCTGGGTGAGCGGTTCATGACAACGCAGGAAAAGCGCGCCCCCTTCCCGGAGGTCCGCCGGGAAACGGTCGGAGGCGCGGAGCTCGATTATCTCTATTATGAAGGGAGCGGGCCCGACGTGGTCCTGCTTCACGCCACAGGCTTCCTTCCCTGGCTCTGGCACCCGATTGCCCGGAAACTGGCGCCGCCCTGCCGCGTCCTGGCGCCTTATTTCTGCGACCATCGCCCGGCGGATCCCGATGAAGGAGGACTTTCCTGGGAAACGCTTGCCGAGGATCTGGCCGTATTCTCAAGGCAGCTTGGCCTCGAAAGGCCTTACCTGATCGGTCACTCCATGGGCGCCACGGTCATTACGATCACCGCCGCCATGTTCGACCTCGCCCCTCGGGGGCTGGTCCTGATCGAGCCGATCTTCCTTCCCGACGAGATTTACAGGATGAACATGCGGGTGGAAGACCACCCGCTCGCCTCCAAGTCCATCAAGCGACGGAACGGCTGGCATGACGCGGCGGAGGTGAAGGCATATCTCCGTTCCAGGAAAATGTTCGAGACATGGGACGAGGAGATCCTGGACCTCTACGTCCGGTATGGTTTCCTGGAACGCGATGCGGGCGGCCTTGAGCTGGCCTGTTCCCCCAGGCGGGAAGCGGCGCTGTTCATGGGAGGAAACCGCCTGAATCCCTGGCCGTTCCTGGAAAAGGTCTCCTGCCCCGTTCTCGTGATCGAGGGGGAACGAAGCGAGAATCGCTCCTTCATCGATCTGAAGAAAGCTGCCGGGCATTTCCCCCGCGGCTCCTATCGGCTGATCGAGGGGGCCGGACATTTGATCCCCATGGAGAGACCCGATGAGATCGGAATCATGATTCATGAGCATTTAGGATTGAAAACATCTTGAAATCCTCGTCGTTTTCCGTATAGAGAAAACCAGTGATCGCGGATACCCCGTCAGGACAAGCAACTGCATATCCATGAAGGAGGGATAAACGCATGGCAAAGGTAAAAAAGGGAGATAAATTCCGTTGCGACGTTTGCGGCTTGGTTGTTGTCGTGGACGAGTTTGGCAGGGCTGGAGCAGCGGAAATTCTATGCTGCCAGGGGAAACCCATGAACAAGGCAAAGGCTGTCGTCGCGAAAAAAGCGGCGCCGAAGCCCGCTGCCAAGGCGGCCGCCGCCAAAGCCGCACCCGCCGCGAAGAAGGCCGCCCCCAAGAAGGCCGTAGCCAAGAAGGCCGCTGCCAAACCTGCTGCCAAGCCCGCCGCAAAAAAGCCTGCCGCAAAAAAAGCGGCAGCGGCGCCGAAGGCACCGGCCAAGAAAGCAGCCGCCAAGGGCAAGAAGTAATCATTCATTACCTCGGAAGCGATCACAAAAGAAAGACCCCGCCTGGAACGGATATGAACCGAGCGGGGCTTTTTTTCTGACATGCTGTTGAAAAACGCCCGCCTGCGGCGTTTCCCTCGCCCCTCGACAATCGACGTACCAAGAGTACGCCTCATGTCTCGGGACTTCGGGGGCCTTGCATGCGGACATTTTTGAACAGCCTTGGAAGGTAATTTCTAACAGGCTGTTGAAAAAGAAATGAACTTCCATCGGGACGGGATGACGAAGCGGAACAGGCATGGAACGACTGCAGACCTCTGAAACCACCCGCTGGTGCGCAAGCCACGGGTACTTCATTGCCGTCGAGGCCTGCCAGGGCCGGGCGATGAAAAGGCCGCGCTGCCGCCGCTGCCTTCTGCTGTGGCGGCAGATGCCGCTCCCCTTCTTCGAAGACACTCGTGAAGTGGACCGTAAGAAAAAGGCACGGCACGCATCAGGCCCGGCCTGACCGGCGGAACCCAGGGAGCGAAAAGGAAGCGCAACATGTTCAGGGACACGGCGGAGCAGTGGGTTGAAGACCTGAAGGCCCGCGGGAAGTTGCAGAACCTGGACGATGCATCGGTCCGGAAACTGGTGGGCGATTATGCCGCCCGCATCGAGGCGTTCTATCATGAAGCGGTCCATCGCCAGCTCGAACCGATCGGGAAAGGGGCCGAATACGAGCGGATGATTCTCTTCGACACCCAGTACCTGCATAAATATCTGAACCAGACGATTCCGGGCTACCCGGCATTCCGCTTCGATGTTCTCCAGGAGGCCCGAAAGGCGATCCTGGGAGATTCGTGACCGGAAGTCCGATGGACGTTCATTTCCTGGGAACGAACGGCTGGTACGACACGGAAACGGGAAATACGATCTGCACCCTGATCCGCACGGACCGGTGGGACATTCTCCTCGATGCGGGATACGGTATCGCCAGGGCCGACCGCCACCTCGCGACGGACCCGGCCCGTCCAGCAATTCTCCTCCTCAGCCATTTCCATCTTGACCACGTGGCGGGTCTCCACACCCTGGTCAAATTCCGGTTTCCCGAGGGCCTGCTCATTGCCGGTCCGGAGGGGTCCCGGAAAACCCTGGACGTCCTCGTGAACGCTCCGTTCACCATTCCCCTGGCAGAGCTTCCCTACCCGGTGGAAGTCCTGGAACTGCCGGACGACCTGGCCCGGATTCCCTTTCCGCTTCTGGCCCTTCCCCTGCGACACGCCGGGATCACCCTGGGGTTCCGCATCGAGGCGGAGGGGTTGACCGTGACCTATTGCCCCGATACCGGCTACTGCGAAAACGCCCTGTCCCTGGCCCGCGGCGCCGACCTCCTCATTGCCGAATGCGCCTACCGGAGCGGTCAGGGAAATGAGGACTGGCCCCACCTGAACCCCGAGACAGCGGCCCGGATCGCCCTGGAGGCAGGGGTCCGCAGGCTGGTTCTGGTTCACTTCGACGCCCGGACACATCCGACCTTCCGGGAACGGGAGGAATCGGAAGCCGCGGCCCGCCTTATTTTCCCGGAGACCGTCGCCGCCCGGGACGACACCTGCATTTCTCTCTGAGCCATACCTTACGCCGCGAAATTCCGTCAGCTCCTTTTGAGGACCGCCACAACCTCAAGATGCGACGTCTGGGGAAACATGTCCAGTGGCTGGAGAACCGCCAGGGAATAGCCCCGGTCCGCCAGGCAGCGTGCGTCCCGGGCCTGGGTCGCCGGGTCGCAGGAGACATAGACAATCCGCCGCGGAGCCAGCTCCACAAGGACCTCCAGGACCCCGCGTCCGCAGCCGGTCCGAGGAGGGTCCAGGACCGCCACGTCGATCCGAAGCCGCCGATTCAGGAGATCCCGCAATCCATCAACCACGTCTCCCCCATGGAAAGAAGCATTCCCAAAGCCCGCCCGCGAGAGGTTTTCCCGGGCACAGGCAACGGCCTCCCGGTCCTGCTCGATTCCGAAAACGGAGCCGGCCCGTTCCGCCAGGAACCGGGAAAACAGGCCCGAGCCGCAGTAGGCATCCAGCACCGCCTCCTCGGGGGACGGGGAGGCCAGCTCCAGGACAATGTCCACCAGGGTGTCCACAAGGCCCTCGTTGGCCTGGAAGAACCCGCGGACCGGAACGGACAGCGTGTCTCCCTTGACTGCACGGAGAATACAGGCCTCCGGCGGTGGCGAGGCTTTCTCCCGGCCCGCTGTCCGCTCATCGGGAAGGGACGACCAGAGGAGCCTCTCCTCCCTGCGGACCGGCCCGTCCTTTCGTGCCTCCAGGGAACGACGAAGTCCCGACAGAGCGTCATTGACGCTCTCCGCCATCAGCAGGCACCGCTCCACGTCGAGCAGGACGTGGCTGCCTCGCTCCATGAATCCCGCCCTTGCCCGGCGACCGCCGCCACAGGCCAGGTGCACCTCTGCCCGGCCGCGATAGGACAAGGTACGGGGAGAGGGGATCACCGGGCGAAGGGGCGGGGCGGGGAATCGGCCGATCCGGGTGAAGGAGTCCGCGACCTGGCTTTCCTTGAGGACCAGCTGGTGGCTGTATCGAACGTGCTGAAGGGAGCAGCCTCCGCAGCGGCCGTAATACGGGCACGCCGCCTCGATCCGGTGGGGCGACGGGGAAAGGATCTCCCGAAGCACGGCCCGGGCATAACGGCTCCTGCGCTCCGTGATTTCCACCATGACCTCATCGCCGTCGACCGTAAACGGGACGAAGGTCACCAGGCCGCCGGGGCGTCCGATTCCGTCCCCGCCGAAGGCTACGGCTTCGATGGTCATCCGGATTGGTTCCTTGATCGTTGCGCCTTTCTCCATTTTCCGCTCACGCTTCTCGTTTCCTCATGTCAGGATTCGCATGGAAACACAAGGCCGCCAGAAACCAGATTCGGCATCTTTTCCAGCCCGATGCAAGCCCCTTTACATCCCTTACGATTGCTGATAATGACAGTCGCCTTTGGGATCCCTCGTGGTTTCCCTCAATCAGTGACCGGAACATCATGAATCTTCTCGAACACCCCCATGTCCATCGCCTTCAGCATGACGGGAGGGAAATCCTCCTCGTCGGGACGGCCCACGTGTCGCGGGAAAGCGCCGACCTGGTGGAGCAGGTCATCAGCGAAGTGAAACCCGACACCGTATGCGTCGAGCTCTGCCAGCCCCGATTCGAAGCCCTGAAGCAGAGGGACAAGTGGCAGGAAATGGACATCGTCAAGGTCATCCGGGAGAAGCGGACGTCGCTCCTCCTCTCGCAACTCCTTTTGGCCTCCTTCCAGAAAAAGATCGCCCAGCGTTTCAACATCCAGCCCGGCGAGGAGATGATCCGGGCCATTGCGAAAGCGGAGGAAACGGGCGCCCGGGTTGTTCTGGCGGACCGCGAGGTCCGCGTCACCCTGATGCGGACCTGGCGCAGCATGGGACTCTGGAAGAAGGCGCGCCTGATGTCGGAAGTCCTCGCCTCCCTCTTCTATACGGAAGAGATCACCGAGGAAGAGATCGAGAAACTGAAGGAGCGGGACATGCTGGAGGTAGCACTCCAGGCCATCAGCGAAAAGCTCCCTCAGGTAAAGGCCATCCTGATCGACGAGCGGGACCGCTACCTGGCCTCCCGGATCCGCGAAGCCGAGGGAGAGCGCATTGTCGCCGTCGTCGGGGCCGGCCATGTCCCGGGAATCATCGAGAACATCGACCAGCCGGTGGATCGGGCCGAACTGGAGACGATTCCCCCGCAGGGATGGCTGGCCCGCTCGGCCGGCTGGCTGTTTCCCCTGGCCATCCTGGCCCTGTTCGTCGGCGGTTTTTTCACGTCCGGAGGGCGGACCAGTCTGGCCATGATTCTCTGGTGGTCGGGCATCACCGCGGCGTGCGCCAGCGCCGGCGCCCTGCTGATGCTCTCCCACCCCCTGACGATCCTGGCCTCCGCCCTTTCCGCCCCGATCGCGACGCTCCATCCCCTCATCGCCACGGGCTGGGTGGCGGGCCTCGTGGAGGCGACCCTGCGGAAACCGCAGGTGAGGGATTTCCTGGACCTCAAGGACGACATCACGTCCTTCCGGGGATTTTTCCACAACAAGATCACCCGGCTCTTGATCCTGGTGGCGTTCGTGAACCTGACCACCTCCATCGGGACCTTTGTTGCCATTCCGGTGGTGATGAAGTTCATCTTTCAGCCCTTATGAGGATCCCGCGATGACGGAAGAGGAGAAAAAGGCGATTCTCTGCCCCCAGTGCAGGCGTCTCATCAGCCGGGATGAGCCGGTCTGTCCGCATTGCGGCCTCTCCCGGCCCGGCACGCGCCGGGTAGCCGCCCTCTTGGGCCGGATCGGGTCGGGAGCCCTGAATCCCGTACAGATCGTCCTGTTTTCCAACGTGGCGCTGTTTCTACTGTCCCTGCTGCTGAACCCGTCCTCCCTCGGATTTTCCCTGAATCCCCTCTCGTTCCTGTCCCCCTCCGACGCCAGCCTGTTCTACCTGGGAGCCACCGGCACGGTCCCGATCCTGGGGTACGGGCGCTGGTGGACCCTCCTCACGGCGTCCTTCCTGCACGGCGGGCTCCTCCATATCTTCTTCAACATGGCCGCCCTGACCCAGCTGGGTCCCTTTGTATGGCGCCAGTTCGGCTTTTGGCGCTTCTGGATCATCTACCTGGCCAGCGGCGTCGGCGGATTCCTCCTGTCCCTCCTGGCGGGCGTCCCGTTTACCATCGGCGCCTCCGCCGGCCTCTGCGGCCTCATCGGTGCCATCTTCTACTACGGAAAGAGCCGGGGCGGCTTCCTGGGTGACATGATTTCCCGGCAGGCCATGGGCTGGATCGTGGGGCTGGCCGTCTTCGGCCTCCTCCTGCCGGGCATCAACAACTGGGCCCACGGCGGCGGACTCCTGGCCGGGATCGGCGCCGCCTTCCTGTCGGGCTACCGGGACCGGGGACCCGAGACGGCTGCGCATCGCATGCTGGGAGCGATCCTTGCGGGAGCCACCATCCTCACGCTGCTCTATGCCGTGTTTGGAGCCGCCGCCGCTGTCCTGCACCTGGGATGAAGGGCGCCCGCCCGGCACCGCACCCTGAATTGACAGCCCCGCCGCCTTTCGATAAGATGCAATTGCATCCGGATGTCCGCAGCTGGACCGAACCGCCCTGCCATCGGAGATGCAGAGCGGACGGAGGGAATTCCCCCTCCGCCGTAAAACAGGAGAAAAAACGATGATCCCGTATCGCCGCATGATCGTCTTTCTGTGCAGCGCCATGGCCGTCCTGACCGTGAGCGGGTGCTATACGGCCTCCACCGTCGAGGTGAAGGACCGGATCGTGGGCGTCCGCTCCGGCCGGTTTGTCGTGATCGACGGGAAGCTGGGCTCCGACTACCCGTACCCGTACGAACAGGTATGGAAGGCTGCTGAAAAGACCATGGCCCAGATCAAGGCCACAGACATCGTACCGGACCGGGGCATTGCCTCCGGCTCGATCAAGGGCAAGATCGGCGGCGACGAGGTCATGATCATGATCGATTACGTCTCCAGGGAGCGGACCTCCGTCTGGGTCCTCGTCGGCCTGATCGGCGACACCCTGGGAACCCGGATGATCCACGAGCGGATCGCCGACAACCTGAAAAAGCCGGCACCATGAAAAAAAGCCCCCGCCGGTTTCCCGACAGGGGCTTCTTCCCTCTTTCCTTCCGAACACCCGCTCAGGTGCGGGGTGTGTATCCGAGTCCTGTCAGCAATTCCTCCAGGGCCTGCCTCACTTTCCCCGGTTCAAGCTCCTCCAGGCATTCGCTGCGGTGCGAGTTGTCGCAGCCGATCTTCCGGCAGGGAACGCAGTCCCGGTCGGGAAAGACGACCCGGTGCCGCTGCCCCGGATGCGCCCACGCCTCCCCGTAAGAGGGACCGTATATGGTCACCGTAGGCAGGCCCAGGGCCGCGGCCAGGTGAGGGCCTCCCGTGTCGACCCCGACATGCAGGACGCTTCGCGCAATGACTCCCGCCAGCTCGGCCAGCGTCGTTTTTCCCGCCAGATTGCGGACATGATCCCCCCCACTCCGGATGAGATCGTCCGCCTTGCTCCGATCATCCATGGAGCCGACGACGGCGGACGCGACACCCCAGCCATCCCAGAGCCACCGCATGACGGATATCCACTTCTCCTGGCCCCATTCCTTGTAGGTCCAGCGCGAATAGGGACTGATGGTCACCCAGGGAACCGACATGTCCATTCCCTCATCCTTGAGGAGGCGGTCCACCCGCTCCGCGATGACCGGGGGTACGGGAAAGGGCGGCAAATCCCCCTCGATATCGATGCCGAAGGGCCGGAGCACGGCGAGGGACTGTTCCGCAGGCCCCCGGAACGATCTTTTTCCGGGCAGGGGTGCCGCCGCCAGATGCGTGAACAGCCGGTTCCGCCAGAAAGGCACGTCGTTGCGGCCGTAAGCGAGGGCGATCCGCACCGGCGCGCCGGAACTCCAGGCCAGGAAGGCACCCCGCTCGTCCCCCCGCAGGTCCACCGCCAGGTCGAATCGGCGGCGCCGGAGGCCCGCCAGGAAGCCGGCCTGGGCGGACAAGGATGCGAGACCGCCCCCCTGAGGCTGAATCACCTCGACGATTTCCTGCAGGAACGGGTTTGCCTCCAGGAGTCCGCCCCGCCCCTTTCTCGCCAGGAGGGTGATCGCCGCTCCTGGGAACCGGTCGTGGATGGCGGCCAGCGCCGGCCAGGTCCACACGATGTCGCCGATGTCACCCAGCTGGATGACGAGAATGCGGTGGGGATCGCCGGGAATTTCGTGATGTGGACGAATCAGCATGACCCATGAGGGGGACCGGCTGGAAATCGGACCCCGCTTCCTTCAGGAGACGGACATCTCGCCGACGTTCGCGGGGGCGCGGCCGGGGGTTCCCAGAGGAGCAATTGGGAAGCGTTTCCAACACCCGGCATGCCGGTTCGCCAACGCCAAAACGGGGAAACGCTTCCGCGACGGCGGGAATCCCCGTGACAGCCCCCGCGCCAGGGACGAAACAAAAGCAGCGGGGGCGCGGCTCTCCATCCCGTCTTTCACTTCGATCGGTACCCGTCCAGAAGCGGCTCCGCCAGGGCGGCCACCCGGCGGCCGATGGCCAGGGAGGCCGTCAGGCCCGGGGACTCGATGCCCACGAGGCTGATCAGGCCCGGAAGGCCGCGGTCGCTCTCCTCGCGTATGATGAAATCCCGGTATGCCTCACCGGGCCCCTGCAGCTTGGGCCGGATGCCGCACATGTCCGGCTGCAGGGCCTCCGCCGGGATCCCTGGCAGATAGCGCCGGACGGCCTCATGGAACCGGCCGCGGCGCCCCTCGTCGACCGCATAGTCGATCCGCTCGACGTATTCGACGTCGGGCCCGAAGCGGACCCTGCCCGCCAGGTCCACGGTGGCATGAATTCCCAGCCCCTCATTCCCGCGTTCCGGAGCGGGGTAGACCAGGTGCTTCAGCCGGGGAGCGGAAGAGGCGGAGAAATAGTTCCCCTTGCAGAGCTTGAGACGGTAGTCCGCGGCGTCCACGTCGATGCCGGCCATGGCGGCCAGCCGGTCGGACACCAGGCCTGCGGAGTTGACCAGAACCTTCGTCCGGAACCGGTATTCGCCGCCGTTGATCTCCACGGCGAAACCGTCTCCGTCCGGCCGAATCGCCGTCACATCCGACCGGAACGCCGTGGTCGCCCCCGCCGCCTCCAGACGGGACAGGAGCGCCTGCATAAACCGGTGGGAATCGACGATTCCCGTGGAGGGTGAAAACAGGGCCTCCCGTGCTCGCACGGCCGGTTCCAGGCGCCGGATCTCCCGCGGCGTGAGAAATCGCAGATCCCGGACGCCGTTGCGCTCTGCCTGTGCGCGAAGACGATGGAGTTCCTGCCCGTCCTCGTCCCCGCCGGCGACGATCATCTTTCCCAGCCGCCGGTGCGGCACCCGCCACTGGGTACAGGCCTCATAAAGCATGCGGCTCCCTTCCCTGCAGAGAACCGCTTTCAGGAAACCCGTCGGGTAATAGATGCCGGCATGGATGACCTCGCTGCTGCGGCTGCTGGTTTCCCGGCCGCAGGATTCATGCCGCTCCAGGAGCAGGACGTCCCGGTATTCCCGGGACAGCCGCTCCGCCACGGCGAGGCCGACAACCCCGGCACCGATGACGGCGACAGAGAAGCAATCCCTCAAAGAACGCTCCTTGAGTCCTGGGGAGCGTATTCGGGAACGATTTCCCGGAGAAGGCGCCGGATCTCCGGGGCATCGTGGCGGGAAGCGGCATCACAGAGCCGCTCGATCTCTTCGTAGAGCATCCAGCGGAACGCCTCGGGATCCCCTTCCCGCTCCGGGTCCGGGTCGGGCCGGAGGACCAGGATCTTGTCGTGGCCCGTGGGCACGATGCCTTCTCCCTCGGTGATCAGCTCCTCGTGCAGCTTTTCGCCCTCCCGGAGGCCCGTGAAGACGATCTTGACGTCCCTGTCCGGCTCCTTCCCCGAGAGGCGGATCAGGTCCCGGGCCATGTCCACGATCCGGACGGGGGTGCCCATTTTGAGAATGTAGATCTCCCCGCCCTGCCCCATGGCGCCGGCCTGGATGATCAGCTGGGCCGCCTCGGGGATCGTCATGAAGAAACGGGTTACGTCAGGGTCCGTCACCGTCACGGGCCCTCCGTGCTCGATCTGGCGCCGGAAAAGCGGAATCACCGATCCGGAGGATCCCACGACGTTGCCGAAGCGGACGGAGAGGAACCGGGTGCCCGTTCCCTGGTGGGCCTGGAGAATCAGTTCCGTGACCCGCTTGCTGGCCCCCATGACGTTCGTGGGTCGGACGGCCTTGTCCGTGGAGACCAGGACGAACCGCTCGACCCCGAAGGCGGCCGCCGCCTCCATGATCGTCCGGCTGCCCTGGATGTTGTTGAAGACGGCCTCCCAGGGATTCCACTCCAGCATGGGGACGTGCTTGTAGGCGGCGGCGTGGAAGACGACCTGGGGACGGTATTTATCCAGGACGGAGCGCATGAGGGACTCGTCCTGAACCTGCCCCAGAACCGGCTCGTATCGCCGGAAGGACAGCTCGTTCTCCATCTCCATCTGGATCTGGAAGAGGTTCGCCTCCGAGGCGTCCAGGAGGACGATCCGTCCCGGCTCGAACCGGACCAGCTGGCGGCAGAGCTCCGAGCCGATCGATCCGCCGCACCCGGTGACGAGGATCGTCCTGCCCGCCAGGTAATTCCGGATTCCCGTCACATCGAGATGGACCGGGGGCCGGCCCAGCAGGTCCTCGTAGCTCACGTCCCGCAGGATCTTGACGCTGACCCTTCCATCGATGATCTCCCCGATGCCCGGGAGGGTTTTGTAGGTGACGCTGCATTCCTTGCAGACATCCACAATCCGCCTCATCTGCTCTCCCGATGCGGACGGAACGGCGATGAGGATCTCCTCGATGTCGTGGCGCTTCACCAGGACGGGAATCTCGCCGACCTTGCCCAGGATCGTGACCCCATGGATGGAACGGCCCTGTTTATGGGGATGGTCGTCAACGAACCCGACCACCTGGTAACGAATCTGCTCGTTATCGCCGATTTCTCTCAGGATTTTCTCTCCCGCATCACCGGCCCCGACGATCAGGACCCTCCGCGGAGGCCTCGCGGCCAGGACGGCCTCCGCCCGGCCGTTCGCGGTTCGCGCCTGGTACATATAGTAGGACCGGACGACAAGCCGGTGAGCACCCGCCATCAGGAAGGTCAGGCCCCCGTCCATCAGGAAGACCGCGCGAGAAAAATTCTCCTCCCGGAAGAAGAGGAAAATGACGGCCATGCTCAGGAGGACCCCCAGGACACAGGCAAAGGCCAGCCTCCAGAAGTCGCGGACGCTGGTGTACCGCCACATGCCGTGGTAGAGGCCCAGGGTATAGAAAATGGCGACCTTGAGCGATACGAGCCAGGGAAGAACGACCGCGAACTGGGCGATCCGGGAGGCGTCGGGGAAAAACTCGAACCGGAACCAATAGGCCAGGGCATGGGCCGCAACGAACAGGCCTGCATCGATGAGAATCTTGGCGTAGAATCTCGGATTCCGGAGTTGATGAGGCTTCGCGAGCATCGGTCCGACCGTCAGCGGCCCTCCCGGAAAGACAGAAGCCGGTTGCAGGCCTCCTCCAGAACGGGGGTTTCCTTGGCGAAGCAGAAGCGCGCCAGAGTCTCCCCGTCCGTTCCGGAAAAGAATGCCTCCCCGGGAACGCAGGCGACGCCGGTTTTACCGAGCAGGTTCATCGCCTTCTCCTTGCTGTTCTTCCCCGGCACGGATGAGATGTCCGCGAGTACATAATAGGCCCCCCGGGGGACATGGGGCCTGAGCCCGGACCGGGCGAGGGCATGGCAGATCAGGTCTCTTTTGACCGTGAATTCAACCGACAGGTTTTCATAGTACGCCGCATCCAGCTCCATCAGTCCCCGGGCCACCCCCATCTGGAGGGGCGACGGGGCGCAGACGTAGACCAGGTCGTTGAAGTAGCCGATGGCCCGGCTCCACCGCTCGTCGGCGATGCAGTAGCCGATGCGCCACCCGGTGATGCTGAAGGTCTTCGAAAGCCCGGAAATCGTGACGGTCCGCTCCCGCATCCCCGGGAGCGTCGCCGGTGCCGTGTGACTCCAGCCGTCATAAATGAAGTGCTCGTAGATCTCATCTGTGAAGACGAACAGATCGTGAGCGCCGGCGAAATCGGCCAGCATCAGGAGCTCTTCCCGGGTAAAGACCTTCCCGGAGGGATTGGCCGGCGTATTGATCAGGATGCCCCTGGTCCGGCCCGTTACCGCCTTCTCCAGGTCATCCCGCCGGAAGGTCCAGTCGGGAGGATTCAGGCTCACGTAGACCGGCACGGCCTCGGTGGCGACCAGGGTGCTGACGTGGTAACCGTAGTAGGGCTCGAACAGGATGACCTCGTCCCCCGGATTCAGCAGGGCCAGGCATGCACAGTAGAGAGCACCCGTCGCACCGGCGCTGACGACGATCTCCGTCTCCGGGTCCGCCTCCATGCCGGTGAAACGCCGCTGCTTGGCGGCGATGGCCGCACGCAGCTCCGGGATCCCGTCGTACCGGGTGTATGTATTCAGCCCCGCCTCCATGGCCTCCCGGGCCCCCTCGCGAACGCAGGAAGGCACCTCCATGTCGCAGACCCCCTGGGACAGGTTGATCCCGCCGATCCGGTCGCACTCGATGGACATATTGCGGATCTCCGACTGGAGAACCCATTCGTGACGTCTGCTCAGTTTCAGATTCATACCGTTTTTCCGCTTCGGCCTGCGGCCGGCGATTCGTTCTCGACTCCCTGGAACCGGATCTGCCACAGGATGGTGATCAGGGCAAACAGGATGTAGTGCAATACAATCTGCGGACCCAGCATGCCGTCCATGAAAACGTCCTGAACGGCGATCCCGACGAGGGCGGCCAGGAGGCACGTACCGGCTCCCGTGATCCCGCCCCCGGGGTCCTTCTTCATGGTCTGCCAGGCCAGGCGGCCCGCCGTGAAAAGGATCAGCAGCCAGAGGAGAAGGCCCGGGATCCCGGTCCGGACGGCGATGTCGAGGTACGTATTGTGGGGGGAGCCCCAGAACACCCCGCCCGGATGGTGCTGCCGGTACTGCTCCGGGAGCCGGACGTTGTATTTCGCCAGATCCAGGGAGGCCGGGTCGCCATACGTGAGCATGCCGTAGCCGATCCCCAGAAGGGGGTAGTCCTTGATCACCTCCAGGGTGATCATGGCGATCTTGATCCGCCCGTCCCTCAGAAGCTCCGACCCGCTCATGCGCTCTTTCATGCTGGGGATCATGGCGGCAATGACGAGGGCGATGATCCCCCAGAGGAGCCAGTTCCTCCTGCTCTTCAGGGTAAAAACGAAGACGGACGCGAGGACGGCCAGGAAGGTGGCCCGGGACTGGGTCAGGGCGGTCGCCAGGGCCGTCCCGACGATGCAGCAGCCGATCAGGATCCGGAATCCCCTTTCCCGAACCGTTCCGATCAGGTGGAGCATCACGAAGACCGCCAGCAGCGAAGTATAGCTCAGGTATCCCGGAATGAATTCCATGAAGGGGAGCATGATCCCCATCCGCTCGCTGACAGGATTCCCTGCGAACAGGTAGAAATAGCTCATGACCCCAAAAGCCAGCAGAAATCCTGACATGGCGAGGATCCAGCACAGGATCATAAACCGGCGGGGCGTGCGGAAAAAATGGATGAGGAGATAGAACAGGACGAGGTACTGGACCAGATGGGCGTAGACGTCGTGAATGCTGTTGTCCGGCTTCAGCGCCGTGAAGAGGCCGAGGACGCTCCAGGACAGGAAGAGCAGGAAGGGAACGGCCAGCGGCGTCCGGAAGGAGAAGCGGACACGGCGGCTCACGGCCAGAACCAGGGCAAGGATCGTGGCCCCGTAGAAGCAGATCAGCTCGATGGCCGTCTTCCGGGGAAAGGGATTCAGAAAGACGTAGATCCCCAGAAGGGCCGGAACGGTCCAG
The DNA here is from genome assembly GCA_964578535.1 of uncultured Syntrophaceae bacterium. Classification (GTDB taxonomy): domain Bacteria; phylum Desulfobacterota; class Syntrophia; order Syntrophales; family PHBD01; genus PHBD01. The sequence goes on from CAZODI010000031.1 coordinate 34,203, forward strand.
TACAGCACAGCCCAGACCTTCCCGTCCGGCGGGTGGTCGATCCGGCTCTCCGGGACAGGTTTCCTACTTTCCATAGAATCGCCGGACCACGGAGATCACGCAGGCGATCTCGTCGTCTTCGATTTCCACGTTCATGGGCAGGGAGCAGACCTCCCGGCTCAGGGCCTCCGTCTCCGGAAAGCCCAGGTCCTCCAGCTTCAGAGCCTCGTGCCGGTAATAGGGCTTGCGGAACTGGGTCAAGACCTCGATGCCGTTGGCCTTTAGGAATTCGGAAAACTCATTCCCCTGTTTCGACCGCACCGTGTAGTTCTGGTACACGTGGTCCCGCCGAGGATCGTCATAGTGGGGAAGCAGGAGGTCCGGCAGATCCGAAAGGGCCTCCCGGTAGCGGGCGGCGATCTCCTTCCGGCGGACGATCCATGCCGGCAGGTGGCGCAGCTTGACGTCGAGAAAGGCCGCCTGGAGGTTGTCCAGCAGGCAGGTGAACCCGTGGCCGTGGTATTCCCCGGTTTCCCGGTCCTCCCCGTTGTAGCGCATCCGGCGTGCAAACAGGGCGACGTCGGGATCGTCAGTGGTGATGGCGCCTCCGTCACCGTAGCCGCCAAGGATTTTGAAGGGATAGAAGCTCCAGCAGCCCGTGAGCCCCCAGGATCCCGCCCGCTTTCCGAGCATGCTCGATCCCAGGCTCTGGCAGGCGTCCTCCACGACGGCCAGGCGGTGCCGCTCCGCGATCTCCATGACCCGGGGCATGTCCGCCATCCAGCCGCTCAGGTGGACCGGGATGATGCCCCGGGTCCGCTCCGTTACGGCCTCCTCGATCCGGTCGCAGTCAATGTTGAAGTCTCTCCCCACGTCCACCAGGACGGGACAGGCCCCCGCGTTCACCACGGCGGACGCAGTCGCCACAAAGGTATGGGCCGGGACGATCACCTCGTCTCCGGGACCGATTCCCGCGGCCCTGAGCGACATGTGGAGGGCGTCGTAGCCGCTGTTGAGGCCCACGGCGTATTTCGTCCCCACGAAGGCCGCCAGGTTCTCCTCGAAGCTCCTGAGCTGGCCCCGGTCGATCAGGTCTCCCTTGCTCATCACCTCGAAATAGGCGGCATCGAGCTCGTCCCGGATCATCCGGTACACCTTTGCCGGCTCGACGAATCGTACCTTTCGCGTCATCTCACTCGCGCTCCTTCCCGTTCGAGGCCACCGGCATCACGCAATCACTTCCCGGACCGCCGAGGCGATGGCGTCCCATCGGGGGTAATATGCGGCCTCCAACTCCCGGCTGGCCGGGGCGGGGCAGTCGGGAAGCGCCACGCGCCGGACCGGCGCCTTCAGGCAGGCGAATCCCTCTCCCGCAGCCAGGGCCGCGACTTCCGAAGCGACACCACCGGTGATCCATCCCGGGTCGGCCACGACGAGGCGGCCCGTCTTCCCGACGGAGGCCAGGATTGCCTCCCGGTCCAGCGGCTTGGCGGTCCGCAGGTCGAGCATCTCCACCCGGATGCCTTCGCGGGCCAGCTCGTCCACCGCCTTCTCCGCCTCCGGGACCAGGTAGGACAGGGCAACGACGGTGGCGTCGGATCCCTCGCGACGCCGGACCGCTTTCCCGATGGGAGTCTCGTAGGGCTCCTCCGGGACCGCTTCCTCCAGTCCGTAAAGCCAGCGGTCGTCGATGAACACCACCGGGTTCGGGTCCCGGATGGCCGCCATCATCAGCCCCTTGGCGTCGGTGGGCGAGGCGGGCATGACGACCTTCAGCCCCGGCGCATGGGCGAACAGGGCGTGCAGGGCCTGGGAATGCTGGGCCGCCTGCTCCCCGCCCCGGTTGATGATCCCCCAGAAAACGACCGGCACGGATGCGCGCCCGCCGTTCATGTAGGACCAGTTGGCCGCCTCGTTGATGATGGGGTCGAAGGCGTAGAACATGAAATCCATCCGCGGATGGACCACCACGGGGCGCATGCCCGCCAAGGCCGCCCCCACCGCCGCGCCGGTCATGGCGTTCTCCGAAACGGGCGTGTCGATCACACGGGACGGACCGAAACGGTCCAGAAGGCCCTGGGCGGTGTTGCCGACGTACCAGGGGCTTTTCACTCCCTGTCCGATCAGGAACACCGAGGGATCGGCAGCCATGGCCTGGTGCAGGGCTTCATTGATGGCCAGGCTGTAGGACAGGCTACGAGGCGAAGACATACTTCTGCAGATCCTTTCCCGCCGGCATGGGGCTCCTCCGGGCGAATTCATGGGCGCGGTGGACCTCGTCCAGGGCGTCCCGGTGGATTGCTTCCAGGGCTTCCTTCCCGACGGCGAACCGTTTCATGAGGACGGCCTCGAATCTCCCGATGGGATCCTTCTCCAGCCAGGCCTTCACTTCCTCCGGAGGACGAATGTCCGTGTGGTCTCCCTGGATGTTGTCGTCAGGCCCCACGTGCCCGCGGAACCGGTAGGTCTGGAACTCGAGGAACACGGGTCCGTCCCCGCGCCGACACGCCGCCACGGCCTCCCGGCCCGCTTCGCGGACCGCCAGGACGTCGTTTCCGTCCACCTGCCGCGTGTCGATGCCGAAGGGCCGGGCGATGTGGAAGAGGGGGAGGTCGGCCCGGCAGTCCCGGACGGGCATGTGGGTGGCATAGAAGTTGTTCTCGCATGCAAAGATCAGGGGAAGTTTCTTCAGGGCGGCGAAGTTCATGCATTCGTAGAGCACACCTTCGCCGGTGGCGCCGTCGCCGAAGAAGGAGACGGCCACCCGGCCGTCGCCCCGGATCGCCGATGCCAGGGAGGCCCCCAGGGCCAGCGACATCGTTCCCGCCACGATGGGGACCACGCCCAGGACTCCATTCTCTGGATCAATGAGGTGCATGGATCCGCCGCGGCCGAGGCAGCATCCCGTTTCACAGCCATAAATCTCCGCCACCATGGCGTCCATCGACCCGCCCTTGGCGAGGTAATGGCCGTGGGAGCGGTGGTTTCCGAAGACGGCATCCTCCTTCTCCAGGCAGGAGCACAGCCCGACCGCAACGGCCTCCTGCCCCGGATAGAGATGGCAGGGGCACCGGACTTCCCCGCTCAGGATCGGCTCGACGAGGCTTTCCTCGCTGAGACGGATCCTCAACATCATCCGGTACATGGACAGCAGTTCTTCCTTCGAATATTCCGTCATCGACACCTCTCTCCGCCGCCGGCCTTACCGGCCCAGAATGACGCGCAGCGTCTCCAGGAGGATTGCGAGATCCGTCCGGAACGACCGCTCCCGGACGTACTTCAACTGCAACCGGATCTTCTCGGGACGGATGTGCTCCTCGTAGTACCGGTCCGGGTCGGCCTGCCCGGCCAGGAGAGCCCCTTCGTCGGAGTTCCAGATGGATGCCCAGTCGGTGATCCCGGGGCGGACGGTCAGGACCGCCTTCTCCTCCTCGGTGTACAGATCCGTGTAATGCTTGACTTCCGGCCGGGGGCCCACGAGGCTCATATCACCGGTCAGGACATTGATCAACTGGGGAAGCTCGTCCAGCTTGTACTTTCGCAGGCGGCGCCCCACCCTGGTGATCCGGGGATCGTCGTCGGCCGTGGAGGAGGCGCCCATCTTCTCGGCATCGACGACCATGGTGCGGAACTTGAAGATGCGGAAGGGCCGCCCGTGCATTCCCGTCCGCTCGCCCCGGTAGAAGACGGGCCCTCCGTCCTCCCGCTTGATCGCCAGGGCGACGGCCAGGAGGACAGGGCTCAGGGCGGCAAGGCCGCAAAACGAGACCACCATGTCGAACAGCCGCTTCACGGTTTCGTCTCTTCCTTCACCAGCTCGTAAGCCCCCAGGAGCCGCAGGCCGAAACGACTCGTCCGGACCGCCGTTCCGTGTCGTTCGAATCCCGCCTTCCGGACAGCGGAGATCGAGGGCTCGTTGCCCTCCTCCACCACATACCAGAAGCTCCGCCCCGGTTTTCCGAGGCGCTCCGTAATCCGCCCCAGCGCCTCCGGAGCCATGCCGCGCCCCCGGAGCTCCGGAACCGTCCAGGTATCGCCGACCTGAAGGTCCCCCCGGCCCAGGAAGGGAAACCGGAAGAACGGCGGGGTCACCACGGAACGGTGCAGGGGAACCCCTTTATCATAAAGCAGCAGGATCCGGTAATCGGGATTTTCGAAGATCCGGGCATAGTGAAAGAGCCACCAGACGGAATACGGCAGGAGCGGCAGGCCCGGCGGTACCGGCCGCATGATGGACGGCCGCCAGAGGATCCAGTCCCGGCTTCCGTCCTCACCGCGTTTCGGCGCCGCGTTCCGGCCGCAGAGAAAGCGGTAGACCTGAAATGTCACAGAGCCGCCTTTTCCCCGCCGGCCCGGAAGGACCGGGCCGTCCTCTCCAGGTGGTCCGCCATGGCGCCGTAGACGGCTCCGGCGGTGTAGGAGCGCTCGTAGAGCGCCCGGGCGTTCCGTTTCATCTCCTCCCGCTTTTCATCGTTCTCCATCAGGTCCGACAGGGCTGCCACCAGGCTCCGCACGCTTTCCGGCTCATAGGTCACGCCGCAACGGTTCGTCTCCAACACCCGACGGATTCCCTCACTCTCGCTGGCCACCACGGCCAGGCCGCCGCAGAAGTATTCCACCACCTTGTTGGACACCGTGTGTGTCGCGCCCCGGATGAAGCTGGCAAGGCCGAAGTCGGCCGACTCCATGAGCCGGGCGATGGCCTCCGGGCTCACCCGCCCCGGCAGGACGACATTGGGCAGCCCTTCCGCCCGCGCCCTGAGAGCCGGCAGTTTCTTGCCGTCGCCGCAGAGAACGAACTGAAGGTCCCGGTGAGGGCCTGCTGCCAGCTCCCGAGCCGCTTCCACGACCGTCTCGAGATCGTACGACTCCTCGAAGGACCCGAAGAAGCAGGCCAGGGGGTGTTCGAAGCGGACACCTGCCCGGCGGAGGAGCTCTTCCTCCCGGCTCCTCTCCTCGGTGCTCAACGTCCTCTCCCGGTATGCATGGGAAAAGGTCCCGTCGAAGGCCCCCGGCGCCCGCCTCCCGTAATCCCGCCCCCACTGGACGAAGTCGTCGCGGATCCCGAGAATTCCGGTGGCCTGACGGAAGACGCGCCGGTTCCGCCGGAACTCGAACCACAGGGCAAGGCGTCCGAGGGGCCTGAGGAGCGGCGGAACGACGTCGAGGAAAATGTCCGGCCAGAGGTCACGGACGTCGATGAGCAGGGGAATCCTCCGGCGCGCGGCATAGTCGGCGGAGGCGGCACACATGCTGGGCGAGGGCATGCCGCAGAGGAGAATGTCCGGGGGCTCTTCCACCCGGGCAAGGGCGGCGAAGCGGCGGGCCAGGATCTCGTAGTGCCGGATCCGCTGGAAGCCGATGTGCCGCCGGTACGGCGGCACGTGGATCAGGTGGATCGTGTAGTTGTCCCGCCAGCGGATCGTCTTGTCTGCTTCGCAGCGCTGATGCTTGTGGAGATAGAAGCTGGGCTGCCAACGGATCACCTCGTGTCCACGGTCCGCCAGGATGTCCGAGAGGATTCCGTAGCGCCAGGGACGGACGGCCCCGTCGGTGGGCAGCTCCTCGCCGATGAAGACGATCCAGACCTTCACGATTCACCGTCCCCGCGTTCCGGGCCGGAACCGGGAGGATCCCCGGCTGATCCCTTCTTTTTTTTACCGCTCACGAGGCGAGGATCTCCACGACCTTCCGGGCATGGTCGACGCCCGTCAGGCAGGGTGTCCCCTTTTCGATGCAGTCGAAGAAGTGGTCGATCTCCACCTTCAGGGGCTCCTGGAAGTCGATCTTCGGGATCAGGATGTCACCCGAGCGCAGGCTGAAGGTCGGGAAGGACGGCCCGTCGTAGTCCATGTTCTCCCCCAGGACGGCCCTGCGGTCGATCCCCTTGTCGTAGACGGCGATCTTGTTGTCCGCCACGTCGTCGTAGACGACCATCTTCCGGGAACCCACGACGGTCATGCAGCGGATCTTCCCGGGGTCCAGCCAGCTCACGTGGATGTTGGCCATGATCTTCCCGGGGTACTGGATGTTCATGAAGACCACGTCGGCGATCCCCGGCTGGATGAAGTCCACCCCCCGCTTCGTCACCGAAACCGGATCGGGGTCGCCCAGCCAGTACTGGATGATGCTGACGTCGTGGGGAGCGAAGTTCCAGAGGGCGTCGACGTCGGAGCGGATGCGCCCCAGATTGAGCCGCTGGCTGTAGATGTAGCGGATATCGCCGATCTCTCCGGAATCGATCAGTTTTTTCACGAAGCGGACCGCGGCGTTGTAGAGGAACGTGTGGCCCACCATGGCCACCTTCTTCCGCTCCTCCGCCAGCCGGCCGATGGACTCCACCTCCGCCACGCTCCGGGCCAGCGGCTTTTCCACCAGGATGTGCTTTCCCGCACCCAGGGCCGTCATGGAGAGATCGTGATGGCTCGCCACGGGGGTGGCGACGATCACCGCATCCACCTCCGGGTCTTCGAAAACGTCCTCCACCCGGTCCGTCACGGCAACGGAAGGGTACAGGGACTGGACGTAATTCCGGCGTTCCGCCGACAGCTCCGCCACGGCCTTCACCCGGCAGCGCCGGTTGGCCACCAGGTTGCGAAGCAGGTTGGGACCCCAGTATCCCACGCCGATCTGGGCGAC
>CAZODI010000032.1:0-36044 GCA_964578535.1 uncultured Syntrophaceae bacterium
GAGACGTTGCAGGGTCGAAAAAACGCTCCTGAGCGCGAGGGAAGCCCTGCTCCCGCACGCCGGCACCCATCCGGGTCTGATTCTCTTTAAAGAAGAAAGAATAAAGAATAAGGAAGAGGAACGGATTTGAAAACCGTTTCCCTTCTTGTGTGGTAAGCCGGATTCCTGTCGAGACATCCCGATACCCTCTCATGCCGTCCGGTTCCTGTTGCATCCGTGGCCGTTTGTGATAAGGAACGGCAAAACGGAAGCAAATCCCGGAGAGACCTGTGACCGTCCGCGTTCGCATACTCGTGGTAACCCTGGCCGGCCTTGTGCTGGCGATGTCCATCTGGGGATGGATCCAGCTCCGGGTCCTGGAACGGATTCTTTTCGAGCAACAGATCAAGAGGCTCTACGACGTTGCCGAAACCGTCCACACCTATTACCAGCACTTCCCGACGCGACGGGGGTTGTCCGCCCTGGATGTCACCCTCAAGGACCTGATCCAGGCGGACCTCCGTTTCGCCCGGATCGACATCTTCACGATCGACCGGAACCGGAAGGACGCGGACTACGTGGCCGGGGCAAGCAGGCTCCAATATGAATGGCCTGAAGCGGAGATCCTTTCGTCTCTGGAGCAGTCCGTTCCAAAGTACACCGAGTTGACCACCGACAGCGGCCCGGCCCTCGGCCTCCTGTATCCATTTACGTCCGACGGGGAGGGCCCGATCGTGGTGGGGGTTATCTCCTTCTCGCAGTCCCGTGATGACATCCTTTCTCGGGCCAGAATGCTGCTCATCTACAGCACCGCCGGCCTCCTGGTCGGGATTCTCCTGGTCCTGGCCTTCATCTATGGATGGATCATCGATCGGCCCCTCAAGGTCATCGTAGATGCCATCGACGAGTTTCCAAGGGGTCAGTATATCAAGAGGATCTCCGCCGACTGGAAGGATGAGTGGGGCTACGTGGCGGAGCATTTCAACTCGATGGCCGACGAGATTCAGCGCGCCCATGGGGAGAACCAGGAACTGACACGCAGCCTGGAGCAGCGCGTCCAGGATGCCACCTCCAAGGTGGTCCAGTTGACGAAGCAGGTCAACCAGCTCCAGCAGCTGAACGCCCTGGGATATCTGACGGCGACGCTGGCCCATGACCTGGGAACCCCGCTCCACTCCATTGCCGGCATGGCGCAACTGCTTCTGGAGAAGGGTGGATGGCCGCCGGATGTGAGCCGCAAACTGGAGCTGATTGTCCAGCAGACCCAGCGGCTGAACCTGGTCATCAAGAACATCCGCCGGGCAACGAGGCTGCCGGAGCCCCACGTGGAAGCCCTCTCCGTCCAGGACCTCTTCGGTGAGACATCCGTCCTGGTCGAGCCTCTGATTCAGAACACCGGTGTTACGCTGACCGTGACGATCGAGGAGGGGGTCTCCGGGCTTTATCTGGATCGTCACCGGGTGCAGACAGCCCTGTTCAATCTCATCCAAAACGCCCTGGAGGTCATGCCGAAGGGAGGCTCCATCGTACTGGCCGCCTGGCCCTCACCGGAAAGGGGCGCCGTCGCCATGTCTGTCCGGGACGATGGGCCGGGCATCCCGCCGGAGCTCCATGAGAAGATTTTCGAGCCGTTTTTCAGCACTCATGCCGACGAAGGACTTCGCGGGCTGGGGCTGGCGATTGTCCAGGACATCGTCAAGATGCACGGGGGTGAGATCGAGTTGAAAAGCCGTCCAGGGGAAGGGACGGAGGTGATCCTCTATTTTCCTGTCGTCGAGAAACCTTCCGCCTGATCGTTTCCGTCAGGACCCGTTTTCCCTCTGCAGTCCGTAACGCTGGATTTTGCTCCGGAGGGTTTTCCGGTCGATGCCCAGAAGCGTCGCCGTGCGGCTCTGGTTCCAGGAAGTCGTCCGGAGTGTCTGGAGGATCTGCTCCCGCTCCGCCGTTTCCAGGGGGGTCATGGAGGGGAGGGACGGCTCGTCGGCGGTTTCCTGGCGGAACCGGCGCGGCAGGTTCTCCGGCAGGATGACGGCGAAAGGCGAGAGAAGGAGCGTCTGCTGCAGCACGTTTTCCAGCTCACGCACGTTCCCCGGCCAGTCGTAGGCCATGAACCGCTCCATGGCCTCGTCGGATACCCGGACGGTCGGGTGACCGATTTTATTCAGCAGGGACTTCACCAACTGGGGAATGTCCTCCTTGTGTTTCCGGAGCGGCGGGATGTGGAGGCGGACGACGAACCGGTACAGGAGGTCCGCCCGGAAGCGTCCGTTCCGCACCTCCTCGTCGATGTCCCGGTTTCCCGCCGCCACCACCCGGACGGAAGCATGACGGACGTCGTGTCCTCCCAGGCGCCGGATCTCCCCGTTCTGCATGAACCGCAAGAGTTTTCCCTGCAGGGCGGGAGACATTTCCGTGATCTCGTCGAGGAAGATGGTCCCATCCTTGGCAGACTCCAGGAGTCCCGGGTGGGGGTGGTCCGCCCCCGTGAAGGCTCCCCGCTCGTAGCCGAACAGCTCCGATTCGAGCAGCGTATCCGGGATGGCGCCGCAGTGAACCGGAATGAAGGGCCGGTCCCGGCGAGAGCTGAACTGGTGAAGGGATCGGGCCGTCAGCTCCTTGCCCGTCCCGCTTTCCCCCTCGATGAGGATGCTTGCCGAGGCGTCGGCGACCCGGGCCAGTTGCTTGTAGAAATTCACCATCGTGGCGGAGGATCCGATGAAGTGGGATTCCGTTTCCGCCTTGGGCTCGCCCTGCATCCGCAACTGGTGAAGGCTCCTGACCTCCAGGACTTTCCGGACCATGAGACGGATGGCATCCGGCGAGAAGGGCTTGCTGATGTAATCCCAGGCGCCGAGACGGAGGGCCTCCATCGTCGTCTCCAGGGACCCGAAGGCCGTCATCATGATGACCGGCATCTGGGGAAGGGACTCGTGAACGGCCCTGAGAAACTGCAGACCGTCCATATCGGGCATCCGGATATCCGACAGGAGCAGATCGTATTTCGACAGGTCTTCCTCCAGAGCCCTGCGGGCCGAGGTCCGGGCCTGAATCTCGTATCCCTCCCGGGAAAGCGCTTCCTGGAGGAACTCGCAGGCCACGGCATCGTCGTCGATCACGAGGATGCGAATGCTCATGAATCAAAGCCCCGCTTGCCGATGTATTCGACCAGGTCGGACACGCGGCAGGAGTATCCCCATTCGTTGTCGTACCAGGTCACGACCTTTGCCCAGTTGTCCCGCATGATCCGTGTGAACTCGATGTCGACCACGGATGACCGGCTGTCTCCCCGGAAATCACTGGACACGAGGGGCAGTTCAGCGACGCCGAGGATGCCCTTCAGGGACTTCCGGGCCGCGTCCCGGAGCGCCTGCCGCAGTTCGTCCGTCGTGGTCCCGCGGCTCAGTTCCGCGGTGAAGTCAACGATGGACACGGTCGGGGTGGGAACACGGAGGGCATAGCCGTCGAAGCGCCCCGCCATCTCCGGCAAGACCAGGGAAAGGGCGCGGGCGGCCCCCGTGGAGGTGGGGATGATGTTCTGGCCCGCCGCCCGGGCCCGGCGGAGATCGCGGTGCGGCAGGTCCAGAATCCGCTGGTCGTTCGTGTAGGAATGGACCGTCGTCATCAATCCGCGCTCGATGCCGAAGCGGCGGTGGAGGACCATCACCGGCGGCGCCAGGCAGTTGGTCGTGCAGGAGGCGTTGGACAGGATGTGATGCTTATCCGGACGATATAGCCTGTGGTTTACGCCCATGACGACCGTCAGGTCTTCCCCCTTGGCCGGGGCGGTGATGATGACCTTCTTCGCTCCCGCCTCCAGGTGGGCCGCCGCTTTTGTCCCCTCCGTAAACAGCCCCGTGCTTTCGACGACCACCTGAACACCGGCCTCGTCCCAGGGAATCTGGCCGGGATCCCGGAAGGCGAAACTCCGGACAGCGCGCCCGTTTACCGAGAATCCGTCCTTGCGGACGCGCACGTTCCCGGAGAAGCGGCCGTAGTTTGTGTCGAAGGATAGGAGGTGGGCGTTCGTGGCGACGTCAAACAGGTCGTTGACGGCGACGACGCTCACGCTTTCGGGACAGCGCTCCAGGATGGCCCGGAAGACCTGCCGGCCGATGCGGCCGAATCCGTTGATACCCACTCGGATCATTGGTTTTTCCTTAGTTGTCGTCGATGCGGAGCTTGTGGGCCGCCATCAGTTCGCAGCGGGTCTCCAGTGCTTTGTGCAGGCGGGCGTTGTCGAGGGCGATGGCGCTCAGATGGGCCACGGCCTCCAGGAAGCGGATCTCCCGTTTCGAGAAATCCCGGACCGTGTCGGTGTAGGCGCGGAGTACGCCCAGGACCTTCTTTTCCCGGATGAGGGGGACGACCAGGACGGAGGCGATTCCCTCCTCCCCGGCCTTGGGGCCGTACTGGAAGTCCGGATCCGTGCGGGCGTCCGGGACGATACAGGTTTTCCCCCGCAGGGCCTTCCGGTCCAGCCCACTGGCCTCGACCAGGATAGGACCCTTCTGGAGGTAATTCTCCGAGAGCCCGCAGGAAGCTCCCAGGAGCAGCCTTTTCCTCCGGGTGTCCAGGAGGCGGAGGCTGGCTGCCTTCAGTCCCATGGCATTCACCACGGACCGGACGATTTCCTCCAGGACGCAATCCGGGTCCAGGGAGCCGTTGATCAGCCGGGTCACCTCGTAGAGGGACTCGAAGTAGTCCTTTTCCTTGGATTTCATGGGATAGAACCTCAAAGGAGGTGGCAGATTTGCCTCGTACTTTACGGATTCCCGGCTTCGGCTGTCAATGAAAAAGAACCCCTGAAAAACACCGGTTCAATGCCTGTTCCGGGTGAAGAACTCCCCTGTAAAAAACGGGGCGTGGTTGGAGGTGAACAGCGGTGGGTCCCGCCTCAGAATGGGGGCGATGGCGGGATGCCTCCGGAATTCCGACTGGAGGAAACGGCGGACCCGGGCCCGGTCCCAGCCGCGGGGGTGATGAAAATCACGGTAGAGCGACAGGTCCCCATCATAGAACGGCCGGTCGTCCAGGTCCTGCATCCCGGCGCTTCGGACAGGCAGGTTGAAGACGGACAGGTTCAGGAAGCCGATGGATTCGCTGTGGCGCACGGTAAAATCGAGGGTTTCCCGGGCCTCCGGCTCCGCCTCCCCGGGGGTGCCGAACAGCAGATACACGTAGGAGGCAATGCCGGACATACGCAGGCAATGCAGAGCCTTTGATGCCGTTTCCAGGCGGATTCCCTTGTCGAGGGAGTCGAGAATCCCCTGGTTGCCCGACTCGATCCCGATCTGGAGCAGCACGCACCCGGACCGCTTCAGCGCCGCGCAGAAGTCCGGATCCGCCAACTGGGGGGATACCCGGACGAACCCGTACCAGGGAGATCCGGGGGGATCCGCAATGAGGGCCGACAGATGCGCCGGGGAGACGGCATTGTCCAGGAGATGGATCAGGGCCGGCCGAAACTCCGCTGCAAGGCTGCGGATCTCTTCCGCGGCCCGTTTCGGTGGGATCGGGCTGTACGGGCTGCCCTCCGCCCGCTCGGGGCAGAAGGCGCATTTCCCGTAGTAGCAGCCGGAGGACACGCTATAGGGAAGAATCGGCCCGGGGGACAGGTAGGAGAGACCGGCACCGGTCCCGCACGGGTGGAGGAGACCGCGGTAATCCGGCCGCGGCGGGAGCAGGCCCGGGCTTTCCCCGAGGAGCTGAAGGAGCCGGGCCTCTCCGGGGCCGTCGATGATTTCATCGACCAGCCCCTGGAAGGGAAGGGCGAAGCCGGGCAGGCGTGCCCAGGATGTGGCCAGGCCGCCCCCGAGCAGGATGCGCAGGTCCGGTTTCAGGCGGCGGAGATGGCCGATCATCGCAAACGTGCAGAGGGCCTGGCTCAGGTAGTTGAGGGAAATGCCGACGTGTGTGAATCCGGGCTTGTCAAGAAGAGCGGAAAGGCGGTCCCGGAACCATGGGAAAAAAGGGTTCTCCTCGGGACGCTCGGCCGCCGCCAGAAGGTCTGCGCTTCGAAGGGGGGACAGGGCGGGATCCTCGTAATTGGCCAGGGTCACCCGGGGACGCCGGTCCGGGCAGGACCGCTCGACGACCCGGTTCAGGTCGGAGACGGCCCGTCGGTACCGGTCCGGATTCTCGTAGCCTTCGGTCGTCGTCAGCAGACGGAGATTTTTCTGAAGGCCGGAGCGGGCGCGGCGGGTCCACGTGTCGACGGAATCCCCCGGGATCGTCCGTTCCAGGAGGTGCTGCAGGCCTTCCCGGTTTGCATCCAGAAGAAGATGGGGAATCCTTCGTTCCCGGAGTACTCCCGCCAGCCGGGCGATGCCCGGCGGCGGCTCACACGGCTTGGAGACCGGGGGATGGACAAGAAGGATCACAGAATCCGCTCACCGTAATCCAGGTGCAGGTCCCCCAGCTTCGCCACTTCGAAGCGCCTCACCTTGTGGTACAGGGTGAAGACCTCCCGGATGGCACCGGAGACCCGCCCCTTCCACTTCATTTCATATTCGTGGAGCGGGGCATAGGCCTCCACGCCCTTTCCCGCGGGATCGATCTTCTCCTCGGGAACGAAGGGAGGATCCACATCGACCCCTTCCGGGGGAACGGAGAGGAGACTCCGGAGGGAGTCGCCGACTTCCCGCGAAAAGGTTTTCACGGAGAAGCCGAAGGAGGCGCCGGCGACTTCCCGGACGGAAACGACCTTCAGGGGGAGCGAGTCCCTCCGCCGCTGGAGGGCCTCCCGGAGGAGGCTGCGCAGCCCGGCCTCGACGATGACGGTCGTGCTCTCCTCCCGGTGCCCCATCATGCGGAAGAGGAGATCGAGCGGTTTTTCCTCGTCCAGTTCGTAATCGTCTCCGAAAAAAGTCTCACAGCTGATCTCCCGTCCTTCGAGAAAGCCGATGACGAATCCCTTCAGCAGGTCGTGGCTTCCCTCCACGATGACTTCATAATAGGTCGGATTCATGAACGCCTCCTAAAAGAAGATGAATGACACCAGGATGAAAATGGGAATCAGGAACGGAATGGAATACTTGAACATGTATCCGAAGAAGCTTGGCATGTCGACGCCGGCTTCCTCGGCGATGGACTTGACCATGAAGTTCGGGGCGTTGCCGATGTAGGTGTTGGCCCCCATGAACACCGCTCCCGCGGAAATGGCCGTCAGGTAGCCGATGAAGGCCGGGTTCGCCGTGGCGGTACCCGCTGCCAGGGCCGCCGGCACCTGGGCTTCGACCAGCCCCACTTTTCCCAGGGCCATGTTGAAGAAGGTGAGATAGGTCGGGGCGTTGTCCAGGAACGAGGAGAGGCCTCCGGCGGCCCAGAAATAGTGGGCCGGCGTCTGGACGGCCGCCACGAGGGGTGCCATGGCCCCTTCGAGGCCGGCCCGGAGGATCGCCAGGGCCGGGATGATGGTGATGAAGATTCCCGCGAAGAGCTTGGCCACCTCGAGGATCGGCCCCCACGAGAATTCGTTGGCTTCCCGCAGGGCTCTCGGGGTGACCTTCAGGGAGATGAGCCCGAGGATGACGATGGATGCGTCCCGCAGGAGGTTCTGGTAGTGGACCTCGACTTCGTAAAGGGTGATGTGACCCGCTTTCCAGTATCCGCTCACGAGGATCGCCGCGATGACGCCCGCCAGGAGGAGGAAATTGTATGTTCCGGCGATGCGGATGGGGGACCGCTCCTCTGTGGCGGCTTCCCGGAAGGCTTTTTCTTTCCGGAAATAGAAGATGTCGACGGCGAGGAACAGGATCAGGAGCAGGACCGCCGTAACCAGCATTTCCGGCAGGATTCCCGTGGTGACCCAGAAGAAGGGCACGTTGTGGAGAAATCCGAGGAAGAGCGGCGGGTCTCCCAGGGGGGTCAGGGAGCCGCCGATGTTGGCCACCAGGAAGATGAAGAAACAGATCACGTGGGCCTTGTGGACCCGGTCGCGGTTGGCCCGGAGGACCGGCCGGATCATGATCATGGCGGCACCGGTGGTCCCTACCCAGGAGGCCAGAAATGTCCCGATGAGGAGAAGGATCGTGTTCACGAGTGGCGTTCCGCGGAGGCTGCCCTGCACGACGATGCCGCCGGAGATGGTGAACAAGCCCCAGAGGAGAATGATGAAGGGGATGTAGTCGATCATGGCGATGTGGAGGATCGAATAGGCTGCCACCCGTACGTCGAAGACCAGGAAAGGAAGGGCAAAGGCGAGGGCCCAGAAGGCGGACACCTTGCCGAAATGGTTGTGCCAGAAGTGGGGGACGAACAGCGGGCACAGGGCGATCGAGAGGAGAATGCCTGCAAAGGGAACGACCGTCCACACGGGCAGGATTTTCCCGACGTGGTCGGCCGCCTCGTGGAGACCGCCGGAGGCCAGGCAGGATGTGGGTTCCGCGAAGAGAAGGAACAGTGCGGCGATCCATATCGCCGAGGTTCGATGGGAAGGTTGCTTCGTTTCCATGGTGTCCTCGTTTTAAATTTGGCCCATCGATAACAGAAACAGTCCTGCCAGGCAATAAAAAGCCCCCTCCCGGGGGAGGGGGCCGTGCAGCCGGATGCTCGCAGGATCAGCCCGGGGCGTCCTTCATGGAGATCCGCATTTCCCGTTTGAGGATCTTGCCGGTGGGGGTCTTCGGGAGGGCGTCCACGAAGACGACCTTCTTCGGGCACTTGAACGGCGCCAGGTTTTTCCGGCAGTGGTCCATCATTTCCTGGGCCGTCATGGTCTCGCCGGGTTTCAGGACGATGACCGCCGTAACGATCTCGACCCACTTGGGATCCGGCAGGCCGATGACGGCCACTTCCTGGACCCGCTTGTCCAGGTAGACGGCGTCCTCGACCTCGCGGGTGGCCACGTTTTCGCCGCCCGTCTTGATCATGTCCTTTTTCCGGTCCGCCACGGTGATGTAGCGGTCCTCGTCCATGATTCCGATGTCGCCGGAATGGAACCAGCCGCCCTTCATGGCCTCTTCCGTCTTGCCCGGCTCCTTGAAGTACATGATGAGCGCATGGGGTCCCTTGCCGCAGATCTCGCCGGGGACGCCCGGGGCCGTCACGACCTTTCCCTCGTCGTCTTCCAGGTGCGTTTCCATATTGAGGCCGCCCATGCCGGCGGAGCCGATCTTGGCCAGCGCGTCCTTGGCCTTCAGGATCGTGTGGTACGGCGCCAGCTCCGTCTGGCCGTAGTAGTTGTAAATCCGCACGCCCGGAAGCCGCTCCATCATCTCTTTCAGGATCTCCATGGGCATGATGGAGGCGCCGTAATAGCACTTCTTCAGGCTCGACAGGTCCTGCTTTGCGAACTCCGGGTGGCGGAGCATGCCGATCCAGACGGTCGGGGGCGCGAAGAACAGCGTGGCCTTGTACTCGGCGATGCTCTTCAGGATCAGGCTTATGTCCGGCAGGATCAGGACGTTTGTCCCGCCGACCCAGAAGATGGGGTTCATGAAGACGTCCCGCTGGGCGCAGTGGTAGATGGGGAGGGCGTTGATGGATATGTCGTCTTCGTCGTACTGGCCGTCGACGATGGCGCCCACATACTGGGCCATGAGGGCCTGGTTGCTGATGATGACCCCCTTGGGCAGGGCCTCGGTGCCGCTGGTGTAGGTCATCTGGCAGGGGTCCTCGATGTGGAGAATCACGTCCGGCTCGTCGGCCGGATACTTCCCGTACCAGGCGTCGAATTCGAGGAACCGGTCGTTCGCGGGCGGCTTGCCGGCCCCCTGGTTCGACCAGATCCAGGTCTTCACCGTCGGCATGTCGTCCAGCACGTCCTTGACCAGGTCGAACAGGGCGTCCTCGACGATGAAGGCGACGCTCTCCGAGTGGTCGATGCAGTAGGAGATGTCCTTGCCCCGGAGCAGATAGTTGATGGCCAGGTAGACGGCGCCGATCTTGGCGCAACCCAGCCAGGTGATGACGTGGTGAATGGTGTTGTGGGCCAGGATGGCCACCCGGTCGTACTTTTTCACGCCCATGGCGAGGAGGGCGTTGGCTACCCGGTTGCACTCGTCTTCCAACTGGCTGTAGGTAAGGGTCTTTCCCTGGAAGATGACCGCCGGCTTGTCGGGATAGTGGTAGGCGCTCCGGCGGATCATGTCGGCGATGACCCAGCGGTTCACCTTGTTGTAGCGGTTCATCAGGAATTCGAGATTATCCTTGTTGATGACGTTGTAGCGTTTCTTTTCCTCTTCCGTCAGTGGTGCCCAGACCATATGCAGCCTCCTTCAGCTCGTGTCAAAGGTTGATGATGAGGGAATGAACCATGCGTGTCATGCCTGAGCTTACCGGTGTCCCTTCCTCACCTCCTTTCACCTCCTTTATTACTTTCCCTTCCAGATGGGGATGCGCTTTTCCAGGCAGGCCTTGATTCCTTCTTCCGCGTCCTTGGAAAACAGGTTGGAGACCATGACATCTGTTCCCAGGACGTAAGCATGCTCGTCGGCGAGGTTAACCTGGGTGTAGAAGGCCCGCTTGCCGACGGCCAGGGTCAATGGGCTGGCCTTGGCGATCTCCTCTGCCAGGAGCCGGGTATCCGCCTCGAGGCGGTCGAGTGGAACCACCCGGTTCACGAGTCCCCACTCCAGGGCCTCCCGGGCGGTGATCAGGCGCCCCGTGAACAGCATCTCCAGGGCTCGTTTCCGGCCGACGGCCCGGACCAGGGGGATGGCCGGGGTGGTGCAGAAAAGGCCCAGTCGAACCCCCGGGGTCCCGAACGAGGCGCCCTCTTCGGCCACGGCGAGATCGCAGGCCGCCACGAGCTGGCAGCCCGCAGCGGTGGCCACGCCCTGGACCTGGGCAATGACGGGTTGAGGCAGCGCCTGAAGCTGCTGCATGAAGGACCCGCAGGCCTGAAAAATGTTCTGGTATTGTCGGAGATTCCCGTCAACCAGTTCGGCAAGGTTGTGGCCCGCCGAGAAGGCCTTGCCGGCGGCTCGGATGATCAGGACCCGGACGGACTCATTACGGGCGATGTTCCCGGTCAGGAGGACCAGCTCCCGGAGCATCTCCAGGGAGAGTGCATTTCTCTTTTCCGGATGGTTCAGGGTAAGGATTCCGAGGGGGCCGAACGTCTCGAACCGGATGAACCGGAATTCCAAGAGCTCCTCCTTTCGGGATCCGGCGGATCCTGTCCGGCCGGACTGCCACGGGTTGTCGGAACGGATCAGCGGGAGGCCTGGTCCCGGCCCTTGCTCTTTGCCCGATACAGGGCCTGGTCGGCGGCTTCCAGCAATTCCCGCGCGGTCTGGCCGGTCTCTTTCGTGGCCACACCGACAGAAATGGTAGGATTGGGCAGATCTCTTCCCTCCAGGGTGAGAGGAGGGGCCTCGCGCATCGATTGGCAAAGGCGTTCTGCAATCCAGTCCGCCTCGGATTCGTCGATGTGGGGGATGACGATGACGAATTCGTCGCCGCCGTAGCGGCCGATCGGTTCGGAGGGACGGAGATGTCCGGAGAGCAGCCGGGCCACCGAATGGAGGATCCGGTCACCGTAAAGGTGCCCGTAATGGTCGTTGAGGTTCTTGAAATGGTCGATGTCGATCATGAATACCGTCAGCGGAATTCCGCCCTTGTCGCAGCGCGTGCAGAGACGGTCCAGGGCGTTGTCGATCCAGTGGCGGTTGTGGATTCCCGTGAGGGCATCGACGCTTCCGTAAAGCTGGTAGACCTCGTCGAGGTGGCTGTTCCTGGCCATGACGTGATCCGTGTTCCGGAGACGGCAGGTCAGGATGAGCAGGAGGTTGCAGGCCGCCGCGTGGGAGGAGTGTACCAGGGACCAGAGAATGTCCTCGTCCATGACCAGGAGCTGGCAGATTTCGTTCGCCACGGCATACGCAGAGGTCTGCTTGCCGTCGAGGACGGACATCTCGCCGACGCTCTCCCCGACGCCGAGGACGGTGATAGGGTCCGAGTCCATGGTTTCGAGATGGATCCTTACCTTGCCGCTCAGGATCAGGTAGACTTCCGTGTTGGTGCGGCCGGGCTGGATGAGGATTTCTCCCTCCTGCAGGGTGCGCAGGCTGCAGGACTCCACAAGGCCCATGATGGAATCCAGGCTGACGTAGCGGAAGAGCCGGATGCGCTCCAGGTCTTCCCGGGGGATCTTGTCGACAAAGAGGGCTGTCATGGGCTGTGTTTCCGATGAGAAATTTGTTCCTTATAAATGGCCTGCGGCATTCTGTCAAGAATAGCCCTGCAGAATGTCCGGGCGCACATCGTGGTCGAAGTCACCCGTTTCCCGGGACGGGCAGGTGCCTTTCGGGATGGGGAACGCAGACACCCAGGACGTCCCCGCCCATGCACGGTGGCACGTACTCCGACGGATAAACAACGCGGCGCCCAGAACCTTTCTGCTCATGCAAGAACCGTGGATCAGTGAATATGAGGGTCCACCGAATCCCTGACAGGAATGCCGCCGAACTGTTCCTCGTATCGCTCCAGGTTCTTTGAGAGCAGATCAATGATCCGTTTTACATGTGAGGGACTCACAATAATCCTGGACACCAGGTGGACTCCCCCGGGGGAACTCAACAGCCAGTCCAGAATGAATTCCTCGGGGTTGAACGCCACGGCCATGTTGTTGCTGTAGCGTCCCCTGGCCATGTCGTCTCCGGTGAGGATCTGGACTCCCTGCTGGGGTGTCTGTTCGTTCGACATGAGGTTCTCCTTTCGTTGCCGTTGTATTGGAAACTGTGTTCAGACCGCTTCCGTGACCTGCTTCCCGAGGAGCAGGATCTCCCTGGCCGTCTCCGACGAATCGCCGGCGGGAACTGTCAGGCACAGCTCGGCAAAAGCCGGCGGCATTTCCCGGAGAAGAAGGGATTCGAGAAAGGCGAGATCGTAGTACACGCGTCTGGCCTCGTGGAGTGGATCCCTTCCGTGAACAAGACGGTTCATGGCCCGTGCCATGTCGCAGAGGCGGAAGAAGCGCTCCGGTTCAAGACCGTGGCGGGAGGCGAAGTGTTCCATGCCGTCGGTCTCCCGGAGAAGGCCGTCCCGCCGCAGTTCCTCCCGGAGAGGTGTTCCGGGATAGGGAACGACCGCCTCCGTGTAGGCGATCTCGGCGCCGTTCTCAAAAAGCCTCTTCGCAAGCCGGATTGTCTCCAGCACCGTATTGGCCGTGTCCAGGGGACCCAGGAGGATGAAGTTCACCACGGGGGTCAGGTCCTGTTCGATGCACAGGGAGATGCCCCGGAGCACATCCCCGGGGCTGATGTCCTTTCGGTAGGAATCCAGGATCTCCTGAGATCCCGACTCGGCGCCGATGTAAAGGGCCCGGAACCCGGCCTCCCGGAGCATGCCCGCCATAAGCGGTGTCCGGCAGAGGTCGTCGATCCGCCCCTGGGCGTAGTATTCCACGCCCCGGTTCAGGCCGCCGCCGGTCATGGCGCCGCACAATTCTCGGATGCGCCGGCTGTCCATGGTGAAATTGTCGTCGGTGAACATGATCCGTTTCGCTCCCTGTCCGATGAGGAGCCGGATCTCCTCCAGGAGGGAGCCGGAGGACCGCATGCGCACGGTCCCGCCGTAGAGGGAGCGGATGGAGCAAAAGGTGCAGCGGTGGGGGCATCCCCGGCTGGAGGAGAGGCTCCGCGTCCGGTAGCGACCGTTCTCCACGAGATCATGGCCAGGGAGGGGGAAGGCGTCCAGGTTGGGCTCGGGAGGACGGTTCGGGGTGACGACGATGCCCCCGGGACCCCGGAAGCTGATCCCGTCAATGGTCCCGAAATTTTCTTCCCGCAGAACGGCCCGTGCCAGGGCCGGGAACGTCACTTCCCCTTCTCCCCGCACCACGGCGTCGATGGTCTCGTGTCGCCCGAGCATTTCTTCGTGGAGAACCGTACCGTGGATGCCGCCCAAGACGGTGAAGAGGTCCGGAAGTATGTCCTTTGCCGTCCGGAAGACTTCCAGGGCCGCGGGAAAGCTGTTCGTCAGGGCCGACACGCCCAGGATCCGGGGGTGGCTGTCGGCGATGCGCTTCCGGAGGAGAGAGAGACCGTCCGGCGAAGAAGGGGCGAGGTCCAGGTCGAGGATCCCGACGCCAATTCCCATCGCCGGCAGGGGGGCCGCGACGGCGGCCAGCCCGAGAGGCGGGATCTCGGCCCGGCCGTTGAAGAAAGGGTTGACGAGGAGGACGTCCATCAACGGATTCCAGCTTGTTGAGGGTTTGGGGAGTTGCTGCCCGCTTTGTCCGGGAAAGCCGTTATCATGATGCCTTCCGCCGGCGGGGCATCCGCGGGTTGGGTTCCGGAATGAATGGTCCAAGGAATAGGATGAATCATCCGGTCTGTCAATGCGGAATCCGTCCGGATCGCAGATGCGGGGAAGGGGGACGCCTTGTGCTCCCTCCGGCGGATGTCCCTGAAACATTTCCCGGACACTCTGTGTACCCGTCCGGAAACCGGATATATTAAGGAAGGCGAGGCCTTGTACCGAAAGGGTCTTGACAGGGATGCCATCGGATGTCATTGAAGAACCGGAGCATGAATGTTTCCGGAATGAAGCCATCGTAAATCCGTTAACGGTCTCACCATTCCCCGATCGGCATACAGGTCGTCATGCAGTTTGGAAGCCGGGACCTCTCCGGTGCACCAGCGGCAATCGATTCCCATCCTCTCAATGCATTCCAGCGAAAGGAGGCATTTCCATGTCCGAAACGAAATCAGACCGGGGCATATCCAGACGATCTTTTATCAAGGGAACCGCCGCCGTGACGGGAGCAGCGGCCCTGACGGGCATCGGTGTAACGGAAGTCGCGGCGCGCACCGCCATCCCCAGGAAATGGAACCTGGAGGCGGACGTCGTAATCCTGGGATTCGGCGGGGCCGGGGCCTGCGCGGCCATCGAAGCGGCTGAACGAGGTGCCAGGGTTCTTGTCCTGGAGAAACAACCCGAGGCAAAACTCATCAACAATACAAGGATGTCCGGGGGGATTTATCATTGCCCGGATCCGACGGGTGACCGGAAGGCACTGAAGGAATACGCCAAGGCCATGTTCAGCGGGGAGAACATCTCCTGGAAACTGGAAGGGGAGCAGCCGGAATGGTCCGACGGCCTGGCCGAGGCCTGGGCCGAGTATGCCCCGCAGAACGTCGACTTTCTCCAGAAACTGGACCCGCAGTATAAAACAGTGGGCTTTTCGGCCTTCGCCGGCGCGGCGTTTCCCAAGTTCCCAGGTGCGAAAGACAGCAAATACCGGGTGTTCGGGAGCACCTTTACCGGGCAGGCCAGTTTCAACGAAGCGACGATGAACAAGCCCAAAATGGAGAAGATGAACGGCGAGGCATTCTTTTACGTGCTGGCCGAAGGCGCGAAAAAGAAAGGGGCCAGGATCGTATACGAGACGCCGGCGAAGCGGCTTGTACAGAACGACAGGGGAGAAGTCATCGGCGTGATTGCGGCCAAAAAGGGCGGCGGCGAAGTCGCTGTCAGGGCCAGGAAGGGCGTTATCATCACGACAGGCGGCTATGAGTACAGCAAAGCCATGAGAAAGGCTTTTCTTGAGGGGCCGGGCGTGGAAGGCTGGGCGTTCTATGGTTCTCCGGACAACACGGGCGACGGCATTGCCATGGCCATGGCGGTCGGTGCAGGTCTGGCGAAGGTGGGGAAAGCGGCATCGAGAATCATTACGGCGGTTCCCCTGCGGTATCACGGCTTGAAAGCGGGTCTGATCACACCGGCTGTGGGACGCCCGAATGCAATCGTCGTCGACAACTACGGCGATCGCTATGCAGCGGAGCACCTCGTGACGAAGGACCCGAGCCGCTACTTCTTCTACAAGGAGGCCGTCAAGTTCGACATCCTCGAGCTCATCTATCCACGGGTTCCCAGTTGGTTTGTTTTCGACGAGACCCTCCGTTCGACGTTCACCATCACAAACCTCGGGATCTCGACCGCCGGCTTTGGAATCGTCCCCTGGTCGAAAGACAACATGGATGCCGTTCGCAGGGGATGGATCCTCCAGGGGAACACGATCGAGGAGATTGCGGGAAAGATCAGGAACCACCCGGAGAACAGAAAACTCATGGATTCAGAGAGGCTTGCCAAAACCGTAGCAGGATTCAACGAGTCGTGCGCCAAGGGAAAGGACGAGGCCTTTGGCAGGCTGGCTGCTACGCTGAAACCCGTGGAAAAGGCGCCCTTCTACGCGCTGCCTCTTTACCCGGGCGGGCCGAATACGAAAGGCGGCATCGCCGCCAATGCCGCGCGTGAGGTCCTGACCTGGGAAGGCAAACCCATTCCGAGGCTCTACACGGCCGGGGAAATTTCATCGGCCTTGAAGTTTGTCTACCAGGGCGGCGGGAACCTGACGGAGTGCATCGTCTTCGGCAGGATCGCCGGAAAGAATGCCGCGGCGCTGAAGCCCTGGAAATGAAGGGGTGATGCGACATGAGGCGAAACCGGATCGGAAGAACGTACCTGCTGGTGTTTGCCGCCGTCCTGCTGGGAGTCGTGGCCGCGCTGTCCGTCTCGGCTGCGGACCCGGCCTCCGCTCCGAAGGCGAAGTTTATGGCCGACCGGCACCAGGAACGGGGCCTCGCGTGTGACAAGTGCCACAAGGAAAGTCCGCCGAAGGCCGCCGTGCCTACGACGGTCTGCTTCGAATGCCACGGCGACTACGACCGGCTTGCGCAGCGGACGAAGCAGGTGGAGCCCAACCCGCACGCCTCCCACGAGGGCAAGCTGGACTGCGAGGTCTGCCACCACGGCCACAAGCCCCCGACGGACCATTGCGGGAGCTGCCACTCCTTCGGGTTCAAGGTGAAATAAGGCTCCCCGACATGAAGAAGAGCCGTTCTCTCCGATGGAGAGGGCGGCTTTTTTATCGTTATTTGGTCGAAAACGCCATCGATTCAGAAGGCACGGCGATCATCACAAGGGCGAGGGCGACGAATCCCAGGGAGACGTGGAAAAGGACGCCGAAGCCCGCTCCGAAGGCGACGAGCATTCCCCCCAGGTACGGCGTCAGGCAGTACGCCAGGTCCAGCGTGAACAGGGTCATGTTGGTGTTCAGCCCTTGAAACTGCTGGGGCGAGGCGGTGAAGAGCAGAGCGCTCAGGAGGGGCAGGGCAATGGCCACGGATAGCCCGTACAGTCCGGCCAGGCCGTAGTAGACGGAAGGCGTTCCGGCCCAGGGGAGGACCAGGAGGGAAAGAGCCAGAAGGGCCAGACCGACCGTCAGCAAACGCCGCTTGTCGAACCGGTCGAGGAGAGCGCCTCCCAAAATACGCACGGCGATCATTGTCGACGTGAAAATCGTGAAGAAAAAGCCTACCTCACCGGCGCGCAGTTCCAGGGACAGATCCTTCAGGAAGTAGAAGAACGTCGCGTGGGCCATGTAGACGAGGAAAGTGGCGGACAGAAGGAGGAGCACCGACCGGATCCGGAAATTCCGGCGGATCTCATCCAGGGATGGGCGGCGGAGGAGTGCCCCGTCCATGCCCCGCATGGCCCCGGTGAGGCGCCGGTGCAGGAGGACGAGGAGCCCGATGGCGGCAACGGAAAAGACCGACACGCCCGCGTAGAGGTCGGCTTCGCCGCGTACGCGGGGCAGGAGCGCCTCGCAGAGCGGCGGGATGACGGCATAGGGAATCATCGTCGCCACGCCGAGAATGCCGAAGCCCTGGCCGCTCCTTTCCTTCGGGATGAAGTTTACGACGAGGGCGATGGCGGCCGACGTGAGAAGCATGAAGGTCGTTCCGTGGGCGATCCGGAGGACGATCATGGCCGGGACCGTGACGACCCACAGGTAGGAAAAGGAGCACAGGATCAGGAGGACCAGCGAGGCCGTCATGACGGAATACGCGTTGCGCACATGAAGCCAGGGCAGAACGGCCAGGCGCAGGATGAAGGCCGCCATCGGCTCCAGGCCGACCAGGAAGCCTCTCCAGATGACGGGAATGTCGATGGTTCCCAGGTAGTGGTAGAAGCCGTAGAAGGCGCTGACGTTGCCGAATGCCGCCATGACGACCAGGCAGAGGGAGAGAAACTCGAAGGACCAGAGTGTTGGTGTGTTCGCGGATTCGCCCAAGAATCGACCCTCCTGCATCTGCCGGCCGCGCCCCCGTGAACGGCGGCCTTTTCCGGGGCACGGGGGCTGTCACGGGGTTTGCCGCCGTCGCGGACGCTTTTCCGCCAGGCTGTTGAAAAACGCCCGTCTGCTGCGTTTCCCTCATCCTTCGCCATTCGACGTACCGAAAAGGGTACGACTCATGGCTCAGGATTTCGGGGGCCTTGCATCCGGACATTTTTGAACAGCCCACTAAATGCTTCCGGCAGGGACGTCCTGAATGCTCCTCTGGAACCCCCCGGCCGCGCCCCCGTGAACGGCGGCCTTTCCCGGGGCACGGGGGCTGTCACGGGGGATTCTGCCTCGCATGGTGCCGCCGGTGGGAAGGTCCTCAGGGCAGGGGAGGGAAGACCTTTCCCGGATTCAGGATGCCCTGCGGGTCGAAGAGCGATTTGATGCCCCGCTGCAGGCGGATGCTCTCGGGACTGAGCTCCAGGGGCAGGTATCTGCTCTTCATCATGCCGATTCCGTGCTCGCCGGAGATCGTTCCGCCCATTTCCAGCACGAGCTTTAGAATCTCTTCGATCCCCCGGTCGATGCGCTCCCGGGCCTCCCGGGTCTCCGCCGTCATGCTCAGGTGCAGGTTCCCGTCCCCGGCGTGGCCGAAGGTGTAGATCCTCATGCCATAGGCCTCCTCCAGGGGAGGCAGCCTGCGGACGAAGTCGGCAATGCGGCGGATGGGAACCACGATGTCTTCGTGGACGTCCAGTGGATAGCGCTCCTCAATGCGAAGCGACACGGCCTTGCGCACCTCCCACATGCGCTCGCGGCGCCGCGCGTCCGGGGCCAGCAGCACCTGTTCCACCCCTGCTCCCAGGCAGATCTCCCCGATCGTCTCGATCTCCCGGGCGATGATCTCCGGGACGCCGTCCGTCTCGATCAGGAGGAACGCGCCGGCGTCCTTCACGCCCTCGAAGGGCAGGAGGTCCCCCACGAGATCGAGGCAATGCCGGTCCAGAAACTCGACGACACAGGGAATGTGGCCGGCTCCGAGAACCGCCCGAATGGCCTCCATGGCGACGGACAGGCTCGGGCAGAGGGACACCAGCGTTGTGATTGCGGCGGGGTGCGGAATCAGCTTGAGGGTGAGTTGTGTGATGATCCCCAGGGTTCCCTCGGAACCGACCAGGAGCCGGGTCAGGTCGTACCCGACGACGCCCTTGCGGGTCCGGACGCCCGTGCGGATCAGCTCGCCCGTCGGCAGGACCGCCTCAAGGCCCAGGACATACTCCCGGGTGACGCCGTATTTCACGCAGGAGGGGCCTCCGGCGTTCGTGGCGGCGTTGCCTCCGATGGAGCAGGTGTCGTAGCTGGCGGGGTCGGGGGGGTAGTACAGGCCCGCTTCCCGGGCGGCGTCTTTCAGGTCCTTGTTCAGGACGCCCGGCTCGACCACGGCGATGAAGTTGTCCCGGTCGATGGCCAGGATCCGGTTCATCTTTGCCAGGGACAGGAGGACCCCGCCGTGAATCGGGACGGCCCCGCCCGCCAGGCCCGTCCCGAGCCCCCGCGGCGTCACGGGGAAGCGGAGTTCGTTGGCGAGCTTGAGAAGTGCGGAGATCTGGGAGGCGGAGGTCGCCTCCACGACAAGTTCCGGCATGGCGAAAGCCTCGAGCGTTCCGTCCCTGCCGAAGGGCTCTTTCTTTGCGGCATCCTCGATCACCGTGGCGGGAGCGACGGCTTCCCGGATGCGGGCGACGATATCGGGAGAGAGGGGGCGGAAGTCCGGTCCCATGAGGCCCTCAAACACTCCGGTGCTCGAAGCCCGGAAGGCGCAGCCGTACTTCCAGCGCATGCAGAAGCAGGGTCGCCAGGGTCGTCATCACAAGGTAGCAGAGGCCGACCATGAGAAACACCTCGGTGAACTTGAAGGAGTCCGAGGCGAGAATCTTTCCCTCTCCCGTCAACTCGATGCAGGTGATCATGTAGGCCAGGGAGGAGTACTTGATCAGGTAGATGATCTCGTTGCCGCAGCCGGGAAGGGCGCGGCGCATGGCCTGGGGCAGGATCACCGAGAAGATCGTCTGGGTCCGGGTGAAACCCAGGGAGTGGGCCGCCAGCATCTGCCCGCGCTTGATGGACAGGAGTGCCCCCCGGATGTACTCGGAGTGATAGGCGGCGCTGCAGAGGGTGAACCCCAGGATCGCCGCGGTGAAGGGCGTCAGGTAGATGTTCCAGTAGGGAAGGCCGAAATACCAGACGAAGAGTTGAACCACCAGCGGAACGCCCCGGAAGATGGTGACGTAGAGGTTGGCCGCAGCGGCGGCGGCCCGGTTGCCGAAGACCCGCAGGGTTCCCACGAGGATGCCCAGGAGAAGCCCCAGAGTCGCCGAGGGAACGATCAGCTGGACGCTCATCCGGAAACCCCGGAGCAGGGCCGGCGCCGCCTCATTCTGTATGTAGAGCCACTCTTCCATGACGTACCGCTATCCCTTTTTCATCCCTGCCGATACACCCTGGATGGTTGCTTTGCTGCAACGACAGGTTGTTGCCGGACGTCCCGATTCTCCATCGACAGACTTTTCGAGAGGCTTCGTCCGCGGCGCCGGAAGCCCCCGTGGCAGCCCCCGCGCCCCTGAGTGTGATCAAGCGCAGGGGACAGAACAGACATTTCAGCGGTTATCCGTATACAACTCCATGACTTTCGAGCAGAACTCACGGGTCCGCTCGTTTTCGGCGCATCCGAAGATCTTCGCCGGCGGGCCCTCCTCGACGATGAGTCCGTCCTCCATGAAGACGATCTCGTTCGCCAGGGCCTGGGCGAAGGCGATCTGGTGGGTCGCCATGATCATCGTCATTCCGTTTTCCCCAAGGTCCCGGATCACCGCCAG
Organism: uncultured Syntrophaceae bacterium; assembly: GCA_964578535.1. GTDB lineage: Bacteria > Desulfobacterota > Syntrophia > Syntrophales > PHBD01 > PHBD01. The sequence continues at coordinate 20,869 of CAZODI010000032.1, forward strand.
GACTTCTCCGATCAGTTCCGGGTCCAGCGCCGAGGTCGGCTCGTCCAGAAGCATCACCTTGGGATCCATGGCCAGCGCACGGGCGATGGAGACGCGCTGCTTCTGGCCGCCGGACAACTGGGCCGGGTATTTCTGCACATGGTCGCCCAGACCGACCCGCTCAAGCTCGGCCATGGCGCGGTCGCGGGCTTCGGTCCGACCCATTCGCCGGACCTTGACGAGGGCGATTTCCACGTTGCGAAGGGCCGTGAGATGGTCGAACAGGTTGAAGTCCTGGAAGATCATCCCCACCTGCTGGCGGTAACGGTGGAGTTCCCGGCCGTGGGCATGCTTGATTTCCCGGCCTTCCAGCCAGACACGGCCCGCGTCCGGCCGGACGAGGAAATTGATGCACTGGAGGAGCGTGCTTTTCCCGGCGCCGGACGGACCGATGAGAATCTTCAACTCTCCGTGGCGGATCGACAGGGACGTTCCCCGGAGAATCTCCTTCTTACCGTAGCGCTTCTTGATGCCTTCGACCTTCAGGATCGGTTCTTCCATGGTTCAGAACTCGTGATGGGAATAGCCGGGAATGCGGACCTTCTCCTCCAGGAGCCGGAGCCCCCGGATCCCCACCCAGGTGAGGACGAGGAAGATGAGTCCCGCCGCCGCGTAAAGGGGCATGTGCTGGTAGGTCCGGGTGGCGACGAAATGGGTCCGGGCCATGATCTCCGCCACGCCCAGGGCATAGGTTACGGCGGAGTCCTTCAGGATGATGGAGTACTCGTTCGACCAGCCGGGAATGGACAGCCGCAGGGCCTGTGGGAGAATGATGAACAGGATCGCTTTTGCGTCGCTCATGCCGAGGGCCCGGGCTGCCTTGAACTGGCCTTCCGGCAGGGACTGGATGGCGCCCCGGAATATCTGCGACTGGTAGGCCGCGCTGATGAGACCCAGGACGACGACGGCCACCGTGAAGGCGGACAGGTTGATATCCAGGGCCGTACAGAGGCCGAAGTAGAAAAGGAACAGGAAGACGAGAAGCGGGATCCCTCGGAAGAACCAGACGTACAGGGCGACCAGGGGCCGCAGCCAGCCGGGGCCGTATACCTGGGCCACGGCCAGGGGAACGGCCAGGCAGAATCCGAATCCCATGGCTCCGAGAACGACCACCAGGGTGACGAAGGATCCTTCCAGGAGATAGGGCAGGGCGTCCAGGACGACGAGAAGCGCTTCGGGCATCAAGGTACCGTGGTTCGGGGCGATGTGCCCCCCGTTGACAAACGAACCCTCCCCTGTCGACGGGACGGGGGAGGGTGAACGGAATATCCCGGGATACGATTCGGGATTCTATTTCTTGTCGATATAGGTCTTGACCAGTTCCTTCCAGTAGGGGGTCTTCATGAGCTTCGTCAATCCCGCATTGATCTTGTTCAGAAAAGCGGTGTCCTCCTTGCGGACGGCGTAACCGAACTGCTCGTCGGGCATGCCGAAGGTCCCCAGGATTTTCACGGCCTTCTTCTTGCTGATGGCGTCCTTGGCGGGAGCGTCGTCCATGGCGGCGGCGGCGATGCGGCCGTTGAGGACGTCCTCGATGGCCAGCGGCGCGGAGTCATACTGGACAAGCTGGAATTTCAGACCCTTCTTCTTGATGAGGTTTTCATCCATCCACTTGGCTTCCGTGGTGCCGCGCTGGACGCCGATCCGGTTGCCCGCTGCAAGAGCCTGCTCCACCGTCAGCCTGGCATCTTTTTTGGCTACGAGCACCTGCTGGATCTTCCAGTAAGGGATGGAGAAGTTGACCTGCTTCTTCCGGGCGTCGGTGATGCTCATCCCGGAGGCGACAATGTCGATCTTCTTGGCCAGGAGGCTGGGGACGATGCTGTCCCAGTCCTGGGGCTGGTGCTTGACCTGGAAGCCCTGGTCTTTGGCGATCCAGTTGAGGGACTTGATGTCGAAGCCGTCGGGAACGCCTTTCTTGTCCACGTAGGCGAAGGGAGGGAAGTTGGCATCGATTCCGTTGATATAGATCTTTTCCGCGGCGACGGCGTGAGAGATCAGGATCAGACAAAGAATTGCGGCGGCAGCCAGCTGCCATGCCTTTTTCATGGAGATCTCCTTTTTCTTGGGTATTCGGGAGCCGCCCCGCCGGCGGACCGGAGGGGCGGCTTTCCGGGAAGTCTATTTCTGGACGATGTATTCAACCACCGCGTCCACCCGGCGGTTCTTCTGGCGGCCTTCCTTGGTCTTGTTGTCCGCAATGGGCTGAGTCAGGCCGTATCCCTTGGCGGAAAGACGGTCCTTGTCCACCTTGAACTTGTCCACCATGTACTTCGCGACTGCAGCGGCCCGGCGCTGCGACAGCTTCTGGTTGTAAGCCTTGCCGCCGACGTTGTCGGTATGGCCCTCGATGACGACCTTGATCTCCGGATGGCGATTGATCACGTCGGCAAACTTGGCGATTTCGTCATGGTACTTCTTCTTGACGACCCATTTGGCCGTGTCGAACTGGACGTTAATGGTCGCCCGGCCCTTCTCCAGCATTTCCTTCTCGGTCGCCGTCTGTTCCGCCTTGGCTTCTTCCTTCATCTCCTTGACCGGTTCCGGCGGAGGAGGGGGTGGGGGCGGAGGAGGAGCTACGACCTTGGGCTCCGGCGGGGGCGGCGGAGGAGGCGGAGCGGGTTTCTCGCCGCCGAACAGGAAGCTCAGTCCAAGGGTGTACTCCAGGTTTTCCATCGTACTGCCGAAAACGAACGGTACGCGGACATCGCCCCGCAGGGCCAGCCAGTCGGTCATGAACCACTTCAAGCCGGCGCCGACATCGACCAGGAAGCGGTTCTTATTTCCGACCTCGGAAGGATAGGAGATGGACTGACCGCCGAGGCCTACTGCGAGATAGGGAACCACTTTGTACTGGGGCATGAGGTACAGCAGACCCTCCAGCCGGTAGTTGAAGACGTTCGTGCTTTCTTTCCTGGCGGCCGCCCAGTTCTGGGCGTCCGTGCTCATGACATTCCAGGGAGCGGAGTATTCGGTGCGAACGTAGTCGAAGACGCCTTCCACACCGATGTACCGGGTGATGTCATAGCCGAACCGGATTCCATAAACGGGAGCGTTTTTCAGGTGCTGATCGGAGTTGAAGACGTAGCCTCCGATGAAAGGGGTGACGGAAAACGTGCCAGGACGGACCTCTGCCAATCCCGGCGAAGCCGCAGCCAGGACAAGCAGGACGATGAATCCGCATACGAATTTCTTCATTGCTTCCTCCTCCATTTCATAATTTAAAGGGCCGTATACTGTTCACACAAAAAACACCGATCCCGGCTGTCACTTCCCGAGCGGCCTCTCTGCGCACAGGAAAGGATTCCGGAAACTTGGCTGAAGATGAATGAAAGGTGCGTCAACCGCCGGTTCATCATCAGGGAAATCACCGCCGTCTTCTTCGTATGCCATGGCCGCACCCGCCTTAAAGGGATTCTGTGTCCGCGTCCGCAGCGGATTTCACATTATCCTGCAGGTTCATCCGGCTGGAGAGATTCCCATAACGGTACTGGAACAGGGGCTGGATTTTATTCATGCCCTGCTGGATCGACCGCGGCGGATGTTCTCGTCGCTGGACGGGTCCTCCATAAAAGGAAATTTGGATACGGAAGCACCATTTCCATGCACTGAACACGCGGCGATGGGGAACGGCATGCCGGAGACGACGATCAGGACGCCGTTCCCTGCGTCGCAGGTTAGAATTTCTTAAACCATCCTCCGGCCTTCCGTCAACCTGAAAAACGCCGGGCGGCGGTTTTGCCGGTCCTGGAGACACAGACACCGTCTGCCGTTCCGCGAGCTTTTCATGGAAAAAAGAAGCCATCTCTGTTACGCATTCGCCATCATTTGCATCAACGGAGGTTCTTATGAAGACATTCGATCTGTTCAAGCTCGACGGCAAGGTCGCCCTGGTGACGGGCGGCGGGCGCGGAATCGGAAAGTACATCGCCACGGGCCTGGCCGAGGCCGGTGCGGACGTGGTCATCACGTCGAGAAAGATGAAGAACCTGGAGGCGACGGCCTCGGAATTGGAGAAGGAGACGGGGAGGAAGGTCGTTCCCATCGCCTGTGATGTGGCAAAGGAGGAGGACGTCGAAAAGATGGTGCAGGCCGTGAAGGAACGTTTCGGCCGGATCGACATCCTCGTCAACAATGCCGGGGCCACCTGGGGAGCCTCCACCCTTGACTTCCCCCTGGAGCGCTGGGATCAGCTCTTCAACGTAAATGTCCGGGGCGTCTGGATGCTGACTCAGAAGGTGGCCCGGATCATGAAGGAGCAGGGGGGCGGCAACATCATCAACATCTCCTCCGTTATGGGTTTCCGCGGCTCGGAAGAGCTGGCCCATCCGGCGGTGCCTTACAATTCCACGAAAGCGGCCATCAATGTCCTCACGATGAACCTGGCGGTGAAGCTGGCCCCCTTCAAGATCCGCGTCAACGCCATCGCCCCGGGATTCTTCCGGTCCGACATGATGGCCTACATCGAGAAGCCCGAGTTCAAGGAGGCGCACGACATGGTCATCCAGGGCATTCCCCTGAGAAGAATCGGGGATGCGGACGACATGAAGGGCCTGGTCGTCTTCCTGGCGTCGGACGCCTCTGCCTACATGACGGGCCACATCGTCATCAACGACGGCGGCATGCTCGCCAAGTAGCGGGAACGCTGCCGGGCGGGAGGGCATCCGCCTGCCGGCCGTGAAGACGGATCCCGCTGCAAAAAAGGAGGAAGATCCATGGGCATCATGACGTCGCAGCAGTACCTGGACAGCCTGCGGGCCCAGCACCCGTGCATCCATATCGGCGGGGAGCGGGTGGAGAACGTGGCCGACAGCCCCTGGTTCTCCATCAGCCTGCGGGAGGCCTGTGCCCAGTACGACTGGCCACAGGATCCGGCATTCGAGAAGGACTTCGCGGCCTGGTCGCCCTTCATCGAAGAAAAGGTCAGCTTCTGGACGCACCTGCGCCTGGGAACGGATGAAGTCCGGAAACTGGTGGAGGTGATCAAGCACAACAACGCCCGGCACTTCTGCTCCATGTGCATGGGCATCGGGCTCTCCGTGATGTGGGCCACCACCTGGGACATCGACCGGGCCCGGGGAACGAACTATCACGCCAATCTCCGGGCATTTTTCGAGGAGATCCAGCGGAAGGACCTGCGCTACTGCATGGGGGTCATGGATCCCAAGGGCGACCGGTCGCTCCCGCCATCCCGCCAGGCCGACCCGGACCTCCATCTGCGGATCGTCTCACGCAGCAAAGAAGGGATCGTGGTGCGGGGAGCCAAGACACACACCTCCAACGCGCCGCTTACTCACTTCATATTCGTTTCCCCATGCCGGGCTCTGGGGGAGGAGGACCGCGACTACGCCGTGTCCTTCGTGACTCCCGTCGATACGAAGGGTCTGACCTTCATCACCCGGCCGGCCCCGGGTCCCCGGGAGCCAAAGGAGATGGAATCCCCCGTCAGCACGCGGATCGGTTTCGTGGAGTGCCTTTCGGTCTTCGAGGACGTGTTCATTCCCTGGGAGCGGGTCTTCCTCTGTGGCGAGTGGGAATTCACGGAAAACTTCATCAACTATTTTTCGCCCTATGTCCGCATCGCCAAGGGGGCCTGCACATCCGCCCGCATCGACATCCTGGCCGGGGCGGCAGCCCTGGCAGCCAGGATGAACGGGACGGAGAGGGCCGGCCACATCCGCAACAAGATCACCGACATGATGATCGCCTCGGAGATCGGCTGGGGGTGCGTCCTCGGATCGCTGGCCAATGCAAAGGAGCACCCGAGCGGCATCCCCGTCCCGGACACGGGCATCTCCAATGCCGGCCTCTACCACACAAGGCTGAAATTCATCGAGTTCCTGGGAACGCTGCAGGAGATCGCCGGCGGGATCGTCACGACGATGCCCATGGAGGCGGACTACCGGAACGAGGCGACCCGCGCCTGGATCGACAAGTATTTGCGGGGGAGTGCGAAATTCACGACGGAAGACCGGATGAAGCTACTCTACTTCATCCAGGATCTGACGGCCTCGCGATTCAGCGGCTACCTGATGGCCAGTGCCATCTGCGCCGGCGGGACGCCGGAGACGAACCGGGTGGAGGTCCAGCGCAGTTACGATCTGACCGGGAAAATGGAGAACGTCCGGGCTTTCTGTGGCCTGGGAATGTGCGGCTGAAAAGACCTGGAAGCGGAATCGACGCAGAAAAATCCGGCCGGAGCGGAAAAAGTCGTTGCGTCGCTGGATTCAGCGTGCTATAGGGTGCCCCCGCGTTGACGGGAAGTAATCATTTTATCAAGGAAAACCAGGGGTCAAGATGGGCAGCGTCGTCAAGAAAAGAAGAAGGAAGATCAGCAAGCACAAGTACAGGAAACGCCTCAAGGCCAACCGGCATAAGAAGAGGTAGGCGGCAGGCACCCCGCGGCATGCGGGGGCGGTTGGCGGAGGATGTTGCGATTTCCGGGGGCCGGTGGGAACCCACCGCGCCCCCGGTTTTTATTTCGGGCCCGTCCGGCGCCCTGGCTGCTGATCCTTCCGGTCAGAACTTGACCTGGGGCGCCGCTTTCGCAGCCTCCGGCACCTGGAAGAATGTCGCCGCGTTGAAACCGAACATCCCCGCCAGCAGGTTTGCCGGAAAGCTCCGGATGGCCACGTTGTACCTCTGTACGGCCTCGTTGTAGCGTTTGCGCTCCACAGCGATCCGGTTTTCCGTACCCGCCAGCTCGTCCTGAAGCTTCAGGAAGTTCTGGTTCGATTTCAGGTCCGGATATTTTTCCACGACCACCAGGAGGCGGCTCAAGGCGCCCGAAAGCTCGTTGTTGGCGCTGATCTTGTCGGGGATCGAACCGGCACCGCCCACCCTGGCCCGCGCATTGGTCACTTCCACGAGGACGCTCTTTTCCTGGGCGGCGAACCCCTTCACCGTTTCCACCAGGTTCGGAATGAGGTCGTATCGGCGCTGCAGCTGGTTCTCCACCTGCGCCCAGGACGCCTTGACCCCTTCATCCAGGGTTACAAACCGGTTGTAATTCCCCTTGAAGAAGCCGTACACACCCACAGCCAGGATGACCAGCACCCCGATGGCGACAAACAATGCTATTTTCCCTTTTGACATGTCCTGCCTCCTTTGATGATCTATTCCATTTTATCTATGATATCGCACAATTTTCCGACTTCATGCAAGTAAGACTTGAAGAACGCCAGGGCTTCCGCACCTCGGGGATTCCGGGTGTTTTCCCGGATGTCCAGGCATTTTTCAAAAATATTCCCGTCCAGACCCGTGGCGAGCGCCGTCTCACGGATCAGCTCCCTCCGGTCCCGGGGGGCGGCGATGCCCTTGAGATACAAGAGGGCCGTGAACAGGGAGAGAAACGCCGTCAGGGAGACAGCAATGAGCGTGGCGAGGGCCTTGTCCTTTCCCTGCGTTTCCAGAAAGCCGGTCCGCAGGTGGAGAAGCTTTCCCTTCATTTCACGTTCGAGCTGAAGGCGGAGATTTGAACGGTTGAAGGCCAGACCCCGAAGCACGTCCTCTCCGTAAACGGGAACGTAGTGGAGCTGCATGTTGAGAAATTCAACGGGATAGCAGTCCAGGGACTGCAGGATCATGGATTTCGTCATGAACAGGGGGATGGCCACCCGGCGCCTGCTCCAGCTGGAAACGATCCCGAAGGCCCGATCCAGGTGGTCGATCCCGGCATCGCTCAAGATTACCAGAAAGTTCAGGTCGGACCGGCCGGGGACATACTCCCCGCGGGCGCCGCTCCCGTAAAGGATGAGTCCCTTGAGATCGTCGCCAAAGGTCTTTTTCAGATCATCCCGGAAGGCCTCGAAGATGTCCTCCGGTCGCTGAGGAATTTTACTCATTGTGGTACCTCCCTGCCGAAACGGTATCCAGGCAGAGGCTAAAAACCACGGCCGGCTCCGCCCCCCCCGCTCGATCCCCCGCCGAACCCGCCGAATCCACCCCCGCCGAACCCGCCAAACCCGCCTCCGCCCCGGCCGCTGCCGCTCAAGAGGAGAAACAGGAGCCAGGGCAGCATCGCCCGCCCCTGGGGGGTCAGCATCAGGACGGCAATCACCGCAACGATCAGGACGATCGTCAAGGGGGACAGGCTCTTGCCGGCGGACGGTGCGGACCGGCGGGAAGCCGCAGCCCCGGGGCGGCCGGTCAGTTGCACGCCCGCATCCTTTGCAATCACCGTAGACACGGCAAACAGCCCGTTGTAAAGCCCCATCCCGTATTCCCCCTGGCCGAGGTGCGGGATCATGTACTTGTCCATGATCTCTCCCGTCAGGCCGTCAGGGAGGATCCCCTCAACGCCGTACCCCGTTTCGATCCGGAGTTTTCGCTCCTTCACGGCCAGGAGGATCAGGACCCCTTTGTCCTGTCCCTTTTTCCCGATGCCCCAGGCCGAGTAGAGCCGGTTCGCGTAATCGTTCAGGTCTTCCTCGCCAAGAGCGGGGATGACGGCGACGACCACGGAGGCTCCCGTCTTTTCAAGGACCTCCCGGGCGAGGGATTCCATCCGGGTCCTGTATTGGGCGGGGATGACGCCGGCGAAGTCGTTGACGGCCCCTTGGGGGGACGGGAAAGCGGCTTCGGAAAAAGCGGCCGGGGGCTCAACCCAGGGGACGAGCGTCAGGAAAAGAAAAAGAAGAATGCCGAGTCGATATCTTGTCTTCGTCACAGTGTCTGCCGGGCGATATCCCTGTCCGGTCAGGGTTTGCAGATTGCGGAATTCCCGCGGGCCCTGATGCCTGGTCACAATCGGGAGACATCATAAGGGATGGGCGGGAAGATGGCAAACGGTTTGTGCCCGCCGTCCTGTCCGCGAAAAAAAGCCCTCTCCCGGGAGAGGGCTTCCTGTCATAAGGCTGTCCGTATTCCGGATCAGTAATCCATGTCATCCATACCCATGCCGCCCATGCCGCCCATTCCACCCATGCCGGGGGGCATCCCGCCGCCGGGGGGCATCGGGGGCATGCCGGCGCCTTTCTTTTTGGGCGCCTCCGCCACCATGGCCTCGGTCGTGAGCATCAGGGCCGACACGGAGGCGGCGTTCTGGAGAGCCAGGCGGGCGACCTTGGTGGGGTCGATGATCCCGGCGCTGAACATGGCCGCGTACTCGCCTGTATCGGCGTTGAAGCCGTAGTCGCCCTTCTTTCCCTTGACCTTCTCCACCACGACGGATCCTTCGAATCCGGCGTTTGCGGCGATCTGGCGAAGGGGCTCCTCGATGGCGCGCATGACGATCTGGAGGCCGTACTTTTCGTCGTCGGGAACCTTGGCTTTCTCGAGGGCCGGCAGGCAGCGCAGGAGGGCCACCCCGCCGCCGGGCACGACGCCTTCCTCGACGGCTGCCCGGGTGGCGTTGAGGGCGTCCTCGACCCGGGCCTTTTTCTCCTTCATTTCGATTTCCGTCGCTGCTCCGACCTTGATGAGGGCCACGCCGCCCACGAGCTTGGCGAGACGCTCCTGGAGCTTTTCTCGATCGTAATCCGAGGTGGTGACCTCCATCTGGCCCCGGATCATCTTCACCCGTTCCTGGATGGCCTTGCTGGTGCCGCCGCCGTCGACGATGGTGGTGTTGTCCTTGTCGATCTCAATCTTCTTGGCGGTTCCCAGATCCTTCAGCGTCACCGCATCCAGCTTCACGCCGATGTCTTCGGAGACGACCTGCCCGCCCGTCAGGATCGCGATGTCCTCCAGCATGGCCTTGCGGCGGTCACCGAAACCGGGGGCCTTCACGGCGGCCACCTTCAGGGTGCCGCGAATCTTGTTGACGACCAGCGTCGCCAGCGCCTCTCCCTCCAGATCCTCGGAGACGATCAGGAGGGGCCGCCCGGTACGGGCCACGGACTCGAGGACCGGAATCATGTCCTTCATGGTGCTGATCTTCTTCTCATAGAGGAGGATGTAAGGCTCTTCGAGGACGACGGACATCTTGTCGGGGTTTGTGACGAAGTAGGGGGAGATGTAGCCCCGGTCGAACTGCATGCCTTCGACCACGTCCAGGGTGGTCTCCATGCCTTTGGCGTCCTCGACGGTGATGACGCCTTCCTTGCCGACCTTGTCCATGGCCTCGGAGATGATCGAGCCGATGGTGAGGTCGTTGTTCGCGGAGATCGTGCCGACCTGGGTGATTTCCTTCTTTTCCTTCACGGTCTTGGAGATCTTCTTCAGCTCTTCCGTCACGATCTGGACGCCCTTGTCGATGCCTCTTTTCAGGGCCATGGGGTTCATCCCGGCGGCCACCAGCTTGGAGCCTTCCCGGTAGATGGCCTGGGCGAGGATGGTTGCCGTTGTTGTGCCGTCGCCGGCGGTGTCCGACGTGCGGGTGGATACCTCTTTCACCATCTGGGCGCCCATGTTTTCGAACTTGTTGTCCAGCTCGATCTCCCGGGCGACGGTGACGCCGTCCTTCGTAACGGTCGGAGCGCCCCAGGTCTTGGAAATGAGGACGTTTCGACCTTTCGGACCCAGGGTGACCTTCACGGCGTTGGCCAGGGTGTCGACGCCCAGCAGGATCCGCTCGCGGGCCTTTACGTTGTATTTGATTTCTTTTGCGGCCATGTTCGTTCTTTCCTCCCGTCCTTATTCAATGATCCCGAGGATGTCTTCCTCGCCCATGATGAGGTACTCCTCCCCGTCGATCTTGACTTCCGTTCCCCCGTAGCGGCCGAACAGGATGCGATTTCCTTTCTTGACCTCAGGGACGATCCGCTTGCCCGATTTGTCCATGCGTCCGGGACCAACGGCCACAACCTTGCCCTCCTGCGGCTTTTCCTTGGCGGTGTCGGGAATGATGATTCCTCCCGCCGTCTTTGCATCACTTTCCACGCGCTGTACAAGGACTCGATCATGCAACGGTCTGACCTTCATGTTCGGATACCTCCTGTTCTTTTGAGAAAATTTTCGCTTTGCAGGCGTGCCTTCCGATCGGCCCGCCTGCGCATTGAATTCGGTGGTTACTAATTTCCCGGAGGTCTGTCGGATCCGGAATATCCGGTTCATGGACCGGTATGGGAAATACAGGAATTTAATCGGCGTAATTTATTCATCCGGTGTTGGATGTCAAGGGCTTTGAACATCTTCAGGGTGTTTTGGTCTTCCAACAGGCTTGACACGTCCCTGCATAGGCGATAGGGTCGCTGAAATTACCGAATATGAAGCAGAAAACAGGTTCTTCATGATGGCATCGACCCGGGTGATGATCCGGCGGGAAAACGCCCGGTCCGGCGAAAGCAGTCGGATGATGCGGGCGCCGGGGCGGATCCGCAACGGGAATGGAGAAGGAAATGCGCAACCTCGGGGAGAGGCGGAATTGAAGCCGGGAGCCGGAAAGGGGAAGGAGTACGATGTCGTCATCGTCGGCTCCGGTGTTTCCGGGGCAGCCGTTGCACGGACCGTGGCGGCGCAGGGCGGACGGGTGCTGCTCCTCGAGCGGGGGGGGTGCGTGAACTGGATGGGGAATACCCTGACGGCTATGCGGGTCCTTGAAAAATGCGGCCTGACCCGCAGCCGGGAGAATCACCCCGTTACGTTCGCAGATTCCCTGGGCGGCGCCTCCAACCTGTCCGCCGGGTGCGCCATGCCGCCGCCGTCGTCCCTCCTGTCCGGGTTTGGGATCGACCTGACCGTTGAGACGGAGGAAGTCCGCCGTGAACTGGGCATCGCCGAACTGCCGGACCGGCTGATCGGTGAAACCAACTTCCGTCTTATGGACGCGGCCGCATCCACCGGTCTTCCCTGGCGGAAGATGGAAAAATTCATCGATCCCGAAAAATGCGTCGAGGGTTGCAGTGACTGCATGCTGGGCTGCCGCCGGGGCGCCAAGTGGACGGCCCGGACCTGGCTGGACGAGGCGGTCCGTCTGGGGGCGGACCTGAAGGTGAACACCCGGGTGGAGAGGGTCCTCTGCGAAGGGGGATCCGCGGTGGGCGTGGAGGGGAAGCGCTACGGAAGAACGGTTCGCTATTACGGAAAGGCGGTGGTCCTGTCTGCCGGAATATCGGATGTCCAGCTGCTCCGGCGGGCGGGCATCCGGGAGGCCGGGAAGGGGATGTGCTGCGACTGGCTCCAGTTCGTCGGCGCGGTCATCCCGGGGATGAGCACCGGCGGCGTCCATCCGATGGCCGTAGGCACCACGGACCTCCATGAGTCCGACGGGATCATCATCCTGCCGGTTTTCCCCAACTGGTCGCAGTTTGCCGTCCTCGTCGCGTCCAAGGGATTCCAGCACTTCACGAAGCTGCGGGAGTTCCGGAACTACACGGGGATCATGGTGAAGGTGCAGGACGAGACGGAGGGCGAGATCTACCCGGGCGGGTCCTTTTCGAAGCCCATCACCCTGCAGGACCGAAAGCGCCTCGACAAGGGGGTGGACCTGATCCGGAAAGTGTTGAGGAAAGCCGGAGCCCGGGAGGACAGCATCCTGGCGCTGAATCCCATCGGAGCACACCCCTCGGCATCCTGCCGCATCGGCGACGTGGTGAACGCCGACCTCTCGACGCGAATCCCGAATCTCTACTGCTGCGATGCCGGTGTTCTGCCCCGTGCCATGGGGGCGCCCCTCATCTGGACCCTGGCCGCGCTGGGAAAACGGCTGGGGACCCATCTCGGCCACCGCCTGTCCCTGGGACTACCGACCCGTGAATGCTGAGACACCGGAGAACAAACCGGATCCGCCCGGGTCCCGGGGCGGTCACAGCCAGCGCTTCCGACGCTTGTAGGATTTCACGTCGCGGTAGGAGCGGACCGTCCCCTCGGCTCCCATGCCTAAATAAAATTCCTTTACATCCGGGTTTTCCGCCAGTTCCTCCGCCGGTCCCTCCATCACGATCTTGCCGTTTTCCATGACATAGCCGTAGTGGGCGATGGACAGGGCCATCCGGGCGTTCTGCTCCACCAGGAGGATCGTGGTGCCCTGCTCCTCGTTGATGCGGCGGATGATCGTGAAGATCTCCTTCACGACAAGGGGGGCGAGGCCCAGGGAGGGCTCGTCCAGGAGGAGGAGGGAAGGGTGGGCCATCAGGGCCCGGCCGATGACGATCATCTGCAGTTCCCCTCCGCTGCAGTAGCCCGCGAGGTTCTTTCGCCGCTTCAGGAGCGCCGGAAAGTAGGCGTATACCATGTCCAGGTCCTTCTGGTACGGTCCGGGCGGACGGGTGGCCGTGCCGACCCGGAGGTTTTCCTCCACCGTCAGGTATTTGAAGGGCTGCCGCCCCTCCAGGACCTGGATGATCCCCTTGCGGGTGATCGTCTCCGGCGGTTCGTTCTGGACGGGTTTCCCGTCGTAGAGGATCGTACCGTCGGTGACGCGGCCGTTCTCCGGCTTGAGAAGGCCCGAGACGGCTTTGAGGGTGGATGTTTTGCCCGCGCCGTTGCTCCCCAGGAGGGAGACGATCCGTCCTTTCTCCACGGCGAGGGAGACGCCCTTGAGCACCTGGATGACGTCCGAGTAGACCACCGAGATATTGTTGAGCTGCAGCAGGGTGCCGTTGTCCATGATCATCTCCTCCACTCAGTACGAGAACGGCCAGAGGCGGAAGCTCGACCGGACGATCCGCCAGACCTCCGCCAGCCCCCGGGGCTCCAGGAGGATAAAGAGGACGATGGCCAGGCCGAAGGTGAACTCCCTGAGCGGGGCGATGTTCAGTCCGTATTCGGTCAGGAGGCCCGTGTTCATGAACAGCTCCGTGACGAATCGGAGAACCTCGTTCAGCCCCGTGATGAAGACCGCCCCGAAGACGGCGCCGGCCATGTTGCCCATGCCGCCGATGATCACCATGGCGATATACTCCACCGACAGGCCCATGTTGAAGGGCTCCGCCGTGATGCTGACCAGGTAGTAGGCCCACAGGGCCCCGGCAACGCCGGCGTAGAAGGAGCTGATCCCGAAGGCCAGGAGCTTGTAGGGGAACACGGGGATTCCCATCCCCTCGGCAGCCCGGTCGTTGTCGCGGATCGCCACGAGAGCCCGGCCGTACCGGGTCCGCATCAGGTTGACCGCCATCCAGATCATCCCGGCCAGGACCAGGTAGATGGCGTAGAAGAACGACCGGTCGCCGGCGATGGACCACCCCAGGATGTCCGCCCGGGGGACGGTGATGCCCATGGTTCCCTGGGTGACGGACTCCCAGTGGACGAGGACGTATTCGATGATGAACTGGCCCGCAAGCGTGGCGATGGTGAGGTAGAGGCCTTTCAGCCGTCCCGAGGGGATGCCGAAGACCATGCCCACCGCCGCCGCGATCAGGCCCGCCGCCGGGACCGCCGCCAGGAACGGGACGTTCCAGCGGGTGGCCAGGACCGCCGCCGCGTAGGCGCCCACGCCGACGAAGGCTCCATGGCCCAGGGAGATCTGTCCCGTGTAGCCGACGAGAATGTTCAGGCCCACCGCCGCGACGGCGGCGATGCCCGTCATGTTGAGAACATGGATGAGGTAGGGAGAGGACACGAAGGGAACGGCCCCGAAGAGGAGAATCAGTCCGATGGCGGCCCAGAGTCGGCCGAAATCGGTCTCGAACACCGTCAGCTCCTGGTCGTACCGTTCCCGGTAGTTCCCGCAGGGATGGAAGGTCCATTTCCTCGTTTCCATGTCACACCCTCTCGATTTCTTTCAGTCCGAAGAGCCCGTAGGGCTTGACCATCAGGATCACCACCAGGGCGATGTAGGGCACCACGTCCTTGAGGGAAGGGGAGAGGTAGCCGCCGGTGAAGGTCTCCAGGAGGCCGATGATGATGCCCCCCAGGATGGCCCCGCCGATGGAATCGAGCCCGCCCAGGATGACCACCGGGAAGACCTTGAGCCCGATGGCCGACAGGTCGTGGACGTTGATCCCGTTGATGACGCCCAGGACGATGCCGCTCATACCCGCGACCAGTGCCGCAATGGCCCAGGACAGGGCGAAGACGCGCTTCACGTGGACGCCCAGGGAGAGGGCCGCCCGCTGGTTATCCGCCACGGACCGCATGTAGATTCCCTGGGAGGAGAACTTGAAGAAGAGGCCGAAGAGAACGAGAAAGATCGTCCCCACGGCCAGGACCGCGGTGTAGACCGGCGGGACGGAGATGGCTCCCAGGGTGAGCCCCATCCACTCGGGGAGGAAGTCGGGGTAGGTGTGCAGGTTCCCGCCCCAGATGAACAGCAGGAG
>CAZODI010000032.1:36144-37863 GCA_964578535.1 uncultured Syntrophaceae bacterium
GCGAAGTCCTTGTAGTAGCCCGAGAAATTGGCATCCGCCCGGACGAGGACCTCCGAGTCTCCGGCGATCTTCACCTCTGTCCCCGGCAGCGGCCGGCCCACGGTCTCGGGCTTCACCTCGTCGTCCGGCTGGACCTGGAAGATCCCGCCCGACTCGGTCAGGCCGTAGCATTGCTTCAGGTTCAGGCCGACGGCCCGGAAGAAGCGGATCACATCGGGGCTGATGGGGTGGCCCCCCGTGAGGACGCAGCGAAAGCCGGAGCATCCGATGCGGTCCAGGAGCGGATCGTAGACGGCACGCTTCGCCAGGACCTGCACCAGCCGGTCGGACCAGGGGCGGGAGCCGTTGCCCGTTTCCCCTTCGGCGGACCGGCGCCCCGCCGCTTCGGCCCAGCGGAAGAGAATGCGGTTGATCCAGCCGGCGTCGGACATGCGGACCCGGATCCGGGAGGCCAAGTCCTCCCAGAAGCGGGACGAGGTGATCAGGACGGAAGGGCCGATCTCCCGGAAGTCTTCCGTCACCGTCTCCGGGGTCTCCGGGAAGTTCATCGTCATCCCGCTCACCAGGGCCACGCCGAGGCCCCACATCTGGTCGACGATCCAGGCGGGGGGAGAGATGGAGATCCAGTTTTCCCCGGGCTGGAGCGAAAGATAATCCGTCCAGCTCCGGCCCATGGCTGTGAGGCCCCGGTGGCTCAGCATGGCCAGTTTGGAAACCCCCGTGGTTCCCGAGGTCTGGATCATCAGGGCCGTGTCCCGGGGATTTCCCCGAGCCAGCTCGCGGCTGAAAAGATCCGGATCGCTCCGCTCCGCCTCCTCTCCGAGCTGCAGGAGCTCCCGGTAGCTCATCAACCAGGGGTCCTCGCGGTAGTACCGCATGCCCGTCGGATCGACGTAGACGACCTTCCGGATGTGGGGGAGGTCTTTCCGGTGCTCCAGGAGCTTGTCGGCCTGCTCCTGGTCCTGGACGATGACGCAGGCGGCGCCGACCCTCCCGAGGGAGAAGCGAAGCTCGTCGGCAACGGAGGAGGTGAAGAGGTTCAGGGTAACGGCACCCAGGGACTGGGCGCCCAGTTCGCCGTAGAGCCACTCGGGGCAGTTGTTGACGATGAGGGCGACCGCCTCGCCGCGGCGGATCCCCAGGGATCTCAGGCCCAGGGCCGTCTTCCGGACGTAGGCGAGATAGTCGTTCCAGGAGTGGGTCTGCCAGATGCCATAGGCCTTTTCCCGGATGGCCGTACGGTCTCCCAGGAGCGCCGCCTGGTGGGCGAGCACCTGCGGGAGGGTCAGTCGTGCCAGTTCCCTGGACGCTCCTTTCGGGGCGGGACCGGATGAACCGGCCGCTGCGGCCACCGATGAAGGTGCCGCCCCCGGGAGAAACCGGCTGAGCCATCTGCCGGTGCTGCCGGATCGCAATACGGATTCAGCCGCCATGTTCATCCCCCAGGTAGGCCCGGATCACCTCCGGGTGGTTCCGGATCTCCTCCGGCGTCCCCTCGGCGAGCTTTTCGCCGAAATTGAGAACCACGATGCGCTCCGAAATGCTCATGACGATGGACATGTCGTGCTCCACGAGGATCATGGTCTGGCCCCATCCCTCGTTCAGATCGAGGAGGAACCGCACCATGTCCTCCTTCTCCTCCAGGTTCATTCCGGCGAAGGGTTCGTCCAGGACGAGGAGCTTCGGCTCCAGGGCCAGGGCCCGCCCCAGCTCCACCCG
>CAZODI010000033.1:0-27019 GCA_964578535.1 uncultured Syntrophaceae bacterium
TGGATGTCGGTGCCGCGGGCCCCCTGACGGGACTGATCGTCTCCGTGCCGATTCTCCTGGTCGGCCTGTATCTCTCCGAAGCGACATCCGCCGCCCCGGAAGGCCAGGGCATCGCCCTGGGAAGCTCCCTCCTCTTCAGCCTGCTGACCTGGCTGGTTCACGGCTCCACCCCGGACGATCTGAACCTGATCCTCCACCCCGCGGCCTTCTCCGGCTGGATCGGCCTCCTGGTAACGTGCCTGAACCTGCTTCCGGTAGGGCAGCTCGATGGGGGGCACGTGGCCTATGCCGTCCTGGAGAGGCGGCAGAAGCACCTGTCCGCCGCCGTCGTGGCGGTCCTCCTGATCCTGGGGTTTACCGGGTGGATGGGCTGGCTTGTGTGGGGAGCGATTCTCCTCGTCCTCGGGATCCATCATCCGCCGGTCCTGTTCGACTGGATTCCCCTGGACCGGCGCCGCCGTGTCATCGGCTGGATCACTCTGGGGCTGTTCGCGGCGACGTTCATCCCCGTCCCATTTCGTGATTTCTAAGCACTCAGCCACCGAAACGGAAATGAACGATTCAAGGGGGGGGCAAAGGCTGCCCGCGGGATTTGAGATGACCGCGGAAAGCGCCTGAACAGGGCGGTTCAAAAGGGGTTGGATGCAAGGCGCCCGAAATCCCGGGCCGAGAGGCGTACTTCAGGGTACGTTGAGCGGAGCGGGAGGAGGGCAACGAGGCAGACGGCTCCTTTTCAACAACCCGCCGGCTAAGCCATCATTCCTTCTTCCCGGAAGCTGAAAAACCTGTTCTCCCCCACAATCAGGTGGTCGTGGATGAGGATGTCCAGTGCCCTGGCCGTCTCCTGGAGGGTCCTGGTCAGCCGGACGTCCGCATCCGAGGGCTGGACATAACCCGACGGGTGGTTATGGACCAGAATCAGCGCCGACGCCTTTCGCTTGAGTGCATTCTCGAGGACTTTCCGGGGATAGACGACAGCCTGATTCACGATGCCCTCCTGGATCGTCTCGATGTCGATGATCCGGTTCCGGGCATCCAGATAGACGACGGAGAAGCGCTCGTCCTTCAGTCCCCCCATGCTGGCCCGGCAGTAGTCCAGGAGTTCCGATGTGCAGGTGATCTGGGGCTTTTCGACGGCCTTCTGGCGAAGGTACAGGGAGGCCAGGTCCTTGACGAGCTTCAGGAGGATCGCCGTGTGGGGGCCGATGCCCTTCCGGGCCTCCAGGTCCGCCGGATCGGCGTCCAGGATCGCCCGGAAACTGCCGAACTCGGCCAGCAGCTCCTTGGCGAGAGGCTTCACGTCCCCCTGGGGAATGCCATAAAAAAGGAGCAGTTCCAGCGCCTCGTATTCATGGAATGCATCGAGGCCCGCCTCGGCATACCTTTTCTTCAGGCGCCGGCGATGCTCTTTGTAGTGGGGTTCGTCAGAGGAGAGGGGCATGAATACCCAAAACGTAAGGCCGGTTTCCGGCTGGGCCTCCATTCCGTTGCGCTTCGTGGATGAAGGCCGGATTCATGGTTGCGGAATCGCATCCCCCCTGCAGATGAAAAGACTGCAGAGGGGATGCCCGTCTCTTCCGGTTCTCACTTCAGGTTTTCGTTCACGAAATCCCAGTTGACGAGCTTCTCGATGAAGGCCGCCAGGTAGTCGGGACGCCGGTTCTGATAGTCCAGGTAGTAGGCGTGCTCCCAGACGTCGATCGTCAGGAGGGGCTTCTGGCCGTGGGCGACGGGCGTATCGGCATTGGCCGTCTTCGTGATCTTCAAGGCCCCGCCTTCCAGGACCAGCCATGCCCAGCCGCTGCCGAACTGGGTTGCCCCGGCGTTCTTCAGCTCCTCGACAAACTTCTCATAGCTTCCCCAGGCCGCCATGATCCTGTCGGCGACGGCTCCCGACGGTTTCCCGCCCCCTCCGGGCTTTATGCACTTCCAGTAGAAGGAGTGGTTCCAGGCTTGGGCGACGTTGTTGAAGATGCCCGCTTTGGCGGCGTCTCCGGCGACCTTGCGGATGATCTCCTCCGGGGCCAGATTCTCCAGCTCCGTTCCCGCCAGGAGTTTGTTGCCGTTGTCCACGTAGGCCCGATGGTGTTTTCCGTAATGAAACTCAAGGGTGTTCGCGCTGATGACGGGCGCGAGGGCATCTTTTGCATAGGGCAGATCCGGCAGTACGAGTGCCATGGAGTGTACCTCCTTTTCATGATGGGTTATGCGGTTTGGATTTGTTCCGGCCCCGAACCGGAACCGGTGTTTCGCCGGTGAATATAACAACGAAACCGGTTTCCCGCAAGAAATGGAAATTCAGAAACGTACGCGCCGGCTCCTCCCCGGAAAGCGGACCGTCAGGATTCCTGCGGGCCGTCCGCCTGCGCCGCCCCGGGAGGGACTGCTTCCTCCTCCGTCTTACCCGTCGCGGCCGAAGTCCCGCGTTTTCGCTGGAGCCACAGATAGTAGAGAATCAGGAACAGGCTGCCCATCGCGGCCGGGAGAGCTGCCTCCCTTCCAAAAAGTGACAGGGCCAGTCCGCCGGTCAGGCCGTAGTTCTTGAGTGTCCCCAGGAGCACCAGGCTGATCCGGGTCTCTTCCTTCACGTGAAAGAGCCTGGCAACACGCTCCGCGAGAAATCCGAGCACGAAGGTCGTCGTGAAGACGATCAACGCAATCGGAATCAACACCTCCGGGTTTCGGAACAGGATGTCCCGGTTGAGGCCCGTGATGGCGTAAATGACCAGGAAGAATCCCCAGTCGGTCAAGGGGCCCCGGACCGGCCGGATTCGGAGGTGCCATCCTTTCAGGAGGATCAGGCGCGAGACCGCCAGGGGAAAAACGATGAGAACCAGGGCATGTTGAGCCAGGACAAAGGGATCCGCAAGGCTTCCGCCCAGCAGGGTGCCCAGCATCAGCGGCATCAGGACAAGCCCGCCCAGGTAACCCCCGACGGTCCCGACCAGAGAGAGAAACAGGTCCCCCCGGAGGCTGGACGTGAAGGGAATGATCGCCACCGCCGGCGGGACGGCCGCCATGAGGACGAATCCCTTCCACAGCAGGTCCTCCCGGACCAGCCAGGCGGCCAGGAGCACGATGACGTTGCCGAGAACGAGGTAGTTCAGGATGATTCCCGTCAGGGAGGGAACGATCAGCTTCCCGGGCCGGCGGAACAGGTCATTGGAGATGCCCAGCAAAGATACGGTGAGCACGACGGCCAGGGCCGGGAGGATCAGCGGCCGGATCCACTCCGACGGCCCCGGAACGGCCAGCCCGAAACCGACCGCGAGGGCGAAGATGACGTTGCGGTTTGCCAGGAGCGATCGGAAACGAGGAATGGCGCACCTCCGCTTGTCAGGGGGACGTCTTTTCCCCTGAACTTCCCTCCCGGCGGCGTAGAGCCAGACCCGCCACCAGGAAGAGAATGTTGACGAAAACGATCGTGGCCCCCGAGGGCAGATCCAGGGCAAAGGAAACAAGGATCCCCGCCAGTACCGAAAGAACGGCAATCGCCGCCGCCGCCGCCATGGTGGCCCGGAAGCTCCGGGTTACCTGGAGCGCCGTCACGGCCGGCAGGATCAGAAGGGCCGAGATCAGAAGAACACCCACAACCTTCATCGACAGGACCACCGCCACCGCCGTCAGCAGTCCGAAGACCCGGTTGATCCAGTCCACCCGGACGCCCGAGGCCCGCGCCGATTCCTCGTCGAACGTCACCGACAGCAGCTCCTGGTAGAACAGGGAAACGGCCGCCACCACGGCAATCGAGAGAATGACGGAAACGGCGACATCCAGGGGGCCGATGGTCAGGATGCTCCCGAAGAGAAAACTGAACAGGTCCACATTGAATCCCCCCGCCAGGCCGGCGATGAGGACGCCTCCGGCAATCCCGACGGCGGAGACAATGCCGATGGCGGCATCCCCGTACATCTTCGTCTTTTCGGCCAGTTTCATGATCCCCAGCGCGGCGGCCATGACGACGGGGATGGAGACATAAAGCGGATTCCACTGGAGCCAGAGGGCCAGGGCCGCGCTGCCGAAGGTGGCGTGGGCCAGCCCGTCGCCGATCAGCGACAGGCGTCGCAAAACCAGAAAGACCCCCAGGACAGCGCACAGGACGGCAATGAACGAACCGGCGAGGAGCGCCCGCTGCACGAATCCGAAGGACAGCCATTCCATCCAGCTCACGGTTTTCTTCCCTCCCGGCGGTTCATTTCCCGGCCTCCCCGTGCCGGTTTTCCATCCCGGACCCGGCGGCCGTGCCCGGCGAAACGGGATACGGCACCAGTTCTTCCCCTGCAGGAGCCCCGTGGCGGTGGCAGATGATATGCTGGGCGAAGGCCCCGAAGATGCGGGTTACGTCTTCGGAGTGGCAGAATTCCTCATACGTACCGTAAAACACGATTCGCTTGTCCAGGTAAAGAAGCTTCGAGCTGTATCGGCCGATGGTCCCGAGGTCGTGGGTCACCATGACGATGGTGACCTTCCGTCCGGCGTTCAGGTCCGCCAGAAGCTGGAAGAAGCGGTCCCGAACCTCCGGGTCGAGGGCGGAGGCGGGCTCGTCGAGGATCAGGAGATCCGGATCGTTGACGAGGGCCCGGGCGATCAGGACCCGCTGCTGCTGGCCCCCGGAGAGCTCCCCCACAGGCCGGTCCCGAAGATCGGCGATGTCCAGCCGATCGAGAGCCCGTCCGACGGCCTCCCGGTCGGAGCGCCCGAGGACCCTGGGAAATCGCTTCCCCGCCAGCCGGCCCAGGGCGACAACCTCCCGCACCGTGGCGGGGAAGCGGGGCCCCACGAAGGCCGCTTTCTGGGGAAGATATCCCACCCTCACCCAGTCCCGGAACTCCGCGATGGACCGCCCGAAGAGCCGGATCTCCCCCTGCTGCGTATCGTGCAGGCCCAGAAGAAGCCGGATCAGGGTCGTCTTCCCCGAGCCGTTCGGCCCTACCAGTCCCACATAATCCCCCGTTTTCACGGAGAAATGAAGATCCTCTAAAATATCCGCGCCGTTGTATCGGAACGTAAGGCCACGGACGTCAAGAACATCTATGGACATGCCAGGCCTCGCTTGAGGTTTTCCAGGTTTTTTTCCATCAGATCGACAAACGTGACGCCCTTCTCCATATCCTCCCGGCCGATGTTGGCGGCCGGGTGCAATGTCAGAAGGGCGGCTCCCGTTTCTCGGGACACGGCCTCGGCAATTTTCGGACTGACCAACTCCTCCTGGTAGACGGCCGTCAGGCCGTGCCGGCGGACCGTTTTGGAAAGCCGCATCAGGTCCCGGGGAGACGGCTCCGCGTCGGCGGTGAATCCCGGGTAGGCCGTATGGTATTCCAGCCCGAAGCGATGGGCCATGTACCCGAAGGCGAAGTGGCCCCCGTGGGCGATGACCTTTTTCCGGCAGGACGAGAGCGTCTCCCGGTATTTCCGGTCCAGGGCCATGAGCTTTTCCCGGTATGATGCGGCATTTCGGCGATAGAAGTCCCCGTTGCCGGGATTCCCCTCGGCCAGGGCAGCGGCGATGGAGTCCACAATCCGGATGTCGTTTTCGAAGTCGAGCCAGACATGGGGATCCACGTTCGCGTCGGCATGGCGGTGCCCCTGGTGGGCACTCCCCTCGTGATGATCATGATCCTCATGTCCCGCTTCACCCCGCCGCAGGGTGATTCCCCGGCTCGCATCTACGATCCGGAGATGTTTCCGGTCCAGTCCCGTCAGAATTCGCTCCGCCCAGGGCTCCATGAACTTGCCCGTGTAGATGAAAACGGCCGCCTGCTGAATCCGGGCAACATCCCCCGGCCGGGGCTCGAAAGCATGGGGCTCCACCCCCGGGGGCAGGAGCAGCGCCACCTGAACCCGGTCCCCGCCGACCTGGCGGGTGAAATCATAGAGCGGAAACAGGGTTGTCACCACTTCCAGTTTTCCCGATGCCGTTCCCGTATCGCCACCCGGACGGCAGGCAATCGTCAACAGGAAAATGGAGATACAGATGATCCCGATGGCGATGACGGCGGTCCGTCCGCGCTTCCCGACTGGTTTCATGAAATTTCCTTTCCGTTTTCCTTCCGGACCGTTCCCGCCGCCGCCCGATCCGCCGGCTCCGCGGCGGGAAGCCCCGAAGGCTCCGGAGACCCTGTTGCCCGGCGGCAGTCGGAGCACAGGCCGAAGAACTCCAGCGTGTGATGCAGCACCTGAAAACCCTTGGTCTGGCCGATGTCGATCTCCACCTCTCTCAAATCCCCCTCCAGGGCCACTTCCTCCGCCCGCTTGCAGTTCATGCAGATGACGTGGTGATGGTGCGTATCCGGACAGAGCCGGTATCGGACCGTACCGTCGCCGAAATGAATCTCATGGACGATGCCGCGGTCCTTGAGGAAGGAAAACTCCCGGTAAACCGTGGTCTTGTTCACCCTGAGCCCCCGGGCGGCGAGAGCCCGGCGGAGGTCGTCCGCAGACAGGAGCACGCGGCTCGCAGACAGGATGTCCAGGACGGCCCTCCGGGTCCGGGTGATCCGGCAGCCGGAGTCCTTCAAATTTTCCAATAATGAAGCTGTTTCCATGGGGTGCACATTTAACGCAACCTGGTTGCGTTTGTCAAGATTCATTCGGAATTGACCCGGACCGGCTTTTCCCGTATTGGTCAGCCGTCTGATTTTCCATGACGAACAGCCGGAGGGAAGGTGAAGAAGAGGAAGCGCATCGGTCTTGCCCTGGGCAGCGGATCCGCCCGCGGCTGGTCCCACATCGGAGTCGTCCGCTGCCTCCGGGAGGCGGAGATCCCCATCGACGTAATCTGCGGATCCTCCATGGGAGCCGTCGTCGGGGGCTGCTGGGCGGCGGGTTTCCTGGGCGAGATGGAAACGCTGGTCCGGGACCTCCGCTGGCCCGACATCTTCCGCTTTCTCGAGGTCCGGCTTCCCCGCTCGGGGTTCATGGGAGGAGACAAAATCACCGCCTATCTCAAGGAGCGCCTGACGGACCTTCTCATCGAGGACCTGCCCGTGGCCTTCGGCGCGGTTGCCTCGGACCTGTATTCGGGAAAGGAGATCTGGCTCCGGAAGGGATCCCTCATCGATGCCATGCGGGCAAGCATCTCCGTGCCCGTCATGTTCACGCCCTACCCGGAAGGCACCCGCTGGCTCCTGGACGGCGGGCTCGTGAACCCCGTTCCGGTCTCCCTCTGCCGCGCCATGGGGGCCGACATCGTCATTGCCGTCAGCCTGAACTCGGACATCCTGGGAAAGTCCCTCTTCACCCGGGAACGCCGCCGGCGAAATCAGGTGATCCAGGAAAAAGTCGCCGATTTTCTGGACGCCAGCATGCCCTGGACGAACCCTTCCGCCTGGCTGCGTTCCAATGGGAACTCGTCTCTCCGCGGTCCAACGCTGTTGGAGGTGATCACCCGGTCCCTCTACATCATGCAGGACCGGATCACCCGGCAGAGGCTCCAGGCGGAGCCCCCGGACGTCCTGATCTCCCCCCATCTGGCCGACATCGCCCTGTTCGAGTTCAACCGCGGGGCGGAGGCCATCGACGAGGGATATCGATCCGCCAGCCTGGTCATTCCCCTGATCCGGGACCGGATGACCTGAAACGGATCGACTGCGCACCAAAAACATTCCGAGCAACGCAAGAGGAGAACATCATGGATCTTCATCCCGACCGGATTGCCGCCGCCGTCGACGAGGTCCGCCGACGCTCGCCGATGGTCCACAACATCACGAACTTTGTCGTCATGAACACGACGGCCAATGCCCTCCTGGCGTTGGGAGCCTCGCCGGTGATGGCCCACGCCCCCGAAGAAGTGGAGGAGATGGCGGGCCTGGCCCAGGCCCTGGTGATCAACATCGGCACCCTGAGCGGACACTGGATCCACGCGATGCTCCTGGCCGCAAGGGAAGCGGAGCGGAGGAAGATCCCCGTCATCCTGGATCCCGTGGGAGCCGGTGCCACATCGTACCGTACAAAGACGGCCCTGGAGATCATGGAGGCGGTGCCGATATCCGTGATCCGGGGCAATGCCTCGGAAATCCGGGCCCTCATCGAGAGCGATGCGAAGACGAAGGGCGTGGACAGCCTGGTCGGATCGGACAGCGCCGTGGCGTCCGCCAAGGAGTTGAACCGGGTCCGGAAGAGCGTCGTCTGCATCAGCGGGGAGACCGACTACATCGTCGGGCCGGCGGAGACGGTCTGCATCCGGAACGGCCACCCGCTGATGCCCCGGGTCACCGGCCTGGGCTGCACGGCCACGGCCCTCTGCGGCGCCTTTGCCGCGGTGGTGGATGACCCGGTGCTTGCCACGGCCGCCGCCATGGCGGTCATGGGGATCGCCGGCGAGATGGCGGCGGAGAAGGCCGCCGGACCGGGAACCCTGCAGCTTTACTTCCTGGACGCCCTCTGGCTCATGACGGAGCAGGACATCCGGGAGCGGTTGAAGGCGGAGGCCATCCCGTGAAAGGCCTCTACCTCGTCACCGACCGGGATCTCTGCGGGCCGAAGACCGTCGAGGAGGTCGTACGGCTCGCCGTGGAGGGCGGTGCCGCCGCCGTGCAGCTCCGGGAGAAGGACCTGCCGACCCGGCCCTTTGTCGAGGAGGCCCTCCGGATCCGCAAGTTCCTCAACTCCTTCGGGATCCCCCTGATCATCAACGACCGCCTCGACGTGGCCCTGGCCTCGGGCGCCGCGGGGCTCCACGTCGGGCAGGACGACATGCCCTACGAAACCGCCCGGCGGATCCTCGGCCCGAAGGCGCTCATCGGCCTGTCCGTGGAGACCTGGGAGGATGTGGAGCGGGCGGAATCGCTGGACGTGGACTACCTCGGCGTCAGCCCCGTCTTCGCCACGCCGACCAAGACCGACACGAAGGAGCCCTGGGGCATGGAAGGGCTGGTCCGGATCCGGGCCTTCTCGCGCCATCCCCTCGTCGCCATCGGGGGGCTGAACGCCGGCAACGCCGCCGACGCCGTCCGGGCGGGAGCCGACGCGGTGGCGGTGGTCTCCGCCGTCTGCGCCGCGGAGGACCCCCGGGAGGCATCGCGGGACCTGGCCCGGATCATCGCGGGCGCCCTCGCGGAGAGAAAGGATCGGCCTTGACGGAGAAGCTCGCCGTCCTGGATTTTTCCGGGACGCTGTCCCTCTCGGCACCGCGTTTCGCCGCCCCGGATGCCCTCCGGGAGGAGCTGGAGAAAAGCGGCCTCGCCGCATTGGGCGTGACTCCCGACCTGTTCTGGACCGAACTGGTCAACAAGACCTGGACCGAGGGAAGCACCACCCGGGCCGGTTACCGCCGGGTGCTTGCGGAACGCCTGGAGGCCCTCAAGCCGCAGGCATCCCGGGAAAGCATCGACCGGGCCGTCTCCCGCTTCAGCGATTCCTACTTCCGGGCCAATGCCGTCGATCCCCTGTGGACATCCTTTCTCCGGACCTGCGTCCGGCAGGCGGGCCTGGCCGCCGTCATCGCCACGGATCATTACGCCGAGGCGACCGGCGCGATCCTGAACTCCCTGGCCGGGCTGGGGATCCCGGCCCGCCCCATCGCGGAGAGCACCCTGCCGCCCGCCCGGCAGGCGATCCGGGTGGCAAACTCGGCCGATCTCGGGGCTCACAAGTCGGACCTCCCGTTCTGGAATGCCGTCCACCGGACCCTGAAGTGCGAAGCGTGGGGAGGAGTCTTCCTGGTGGACGACTTCGGGATCAACGAACCGGAGGGGGACACCTACGGGGAACGGGAGAAGATCGACCGGCGCAGGGCCGAGACGACGGCCCGCCTGGGTGAGGTCTTCCAGGCCCCCGTTTCCTGCTTCTTCTTCTCCCTCCGGCCCGCCGCCGCGGATCCCGCGGGAGACCCTGCCGCGGCCCGGATCGCAGAGGCCATGGAAGCGCTGGAGCGATTCCTGGCATCCTGACGGCGCCGCATTCCCGGGAAGCCGCGTTCTACGCCATTCCGACTTCCGCCGGCTCCGGCATTTTCTCCCCGCGAAACGCCGCCTCCGCCTCCGCGAGGATCTCCCTTTCCTGGCCCCGGTACTTGGGGGAAAAGTGAAACAGGACAAACCGCCCGACCCCGGCCAGCCGGGCCAGCCAACCGGCCTGGCAGGCCGTCAGGTGGCGCTTCAGGAGGGCCTTGTCCCGTTCCGCATGGAGAAAGGTGGCCTCGATGAACAGAAGGTCCGCCCCCGCCGCGACGGCCGCGATGCGGCGGACGTTATCCCGGGTGAAGACGGCGTCGGTAACGTAGGAAATGATCATCCCGGGGGAGATCTTGACGGCCCGCTCCCGGAAAAGTCCCAGGGGCAGGATCCGTTCCGCCGTCCCCCCCTGCCCGTCCTTCCACCAAGCCCGGACGGGGGCGTCGTCCGGCTCCCCGTCCAGGATCCTCTGCCTCAGGTCCATGAGCCACGCCCCCGTCGGCAGCTCCAGTTCGTCCAGGACATTGCGCTTGAAGTTGATCCGGTTCCTCTCCTCGAAACGGAACGCCAGGCAGGGGATGCCGTGATCGATCAGGTCCGCCCGCACCGAGAAGAGCCGCTCCTCCGCAAGATACGTCTCGAAGAGAGGGTCTTCAAAGCGGGCGATCTCCTCCCCCTCGGGCCGGAAGCCGGTGCGGCACCGGTAGCGGCGTGTGACGCGCTCCGACGGCCCGACCTCGGTCGCGGTCAGGGTGAAATCATCGGAATAGTTTTCCACGAGGTTCCACGTATAAGCCCGGAGCTTGTTCTCCAGGCGCTCCAGGAACCCCGGGGGGCCGTACAGGCGAAGGGGCCGCTCCCGCCCCAGGCGGACCCGGAGCAGGTGGTCGAAGCCGATGAAATGGTCCATGTGGGCATGGGAGACAAAGACGTGGCGGACCTTCAGGATGTTCCGGGGAACGAGGTTCCGGAGGTCCCCCAGGTCGAAGAGGATTCCGTCGCGCCGGTACTTGCTGTCCAGGTAGACAACAGGGTCCTCGAAGGGATCGTTGACGAGGGCGGCTCGGAACATGGCGCGGAAGGCTCCTCCGGTTTCGCGTCATTGTAGGCAATTTCTTGCCTTCCTGTAAAGCCTCCGGTAGATACGCCGGAAAGGACCGCGCCGCGGAGGCGGGAAAGGACAAGAAAGGATGGACGAACGCTCACGGCAGGATCTGCTGGAATCGGCGGAGGACGTCAGGCTGGCCGCCCTCTACCTGCAGGAGAGCCTCATGCGGGGCGGCGACGAGGGATTCCTGGCGGCAAGAGAGGAATACCGGCGGCTGGTGGAGCGGTTCCGCCGGGACCACCCCGGGGCCGTCACGGAGCGGCAGTACCGGAATGCCCTGGAGGACCTGGAATACTTGCTCATCCTCATCGAGCAGGCCATGGACGGCTACCGCCGGGACGGCGGGTCCTGAGGCGCCGGATCCGGGCCGTTCCCCTTCTCCCCCAAGTAAAGCCTCCGAACCTCCTCGTTGTTCAGAAGGTGCGCCCCCGTGTCTTCCAGGCGCGTGACCCCGAGGTCCAGCACGTATCCCCGATCGGCAACGGAGAGGGCCTTCCGGGCGTTCTGCTCGACCACGGCGAGGCTGACCCCCCCGCGGTTGATCTCCTGGAGCCGGCTGTAGATGTCCTCGATGATCCGGGGCGCCAGGCCGATGGACGGCTCGTCCAGCAGGATCAGCCGCGGCCGGGTCATGACGGCCCGGGCCAGGGCCAGGATCTGCTTCTCCCCGCCGGAGAGATTGCCCGCCTGCTGGCGCGCCCGCTCCCGGAGCACGGGGTAGTCCTCCAGGACCTCCTCCACGGCCTGCCGGACGGCTCTCGCGTCGCCCAGGGACACGCCGCCCATCTGGAGGTTCTCCATCACGGTCAGCGACGGGAACACGTTCCTCCCCTGGGGGATGTAGGCCATCCCCAGGCGGACCTTCTCCTGCGGATCCAGGCGTCCCACTTCCCGCCCGGAGAGGCGAACGGATCCGCGGGTGGGCTTGAGGAGGCCGACGACCGTCTTCAGGAGGGTCGACTTCCCGGAGCCGTTGGGGCCGATGATGCAGACGATCTCCCCTTCCCGGACGCGGATGGACGTCCCGTGCAGGACCTCGATCTTGCCGTAACCGGCGAAGACCTCCTCCACCTCGAGAATCACCGCCGGCCCGCTTTCCCCGTGCGACACGCTCATCCTCCGAGATAGGCCTCAAGCACCTTGGGATCGCTCTGGATTTCCCCGGGCGTTCCCTCCGCGATCTTCTCCCCGTGGTCCAGAACGAAGATCTTTTCGCACAACTCGACGATGACGTCCATGTTGTGCTCGATGATGAAGAACCGGCCCCCGGCCTCCTTCATCCGCACGATCGTATCGATCATCGTCCGGATCATGGAGGGATTGATGCCCGCCGCCGGTTCGTCCAGCAGGATCAGCTTCGGCGCCGTCATGAAGGCCCGGCCCATCTCCAGCAGCTTCTGCTGCCCGTAGGAGAGGTTCCCGGCAAACTCGTCCCGGAGCCTGGAAATTCCCAGGATCTCCAGCGTCTCCAGGGCCTTCTCTCGATTCCGGGCCTCCTGCCGCCGGATCGCGCCCCCCCTCCAGGCAAGGGACCGCAGGGACTCGCCGTATTGTCCCCGGGGCGCCAGGAGCAGGTTGTCCAGGGCGGTCATGCCCGCGAAGACCCGGGAAAGCTGAAAGGTCCGGATCAGCCCCAGGCGGGCCATCCGGTGGGGCGGCCGGCCGTCGATCCGGACGCCGTCGAAGAGAATCTGCCCCCCGTCGGGCCGAAGCAGGCCCGAGATGATGTTGAAGAGGGTCGTCTTGCCGCTGCCGTTGGGGCCGATGAGCCCGGATACGGCCAGCCCCTCCAGACTCAGGGTGCAGTCCGCCACGGCCCGGATGCCGCCGAAGGATTTGGTGACGCCCCGGATCTCCAGCATCACTTCCTCCCCTTTTCCCGCATGATGCCCTCGGGCCGAAACACCATCAGGGCGACCAGGAGCGCCCCGAAGACCATCTGCTGCATGGGGCCCAGGTATCGCGTCCACTCCGGCGGCAGCCGGAGGAAGCGCAGGGACTCCTGGAGAAAGATGAGGGCAATGGCGCCGACGACGGGCCCCGGACGGGTCCCCTTTCCGCCGAGAACCACGATCAGGAGCACCACGATCGTCTCGTTGAGCGTGAAGTCCGACGGGCTGATGAAGGAGGTGTAATGCGCCCAGAGCACCCCCGCCAGTCCCGCAAAGACGGAGCCGATGACGAAGGATCGGGTCTTGAAGGCAAAGGCGTTCTTCCCGAGGATCTCCGCCGCCGTCTCGTCGTCCCGGACGGCCCGGAGGGCGCGGCCGAAGGGGCTCTCCGTCACAAGCCCCATGGCGAGATATGTCAGCAGCGCCGCGACCACTGCCAGGCCCAGGTATTCCGGGAGGCTCTCGAACCGGACCCCCAGCATCTCCGGCTTCGGAATGCCCGGCAGTCCCATGGGCCCCTTGGTCAGCCACACCTCGTTCTGGAAGACGAGGCGGAGGATCTCCCCGAAGCCCAGGGTGGCGATGCCGAAGTAATCCCCCTGAAGGCGGAGGGCCGGGATGCTCAGGAGAAAGCCCGCCAGGCCCGCCGCGGCGAGGCCGGCAGCCAGGCACAGGAAAAAGGGAAATCCGGCGAGGCTGAGAAGGGCCGATGCATAGGCGCCGATGCCGAGGAAGGCCACATGGCCGAAGTTGAACAGACCCGTGTAGCCCACCTCGAGGTTGAGGCTCATGGCGAAGATCGAATAGATGGCGATGACAACGCACAGGTGCAGGAGCAGATCCATACGTTCACCCGTGAAGGCCCGGCATGATGCCGGGAGCGCAAAGGCCTCGCAAAATGGCCGCAGGCAAGGCGCACCCGCACCGAGGAGCGAGGCGTACCCTTGCGTACGCCGCAGCGACGAGGGGCGCGGTGCAACGCAGCATCCGGGCATTTTCCGAGGCTGCCATCAATCCATCCTCTTTCCCGTGACGATATATGGACGTGTCAGCAGAATCACCACCATGATCGCGAAGGCCACGGCGTCCTTGTACCCCGGGGAGATGACCAGCACGCTCAGGTTTTCCGCCAGGCCGATGAGGAGACCGCCCAGGAGCGCCCCCCAGAGGTTCCCGACGCCGCCGATCAGCGTGGCGGCAAAGGCCTTGACGAGATTGATGACGCCCATCTCGGGATTCAGGTTCGTGTCCAGGGCCAGGAGAATCCCGCCTGTCCCGGCCAGGGCCGCCGAGACGATCCAGGCCGCCCGGATGGAGCGCCGGGCGTTGATCCCGACCACCCGGGCCAGATCCAGGTTGTCCGAGACGGCCCGCATGGATTTGCCGATGCTGGTCCGGAAGAATAAGAGATAAACCCCCAGCACGCAGATCACCGTGATCACGATGATCAGGATCTGGTTCGCCGTCAGGCTCACCCCCAGGTACCGGTAGCCCTGTGTGATCTCAAGGCCGTAGGTTCGCACCTCGGCCCCCCAGAAGAACTGGGCGGCGTTCCGGAGCAGGAACGAGAGGCCCATGGCGGCGATGAGGAGCGTCAGCCGGTCCGCCTTCCGGAGGGGACGGAAGACGGCGAAGTCCATGGCGATGCCGAGGAAGACGGTGCAGAGGATCGCCGGGAAGACGGCCACGACGAGGGGCAGGGAAAAGGGCTCCGAGATGAAGACGTACAGGAAGTAGGCCCCCCACATGATCAGCTCGCCATGGGCGAAATTGACGAAGTTGAGGACCCCGTAGATCAGCGTCAGCCCCATGGCGAAGAGGGCATAGATGCAGCCCGCGAGAATGCCGTTGACGACGGATTGAAGGAGAATGTCCATGGAGTGCACAAAAAAGGCGGGTTCCGGCGCCCCGTGGACACCGGAACCCGTGTTTCGCGGAACCTTGCGGTGCTTCCCCGCCGGCGTGCCCGGAGGATCGGGCGGCCCGGGAGAAGATCCGTCGGGGGGTCTCCCTTACTTCTTGTAGTCGACGATCTTGCCGTTCTTGACGGTCCAGATGCCCATGTCGGCGTTCAGCATGCCGCGCTTCGCATCGAAGGTCTTGTCTCCCGTGACGCCCTTGTACCCCTTGGCCACGACGGGCAGCGCCCTGCGGATGCCCTCGGCGGTGTAGCCGCCCTTCTCGATGGCCTTCGCGACGAGGTACACCATGTCATAGTTGTAGTCGCCGAAGATGGGGATCTTGTCGTCGCCGTACTTCTTTTTGTAGGCGTTCTTGAAGGCCTGATACTGCTTCGTATCCTGGGGAACGGAGGGATAGGTCCCGATGATGCCCTCGGCGGCCTTGCCGGCCAGCTCCACCATCTTCGGGGCCCGGGCAGCGGAGCCGCAGAGCCACTGGGTCTTGATTCCCATCTCGTAGGCCTGCTTGAACTGGACGGCCCCCTCGTTGATGTAGGTCAGGTTGACGATGGCGGGGGGATTGCCCTTGCCGACCCGGAGCAACTCCGTCCGGTAGTCCGTTTTCTTTTCGTCGAAGGGGATGACGTCCGTCACGACGCCGCCCATCTGCTTGAAGCTCTCCACAAACCCGTCCTTCAGGTCCAGGCCCCAGTCGTTGTTGACGTACATGACGGGCAGCTTCTTGTAGCCCATGTCGAAGGCCAGCTTGGCCAGCCGCTGTCCCTGTTTCGCGTTGGACGGGATGATGCGGAAGATGAACGGCCCGGCCTGGGTCAGCTTTTCCGCGGTTCCCTGGGCGGAGACCATGACGGCCTTGCTCTGCTGGGCAACCGGAGCCGCCGCCATGAAGTTGGAGCTCCCGGCGGGTCCGAAGAGGACGGGGACCTTGTCGATGGTGATGAGCTTCCGGACGGCCGTCACGCAGTCCTTGGGCGTGCTCTTGTTGTCCTCGTAGACGATCTGGATCTTCTTGCCCTTGATCCCTCCCTTGGCGTTGATCTCGTCCACCGCCAGGTCCACGCACTTCCGGAATCCCTCGCCATACACGGCGATGCTTCCGGAGAGGGCAAAGGCGGCGCCGATCTTGATGGTATCCTGGGCGGCCCGGACGGGCGAGGCGACAAAGAGTGCCAGGAGCAGGATTGCGAAAAGTGCTTTGATTTTCGACATGTCTGCGTTCCTCCTCGGTAAAAGTACATAGTACTTACCGGAGTACCGCAGAACCTGTCAATGAAAAAGCCGGGTTCGGGATCCGGACGGACACGGCGCGGTCAACCCGGTGACGCAAGGCTGCCTTTTCGACCATGCCGCCCGCCCGCGACCATCCCGTCTACTCATAAAGGGTGCGGGCCTCCGCGGGCATCCCGGCGAGCCGCTCCCGGGCCTTCTCCGGCGCCAGGGCCTCCAGGGACCCGTCGGGATTCTGGACGACGCAGCCGCTCTCCACGACCATCCGGTGGCGGCGTTTCCTCACCTCCTTGTCGGGATGGCAGGCGATCTGGCAGTGGCCGCAGGTCAGGTACAGGGGATCGCGCATCAGCAGGTGATAGTGGCCTCCGGCCATCCGGGGCCAGCGCCCATACTTCTTCATGCCGATCACGATGGCGGAGAGGTAGTCTTCGTCCTTCTCCGGGACGGGGAGCCGCCCGGGAGACCAGGTGGACCAGCGGCCCGAGGGGTGGAGACCCGTGAAGCCCCCGCAGACATACTCGCAGCGGAGGTAGTTGCGACGCTTCGCGTAGGTGAAATCATGTCCGCCCAAGGTTACCGTTGTCTCCTCATCCGGGTCCATCATGCCGGAAGCGCACAGGGCCTGGCAGAGTCGGCAGCGGTCGCAGTAGTTCTTCTCCGGCGGCAGGGGTTCCGTGGGCTCCAACTCCAGGGTCGTGACGACCGCCCCCAGGATGACGGCGGCTCCGCGCTCCGGGTGCAGCACGTTTCCCGACAGCCCGAACGAGCCGACACCCGAGCGGACCGCGAGATAGCGCAGGGAGATGTCGGGATGCATGTCGATGGCGCCCCGCCCCGCGTCGGCCCGATAGACCTCGTTGGCCGCCACGGGAACCGAGGGGAATCCCTTCTGGGACAGGTTCTTCGCCAGTCCCAGGGCGATGCCGCCGGCCTGGTTGTTCGTCCGGAAATTGTCCCGCTCGTGGGACAGTCTGTCTTTCTTGGACAGGAACGGCTCGATGAGGGACGCGTCCAGGGGAACCGCGAAGGACACGGCGGACCTGGCCTCCGGCAGCACGTAAGAGAGGTCCGCCGAGGGCGGCCCGCCCCGCAGGGTCTCGACCGTCACGATGCCCGCGGCGCAGGCCCCGTCCTTCATCACGTAGTCCATCACGAAGCGGCTCATCTTCTCTTTCATCACCCCTCCTCCTTTCTCCGGCGTCGGATGTCAGCGTCCGGCGGGACAGACGGCCAGGCAGCGGAAGCACTCGTACTGGAACCCGATGAAGGACGCCTGGTAAAGGCTCAGGAACTGCGGATTCATGAACATGGCCTTCTGCTCCTCCGGCGTCATGCCCGCCAGCTTCCGGAGAAAGCCGATGGCGGAGCCGATGCCGTAAGGCTGGGACACCCGCAGGCACTTCATGTCTTCCGTCCGGCCTTCCGTCTCGAGGGCCTTCGCCGGGCAGATCTCGACGCAGAGGCCGCAGTCGTTGCAGAGCTCCTCCGTCACGGGCGGATCGGAGGTCAGGGGCAGGTCCGTCAGGATCGCCGTGAAGATCAACCGGGTGCCGAACTGCGGGTGGATCACCAGGTTATGGCGGCCGAAAGCGCCCAGACCCGCCGCCACGGCGGCATGGCGGAGCGACACGTCGGCCACGACGCCGAAATGCGGCGGTCCCATGTTCAGGGGGTAGGAGGGAGCCACCGCCGCCGCCTTTGCCTGGAAACGGTCCTCCAGCCAGCGGGCCATCAGGTAGTTGTTGCGCTGGGTCGTGCCCATGATGCCGATGCGCTCCATCATGCTGATCCGGGCGACCGGGCTGTCCAGGGACCCGTCGACTTCCCGGTAGCCCAGGACGACCAGGGACTTCACGGACGGAAGAAACGACTCCAGCGCCGGGGTCCGGGGCGATTTATAATCCCCGGCGGCGGCAAAGCCGACCACGTCCGCACCCAGTTCCAGACCATGCTTCCTGATTTCTTCCTTGCTCATCGTGTCTCCTTTCCCGGGACTGCCCGCCGGAGGTCCTTCTCCCGACTCCGCGAGGCGCCCTCTTTGGTTTTTCTGTCGTACGGTGGTTGTCCGCGTCCGGCCTGCCGGCCATGAATTTCGCATACGAAATAAGTGGGCAAAAATTTTTTACGCCTGGAGGTCCCGGAGCATCCGCTTCAGGAGCAGGCGCTCTTCCGGCCGCAGGCATTCCATGATCTCGTCGTTGGCGCT
This sequence comes from uncultured Syntrophaceae bacterium, assembly GCA_964578535.1. Taxonomy (GTDB): domain Bacteria; phylum Desulfobacterota; class Syntrophia; order Syntrophales; family PHBD01; genus PHBD01. The sequence continues at coordinate 18,252 of CAZODI010000033.1, forward strand.
GTCCCTGGCCCGGATGAGATCGCCGGCGGCTTCCCTCGCCTTGTCCGTGAGGGAGATCCGGAGGGTCCGCCGGTCGTCGTCGGCGGTCTCCTTCACGATCCAGCCCGCCTCCACCAGGCGGTCCAGGAGCCCCGACAGCGTCGCGTAATCCAGGGTCAGGCGCCGGGCCAACTCCCCCGCGGAGACCCCCTCGCTTTCGTTCAAGGCCAGGATCACCAGGCTCTGCGGGGGTGTCAGGCCGTACGGCTGCAGCCGTTTCTTCAGCTTGCCGTGGGCGCGCTGGTAGGCCTTGGACAGGAGGAACAGGATGCAGTCTTCGTAAGGAGGTGCCATGGAATTGCCTCATCTATTTCGTGTGCTAAATATCATCCCCGAAAAGGCATGTCAACGGGTTTTCCCGCCTGTCCCCTGCAAACCGGCCGCCTCGGGCGGTCTTTCTTCCCGGGAAATGGCGGAGCGGCAAACCCGGGGATGGATTTCCATGGTCGCCGGAGGGGATCTGTGCTACACAAATGCGTCTGCCCTCCTCCGGGAGATGCAGGCTGGGAAAAGCGTCGCAGGGATCAGCCGGGTTGTTCCATTCATCTCAAAGGAGGTAACGTATGGGAAGTATTTTTCAACTGAAGGTGGAGGACGGCATCGGAGTGGTCACTTTCGACGTGGCGGGCGATGCCATGAACACGTGGACGGAGCAGGCCTTCAAGGACTATTTCGCCCTCATGGACGATCTGGCGAAGGAGAAGGGTCTCAAGGGAATCCTCTTCATCTCCGGAAAGCCCGAAAACTTTCTCGCCGGGGCCAATCTCAAGATGATCTCGGAACTGGAGAAACCGGAAGAGGTCCAGGAGGTTCTCGATACCTTCCACGGGGCGTTCAGCAAGATGAGCGCCCTGGGAATCCCCGTCGTGGCGGCCATTCACGGCCACTGCCTGGGGGGCGGCCTCGAGTTCGCCCTGGCCTGCACGGCCCGGATCGCCAAGGAAGGCAAGAACACCGTCATCGGCCTGCCCGAGTGCAACGTCGGGCTCTTCCCGGGAGGCGGCGGGACCCAGCGCCTGCCGAGGCTCATCGGGTACGGCGCCTTCGAACTGATCCTCAAGGGATCCATGCTGCCGGCGGCCAAGGCCCTGGAGCTGGGCATCATCGACCGGCTGATCCCGGCCACGGGTGACCTCCTGGCGGAGGCGAAGACATTCCTGGCGGACATCATCGCCGGCAAGGCCGACCTGAAGCGGCCGGCCCAGGATTTCTCCCAGGTGGACGCCGTGGCCGACATGGCGAAGCAGGGAGTCCTCAAGGCCACCAAGGGCCGCGAGATCCCGGGCCCCATGCTGGCCCTGGATTCCATGCACCGCGGGCTCAAGACCTCCCTCGAAGAGGGCCTGGAGATCGAAAAGGCCAATTTCGTCAAGGTGGTCATGGCACCCCAGTCGAAGGGCAGCATCAACACCTTCTTCATCAAGGGCCTGACGGACAAGCCGAAGAACATGATGTCGAAGGGCTTCCAGCCCAAGGCCCTCAAGAAGGCGGCCGTGCTGGGCTTCGGCACCATGGGCCGGGGCATCGTCATCGAGATCCTCCGGAACACCCAGATCCCCGTGGTCGTGAAGGACGTCGAAGCGGCCCTCCAGCCGGGGAAGGATTTCGTGCAGAAGATCCTCACCGGCATGGCGGAGAAGAAACGCCTCAAGGAGCCCGTGGACTCCATCATGAGCCGGATCATCACGGTTTCCGGCTACACGGCGGACTTCAAGGACGTGGACATCGTCGTCGAGGCCGTCTTCGAGGACATCGGGGTCAAGGAGCAGGTCTACAAGGAGCTCTGTCCCGTCGTCCCGGCGGACTGCGTCATCGCGAGCAACACCTCGTCGCTGGCCCTCGACAAGATGGCCCCCTACGTGACCAACCCGGAGCGCTTCGGCGGCCTCCACTTCTTCTCGCCCGTCTGGATGATGCAGCTCGTCGAGGTCATCCAGGGCGCGAAGACATCCCGGGAGACCGTGGACAACCTGCTGAATTTCGTGGCCCTCATCCGCAAGCGCCCCATCACCTGCAAGGACAACCCCGGCTTCGTGGTGAACGCCCTGATCTTCCCGTACATCCTCAACGCGTTCCAGTACGTGGAGGAGGGGAACACCATCGAGAAGGTGGACAAGGCCATGGTGACGTTCGGCATGCCCGTGGGGCCCATCCGGCTGACGGATGAAGTGGGGATCGACGTCCCCGCGAAGGTCCTCAAGGGCATGGGCGTGGACCAGAAGACCCTCAATGCCGTAGTGGCCGACGGCCGCTGGGGCCTGAAGAAAAACGGAAAGGGCTTCTTCGTGAAGGACGGCTCCGTGGACCCGACGGTCCTGCCCCTCATCGCGAAGGCGGCCACACCGCGCGAGCGCAACGATGAGCAGATTCAGGAAGGCATCATGGAGGCCATGGTGAAGGTCGGCAAGGACCTCCTGGACCGCAAGATCGTTGACGACGTCCGGATGATCGACGTCGGCATGATCTGGGGCGTGGGATTCCCGCCGGACAAGGGCGGCCCGATGAAGTGGGCGGACCTGACGGGCCTCAGCAAGAAGCTCTTCGGGAAGAACTTCTACTGAGACCGGGCGGCGTGATCTGCCCGTAACGAACGGGGCCGGCGGGAAATCGCCGGCCCTTTTTCGTTCCTGACCCGGACCGGAAAGGCGCCGGGCGGGGTTGGAGGGGACTCCCCTCCCCGTCATTTTCAGGGACGCAGCCGGGAAGAAAAAAGGCCGGATCGTTGGTTGCAACGCAAATCCATCCGACCTTTTTCGGTTTGTTTCACGACCGGATCATGACAAGCATCATCTTGAAGGCCTTGACGGCCTGGAGCGCATGGGGCTCGCCGGCGGGCATGATGATCATCTCCCCGGCCTTCAGCCGGTGCGGTTTCCCCGAGATGGACACCTCCGACTCCCCGTCCAGGACCAGGACCAGGGCGTCGAAGGGTGCCGTGTGCTCGCTGAGCCCCTGCCCCTCGTCGAAGGCGAACAGCGTAACCGTCCCGGTCTTCCGGCCCAGGATCTGCCGGCTCACCACGGAGCCCTCCTGGTAGGCCGCCAGGGCCGCCGTCTCAAGCACCCTGCCCCGGAGATCCGCCTCTTTTGCATCGATTCGTTCCATGGTTCCACCTCCATCTGGAAACGGGAACGGACACGCCATCCGTCCCCCTGAATCGGGGGTGGTGGATGAACATCCACCCCGGAAAATATTTGGGAAGGGGGCCGATGAAAAACCACCCCCTGCTTAATTCAGGATCGCCGCCAGGTCCGCCTCCGCCGTTGTGATGGGCATGAGGCCGAAATCCTTCACCAGGACGTCCAGGACGGCCGGCGACACGAAGGCCGGCAGGGATGGCCCCAGGCGGATGTTCCGGATTCCCAGGTGGAGGAGCGTCAGCAGGATCGCCACGGCCTTCTGCTCATACCACGACAGGACCAGGGAGAGGGGTAGTTCGTTCACCCCCACGCCGAAGGCCTCCGCCAGGGCCTGGGCGATCTTCACGGCCGAGTAGGCGTCGTTGCACTGGCCGACGTCGAGGAGCCGCGGGATCCCGCCGATGTCTCCCAGGTCCCGGTCGAAAAACCGGAACTTCCCGCAGGCCAGGGTGAGAATGACCGTGTCGGCCGGCGCCTTCTCGACGAACTCGGTGTAGTAGCTCCGCCCGGGCCGGGCACCGTCGCAGCCTCCCACGAGGAAGAAGTGCCGGATCTTCCCGGCCTTCACCGCTTCCACCACCGCGCCCGCCACGGAGAGGACCGCGTTCCTTCCGAACCCGACGGTGACGGACTTCTCCCCCGTCTCCTCCGTGAATCCCGGCAGGGACAGGGCCTTGTCGATCACCGCGGAAAAGGACTCCCGATCGACATGCGGGACGCCGGGCCACCCGACGGCTCCGGTGGTGAAGATCCGGTCCGCGTATTCCTCCCGGGGCTTCTGGATGCAGTTGGTCGTTATCAGGATCGCCCCGGGGAAGGCGGCGAATTCCCGGTGCTGGTTCTGCCAGGCCGTCCCGTAATGGCCGTACAAGTGCGGGTGCTTCTTGAGCTCCGGATAGCCGTGAGCCGGCAGCATCTCGCCGTGGGTGTACACGTCGATCCCCTTTCCCGCGCTGAGGCGAAGGATCTCATGGAGGTCCTTCAGGTCGTGGCCGGACACGAGAATGGCCTTCCCCGGCCTCGTCCCCAGGGGAACTTCTGTCGGCACCGGATGGCCGTAGGTTTCCGTGTGGGCCGCGTCCAGGATCTCCATGGCCCGGAGGTTGATTTCGCCGCACTTCAGGACAAGCCCCAGGAGGTCCGGCACGCCGAGGCTTTCGTCGAGCGTCGCCGCCAGCCCCTCGTGGCAGAAGCCGTAGACGGCATCATCCTCCCGGCCCAGGATCCGGGCGTGGTCCGCATAGGCGGCAACACCCTTGAGCCCGTATGTGAGGAGTTCCCGCAGGGAGCGGATGTTCAAATCGAGGCTCGCCGCCGTCGGGATGCCGACCTCCTCCCCCTGGCGGACGAGACCCTCCAGGGAATCCGCCGGGGCGAACGAGAAGGTCTTTCCTTCCGGCGGCGTGCCGCCCGCTCCAGGAATCTTCTCCCGGAGCGCGTCCCTCCTTTCCACGCATTCCCGAACCAGCGCGGCGATCCGTTCCGGATCGAAGTTGACGTTGGTCAGGGTCGCAAAGAGGGCCCGCACGGTAAATGGGCCGGCCCCGAAATCGTCAAGGCCTGTCCGGCGGGCCGCCAGCACGGTCCCGGAATATCCCTTCAGGGCATGAACCAGCAGATCCTGCAGGGCCGCTACATCCGGCGGTTTTCCGCACACCCCGCCCTTTTCACACCCCGTTCCCTTCGCCGTCTGCTCGCACTGAAAACAAAACATGGCATCCTCCTGTCCCGGCGCATCGGGGGCGCCGTCCGTTTTGTGAACACATAACCCGCATCGACGCAGCGGTCCTTGACTTAAATCAAGACTTCTGCTCTTTTCCTGCCATGATTTTCACGACGGAGCGATCCGGCGGCCAGATCTCGCCCGGCGGCCCCTGCCGGACGGACGCTCTCCGCGGGACGCCTTATCTTTTTAGGGCATGAAGGCGCATCGAACCATCGGCCTGCTCCGGAGCGGCCGGCCCGTCACCCTCGCCGCCCTGGGCGATTCCCTGACCCGGGGCTGGATGGTCCGCAAGGGCTACCTCGACTACCTGGCGGAGATGCTCCGCCGGGAGTACAGGGCCTGCAATCTCCGGGTCGTCAACGAGGGTCTCCCCGGCGACACAGCGGACTGCGGCCTGTACCGGCTCGAGACGGACATCCTGGACGTGAAGCCGGACTGCGTCCTCGTCCAGTACGCCATCAACGACGCCTCCCTGGGTTTCACGACGGGCCAGTTCAGGCGGACCATCCGGGGCATCATCGAAAAGATCCGCCGCGCCGGAGAGGCGGAGATCGTTCTCGTCACGTCGAGCTTCATCGGCGACAACCGTGAAAACGGCATCGTGGAAGAGTATTACGAAGCCCTCACGGACCTCGGAGCGGAGGAGGGTCTCCCCGTCGCCCTCGTTCACGAGCACTGGAAGCGGAAGGTCGCCGAGGGGGTGGACTGGCGGTCCCTTGTCCAGTTCGACTTCGTCCACCCCACCACGAAGGGATACCGCTACATGGCCGAGGCCGTCATGGAGATTTTCCGGGAGGACACCGCTGAAGCGCTCCCGGACTCCGGGACCCCCGGTCGCGAGGCACATTAATGGGAACGCACGGGAAGCTGCATTCGTTCCGCGACCGTCTGGAGGAAACAATGCCTGGGAGAGACATGATCTTTGCGCCGGAAGACCGTAAGATCCTGCGGCGGGCACTCTCGGCCCTGCAGAGCGTCTCCGGACGGGCCGACGGGGCAGGGCTTGCCGCCCTTGCAGGTCTCCGATTCCTCGGCGCCCCTTACGCTCCGGCACCCCTCGAAAGAAAAGGACATGGCGAGCCCCTTGTGATCAACCTGCGGGCCTTCGACTGCTTCACCTTCGTGGAGTCCATGACGGCCCTGGCCCTGACGATCCGGACCGGCGAACGGACCCCGGAAGCGTTTGCGGGCATCCTGGAACGCCTCCGGTATCGCCGGGGGATTCGCGGGGACTATGCCTCCCGTCTCCACTACTTCACCGACTGGCTGGGAGACAACCGGCGCCTGGGCATCCTCTGCGACGTGAGCCGCGAGCTGGGCGGAAGGCCCCTTCTGAAACCGGTGCGCTACATGACAGACCACCCGGGATCCTATCCGCCCCTGGCCGACAGGCTCCTGACGGCGGAGATGCGCCGTGCGGAGCGCAACCTGTCGAGGCGGAAGCGGTATTATCTCGGGAAGGCGGCCATCGCGAAAGCGGAGTCCCTGATCCGGGAGGGTGACGTGATCGGCATCACCGCTGCGGCGAAAGGCCTCGACGTGATCCATACCGGCCTTGCCGTCAAAAAGGAAGGCCGTGTCCATCTTCTGCACGCTTCACGCCGTGCGGGCGTCGTCGTGATTACGAAGGAAACCCTGCACCGCTACGTCACCGACCGCAGCGACGCCACCGGGATTGTTGTCGGGCGGCTGCGGACGCCGCGTCAGCGGGCAATGCCTGTGTACTGACGCACGGTCCGCGCACGGACGTCATCGGCGAACCTGGATTGGGAATCCTTGCCTGTTCCGCGAATAGGGTGAATGAGGGGGGCGGGAAAACCGCGCCCTCAGGTCTGAATCCCCGGGGCAGCCGGCTTCAGGCCTGAAGGAGCGGTTTTGGTTTGAAGGAAGCGGGCGTTTCCGGACGGTTCAGTCTGCCGGTTCCGACCCCGGCATGCCCGTGGACGTCGAGGTGTACATGCCCCGCTTCACCTTGCGGACCTTTCCCCTCTTCTCGGCGGCGTAAATCACGCCCCAGATCTGCTGCTCCGAGAGGCCCGTACCGGCCTTCAACTCCGACGTCGTGACTCCCGAAGGATTTTCCCGGATCATATCGAGCACCTGGTCCGTGTTGGAGGAACCGCGGGATCTTCTGCCTCCTGCCCGCGTGCGTCCGGACACCGGCTTGCGCTCCTTTTTCGTATTCCGCGCCTTTTTCGCAGTCCCGGCCTTCTTCGCCTTCACGGTCTTTCCGGCTTTCCCGGCCTTCTTCTGCCTCCGGCCCTTCTTTGTTCCGGGCTCGGCACGCACCTCCTGTGCCACCGACAGAATCAGACTCTGAATCTTGTCGAAGTATGTTTCGACAAAAGACTGACTCCCCTCGATCTCGATTTCCATGGAAGACGGATTGAACTTGATACGGTAGTTTCCGCCCATACTTACGCCTCCTTTTCGCTGCGGATTATTGCATGTGTTTTTGAGAGAGTAAATAACGAATTGAGTTTTGTCAAGACAATTATCTGATGATATTGATTATTTATAAAACTCAACGGCAATTTCAAGATTCCATCGACAACTCAAAGGCGGTAAATCAATCTCGCATCTCCCGCCGGATCAGCGTAACGAATCCCTCACTTACAAAAACATGGCTCGATCCGGATCCATGTATCTCCGATGCAGTTGCGCATCATGAAACTCAACCGGTGGCGATGCGGATTCCCTTGACAGAACGGCCGTGGAGAAGTCAAGAATGCGTCCGGTATCCGGAGATTCAGCCGTATGCCTTCTTACGGGGTGTGAAATTCATGAATCGACAGGAATCTTTTTTCGAGCAGTTTCTCCTCGGCGGCTCTCTTCGGCATGACGGGTCTTCTCTGTCGTCGGTCCTGCGAACGGACCGCCATGCGGAGGGCTGGAACGGAATCCCTCACGGCGGCTTTGCCATGGGCGTCTTCGTCGAGCTGGCGCTTCGGGCCATGGGAGAATCGGCGTCTTCTTTCCCGGATCCCTGGACGGCCGAGTTCCGGCTGGGAGGGGCGGGCCTGCGGCGCGGAGACCGTGCCGACGTGAAGGTCGAAGCCACGGAGGCAGGCGCGGAGGGTTCCATTACCGTTCCATCGTCGGACGCCCCCTACATGACGGCCGTCCTGCGCCGCCGGGAGACCGACCAGGAATCCCTGGCGGTTTTCCAATCTTTTCTTCCCTCGTCATCTCCCGATCATGAACGGGACGGCATCCCCCTCCCCTTCTATCGGGACTGCCTGGTCTGCGGCACGGAGAGGGAATTCCCCGGCCTCAAGCGGCGTTTCTATCTGGCGCCTCCCCCCGCGGTGAAAACCGTCATCACACAGGCCGGATCCGATGAGGGGGACAAAGAGAGTTTTGATCGCTTTCAGGTGGAGGGGATCCTTCATCCGGTCGCCCCCCTGGCTCTCCTGGATGAAATTCTGGGCTGGGGCGGTTTCATGCTGGCGGGCCAGGGAGGCGTCACGGTCCGCATCCGGTTTTCGTTCCTGCGGCGGATCCGCGCCGGCGAAAAACTGATTTTTCTGGGCCGTGGCGACCGCGTGCGGGGCACATCCCCCTCGCGCATGCTCTTCTGGGCGTCCGGCGGAGCGGCGGTCGTCCATCCCAACGGAAGTACGGAGCCCGTGGCGACGGCCACGGGCCAGTTCATGGTCGTCCCGGAATTGACGGACCAGATGAAAACGACGCTTCTTCCCCGGGAATGGACGGAGCGGGCCTTCCGCCTGGCCGAAATGGCTGTAGAATGACGGCCTCGATAAAAGCCCGCAGGCAAGTCGCGCAAGTCCTGAGGAGCGAGGCGTACTTTGTCCGTACGCCGCAGCGACGAAAGATGCCGCGCAACGCAGCATCCGGGCTTT
>CAZODI010000033.1:27119-37837 GCA_964578535.1 uncultured Syntrophaceae bacterium
ATTTTGTCGAAGTGATGAAGATCCGCATAGTCGCTGAACTGCCCGCCCCACCGCCAGCCCCGCTCCAGGAAGGCCCGGACGACGGGGTGGCCTTCAGACAGCGTGCCCGGCACCTCTGGACGCCAGGACGCCCCGGGGGGGGTGATCCGGCCGTCGCGGCAGAGCACAGGGTTCAGGAAGGGGTTGATGTCGACGGCCCGGCCGAAGGCATGATTGGAGAGCCGGTCCGTCCCCTCGACGACGCGGTAATTGAAGGCGGAGGAGTTGTTGTCCGCCATGGAGGCGTCGTCGGACCAGTCGTAGCGGACAACGGGCACGACGCGCGCGACGGGGAAGCGAAGCGTCTCCATGAGGCGGAAGAGATCCAGCACCTCCGCCTCGAGGGCCTCATGGACGACCATCTGGCCCCGATGATCCCGGCCGTCCAGGCCCAGGTATTCCACCTCCAGCAGGCGAAGGCTCCGCAGCACCTCCTCCGGCGCGGCCGTTCCCGCCACGGCCTCGTGAAACGTCATTGCGCTGTCCACGATCACACACGCCGGCCCGCTTTTTTCCCGCATCAGTCCTCCTCCGGGCATTTCCCGGCGCAGGAAACCGACGACAGGAAATGCTCCCGGAAGGAATCCAGGACCTTCTCCACGGCCCCGGCATCGGCCGACACGTCGCGATAGATCTCCCGGATCAGGGTCTCGTTCATCCGCAGGAAGTCCGCCTCCCGGGGTGTCACGATGGTCCCCGCCATCTCCACGGTTCCCGGGCTCACGAGGATCTGCTCCTCGCCTTCCCGGAAATAGGCCTCCGGCCGGCCTTGCCGCCGGGGAAACAGGAACAGGGTCCAGCGGCCGTCGCGGAAGCGGCCGAGCAGGTTCATCATCGGCTTTCCCGGCGCCGGGGGGACACGTTCCAGGGCGTCGATGACCTCGGCGAGGATCCGGGAAAGCGGCTCTTCGCGGGCGCCCTCCAGCGTCAGGAGCGTCCTGCCCGCGTGGGTCCCGAAGGACAGGACGACCCCGTCCCGCTCGTGCACCGTTTTCAGGCTCCAGACCGACGGGGAATCCGTTTCAACGGGCAGCGCCCCTGACGGCACGGCCTGGAGGTGCAGGTGGTCCGGAGCGGAGGCTCCCGACAGCGCCCCGTTGAAGAACACGGACCACACCGGGGAGAGCCTCCGGGCAAGGCCCGGCAGGACGCCGAGAATCCCCCGGACGTCCTGGTGCCGGTGTTCCCGGTGCACCACGGTCAGGTGGCGGGGGTAAATCGGGTAGGGGTTGCAGAGGATCCACCATTCGCCGAGGTACAGGATGCCCTCCTGCTCCCGGGGCCGGTTCTCCGGGCAGAGGAAGCAGGGCCGCCGGGCCACGGCGGCCGGATCCGTGTCCGCTTGGGTGCTGTTGATCCGGACGGGATTGAAGACGACGTTCACCGTCCCGCCGTCCAGCTCAAATGCCCGCTCCCAGACGCTCGCCAGGGCCACGCTGTTCTCGGCCAGGAGCGGCCAGGTCAGCATCTGAGAGACGTGGAGGCGGAGGCACAGGTCTGGGAGGGATTCCCCGCCTCCGTCTCCGGGGTAGGCCATCGTCCCGTTCGCTTCGCTCATTCGTTCCATCCGTTCCTTTCCTTTCGCATTTCCTCAATTCGGCGGTTCTTCCTTCGGCGGGCCGTGATTTCGAGGGTCCGGAGCCGGTCCTTGTAGGCGTCGTTCCGGTTCGCCGCCTCCACCGACAGCGCGGCGTCGGTGTTGCCGCCCCATCTCCGGCACAGGTAGAGGGATTCGTAGATCCGCCCGATCTGGTAATCCCGGGAGATCCGCAGGGCCACGGCGTAGTCCTCCCCGTAGCCCACGTCGGGAAAACCGAAGCGCCGGAGCACCGCCGTGTCGAAGGCCCGGGGCGCCCCCAGGCCGTTGATCCGGAGGGCATTGTTCCGGCCGTTGCCGGGTGTCCACTCCCGGTGATCGATCAGGCCCGGCGGGATTTCCCGGAGCCGCTCGTCCACCAGCCGGTAGGAGCCGACGGCCATGGCATGCGGACCCTCCCGAAGGAGGTCCACGATCCGCTGCAGCGCGTCCTTTCCCTCGTAGAGGTCGTCCGAGTCTAGCTGCACGGCATAGCGCCCGCAGAAGGGGGAGCGGACCGCCTCGTTCCAGCAGCCGCCGATGCTCAGGTCCGTCCGCTTCGGGACGATGTGCCGGAGCGCCTGCTTCCGCCTCGCCAGACCTGCCAGGACCTCCGTCGTGCCGTCGGTGGAGTGGTTGTCCACCACCAGGACGTTGAAGGCGAAGTCCGTCTCCTGGCCCAGAGCGCTGGAGGCGGCCTCCGCCACCGTTCCTTTCCGGTTCTTCACCGGGATGACCACGCTGGCCTCGACCGGGAAGGCATCCCGGAACCGGGGAACCGGACGAAAGACCGGCGGAAGGTACGCCCCGAGCCGCTTCAGGTGGGCCGTCGCCGCCGTCTCGAACTCAAGCTGGGCCTCCCGGTTTCGCGGATCGACGTAATCGAAGTGTCGCTCCGCCGCCGCTCCGGTCTCCACCGCCGCATCCCGAATCCTATTCCTGGAAAAGAGAAGGCCGTCCAGCCGGCGGAGCCGGCGGTCCAGGGACAGCTTCAGCCGGAGATCGTAGAAGCCGGCGGCCCGGAAGTCCGGGACGGAGCCGTATTTTTCCAGGGCGGACCGGCAGGCGGCCATGGACAGGAGCACGGCCGGCCCGAAATCGAAGCCCTCCCGGATGCTCCCGGGCTGATAGGGATTTACCGGATGACCCACCCATCCGCCGGAACCGGACTCCCGGTAGCCGCCGTAGGCCATCCCGGTTCCGACCCGCCGCAGGGCCTTCCGCAGCGCCACGAGGCTCCCGGGGAGCGGCAGGACCTCCGCGTCCGAATCGAGGACCGCCAGGGCCTCTTCCGTCCGGACCGCTTCCAGGATCCGGCTCCAGGTCCCGCCGGCATGGAGGGATTCCACCCGCAGGGAATCGACGCCCCGCCGCTGGAACGGCGGTCGGCCCCCGCCGCAGAGGACGAGTATCCGCGCGACCTCCGGCTCGGCGGAAAAGGCCTCGACCATCCGGCCGGTTGCTTTCCGGCTCCCCTGCGGCAGAATGACGGTGATTCCGTTCATGATCCCGATGCTCTCGTGCTGCGATCCCGGGCCTCCGTCAGCGGACCCCGAAGACAGGGTGTCGGGCCGCGGCGAAGGATACGATGCGGCTCCCCAGGGCGCCGTAGGAATATCCCGCGGCCTCGGCAGAGCAGGCCACGCTGGCGTCGGCGCTGATGTCGGCGTTGGGGTTCACGTCCAGCACGTAAAAGACGCCGTCCCGGAGGCGAAGGTCGATCCGGGCGTAGTCCCGGCATCCCGTCGCCCGGTAGGCCTCCCGGGAAATCCCTGCCAGGGTCTCCAACTCCGCCGGATCGAGGGGCGCCGGCAGCAGGGTCCGGATGGCCGTGTAGTGGAAGGAGCCGGGGACGAACTTGGCCTCGAAGGTGCAGAGGCGGTCCTGGAGGCGGCCGATGTCCGAGTAGTCCATCTCCACGGCGGGCAGCATCTCCACGGGGCCGTTGCCCCACAGGACGGCCCGGAACTCGCGGCCGTCGATGAATTCCTCCACCAGGGCGGGCTGGCGCCAGGTCGAAACCACGAAGTCCACCCTCTCCAGCAGCTCTCTCTCGTTCATGACGACGGCCTCGGCGGTGATCCCGGCGCTGCAGTGCTCCCGAAGGGCCTTCACGATGGCCGGAAACCGGTCCCAGCGGCCCCGCTCCGGCGCCTCGAACAGGGCTCCCTCGGGTACGGGGACGCCGCGCTCCCCCAGGAGGTCCCGGACGCGGCCCTTGTCCTCGCAGAACGTCAGGGCCTCCGGCGACGCCCCGGTGTAAACGAAGCCCGCCCCGCCAATCCGCCGGGCCGCCTCGGCCTCGCTCCGGGGCAGTCCGGGGATGGCCTCGCACCAGTTGAAGACGATCCATCCGGCCGGGTCCAGGCTCGAGAGGGCATGAAAATCTTTCTCGCCCCGGACGGGAACCTCCCGGACCCGGTGACCTTCGCCCTCCAGGGCGGCAGCGAGCCTCCGGGTCTCCCGGAGGACCTCCTCCTGCGCGCCGGCGTCCCAGGATTCGTCGAGGTTGAAGACGAGAAGCACCGGTTCAGGCGGCGACATGGATCCCCCTTTCCGCCAGGGCCTCCCTGCACTGTGAAAGAAGGCCCTCCAGCCGGGGAAAGCCGCCGTGCCGCCGGGCCGCGTCGGCAAGGTTCAGGAAGCCCCGGGGGATATGGTCCAGGAACTCCCGCTTTCCCTTCCGGAGCCCAAGAAACCCGTAGGCGCCCATGGCCTGGAGGAGCCGCTGGACCGAGGCCTCCCGGAATCGGGACGCATCGCCCTCGGCAATCTCCGGCAGCCCGCCGAGCGCGGCGTACCAGGACAGCATCTCCATTCTCTCCTCCTCGGCCAGCGGCACGTAGGGATCGTACAGAAGGGATCCCAGGTCGTAGAGGGGATTGCCGAGGCGCATCCCCTGGAAGTCGATCAGAACCGGCTCTCCCCGGCAGATCATGACGTTCTTCGACTGGAAGTCCCGGTGAACGAGGCAGGGCGGAACCGCAAGCAGCCGCTCCGCCAGGGCCGACAGTTCCTCCTCCAGGGCCTCCCGCTCCCGGCCGTCCGTCCGGATTCCGCAGACGGCATAGACGAACGATTCGAGAAAATACTCCCGCTCCCAGCGGTACAGGTCCGGCCCGAACGAGGCCATCAGGCCAAGCTCTCCAGCGGCCTCCTCCGGCCTGGGATACCCGTGGAGACGGTGCGCCGCCTCCAGGGCTTTCCCGTAAAGGGGGCGGCGGATCGCCCAGGGGGCGTCCCGGAACGACCAGAGATCGGCGTCGCCGGCATCCTCCAGGAGGACGAACCCTTGCTTGGGGTCTTCGGCGAGGATACGCGGCACGGGAACACCGATTCCCAGGAGAAACCGGGCCGTCGCCGTGAAGATCGCGTTTTCCCGGCCCTCCGGCCCGTACTGCATCAGGACGGTCGACGACCCGCCGGGTCCCGCCACCCGGTGGAAGGACCGGTCCGATCCTCCACCCGCCAGGAGCGTCAGCTCCACCGTCTCCCCCGCATTCAGGGACTGGACTTCTCTCAGCCAGGATTCGGCTTCCACGGAAAGCGTCGTCATCTTTTCAGGAAACCTTCTCTTTCCGGACGGACGGAACGACGGGCCGTTCGCCTCGCCGCGCCTTGCGCTATTTAGGGCACGCCCCGGAACCCCGGGCGGCAAACTCCGCATCCAGCCGTCTGTAGGCCTCGACCGTGCCGATGTCGTGCCAAAACCCTGCGTCGACGATCACCGAGCCGACGGATCCCGGCCGCCAGCGGATCATCTCCACGAAGACGGGGACCACCGACTCGATCCGCCCGGGCTCCAGGCGGTCGAGGAAGGCCCGCTCCACCGCGTAGATCCCGGTAAACAGGCACTGCCGAACCCCCGGATTTCCCAGGATCCCCCGCATGTCGCAGATCCGCCCCTCCCCGTCGATGCTGACGTTCCGGAGGCCGCCGTCGCTGCGGAGCACCAGCGTCGCTTCCCGCCGGCTCCCGAAATGGGCATCCAGGAGCCTCTCCAGGGGGAGGTCGCTCACCACGTCGCCGTTGTAAACCAGGATCGTTTCGTCGCGTTCGCCCAGGAGGTCCTCGATGTTCTTCAGCCCCCCGGCGGTGTCCAGAAGCACCGGCTCGTGGCGGAACAGAACGGGAAGGCCCCGCCAGGTCCCCTCCGGGAAGGCGCGGGTGTATGCCTCCGCCCGGTGGTGGGTGTTGACGATGAACCGCTCGACGCCGGCCGCCCGGAGGTGATCCATGGCCCAGGTGATGATCGGCCTTCCGCCCAAGGGAAGAAGGGGCTTCGGGCAGTCCTCCGTCAGAGGCCGGAGACGGGTCCCCAGCCCGGCGCCGAGGATGAATGCGGTTCGGATGGCGGGCCGCTCAGTCATAAAGCCTCGTCAGGGACGTCCCCGGGAAATAGCGGGCCAGGATCTCCTCCGCCCGGAATCCCCGGAAGGCCATGGCGGCGGCCCCGATCTGGCAGAAGCCGACGCCGTGGCCCCAGCCGGCTCCGCGGAGGACGAAACGCTCCGGAGCACCCGACGGCGGGCCGATCCTCTCCACAACGAAGGCGCTGCTATAGAGGTGGCTCCGGGAGAGCCAGCGGCGGATCTCCAGTTCCTTGCCCACGACCACGGTCCGCCGGGAGCCCACGACGCGCAGACGGACGATCCGCCCCGACGGCCCCCGTTCGAGGGGAACGAGATCCAGGAGATCCCCGAAATCCATTTCCGATTTTTCCTCCAGGATCGCCTGCAGCTCCTCCCGGCCGTACTCGACCCTCCAGCGGAAGAAATCCGGCGTCTCGCGGTCGAAGTCGGGGAGAACGCTCCTGAGGATGACCGGATCGCGGACCCGGCAGCAGGCCTCCGGTTCCGAGCGGATCCAGCGCTCCGCCTCCTCCTCGTTCGAGACGACCGGGAAGGAAGCCGGTCCGTCCGGCACCGAGACGAGGTAGGGGACCGGGACGTCCTCCCAGGCGCTCTCGAAACGCTCCGTCCGGCCGCCGCAGCACTTGGAGTATCGGGCGTCACAGACCTGGCCCTGCCAGGTGAGGACCCGGCCCCGGGTTGCCGCCACGGCCTCCCGGGCCCGCTCCGTCACAGCCCCGACGCCCTGGTAGCGCTGGCAGTGGTCGTCGGCACAGACGTCGAAGTGCTCGTGGTCCTCCCGGTCATACCAGCGCCGGATCTCGGCGATCCCGGCTTTTTCTCCGCCAAGGGACGCGTCCGCTTTCCGCTCGGCAGATTCCCGGAGCCGCTCCGCCTTCCGCTCCAGCATGGCCAGGAGCCAGCTCCGGGAGAGGACCGCGTGGGCCTTGAGGAACTCCGGGGGAGCCGTGGGGCTCATCTCCGAGGAGACGACGCTTTCCAGGTAGGCCTCCAGGGGGATCCCGTTGACGGCCGAGAGCAGGCCATCCCTGCACTCCAGGACGAGGTCGCCCCGGAAGGCCTGCTCCCGCGTGCGCTCCCAGTGGAACGCGACCCCGATGGTCACGTCCTGGAGAACGAAGGGAGATCCGCCGGTGATCCGGCACAGGATGCGGCGGGCGACGACCGGCGTGCCGCCCCGTTCGCTGCTCAAGACCACGTTCGGACCGTCCGCGACGGCCCGGAACGGACCGGCCGGAAAGTCGCGGCCGTTTGCGGAAACCGCCTCCCGGAACGCACCGGTTATGGTTTCAGCACCGTCGATGACGCCGACGGTTATGGCGGGTTCCTTCCGGATCATGCTGCCTCCCCGTTCCGGCCGCAGGCGGAATGCGGCGTCAGGCAGACTAGGGTCTTTTTGCAGGTCCGTCAAGGCTGGAAATGTAATGGACGCATCGTCCCCGATAAACTATAAGAAACGCGGCCCCAGGGAGGAAGCGGCCCCGGGGCGGAAGGAGACGACGGAAATAAAATCGGATTTGAAATCCGATTGATTTCCGCTTTCGACAGCGTTTTTCCAACTCTACGGCTGTTCAAAAAGGGTTGAATGCAAGGCGCCCGAAGTTCCGGGATGCGAGGCGTACTTTTTCGTACGTCGAGCGGCACGGGACAAGGGCAACGCAGCAGACGCCCTTTTTCAACAGCCGCACAGGATGCATTCCATGACAACCCAACCCCTCATCGGTCTCAACATGTCCGTCCTGGAGCAGGAGGGCGCGGACGTCCTCCGGGTCCACCTGGACTACCCGGACGCCGTCGCGGCCGCCGGCGGTTGGCCCCTCTGCCTCCCGGCGCTGGATGATCCGGACTTCCTGCGGGAGGTCCTGCCGATGCTCGACGGCGTGCTCTTCGTCGGTGGCGCGGACTACGATCCCACGCATTACGGCGGGCATGAGCAGCCGGCGGCGGAGCTTGTCGCGCCCCGGCGCGACCGCTTCGACCTGGAGCTGGCCCGGCGGGTCCTGGAGGACACGGACCTTCCTGTCCTCGGGATCTGCGGCGGCTGCCAGCTCCTCTGGATCGCCTGCGGAGGCGGCCTCGTCCAGGACATCCGGACCGAATGGGCGGTCCCCGGCGGCCTGCCGCTTCCCCATGCGGGAAAGGACCGCGAAGGGGGCGATCCGCACCGCTACCGCCATGCCGTCCAATTAGCCCCGGAAAGCCTTGCCGCCGCGGCCGTCGGCCATCCTCCCGGCAACAGGGTCGAGACCAACTCGTTCCACCACCAGGCGGCCGACCCGGCCCGCCCGGCCCGCCGGCTCGTCGTCTCGGGACGGGCGGAGGACGGCGTTGTGGAGGCCGTGGAGCCCGGCCCCGACACGGACTGGAAGCGGTCGGGACGGTTCGTCCTCGGCGTCCAGTGGCACCCGGAGCGGATGCGGGACGAGGAGCCCCAGCGGCGGCTCTTCGAGGCCCTCGTAGCGTCGGCCCGAATCCGGAAGACGCGGGCACGGGACGGGCGGTAGCATGCCCGGAACCGTCCTGGCAGGCAGGCCGCGGAACTTCACATGCCGGGAGACACGTCGCGTCCCATGATGAACCGCCTCCGCATCGCCCAAATCTATTTCTCGCCCCGGATGCTCCTGATGCTCGTCCTGGGGTTCGCCTCGGGGATGCCCCTGGCGCTCTCGGGGGGAACGCTCACGGCCTGGATGGTGGCGGAGGGCATCGACATCCGGACCATCGGCGTCTTTTCCCTGACGGGCCTTCCCTACGCCTTCAAGTTCCTCTGGTCCCCCCTGATGGACCGGTACGTCCCGCCCTTCCTGGGCCGCCGGCGGGGCTGGATGCTGGTCACCCAGCTCCTCCTGGTCGTCACCCTGGCCGCCCTTGGCTTCTTCAATCCCTCGTCGAACCTGCCCCTGGTGGCCCTCCTGGCGGTGGCCATCGCTTTCTTCAGCGCCAGCCAGGACATCGTCCTGGATGCCTACAGGACGGAGTACCTGACCCCGACCGAACGGGGCGCCGGCGCCGGCGTCTGGATCATGGGCTACCGGATCGCCCTCCTGGTCAGCGGCGCGGCGGCCCTCATCCTCTCGGACCACCTTCCGTGGCGGACCGTTTATGTCCTCATGGGCGGCCTCATGACGATCGGCTGCATCGCCACGCTGATTGCCCCGGAACCACGCCTGCAAGACCGGGAAGGGCGGACCGTCGCCCCGCCCGCGAGCCTGCGGGAAGCGGTGGTGAACCCCCTCGTGGAGTTCTTCCGGAGGCCCGGATCGCTGGAGATCGTGCTCTTCGTCGTCCTCTACAAGATCGGCGACGTGGCGGCGGCCCAGATGACGACGCCCTTCATCCTGCAGCACGTGGGATTCTCCCGGACAGAGCTGGGGGCCGTCTACAAGGGGCTCGGCATGGTTGCCACCATCGTCGGGACGCTCGCCGGGGGAGCCCTGATGATCCGCTGGAGCCTGAAGCGATCCCTCTTTGTCTTCGGCGTCCTGCAGGGAGTCTCGACCCTGTCCTTCATCCTGCTGGAATTCACGGGCCGGCAGATTTGGGCACTGGGAGTGGTGATCGGGATCGAGAACATAACCGGCGGGATGGGCACGGCGGCCTACACGGCCCTCCTGATGGGCCTGTGCAACACCCGGTTCACCGCCACCCAGTACGCCCTCCTGAGCAGCCTGATGGCCGTGAGCCGCTACGTGACAGGCGCCCCGACGGGCTTTCTCGCCGCCGCCGTCGGCTGGCCTGCCTTCTTCACCGTCTGCGCCCTCCTGGCCGCTCCGGGGCTGCTCCTGCTCCTGCGCTACCGGCGCTGGGGCGTCAACTCCGAGCCGGACGCAGGTCCTCCTACCGGCAATTGACCACCGGATTTCTTCCACTGCTTTCCCACGGGATAGAAAAACGAAACAGGGGACGTGTCCCTATTGTCCGGACAGGTCTTCCCGGGCGAGGAGAGCGGCCCCGAGGGCGCCGGTGAGCTGGCAGGATGGGGCGATCCGGATCTCCGTTTTGAGCTCCTTCTCCAGGGCCAGGACGACGCCCCGGTTCTTCGCCACGCCACCGGTGAGAACCACCGGCGGTCGGACGCCGAGGCGAAAGACGAGCCCGGCAACACGCTTCGCCACGGACTGGTGGATTCCCGCCAGGACATCCGGCACGGCCTCCCCCCGGGAGAGGTGGGAGATCACCTCCGACTCGGCGAAGACCGTGCAGATGCTGCTGATGGAGACCGTGCGCACGCTGGTCTCCGACACCTCCGCGAGCCGTTCGACCTCCAGCCCCAGGACCCGGGCCATCACCTCCAGGAAGCGCCCCGTCCCGGCGGCGCACTTGTCGTTCATGACGAAGTTCCGGACAAAGCCCCGGTCGGGATCCACCTCGATGGCCTTCACGTCCTGGCCCCCGATGTCGATGATCGTCCGGGCCTCCGGCATCCGGTGAAGCACCCCCCGGGCGTGGCAGGTGATCTCGCTGACCTGCCGGTCGGCCCCCTGCCAGGTGACCCGCCCGTAGCCGGTGGCGACCGTCCGCGCCACGTCTCCCGGTGCGATGCCCGCCTGTGCGAGGGCCTCGCGGAGCGCCCGCTCCGGCCCGGTCGTTCCCGTTCCCACCGGAACGACGGCCTGCCCGGCCACCTCCCCGCCGTCTCCTAAAATGACCGCCTTCGACGAGGCGGAGCCGATGTCGATTCCCAGTGCGTACATGCGTCAGATCATCTCCGCGAAGGACTGAAGACGCGT
>CAZODI010000034.1:0-7064 GCA_964578535.1 uncultured Syntrophaceae bacterium
GCAGGGTCGAAAAAACGCTTCTGAGCGCGAGGGAAGCCCTGCTCCCACATGCCGGTCTTCCATCCGCACCTGATTCTCTATTAAAAAAAGAAATAAGGAAGGGGAGCGGATTTCAAATCCGTTCCCCTCTCCTTTGCCGCGGCCGGCGGGATTCTTTCCTGTCCGTGATCGCAGAGACAGGCCCTCAGGCCTTTCCCCTTCTTGACTTCCTCTTCGGCGACTTTTCCGGCGCCAGGGCCTTCTTCAGGGATTCCAGTCCCTGCCGGATCTCCATCGTTCCCTTGTAGGTGCGAGCATCCGAAGGGGAGTACTGCACCATCATGGTCGGTGTGGAACTGATCTTATGCCGCTGGATGATCTCGTCCAGGGCCTTGAAAGTCGGTTTCACGTCATGGGGCGACAGCCGGACGTGGCGGGCCTGGAGTGCTCCCGTGAGGTCGGCGTCCGATCCCGGGGCACTCCCTTTCGCCAAGTCGAATAACTGGTGGCGCGCCTGCAGGACATCGCGCCAGTCGTTCGCGGCCCGGACGGCATAAAGAAAATACTTTGCATAAAGCACGGTCTGCCTGTGAATGGGCATGTCAACAAACGTAACCGTTGCCTGTTCGCTCTTCAGGACCGCCTCCAGGACCGGTTCCAGGTCTTTTTCCACGGACTGGCAGGGTTGACAGAAATAATCCGTGAAGATGGTGATGGCGATCTTTCCCTTCCCGAACGAGGGCACGGGGGATTCCTCCGCCCCGTAGGCGGGTGTTATTGATCCGGAAAACGCCGTGATCATGACCAGATACCCCGCCAGCGCCACGCCGATCAGCGGCAGGCGCAGGTTCTTCAGAAACGGAACGGCGGCCTCTCCGGGCAGGTACAGAAGGCTTCGCAGCATACCTTTATCTCCCTTTCCCCTGAACTCGTAGTTGACGGCGTACGCCGCCAGCAGAATCCCCGCAAATGTGAGGCAATACGGACAAAAGACGTCTTCACGGACCTGGAAGGCGAGCAGGTGCACCTCCCCGCCCAGGGCGCCGGCCAGCAGGATCCGGATCAACCATGGCTGGCGCGCCAGGACCAGGACGATCAGGGCCGCCATGAATCCGATCCCAACGTGTTTGAGATCGATGCCGAAAAGATCGCCCCGGAGATAGCTGCAGTCGGTGTCGCAGAGATGGTAGTAAACCATGACGGCGATGCCTGCCGCGGCAAGGAGAACCGTCAGGAGGCTCCGCCAGACCGGGTTCCCGTGCGGTCGAGCAATTACGTTTTCTGCAGGCATTGTCATCTCTCACTGGTGGATGTTTTATGGCGTTTTCCCATCATTGCGATGCCGGCGGGAGCAGTTTTTCTCATGTTTTGATCCCTTTGTAAAGTGCCTGCCGCGAAATTTTCTCCTCGCAGAAACGGATCCGGACTTCTCGCAGCGGGGTTGGCCGTACCCCGGGCTTGTGCAGCTCCATGCCCGGCGGATCGAGGACAGGGAAGAATATCATTCCGGTGGCAATCGGATGAAAACCGCCTATAATGACCTCCCCGATTTCCGGAGGACTGTTTATGAATGCCCAGAGGCAGAAGGAGCGCGTGGCGCTCCTTTCCGTAACATCCAATTCCATCCTGGTGGTCATGAAACTCGTCATCGGCCTCATGATCGGCTCCGTGTCGATCATCTCCGAGGCGATCCACTCGGGTGTGGACTGGCTGGCGGCCGTGATCGCCCTGTTCTCCGTGAAGACCTCCAGCCTCCCCGCAGACACGAGGCACCCCTTCGGCCACGGCAAGATCGAAAACATCTCGGGCACCGTCGAGGCGCTTCTGATCTTTGTCGCCGCCGGGTGGATCATCTTCGAGGCGGTCAAGAAGATCCTGAACCCGGAGCCCATTGAGGACATCGGCTGGGGTGTGGGCGTCATGCTTGTGTCCGCCGCGGCCAACCTCATCGTCTCGGAGAGGCTGTTCAAGGTGGGGCGGCAGACCGATTCCGTGGCCCTCCAGGCCGATGCCTGGCACCTCCGGACGGATGTCTACACCTCGGCGGGAGTCACGGCCAGCCTGGCCATGATCTGGGCCGGTTCCCGCGTTTTCCCCGGTCTGGACCTGCACTGGCTGGATCCGGCGGCGGCCGTCGGCGTGGCCCTCCTGATCATCAAGGCCGCCTACGACCTGACCATCCAGTCGGCGCGGGACCTCCTGGACGTCAACCTGCCGAAGGACGAGATGGAATGGATCCGTGGCCGGATCCTGGAGCGAAAGCCCCTCATCCACGGCTTCCACCGGCTCCGTACCCGCAAGTCCGGACACTTCCGCTTCGTCGAGTTTCACCTCCAGGTGGACCCTCAGATGTCCGTGCTGAATTCCCACAACATCACGGAAGAGCTGTCCGGCCTCATCGAAAGGCAGTACCCCCACACAAGCGTCACGATCCACGTGGAACCCTGCGAGGGGAACTGCGTCGACCACTGCCTGGAGGGATGCCTCCTGTCTCCGGAAAAACGCCGGGAGGTTCAGATCAAGAACAGGGCGGCAGGGCACTGACTCCGCGGCGGGCGGGTGCGGTTGCGGGTCGAACCGCTTCCTTCCGGCGACAGGCAAAACACACGCACTTCCATCCAGGCATATCATCCCGATTCGGCCTGACCTCCCCATTACCTTCCCATGGCAAGCCGGCTGCCGGCTGTGGTAATGTTCCCGAAACGAAACCGGGGGGCACGCCATGGGAGGAGGAGGGTACGGACCGATGTACGGAGGCTGGTGGATCATGCCGCTTTTCTGGATTGTCATCCTGGCCATCCTGTTCTTCATCCTCCGGCGCTTCATCACCCAATCCTGCAGCCGGCCGGGACCGGCGATCGATCTCGGGGCCGAGACCCTGCGGCAGATCCGGGAAGAACTGCGCACCCTCCGGAAAGAGGTCGAGGAACTGAAGAAGCGCCTGCCGCCGGCCGAATGAAGCTTCATCCGAACCGGGAGGGCAACATGGAAGCGTCCTGGCTGGATCTTCACCGGCGGGGCGAATTGAAGCGGCGCGCGGAGGCGGCCGTCCGGGCACTCACGGAATGCCGCCTGTGCCCGCGGTCCTGCGGCAGGAACCGGCTGGCCGACGAGCGGGGCTGGTGCCGGACCGGACGGAAGGCCCGGGTCGCCAGCTTCCATGCCCACTTCGGGGAGGAGTCGCCGCTGGTGGGGTCCGGGGGGTCCGGAACGATCTTCATCAGCTCCTGCAACCTCCTGTGCACGTTCTGCCAGAACGACGACATCAGTCATGGCCGAGAGGGAGACGACGTGGAGCCGGTCCACCTGGCGGCGATGATGCTGGGCCTCCAGGAACGGGGCTGTCCCAACATCAACTTCGTGACCCCCTCCCACGTTGTTCCACAGATCCTGGAAGGTCTCCTGATCGCCGCGGACAACGGCCTCCGTGTACCCCTCGTCTACAACACCGGCGGTTATGACGCCGTGGACACCCTCCGCCTCCTGGACGGCATCGTGGACATCTACATGCCCGATTTCAAGTTCTGGGACAATGAATGGGGGGAGCGGTTCTGCGGGGTCCGGGACTATCGGGAGCGGGCCTGCGAGGCAATCCGGGAGATGCACCGGCAGGTGGGGGATCTTTCTCTGGACGACGAAGGCGTGGCCGTCCGGGGCCTCCTGGTGCGCCACCTGGTGATGCCCGGGGGGGCCGCCGGCACGCCGGACGTCATGGCCTTCCTGGCCGGGCTCTCCCCTTACACCTATGTGAACGTGATGGACCAGTACCACCCCTGCGGGCGGGGGGCGGCGGATCCCCTGATCAATCGCCGCATCACCGCACAGGAATACGCCGCCGCCGTCCGCGCGGCCCTGGATTCAGGCCTTCACCGCCTCGATGACAGGGAGCGTCGGCGGCGCCGGCTTTGACGCCTCGCCCCGGATGGATCCGTCCGTCCCGATCACGACTTTCTTCAGCGGCACGTCCTTCCCCGCCATCTCTATGCCCTTCCGGACCATCATGGGCAGCCCCTGGCAGCAGGGAACCTCCATGACGGCCACGGTCACGTCGCGGATCTCATTGGCGGCAAAGATCCGGGCAAATTTCTCCACGTAGGGGCCGGGATCGTCGAACTTGGGGCAGCCGATCAGGACCACGCGCCCATCGAGAAAATCCCGGTGGAACGTCGGATACGCTACGGGAACGCAGTCCGCCGCCACCAGGAGGCGAGCGCCCCGGAGGAACGGCGCCGTCGGCGGGACCAGGCGGATCTGGACGGGCCAGTGTCCCAGGGCCGAGGACGTGCCGATCCCGGCTGCCGGCCGGTCGGCCTCCTCGCAGGAAACCGTCCGGAGAAAGGTCTGGAGGTGGGTCCCGGGACAGCCGCAGGCCAGGGGCTTCGGCTCCAGCGTCTCTTCCTGTTTCAGGTGCTCTACGACAGCCTGCTCGTCGAAGGCATCCGCCTCGCGCTCGACAATCTCCAGGGCGCCCCGGGGGCATTCGCCTAAGCAGGCCCCCAGGCCGTCGCAGTAGCGTTCCGAGACCAGCCGGGCCTTGCCGTCGATGATCCGGATCGCCCCCTCGGCACAGGCGGTGACGCAGAGGCCGCAGCCATCACACCGTTCCTCGTCGATGCGGATAATTTTCCGGGTTGCGTTCATATCGGTCGTTTCCTCCATTTTTGTCTGTATCTTAAACCTCGATTTCCAGAACGTCTTTGACTTAAGTCAAAGACGAATGGTATTTTTTCAGGCATGAATAAGCCAGCCGTCGATCCGGTCGGGAGACTCTCCCTGGTTCCCCTTTTCGCGGGCCTGCCCCGGCCCCACCTGCAGGCCCTGGCGGGCATCGCGGTGACGAAATCGTTCCCGGCGGGGTGCAGGATCTTTTCCGAGGGAGAGGAAGGACGGGGCTTTTACGCGGTTCTCGCCGGCCGCGTCAAGATTTTCAAGCTCTCCCCGGAGGGAAAGGAACAGATCCTCCATCTCTTCGGTCCCGGCGAGATTTTTGGAGAGGTGGCCGTTTTTACCGGCCGGGGCTTCCCGGCCCACGCCTCGGCGGAACGATCCAGCTCCCTGCTGTTCTTCCCTCGGGAGGCCTTCGTGGGGCTGATCAGCCGGGATGCCTCCCTGGCGCTGGGCATGCTGGCGGTTCTATCCCTCCGGCTCCGGCGGTTCACCCGCATGGTGGAGGACCTGTCCCTGAAGGAAGTCCCGGGGAGGCTGGCGGCCTACCTGCTCTACCGGAGCGGCGATGAGAAAAAGAGCGTCGTCGAACTGGACCTTTCCAAGGCCCAGCTGGCGGCTCTCCTGGGGACGATCCCCGAGACCCTCTCCAGGATCCTGACGCGCATGGGACGGCGGGGCCTCATTCGCACCCAGGGCTCCCGGATCACGATCCTCGACAGGGAAGGTCTCGAGGCCATCGCCACGGAAGGAGGCAAACTCGCATGAAACCTGAAACGGGAAAGGAGGAGACCCCATGAAGCCTATTGGACCCCTGATGTGGGAGCACCGGCTCATCGAGCGGATGATCCGGGCGGTCAAGGTCGAGATCGAGCGGATCGCCCGGGAGAACACGGTCAACCCCGTCGCGGTGGACGTCGCCGTGGACTTCATCCGGACCTACGCCGACCGGACCCACCACGGCAAGGAGGAAGACATCCTGTTCCGGGAGATGAAGAAGAAAAAGCTGACCCCCGAGCACGCCCGGATCATGGACGAACTGATCGAGGAGCACCGGGAGGGTCGCAAGACCGTGGCCCGCCTCGTGGCGGCCAAGGAGCAATACCTGAAAGGGGACACTGCGGCCGTCGCCACGGTGATCGAATGCCTCCGCTGGCTGACGGATTTTTACCCAAAGCACATCGCCAAGGAGGACAAGGGCTTCTTCTATCCGATCCTCGCCTATTTCAGCGAGGCGGAGCAGAAGGCCATGCTGGAGGAGTTCTTTGAATTCGACCGGAAGATGATCCACGAAAAATACAACCGGGTGGTGGATGCCTTCGATACCGGCCGGCCTTGATCGCGGACGGAAAGCATTTTTTTGTCCGATACGGCGGAATCCTTCATCGCCGGAGCGGACGAACTTCCCTGCCGGGCAAAATCCGAAGGGCGGAACCGGGTGTTCGCGAACGGACATCAGCGACACCGCTCCGCCCTTCCCCCCGCCCCGGGAAACGAAGCGAACAATCCTACTGAAAACACTCTTGAAAATACTGCTTGACAAATCATTATGATAAGCTCTAAATAACCGCGGTTACAAACTAACCATGGTCATTCAACAGCGGTCATCCTCGAGGCAGGGGCACGATCTGAATGGGCATCGCAGAACGGAAACAGAGAGAGAAGGAGTCGCGATCGAGGCAGATTCAGGAGATCGCGGCGGAGCTCTTTTACAAAAAAGGATACGCGGAGACCTCCCTGGACGAGATCGCGCGCCGGGCCGAGATTTCCAAGGCCACGATCTACCTGTATTTCAAGAGCAAGGATGACCTTTACTACCAGATCGTCGAGCCTGCCCTCGCGGAATTGAGCCGGCGCCTCGTCGGAATCGCCGGCAACAGCGAAGAGCCGGCGGAAATCACCGTCAGAAAAATCATCGACGCCACCCGGGACGTCTTCTTCAACGATCCCGGCTCGTATCACCTGGTCTCCCGTTACAACGCAGCGGAGTTCAAGCGGCTCCTGCCGAAGAACCGCCTGGACAACCTGAAGAGCCTGATGCGCTCCAATTTCCACCAGATGGAACAGGCCGTGCAAAAGGGAATCGACCAGGGCGTGTTTCATGATGCCGACGCGAAACTGGTCTCCATTATCCTGTGGAACTGCTTCATGGGTGTCATCCAATTCCAGGAAAACAGGATGGATTCCGAGCGCACTGATTATCGCCGGCCGACGATCGACGCCGCGGTGGACCTGATCCTGAAAGGGTTGAAGAGCCAATAATTTTTTTTCATCGAAAACTAACCATGGTCAGACACTGACCATGGTAATAAAGAACCAGAGAGGAAATAAGAAATGGAAACCATGACGCTGGAATGGGGAATGGAGCATGCCTGGTCCGATCAGGACATGCTGTACAAGGGTAAACACACCATGGAGAC
>CAZODI010000034.1:7164-13533 GCA_964578535.1 uncultured Syntrophaceae bacterium
CCCCCGGGCCGTCCCGTCGCAATCGGCGGGGCGGCCTTTTTTTCGTATTCCAAGATGACGCCAAGACGCCAGGATTGACACAACGATCAATCTCCCGTATCATCACACCTTGCGAGGCCTTGAAGGACATTGACTCCCTTTATCCCTCCTTTCGAAAGGCCGCAGGGATCATGAAGCTCTTCCAGAAAATCACCCCCGCCATGGCAGCGCCGTTTCTTGCCGTTTTTCTCGGTGTTGTCCTGTTTCTCTTCGACCCCCTTCCCCTCCAGGTGCTTCGAAACGCCGCCTTTGACCAATACCAGCGCTGGCAGCCGCGATCCTACGAACCGGCTCCCGTTCGTATCATCGACATCGACGAAGAAAGCCTGAAGAAGATCGGTCAGTGGCCCTGGCCCCGCACGCGGGTCGCCGACCTGGTCGACAGGCTTCAGCAGGCCGGAGCGGCCGCCGTCGGCATGGACATCGTCTTCGCGGAGCCGGACCGGACATCGCCGAAGTCCATGGCCGCCGCCTGGAACCTTCCGGAGGACCTCCGCCGGCGCCTGGCGGGCCTGACCGACCACGACGAGGCCCTGGCCCGGACGATTCAACATGGCCGCGTCGTCCTCGGATTCGCGGCCCAACGGGACGGCCCCGAGCGTCCCCTGCCCGCGCGTCCCTTTCGATTCATCTTTTCCGGCCCCTCTCCCCTCCCCTTTCTCCATCCGTTTGAAAGTTCGGTGACGGCAATCCCGGTCCTGGAAAGCGCGGCGGCGGGCAACGGCGCCCTGACGTTCATCCCCGACTCGGACGGGGTCGTCCGCCGGGTCCCTCTGGTCGTTCGTCTGCGGGACCAGGCGATGCCGTCCCTCGCCGCCGAGACGCTGAGGGTGGCCCAGGACCAGGCGAACTACATCGTGAAGACCGGCGCCGGGACGGGAATCGGGATGGAGGGGATCCGGATCGGAGCACTTACCGTACCGACGACCCCCCGGGGGGAGATCTGGGTGCATTACACACGGCCCGTTCCGGACCGCTATATTCCAG
Organism: uncultured Syntrophaceae bacterium; assembly: GCA_964578535.1. Classification (GTDB taxonomy): domain Bacteria; phylum Desulfobacterota; class Syntrophia; order Syntrophales; family PHBD01; genus PHBD01. The sequence continues at coordinate 8,191 of CAZODI010000034.1, forward strand.
CCTGGAAAGTACTGGCGGGCGAGGCTCCCGGGGACCGGATCGACGGGCACATCGTACTGCTCGGCACGTCGGCCCAAGGGCTCATGGATCTGCGCTTCAGCCCGGCGGGGACCATCATTCCAGGTGTCGAGGCCCATGCGCAGGCACTGGAGCAGATGTTCAAAGGGGCCTACCTGACCCGTCCGTCCCAGGCGGAGGCCATCGAGGCACTCGTGATCGTCATCGGCGGCCTGCTCGTCGCGATCATCGCCCTTTCCACCCAGGCCATGGTCTCGGCCGGGGTGACCGCCGCCGTTCTCCTGGCCGCCGGGGGAGGCGCCTGGATCGCCTTCAGCCGCTACGGCCTGCTCCTGGACCCGGTTACGCCCGGACTGGCGATCGCGATCACCTTCGTCGCCGGGAGCGTCGTCCGCCACCGGACCAGCGAGCAGCGCCAGCGGTGGGTCCGGGATGCTTTCTCGCGCTATGTGTCGCCCAACCGCGTCGACTACCTTGTAGAACATCCCGACCAGCTCGAACTGGGGGGACAACGCCGGGTCTGCAGCTTCATCTTCACGGATCTTGCCGGGTTTACCAGCCTCATGGAATCGATGGATCCCGGTGACGCCGTCTCGATCCTCAACGCCTACCTGGATGAGATGGTCACCATCGCCTTCCGGCACGGAGGGACCCTGGACCGGATCGTCGGCGACGCCGTGGCGATCATGTTCTCGGCTCCGGTCGTACAGCCGGACCACCAGGAGCGAGCCCTGAAATGCGCCCTGGAAATGCACGCCTTCGCGGAGCGGTACGCGGACGACCTCAACGCGAAGGGCATCGCCTTTGGGAAGACCCGCATCGGCGTCCACACCGGCGAGGTCATCGTGGGGAACTTCGGCGGAACGACCATGTTCGACTACCGCGCTCTGGGCGACGCCGTCAACACGGCCTCCCGTCTCGAGGGCGCGAACAAGTACCTGGGAACGAGGATCTGCGTCTCCGAGGCGACCCTTGCCGGCTGCCCGGACGCGGCGGTGCGGCCTGTGGGATCCCTGGTCCTGAAGGGAAAGACCGAGCCCCTGATGGTCTTCGAGCCGATTGTGGCGGAAAGGGAAATCGTCGGGACGGGATCTCACGATGTTGCATACGAGACGGCGTTCGGACTGCTCAAGAACCGCAGTCCGGACGCCGATAAAGCGTTTGAGCATCTGGCGGACGAGCGTCCGCACGATCCGCTCGTTCATCTTCACCTGGAACGCCTTCGGGCGGGCGCAACAGGAGACACCATCGTTCTGGCGGAGAAATAGCGTCCTTTCCGCCGGGGCGGCGGCGAGAGACAGACAGGCAGAAACGACGGGACGGACCGGCCTGAACGAAGACCGGGAGCCGGCCATCAAAGAGACAACGAATCATGGAGGGCGGAACAATGCTGAGATTCATCATGGCGGTCCTCCTGCTGTTCCCGGCCTGTGTCTGGGCGGGGGACCAGGATGCGATCGGGTATGTCAAGACGGTCAAGGGCGGCGCCTTCGTCATTGACAGCGGGAAGTCGGTAAAAGCCGCGCCGGGCACGCCGATCAAGATGGGGAACACCCTGAAGACCGGCCCCGGCGGGAGCATGGGCGTCACGTTCAAGGACAACACCGTGATGTCCTTCGGGCCGGACACCGTATTGACGGTGGACGAATATCTCTACGCCCCGGGGAAAGACAATCTCAAATTCGGCACCACTGCGTCGAAAGGAAGCCTCGAAGTCGTCTCGGGCGTGATCGCCCGGCTCAAGCCGAACTCCGTCCGCATGAAGACACCGACGGGAACGATCGGGATCCGAGGCACCCACTACCTGCTCAAGGTAGAGCCGCAGGAAGGAGGGGAAAAGCCATGACGCGCATCCTGATGAAAACGGGACTGGCCGTGCTGGTCCTTCTCTTCGTAGCGGGCTGCGCGACGGCGCCGGCACCGAAGTCATACGTCGTTTTGATGGACAATGCTGACGGAACGGCGGGAAAGGTCTCCGTCAGCGGAGCAAAGGGCGAGGTGCTGCTGGACAAGCCGCGCACCGGCGCCGACCTGGACGGATCGACAGGCACCCCGTACGCCGTCGGCGAAGACCGGATCCGAAGGGACTTCGGCGAGGCCCTTGCCGCCCGACCGCCGCTGCCGGTCAGCTTCATGCTCTACTACCGGGCGGGGGGGACGGTGCTGACGGGAGAGTCCCAGGCCCTGATCCCGGCGATCCTGGAGGCGACCAGGACCCGGCCGGCACCCGATGTGTCGGTGATCGGCCATACGGATACCGTGGGGAACAGCGAGGCCAATGAGAAGCTCGCGTTGCAACGGGCACAATCGGTGGCGGAGACTATCCGGAAGGCGGGCCTGCAGGTCCAAGACCTGACGATCGCCTCCCACGGCGAGCGAAATCTCCTCGTCTCCACACCGGACAACACACCCGAACCGAGAAACCGCCGGGTGGAGGTCACCGTTCGCTGACCACGTCACCTCCCGTTCCCGTTGGTGCACAACCCGGAGGCGGGCCGGCCCGCATGACACATGCTGCGGAAAGGAAATGCCATGACTCTCTTCCCAAACCTGAAACTGCGTTTCCACAACTGGGCCGTCATCGCCCTCCTGTGTTTCGTCTTTGTTCTCACCGCCTCGGTCCTGGCGGTCGTCATTACCAAGTTCAACGCCATGGCGGAGGACAATGCCAGGAAGCGCTTCCTGCTGATCACCCAGACCGGCGTCGAGCGGCTCAAGGCCCTCATCGGGGGGACGGGCCGCCAGGTGCAGGTGTACGCCGATGCAAAACAGGAGCGATTCCGGCGGGACGGGCGGCTGAACGATCACGACATGTGGCTGACCTTCGTGTCGCAGTTGAAGACGGAGGAGAACCTCTATTCCGTCTATTTCGGCCTCGAAAACGACGACTTCTACCAGGTCGTGCACACCCGGGGCAACCCGGACTGGAACGCATCCATTTCCGCGCCCGGGAACACATGGTTCGCCCTGCGCAAAATCACCAGGTCCAGCGGGGGCGGGCGCGAGGAATCCTGGCAATACTGGTCGTCCGACATGCAACCGGTCGGCACAAAGAAGCGACCGTCCGACTATTTCCCGACAGTCCGGCCCTGGTACTGGGGGGTAAAGCTGGCAAAACCCGTTGCGATCACGGATCCGTATGTCTTTGCCTCTTCTCGGGAGCCGGGAATCACGATCTCCAGTCCCCTCCCGGGAGGGATAGGAGTGCTCGGAGCCGACCTGAGCCTGGGATCGCTCCGGGACTTTCTGGCAAAAATTCCCCTGACGCCCAACGGTGCCATCGTGGTGCTGGATCGCAAAAACCGGATCCTGGCTCATCACAGCACATCGCCGACCTGCAGGCTGAAGGATACGGCTGTGCTGATGCCGGTCTCCACAACCGGCAGTCCCCTTCTGGCCGTCCTGGAAAACTGGAAAGGCGGGGACGGCGGGACAGAGACACGGATTGTCGATGTCGGAGGGGATGCGTTCGTGTTCGCTAACCACACCTATGCGGCTGCACCGGGAATGGAATTGCGGATTGCCGCCTTTGCACCGATGAGTGACTTCTCCGGCCCGATCGTCGAGGCACGGAACCAGGTCATCCTGGTGACGGCCATTTTCCTGCTGTTCATCATCCCCTTTGCCGTCATCGGCGCTCGCCGGGTCGGGCGCTCCCTCTCGATTCTCACCACGGACGCCGAGCGCATCACGCATCTCGATTTTTCCGGCGAGGTCGGGCAGCTTCCCACCATCCTCTACGAAGTCGTCACCCTGGGCGAGGCCCACAAGGTCATGAAGAGCACGCTCAGCGAGCGTACGCGAGCCCTGACGGTGGCGGAGGAGAAGCTCGCCAGCCTGGTGGAGAACGGGATCATGCTGTCCCGGGAGCAGAACCGGCAGGCCCTTCTCCGTCACATCCTCTTCGGTGGAAAGAAGCTATGCAATTGCGACGCCGGCACGATGTATCTGAAATCCGACCGGGAGACGCTTACGTTTGCACTGCGGACCAAGGACGACGTCCTGCCCTCCTTCGAGATTCCGCTCCGGGATCCGGCCACGGGAGCGCTGAACGAGCAGTACGCCTCGATCTATGCGGCGGTGCACAACGAAACCGTCGTCATCGATGACGTCTATTCCGAAACGCGGTTCGACCTGAGCGGCTCCCATCGCTTCGACGAGGAAACGGGATACCGGACCGTCTCGATGCTGACGGTCCCCATGTCGCCCCGCGAGGGCGAGGTGATCGGCGTCCTGCAGTTCCTGAATGCCTTGGACCCGGACACCGGGGAGATCATCCCGTTCCCCCGCGAGCTGGTGGGATTCGTCGAGGCGCTGGCCTCGCAGTCAGCGGTGGCGCTGGAAAACCACAACCTGCTCCAGGCGCAGCGGACCCTGATGGATGCCCTGATCCGGCTCGTGGCGGGAGCCATCGACGCCAAGAGTCCCTATACCGGCGGCCACTGCGAGCGGGTGCCGGAGTTGGCGATCATGCTGGCGGAAGAGGCCTCCCGGGTGCAGGAGGGGCCGTTTGCGGATTTCAACTTCCAGTCGGAGGAGGAGTGGCGGGAGTTCCGGATCGGCGCGTGGCTCCACGACTGCGGCAAGGTCACGACCCCGGAATACGTGGTCGACAAGGCGACCAAGCTGGAGACGATCTACAACCGGATCCACGAGGTGCGCACGCGTTTCGAGGTGCTGCTCCGGGACGCCGAGATCGAGTGCCTCAAGGCCATCCAGGGCGGCGTCGCTCCGGAAGCCGCCCTGCGGGACTACCGCGAGAAGCGGGTCCAATTGATTGATGATTTCGCCTTCGTGGCGGAGTGCAACATCGGCGGCGAATCCATGGACCCGGAGCGGATCGTGCGGCTCAAGCGGATCGCAGGCCGGACCTGGCTTCGCCATTTCGACGACCGCCTCGGCCTGTCCCACGAAGAGAAGAGGCGTTATGAAGGCATACCGGCCCCTGAATTGCCGGCGGTCGAAACACTTCTCTCCGACAAGCCCTGGCACGTCATTCCCCGGCTCGACAAAAGGGCCCTCGATCCCCGTTACGGATTCAAGGTGGACGTGCCGGAGCACCTTTACAACTTCGGAGAGATCCTCAACCTGTGCGTGGAGCGGGGAACCCTCAGCGAAGAGGAGCGCTTCAAGATCAACGAGCACATCATCCAGACCATCGCCATGCTGGACGCCCTGCCGTTTCCCCGGGAATTGCGGAGGGTTCCCGAGTACGCCGGCACCCATCACGAAACACTGACGGGCTCGGGCTATCCGCGCCGGCTGACGTCGGACGACCTGTCCGTTCCGGCCCGCATCATGGCCATCGCCGACATCTTCGAGGCC
>CAZODI010000034.1:13633-30471 GCA_964578535.1 uncultured Syntrophaceae bacterium
GGACGACCTGTCCGTTCCGGCCCGCATCATGGCCATCGCCGACATCTTCGAGGCCCTGACGGCCTCCGACCGTCCCTACAAAAAGGCCAAGACCCTGTCCGAATCGGTGAGGATCCTTTCCTTCTTCAAAAAAGACCGGCACATCGATCCCGAGCTGTTCAATCTTTTCCTCAGCTCGGGAGTCTACCTGCGGTACGCCAAACGCTTCCTGAAGCCGGAGCAGATCGATGAGGTGGATCTTTCCAGGTATCTGAACTGATCCCGGATCCCCTCATCCTCCCGCAACAAAGGCGTGTCCCACGAACAGAAACACGACCGAGGCGACGACGAGGCCCGCCAGGACGGCCTCCCTGCTCAAAAAGGGGATGTTTCGGACAATCCCCTTCGCATGACGGAGCAGGGCCTGCCGGTTCAGAATGACATGCCAGGCGGCAAAGGCGAGAAAGAGGACGGCAAGGATATTGTGCGCCGCCATCCAGGCATGGCGCTGGTTTGTCATGGCGGAAAACTGGTAGAGGTGATTGGCGTACCCGGTGAACGGAAGGCCGAGACCGGAAACAGCGGCCCCCAGTGCGGCAAAGGCCCTTTTGTTGAAAGGCTTCTCCCTGTTCGATTGCATTCGTCCATCCTTCCTTATCGGTGCTTCTCCAGCGCATCGCGGAGCGCTGCGAGGACGCGAACCGTCGCCTGCACGTCCTTCGCATCGAGTGTTTCACCCATCATGTGCTCGAAGGCATGCATGCGCTCATGGATTTTCCGGAACGCCTGACGCCCTTTGGGTGTCAGACTCACGTAGTTTCGACGGCCGTCCTGCGAATCGGACCGCCTTTTTACCCAGCTCAGATCCTCCATCTCCCTTACGAGGCGGGTCACGGCGGCGGCGTTGATGCCCAGCCGGCGGGCGATCTCCATGACGCCGGCCTCTTTGGAGTTCTCAACGGCCAGGAGCCTGAGAAGTGCAAGCCTGGAGGACGAAATCCCGATGATCCGCGGGATGACACTCAGCATCGCCTGCTGTGTGCGATAGAGATCCCTCAGGAGATGAAGCTCATCCCCCTTGTGCCAAAGGAATTCTTCTTTCATTTTTCTTTCCTGTTTTCCATGGCTTTGTTGATTGCATAAGTCATTGACCATGTCAATGACATATTTGTGGAATGGACCGTTGCGGTAATGAATGAGTTCCCGGGACGGAGGAATCAGTCCTTGGTGAAGAGTGCGGACCGGCTCAGGGAAATCCCGGGACGGTCGGCGAGCGTCAGGCCGACCCTCTCTGCCGCGTCCAGGGTGGACTTGAATTTTGCGGTACTGACATGAAGGCGGGGTTCGACGATCAGCATGCGACCGCCTGCCCGGAGACAGTCCTTGAGGTCGGCCAGAAAGGCCTGCTGGTCCGGCACTTCGTGAATCATCCAGAAGATCAGGATGAAATCGGCATCGTTGGGCATGGCCGGATCGCCGGGTTTTCCAAGATGGGTTATGAGATTTCCGCTGAGGCCCGTCCGTTCCGCCCTCTGCCGGAGGGCATCCAGCATCCGCTTCTGGATGTCGAGGGCGACGACCTTTCCCCCGCTGCCGACGAGGCGCAGCAGCGGGATCGTGAAGTAGCCCATCCCGGGCCCGACGTCGATCACGGTGAAGCCTGCCTTTATATGCGGCTCCAGGATTTTCTCCGGGTCCTGGAAAAGGCGGCGGAGCGGATTGTCGAAGCTCTTGCACAGCCACCACGGACAGACATGTTTGCCCCTGACGAAGATCACATCAAGGATTCCCATTCCGTTCCACCTCGTTCTTTTTTTTACTCAGAATGGACAGGCTGCGCGTCGCGCATGATTATTCCCGGCGCGGCCGTCAATCCTGCATCCATTCGCATCCGACCTTACTAAAAAAATACGGATCGATGCAATGGGACCACCAAGAAATATATCGGCTATCCCTTCGCCGAAAAAAGGCGGATCGAGCACCGCATGCTCAATCCGCCTCTGTGCCTGATCGTGACGGATCGTCGTCCGCCGCGACATGTCAATGCCTTATCAGTCCCGGTCGAGCCAGATCTTCATCTCCCTGGCCTGCCGGGTCAGCTCGTCCCGGAACGAGGGGTGGGCGATGCCGATCAGGGCCTCCGACCGCTGCCAGGTCGATTTCCCCTTGAGTTGAACGATGCCATACTCCGTGGCGACGTACTGCACGCAGGATCGGGGAACGGTGACGATGGATCCGGTTTTGAGGGTGGGCACAATGCGGGAATGGACGTTGCCCTTCTTGTCCGTGAAGGTGGAGCTCAGGGCGATGATCCCCTTCCCACCCCGGGAATTGAAGGCCCCGAAAATGAAATCGAACTGGCCGCCCGTACCGGAAATATGGACGGTACCCGCCGACTCGGAACAGACCTGGCTGAACAGGTCGACCTTGATGGCGTTGTTGATGGCGACGACCTTGTCGTTGACCTGGATTACCCTCGGATCGTTCGTGTAGTTCACGGGATAGGAGGCACAGGCGGGATTGTTGTGGAGAAAGTTGTAAAGCTTCTTCGTGCCCATGGCGAAGGTGTAGACCATCTTGAAGCGGTCCGTCGTCTTCCGGTTGCCGGTGATCTTTCCGGTGTTGTAGAGATCCACCATGGAATCGACAAGCATCTCTGTGTGAATGCCGAGATCGGTGAGGTCGCTCTCGGCAATCATGGCGCCGATGACGTTGGGCAGCCCGCCGATGCCGAGCTGCAGGCAGGCACCGTCCTCGATTTCCCCCATGATGTGACGGGCGATCCGGATGTCCGTCTCCGTGGGGGGGGCGGGCGGAACCTCCATGATGGGCGGATTCTTCCCCTCCACGACATAATCGACCCGTGACACGTGGACCGACTCCTGGTTCCCGCCCAGGCAGAGGGGCATGTTCTCGTTGACCTCCACGACCACCTTCTTCGCCTTCGTGATGGCCGCCGAGGTGAGGGAGTTGCACATTCCGAAGTTGAAATATCCCTGCGCATCCATCGGCCTGGCGCTGACGAAGACATAATCGTAATCCCGGTACTTCCGTATGATACGGGGGCCTTGGTGATACGTAAGGGGAATATAGCTGCAGAGCCCCTGCTGGTAGAGCTTCCGGCCGACCCCGGACATATGCCAGTCGTCGTAGATGAAATGTTTTCGATGCGGGTCCGCCTCGATAAACTTGGGGACCTTGGTGATGCAGACGCCGTTGATCCGCACGTCCGTCAGCTCTTCCGCGCGCGCGGCGAGGGCTTCATCGAGCGATTCCGGCCGAAGGGTGAATTCCGCGAAGAAGATTTCATCTCCGGAATGGATCATGGCCGCCACCTCGGCGGCGGTTCTCAGCTTTTCCTGGTACTTTTTTCGGTTCAGTTCTTCCATGGTTCTGGCCTTCCCTCTTCCAATTATTTATTCAAGTGGATGAAGACACAACGGGAGTGTGAGCTTCGGCCACTTGGTGGATTCATGTTCGCGAAAGCGGGGGTACGTCCGATTAAACGTGAATGAAACGTGAGGCTTCCGACGGCAACGGGATAACTCTTGAAGGAACGGTTGTCGGAGTGGGAGTATAGGGACAATGAACCGGACAGTCAATAGGAATCGGGTGCGGGCGGGCATAGGAAGATTTCCCGGCCGCTGCGGAAAAACGTCCGATACAGCCGGGAAGCAGCCGCTACTGCCCGGCTTCCCGGTCCGTCATGTTCAGCATGGATTTCAGGTGCCCGACGCCGTAAGCGATCAGCTCTCTCACGGCCTCGACCGCGGCCGGCGGGTCCTGGGCGGCGATGGCCTCGACGATCCTGCGATGCAGGGCGGCGACCTGTTTCATGAACGGGGCGTCGATGAAGGACTGTCGCGATATGTTGACGTAGACGTGCTTGAAGGAGTTCAGGAGCAGCGGGTAGAAGAGATTGCCTGAGGCCATGGCCGCATGGTGGTGGAAGCGGAAATACAGGCCCGTGGTGGCGGCGACGTCGTTCATATCAACGGCGTCCCATTCCTCCAGGAGTTGATAAAAAGTCTGAAGCTGCTCCTCCGTCCGGTTCAGCGCCGCGAGACGGACCGTCTCGGACTCGAACAGGATGCGCATCTCCACCATGCTGTCCAGGAGTTTCGTCTCGAGGGTTCCCGAGTAGTAATTGATCAGCGTGTCGAGAATCGCCAGGGAGCCGTTGGTGCGGTAATCGTTGACCACCGCTCCCGCCCGGGGCTTCATCGTGACCAGCCCCCGGGCCTCCAGCTCCAGCAGGCCCTCGTGGACGACGGGGCGGCTGACGCCGAGAGCTTCCGCCAGTTCGCGCTCGGACAGCAGCTTCTGCCCCGCTTCGAGCTTGCCGGAGAGGATCAGCGACTCGAAGTGCTCGATGAACACCTCTTTCAGGCTCTTGGCCCGGATGGGCGCCAGCAGTTTCTTCATGGACAAGACGATTCACCCGAAAAACGGCGTGCCGGAGCGTTTGATCGTCCGGCGCGCAGGAAACCGGGCCGCCGGATCCGCCTGGGACCCGGCGGCCGGAAACGAGTCGGCCGCGGATATCCGCATGTTGTATGCATGGCTGGTCTTTATCAAAAAACCGTCCCGATTTCCCGGGGAAAAACGGTCCCCGCCTCTCAGCCCTGCGGGCTCTTCTTTTTTCTCCAGCTCGTCAGGAGACCGATCCAGGCCTTGACGTCCGTCAGGTAAGCAACCCGGTCGCTGATGATCGACAGGGACTTGACCGTCTTGCGGACCTCCCACAGCGTCATGGTGAGAACCGCCAGTGCGACCATCAGCATCACGGCGACACCCATCCAGAAAAACGGCAATATCTGCTCTGCCATCCATTCCACCTTTCTTGAAAAGGAAGGGACGCCGCACTCCGGAGCAACCTGCGCGGCTCCCTCTTCCGTTGCGATCCTCTTCCCCTACACCATGTAGCGCCCCGGCAGCGTGTGCGCCTGCTTGAGCAGGTATCGGAGCTGCTGCTTCTTGTGGGGAGGCAGTAAGAAATAGAAGACGATTCCCAGCACCACAATCGCCGTCATGATCAGGCCGAACTTCTTTTTCTTGGTCATCGAAATGCTCCTTTCAGCGTCTTATAATCTCTCGTGTTTCACGATCTGGTTGAAGGCGATGTAGCCGGAGGCCACCGTTGTGGGAACGCCGCCGCCGGGATGGGTCCCCGATCCCGCCAGGTACAGCCCGTCAATGCACTTGGACTTGGAGGAGGGGCGGAAGACCGCCTGGTGCGTGGCATCCTGGTGGAAGCAGTAGATCGACCCCTCGGGCAGGTTGAGGCTCCGCTCGTAGTCCTTGGGCGAGGCGGCGATCGCATGAACGATGTGCCCCTTGAGCCCGGGCACCAGCTTCTCGGAGATGTAGTCGAGATACTCTTCGACGAACTGGTCCTTGAAGGTGTCCCAGTCCGCTCCCTTCAGGTGATAGAAGGATTCCGGGATCACGTTGATGACGTGGTGCCCCTCCGGGGCCAGGCTGTCGTCGGAATGCGAAGGCCAGCAGACGAGGCCATAGTTCGTGCTCGCCGGCAGCATCACACCCGTTTCGACATGGTTGGTCCAGAAATCGTTGACCTCCTGCATGGATACGGCGGTGAAGCTGTGGTGCGCATCCAGCGGCGGCTTGCAGTCCACGCCCACGTAGATCATGCAGAGCCCCTTGCCGTACCGGAGGCTCTTCACCCCGGAGCGGGTGAGCCAGGGCAGGTTCTCCTCCCCGATGAGGTCGAGGTAGAGCATCTTGGGGTTGATGTTGGAGACCACGATCCGGGAGCTGATTTCCCCGCCGTCGGCGAGGACGACGCCCTGGGCGCGGCCGTTGCGGACGATCACGCTCGTCACGCTGCTGTTCATCCGGATCTCGAGGCCGTCCTTTTGGCCGCACCGGAGCAGGGCCTCGGGGATGCGGATCATGCCGCCTCGGGGATACCAGATGCCCCGGTGCTCGCTGTAGGGAATCATGCCGAAGGCCCCCGGGCAGAGGGCCGGGGGCATGCCCATGTAGAGGGACTGGTAGGCCATGGTCCGGAGGACCTGCTCGTCCTTGAAATACTTCTGGATGAGGTCCTGGTAGGTCGTCATGAACGTGGGCAGGTAGCGAAGCAGCGCCGGGTTTTTCCGGATCATGCGGGCCATGTCGCCCATCGTGTCGGCGGGGCTGCACAGAATGGTGTCCAGGAGGACGTCCATCATGTCGCTGCAGTAATCGCAGAAGTCATACCAGCGCCGCCCGTCCTCCGGCGAGATGGAGGCGATCACCCTCCCCGTGGCCTCGATGGATTTCTCAATGGTGATGCGCTCGCCGTTGCGGTACATGACCGAGAACATGGGATCGCAGGGGACCAGCTCCACTTCCTGGTCGAAGCGGGTTCCCAGCTTCCGGAAAACAGTCTCGATGGGCTGCGTGATCTCCACGATGGAGGCCCCGACGTCGTGACGGTAGCCGTTCCGCTCAAAGGTGGAGCAGCATCCGCCGATGCGGTCGCTCTGTTCGAGGACCAGAACCTTCAAACCGTGATGCGCCAGGAGCGCCCCCGAGGAGAGGCCCCCCAGTCCGGCACCGATTACAATTGCGTCATAATCTGCCATAATGTCTGCAACTCCTTTCCAATAAAGTCTTGCACGGTCCTTCGATCCCGCCTGTCGTGACATGCCTCATCCGTCGGCCGCGCCATGCTCGGCACAGAGAATCCTGCCGGGACGAAGGAGACCGCGTTTCATGCGTAGTAGCGCGGGATGAGAAACGGAACCTGCCGCAGGATCTCCTTGAGGAAGCGCTTTTTCCGCTCCGGCTGCTTCAGGTAGATGATTACGGCCAGGGCCACACCGGCGATCAGGAGCTTTTTCTTCATTGCCGTCCTCCTATTCGTATTGTTGGATCAGATCAGCCGCGATCATTCCCGAGGCGATGGTCGTCGGCACACCGCCTCCGGGGTGCGTGGAAGCGCCGACCAGGTACAGGCCTTTAATGCTCTTGGATTTCGCCGCGGGACGGAAGGCGACACCGCTGGTGAGATCCTGCCGCAGGGCGTAGATGGCCCCCTCGGGAGACAGCAGCCGCCGCTCGAAGTCAAGGGGGGTGGAAAGCTCGGCCACCTTGACGTGGTCGGCCAGGCCGGGGATATAGCGGTCCGACATGTACCGGATGATCTCCTCGGTCAGGGCGGACTTGCAATCGTCCCAGCCGGTTCCCCGGAGCTGGTAGGGACCGGGCTGGAGGGTCAGGACGAGAACGTGATGGCCCTCCGGGGCCAGGCCGGGATCGGAATGCGAGGTCCAGCTGACGATGCCGAAATGCTCGTTTCCAAAGCGGCCCTTTTTGTAGACGTTCCACCAGTAGTCGTTCAGCTCCTCCATCGGCCGGGTGATCAGGGTGTGATGCCCTTCCAGGGGAGGCGTGTAATCCACACCGAGATACAGCATGGGCGTGGCCATGGAGTACTCGTAACTCTTGATGCCCACGCGTGCCAGCCAGGGCAGGTTCTCCTCCCCGATCATCTCCAGGTAGAGCAGTTTGGCGTTGATGTCCGAGACCACCAGGTCGGAGGTGATCTCGGTGCCGTCGGCCAGGATCACGCCCAGGGCGCGCCGGTTCCGGACGATCACGCTGTTCACGCGCGTCTTCAGGCGGACGGTCATGCCGTATTTCCCGCCGCAACGCTCGAGGGCGCGGGGGATGCCGATCATGCCTCCTTTGCTGTAGTAGATCCCGGCATGCTCCGACCACGGGACCATGGCGATATAGCCCGGGCAGGTGTTGGGCGGCAGGCCGCCGTAGAAGCTCTGGAACGCGATGGACTCCCGGATGCGCGGGTCCTTGAAGTACTTCTCGATCACTCCCTGGTAACTGCTCGCAAACATGGGCCCGTAGCGCAGGAGCTGCGGGGTCTTTCGGAACAGCCGGACGAGGTCGGCGTTCGTGTTCGCCGGCGCCACGAAGAACCCCTTCAGGGCGGCTTCGAGGAACCCCTGCATGTATTCGACGTAGGAATGCCAGCCCTTGACGTCGCCCGGCGCAACGGCGCCGATGTTCTTTGCCGATTCCTCGCTGGAGATGGGGTATTTGAGCCGGGTGCCGTCCTTGAGGATGACGTCGTAGACGGGGTCGCAGGACACCAGATCTACTTCCTTCGGGAGGGACGTGCCGAGGCGCTCGAAGCACCAGTTGATCACCTCGGCGTCTTCGATCAGGGATGCGCCCAGATCGAACCGGAAGCCGTCCTTTTCAAAGGTCGAACAGCATCCCCCGATCATGCCGCTCTGTTCGACCACCAGCACCCTGCGGCCCTGCCTGGCGAGGAGCGCCCCCGCGCTCAGGCCGCCGCACCCGGCGCCGATGACGATGACATCATAATCCGCCATTTGATTGCCTCCTGTTGTGCTTTCAGTTCCTTGAACCGGTTCTGCCACCGGAAGAGGGCCGGACCGGAGACCCCATGACGGCCCGGCCGGATGCCCTTCATCTGGTTATCCATCAAGCCAGCCATCTGGTATTACCAACTGCCAACTATAGAAAGATCCGTTGCCGGTCAAGGGTTTTTTCGCGGATTTTAATGATCCTCAATGATTTCTGATTGCTTCGCTTTGGAGGGAGTATTCTGTGGATTTGTGCGGCGGGGCTGGTCCGGATGATCCATTACGCCATCCGGGACGGGGTGTTCGCTCCTCTTCGTGGAGAAACCGGCCTACCCCCGGATCCCGGTTAAAGTTATCGGGCCTCCGAGCCGAAAAGGGTAGCGGGACCATGGTACGAGCTTCGCCGGGAAAGACCGGCACAGGGAAACGGCGAATGTCGTGAGTCCCGACGATGAAGCGGTCGAGGGGAAATGGAAATGGCAGAGAAACCGGCAACCGGCGGGGCGTCCATCTGGAAAAACAGCATGGACCGGATCAGGGACAGGGCCTGCAAGGGCGACGGCATCCGGGCGGGGATCCTGTACCGGGACATGCACGGGAACGGGATTCCCGTCCGCGAGCATCCGGCCGAATCCGACCTTCTCAGATGGGCACTGCTTCAAAACATCAGGAAAACCAACGGCTGGATCCGAAGGCTCGTGGAGATGCATCACGGCGGGTCGAAACCGGGATCGATGAGGGGACTGCCTTTCTAAACGCCATGAAGATTCTATACTACACCGTCATGTTTCTGCTGATCACGCTCTGATCCAGGCGGGCCGTTCGTCGCAACGATGGCATGCAGCCGGATCGGACGGGAGCGCTCCCGGCGTCACGCGGTCCGGTCCAGCTCCCTCCGGACCGCCAGGCCGAGTCTCTCGGCGACATAGGGCTTGCGGACATATTCGCCCGCGCCGAGGGCCTGGGCTTCGTTCACGCGGTCCGTCTCCGAAAAGCCGCTCACGATGATCGCCTTCTGCTTCGGATGGATCTCCAGGATGTGCCGGTAGGTGTCCAGCCCGTCCATCCCCGGGTCCATGATCATGTCCAGGAGCACCAGGTCCGTTCTGTGCTTCCGCAGGTAGTCCACCGCTTCCTCCCCGCTGGAGACGATCTCCACCCGGTAGTGGAGGCCCCGGAGGAGCTCCGCCGCCAGTTCCCGCTGCTCCCTGACGTCGTCCACGACCAGAATCGACTCCTCCCGGCCCATGTATTCGGAAACGGGCGTGGATACCGCCGCAGCCGGCAGTTCCTCTCTTGTTACCGGGAAGTAGAGGGTGAAGGTGCTGCCTTTCCCCTCCTCGCTGCGTACGTTAACGTAGCCGTCGTGATCCTTCACCGTGCCCCAGACCACCGACAGCCCCAGGCCTGTTCCGCTTCTCCCCATGACCTTCTTGGTATAGAACGGCTCGAAGATGTGCGGCAGGTCGGCGGCGGAAATGCCCTCCCCGGAATCGGAGACGGTAAGCACCGCGTAATCCCCTTCCCGGACCTCCTCGTATCCGCAAAGCGGCCTGTCCAGATATTGATTGGCCGTGCTGACCGTCAGCGGGCCGCCTCCCGGCATGGCCTCGACGGCGTTCGAGACGAGGTTGAACAGCGTCTTGACAAGGTGCACCGATGACCCTGAGAGGTTCGGCAGATCCGGTTCGAGGTCGATGCGGAAACGAACGTCGGGATGGTAGGAGGCCAGTTTTTCGAACTCCGGGGAATTCTCAAAATCCGTCACGATCCGGTTCAGATTCAGGACCTCCTTCCCGGCCACGCCTCTCCTCGCCAGGGTCAGGAGATCCTGGACGATCGCCGCGGCCCGGCCGCCGGCCTGCATGACGTGCGTAAGGCGGGTTCGGACAGGGCTGCCGGCCTCGATGCTGTTGAGGAGCAGCTCCGTGTAGCCGATGACGACGCCCAGGGTATTGTTCAGGTCGTGGGCGACACCGCCCGCCAGTTTCCCCAGGGCTTCCATCTTTTCGGCGCGGTTCAGCCGCTCCTCCAGCAGATGCTTCTCCTCCTCCGCCCGCAGGCGTTCCGTGATGTCCCGGTCAAAGGCGATGGAGAGAAAATTGCCTTTGTAATCAAAAAAATTCGTATTCACTTCGACAGGGAACAGCCGTCCGTCCTTCATCCGATGGCGGCCGGTGAAGGTCATCCTGCCCAGGCGCCTGACGTCCATCTTGTGCTGCTCCCACCCCTCAATCGGGAAATCCGGGTCGATGTCGAACACCTTCATCGCCAGCAGCTCTTCCCGGGAGTAGCCCATGGAGGTGCAGGCTGCGTTGTTGGCGTATTCGATGCCGCCGTCGTGGGCCACCAGGAGGATGCTGTCCGGGGCGTTGTCCATGGCATACTGCATCAGGAGAAGCGACTCCTCCGTGTTCTTGCGGTCCGTGATGTCGATAATCTGGATGATGGTTCTCGTTCTTCCGGTCGAATCGACATACATGGCACTGCGCACCTCGCCGATCCGCTCCGAGCCGTTTTTCTGCCGGAAGGAAAACTCGTAGCGAGACGGGACTTCCTCCCCTCTCTGGCGGTGCATGGCACGTTCAGCTACAACCGATGCGCTTTCCCCCGTGAGCGGAAACGTGAAGTCCCTGCCCAGCATCTCCTCTTCCGGATAGCCTGCAATGCGGCAGAACTCCTCATTCACGTACATATACCGGAAGGAATCGTCGATGATGGCGATCCCCACCAGGGACTTTTCGACAACGGACCGGAATTTTTCCTCGCTTTCCCGCTGGGCCTTCTGCGCCTCAATCTTTTCCGTGACGTTCCGGTACATGCCGAGAAGGCACCGTTCACCGCCGATCGTAACGATGCGGCCGGCCATTTCGCACGTGAAGACGCTCCCGTTCCTTCTGCGAAAGCGGTATTCCTGCGGCTTCAGGTCTCCATTGACGCACAGGCTTTCCAGAATTCGCTCGCGGTCCGACGGGTCGATCCATACTGCGAGGTCAAAGGGGGTCCTGCCGATGGCTTCTTCCCTCGCATAGCCGGTCTGCCTGGTGAACTCGTCGTTCACGTCGATGTACACATTGTCACTGAGCCGGGTGATGGTCATGATATCGGGACTCATCCGAAAGACGCGGGCAAACTTCTCCTCGCTTTCCTGAAGGGCCTTTTCCGTCTCCTTACGCTCGGTGATGTCCTGTGTGACGAACACGATGCATTCTTCGCCCGCGATCCGGATGAAGCGCGCAGAAAAAACGCCGATTCGCACCGTCCCATCTTTGCGCCGGAACAGAAACTCGCGCTGCAGAACGTCTCTGCCCGCGTTCAATTCATCCACAAAGCGCTGTCGATCCGCCGGATCGTTCCAGAAATTTATCTCCAGGGAGGTTCGTCCGAGGACTTCGTCCCGATCCCATCCGGTAATCTCTTTAAAGCTGTCGTTGGTTTCGAGGATCAGTCCGTCTCTCAGGCGGGCGATGGATACGCCGTTCGGCAATATCATAAAGATTTTCGTGAACTTATCCTCGGATTGGCGGAGCGACTCTTCCGCCAGCCGGCGCTCGGTGATATCCCGGATGATCATGCTGGTTCTCTGCTGACCGCCGGCATCGGTGAACATCGACGATGTTATCTCCGCGGGAAACGGATCCCCTCCGGCACGAAGCATCGTGATCTCGGCGATACCCCTGCCCTCGGACTTCCGTTTCTGCAAGGCTTCCTGCAGACGAGGATCGGCGGTGTCCACGAGCCCTTCCCGCCCGATGCGCCGGATGTCTTCCAGCGACCGGTTAAACATCCTGCAGGCAGCCGGGTTGGCGTCAAGGACGGATCCATCGGGGCTGGTCAGGAGGATGGCATCCCTTGAATAATCAAACAGGGAACGGTATTTTTCCTCGCTTTCCTGCAGATCTTCGACAGCCCGCTGACGCTGCATGCGGTTGACCATGAGCACGCCCAGGAGGGCGGTTCCCGCCGGATAGATCAACAGGACGGGCAGGGCGATCCGTGAAAGCGTCTGCAGGGCGATTTCCAGGGGCAGTGTGAACGTCAGGCCCAGCATGACCAGGTGGGCGGCTATGCCAAACAGGTAAAGCTCGCGCCATGACATCGAGGCCAGGGAATCCCTCCGCATCCTGCGCCACAGGATGCCGATCGCGCCCGTGGCGATGATGACGCTGACACCCATGACGGCGCCGGGGCCTCCCTGGTAGACGCGGTACAGGACGGTCATCACCATCGCGATGACCGTGGGGATGAAACCGAAAAAGAGACCGGATATGCAAAGCAGGACCGAGCGCGTGTCGAAAATGAGCCCCGGTATGAGCGTCCAGGACGTCATCATGACGATGATGCCGACTGTCCCGATGATGATGCCGAAGAATGCCTGCCCGATCGATGTGCGGTCGGTCTGCCAGCGGGCCGCACTGACGTCGAAGAGGTATGCGATCGTCAGGAGCAGCGCTGCATTATGGACAAGACCGAGAAAGGGAGAGGTGTCCGCCATTGGGTTCTATCCTCATGTTCTCAATGAATGGTTCTTTCATCAGGCCATTGTGAATATATCGGAATTCGAACCCGTTTGCTTGAATTTCCTGCATTTGGCGGCTTTGCATGCTTTTAAGGTCTTCCCTGCAGGGAGCCGGGCGGCGACGAGCGTCATCACCTCCGGTGAAAACAACCGTCTGTGTTGATTTTCTAAACGGAAGGGCCGGGCACGTCAATTCAATAATGATTGCAAACCCGGTGGGATGGATCGGCCCTGCGCAAAGAGGCTGCAAGTCGCCTTGCAGCCTCTTTGCTCATATGGTCGGGGCGACAGGATTTGAACCTGTGACATCCTGCTCCCAAAGCAGGCGCGCTACCAGACTGCGCTACGCCCCGAGTCGTATTTTATGGTTGCTGAAACCGCCCCTTCAGGGCTTCCCGGAGCCTCTCCATGGCCCGGGCGCGGTGGCTGAGGCGGTTCTTCTCCTCCAGGGAGAGGCGGGCCACGGTCTTTCCGAGGCCGGGGAGATAAAACACCGGATCGTACCCGAACCCTCCGTCGCCGTCGGGTGCCTCCGCGATCCGCCCTTCCCAGGCCCCCTCGAAGGATTCGCAGGATCCATCGGGCTCGCAGAGGACCAGGACGCACCGGAAGGCGGCGCCCCTCCCCTTCTCCGGGACGTCCTTCATTTCCCGAAGCAGTTTTTCGATGTTCCTGCCGTCATCGGCATTCTCACCGGCGTAGCGGGCCGAGTGAACCCCCGGGGCGCCGTCCAGGGCATCCACGGTCAGGCCGGAATCGTCGGCCAGGGCGGCGTGACCCGTGTGGCGGGACACGGCGAGGGCCTTTTTCAGGGCGTTATCCAGGAAGGTGTCCCCGTCTTCCTCCACGTCCGGGGCATTGGGAAAGTCGTCCAGGGATCGCAGCGCAATCGGCAGGCCTTCCAGGAGCGCCCTGATTTCCCGGATCTTCCCCCGGTTGCGGGAGGCGAAGACGACCGTCTTCACAGGTAGTCCCCCAGGACCGCCCGCTGCGCGTCGACGAGCGCCCGGATGCCGCCGGAGGCCGCCTCCAGCATGCGGTCCAGAAGATCCCGCTCGAAGGGCGATTCCTCCGCCGTCCCCTGTACCTCGATGAAGCGGCCGCTTCCGGTCATCACGACGTTCATGTCCACGTCCGCGCCGGAGTCCTCGGAGTAGTCCAGGTCCAGGAGGATATCCCCGTTCCGCACGCCCACGCTGACCGCCGCGACAGAATCGTCCACGGGGATGCGATCTACCAGCCCCCGCTCTTTCATCTTTCGGAACAGCTCCACCAGGGCCACAAAGCTCCCCGTGATGGAGGCCGTGCGGGTGCCGCCGTCGGCCTGCAGGACGTCGCAGTCGATGTAGATCGTGCGCTCCCCGAAGGCGTCCAGATCCGTCACGGCCCGGAGCGACCGTCCGATGAGCCGCTGGATCTCGTGGGTCCGCCCGCCGACCTTGCCCCGGGTGGACTCGCGGGGCGTCCGGGTGGTTCCGGACGCGGGCAGCATGGCATACTCCGCCGTGAGCCACCCCTTGCCCGTGTTCTTCAGGAACGGGGGAACGCCCTCCTCCAGGGTAGCCGCACAGAGGACCTTCGTCGCCCCCATCTCGATGAGGACGGATCCCTCCGCGTGGGCCAGGTACCCGACAGCCAGGCGGACGGGTCTCAGTTCAAGGGGTTTTCTGCCGTCTATTCGCATGCACAGCCTGTTATCAACATTTCTCGCCGGCACCGGCGGTTTTCAGAGGACTTCGCGGATGCTCTTCGCCAGGGCGGCAGCGATGGCCTGCCGGGTCGCGTCTTCAAGGAGGCGCTTGCCTTCCTCCGGATGGGTGGCGAATCCGATCTCCACAACCACGGCCGGAACGGCCAGTCCTTCCAGCAGGGGAATGGGTGCCTCCCGGAGGCCGCGATTGGCCTTCGGGAAAACCGTCGAGAGGTTCTTCTCGATGGCTCGGGCCAGCCGGACGCTCTCGTTCAGGTACCGGTTCTTCGCCATGTCCTTGAGGATCGCTTTCGAATCGCCGCCGTTCCCTGCCGCCGATTGGAAACCGGGGAACCAGACCTCAAACCCGCGGGCCTTCTTGTCGAATCCGGCGTTGACATGCAGGGAAAGGACAAGGTCCGGTTTCGCGCTCGCGGCGGCCTTGGCCCGGTCCGCCGCGGACAGGGAGGTGTCGGTGGTCCGAGTCAGAAGCACCTCGATTCCGTCGCCGGAAAGCGCTTTTTTCATCAGGAGCGCAACGGCCAGGGTCACGTCCTTTTCGGATGCCTTTTCCCCGACCTTCACCCCCGCATCGGATCCTCCGTGACCCGGGTCGATAAGCACGACCCGGCGGGCGGACTGGGCATCGGCGGGAACGGGCGCCGCCAGGAAGAACAGAGCAAGGATTGCAACAAACGTCATCAGGAACAGCCGCTTCATCTTCCATCCCTTCCAGGTTATACCCGCAGGGCGGGCTGCGGGTTCATACCGCAGGGGAATATCCCTGTCAACCGCCAACCGCTGCGGACAGGCGCATTCCGGCAATCCGTCACAGCTGCCGGATGCGCTCCACCGACATCACGCAGTCCAGCTTCTTGATGGACGTCACCACCTTGTTGAGCTCGTTCAGGTCGTTGACGTCGATCTTGAAGTCGCAGACCGCCTGCATGTCGGGGTTGTTCGTGTCCACCTGGGCGTTGCTGATGTTGACGTCGTGGGCGGAGATGGCGCTGCTCACGTCCGCCAGCACGCCTTTGCGGTCCCGGCAGACCACCCGGATATGAACGGGGTAGGTGTGGCGTTCCTTCACGTTCCATTCGACGTCCACGAGGCGGTCCGGCTCCATGTCGCGGGTGTTCGGGCAGGCGCTCGTGTGAACGACGATGCCCCTCCCCCGGGAGATGTAGCCCACGATCTCGTCCCCGGGGATGGGGGTGCAGCACTTGGCAAACCGCACCATCACGTCCTCGATCCCCGTCAGGGAGATGCCGACGGTGGACACGTCGGGGAGCTTCCGCTTCGGTTTTTCGGGAAGGGGCTCCTCCGCTTTCGGCTCCTCCGGGACGAAATACTGGACGACGTGCTTCGGCGACAGCTTGCCGTAGCCCACCGCGGCCATCAGGTCGTCCTGGGAATGGACCTGGTTCTCCTCGAAGAGCTTCTTCAGCGCCTCCGGCTTGCCGAGGAGGCTGAACTTGAGCCCGTTCTTCCGGAACTCCTTCTCAAGGAGCTCGCGGCCCAGAACGACGCTACGGTTGCGTTCTTCCGTGTTGATCCAGTTCTTGATCTTGGAGCGGGCCCGGGACGTCACGGCGTATTTGAGCCAGTCCTTGCTGGGATGGTGGCCCGCCTGGGTGATGATCTCCACCCGGTCCCCGTTCTGAAGCTGGTACTTGAGGGGAACGATGTTGCGGTTGACCTTGGCCCCGATGCAGGTGTGGCCGACGTCGGAATGGATGCTGTAGGCGAAGTCGATGGGCGTCGCCCCCTTCGGGAAGGCCCGGACGTCTCCGTCGGGTGTGAAGACATACACCTCGTCGGGGAAGAGTGCCATCTTCAGGGTGGACATGTACTCCCGGGGATTCTCCACCTCCTGCTGGACCTCCAGGAGCTCTCGGAGCCTCTTGATCTGCTGGTCCTCCCCGCCATCGGAGGAGCGCCGCTCCTTGTACCGCCAGTGGGCGGCAATGCCCTCCTCGGCCCACTCGTGCATGGCCCGGGTCCGGATCTGGACTTCCATACGCTCCCCGTAGGGACCGATGACGGTCGTGTGCAGCGACTGGTAGTTGTTGGCCTTGGGGATGGCGATGTAGTCCTTGAAGCGCCCGGGAACCGGCTTCCACAAGGCGTGGATCATGCTCAGGGCCTCGTAGCATTCCCTCACCGTGTCGGACGCCAGGATGATCCGGAAGGCGATCAGGTCGTAGACCTCGTCGAACTCAATGTGCTGGGCCTGCATCTTCTTGTGGATGCTCCAGAGGTGCTTGGCCCTCCCTTCCACCTCGGCCGT
>CAZODI010000034.1:30571-35472 GCA_964578535.1 uncultured Syntrophaceae bacterium
AGGATCCGGATGTCCGCCGACATGGCCAGGATCATCTTGCGGAAGTTTTCCGCCTGCAGCGCCTCCCGGCCGCCTAAGGTGATCCGGCTGATCTTCGTCAGCCCCTCCACGAGGAAGGCCACGTCCTTGCCGAAGGCCTCCTCGATCTGCTGGGGCGTAGCCAGGGTGTCTTCCACGGTGTCGTGGAGCAGTCCCGTCACGACGGTGGAGCAGTCGAGCCGCATGTCCGCCAGCATCCCCGCCACTTCCATCGGGTGGATGAGGTATGGCTCCCCCGACAGGCGGACCTGTCCCTGGTGGACGCTGGCGGAGAAGACGTAGGCCTTCTGGATGAGCTCCTGCTCCTCCGGCGTCATGTAGGACTGGACCTTGTCCAGGATGTCGGTGATGCGGATCATGAACGGTCCGTTTCGATCTCTGCGTCCATGGATTTCCCGCCCCGGCGGATCACTCCGGGGCCTTCATTTCCTCACGGACGGTGCGGACGACGAAATCGACCGCCTCGTCGAGGGAGAGGACATGGACCTCGCCGGTCCGGCGGAACCGGACCTCGACCTTCCCCTCGGCCAGACGCTTCGGCCCCACAGTCACCCGGAGGGGGATGCCGATGAGATCGGCGTCCATGAACTTGACACCGGCCCGCTCGTCCCGGTCGTCCAGGACCGCCTCGATTCCCTGGTCCGTCCAGGATTTGTAGAGCCGCTCCGCCGCCTCGGCGAGGGCACCGTCGTTCACGTTCGTCGGCGTGACGATCACCTGATAGGGCGCCAGCGGCATGGGCCAGATGATCCCCGCGGCGTCGTTGTTCTGCTCGATCGTGGCCGCCACGGTCCGGCCGATGCCGATGCCGTAGCAGCCCATGACCATGTACTGCTCCTTGCCGCTGCGGTCCAGGTAGACGGCCCGCATGGCCTTGCTGTACTTGAGGCCCAGCTTGAAGACGTGCCCGACCTCGATCCCCCGGGCAAAATGCAGGCTCTTGCCGCACCGCGGGCAGGGGTCTTCGTCGCGGATGGCCCGGAAGTCCGCAAAGGCCTTCACTGTGAAGTCCCGACCCATGTTGACGTTCCGGATGTGGTAGTCCTCCTTGTTGGCCCCCATGACGAAATCGGACATCCCGATCAGGGAATAGTCGGCATAGACGGGACACTTGATGCCCACGGCCCCGACAAAGCCCCGGGGGGCGTTCGCCACCTCGACGATCACCTCTTCCAGGGCCATCTCCAGGGCGTCGCACCCCAGGAAATTCTTCACCTTGATCTCGTTCACCTCGTGGTCGCCCCGGATCAGGACCGCCACGGGCTTCTCGTCGGCGCTGTAGATCAGGGTCTTGACGACCTCCTGGGGGGTCACCTTCAGGAACGCACAGACCTCCTCGATGGTCCGGACCTCCGGCGTGTGGACCTCCTCGACGGCCTTCGTCGAGGCCACAGGCGCCGCTTCCGGCGGCCGCGCAATCTCTGCCTTCTCGAGGTTCGCCGCGTAGTTGCAGGATTCGCAGTAGACCATTCCGTCCTCGCCCGTGTCGGCGACAACCAGGAACTCGTGGGAGAAGCTCCCGCCGATGCTCCCCGAATCGGCCTCGACGGGCCGGAACTTCAGGCCGCAGCGGGCGAAGATCCGGTTGTAGGCTTCAAACATCTTCTGGTAGCTGATTTCGGCCGTCTCGCCGTCCACGTCGAAGCTGTAGGCGTCCTTCATGCCGAATTCCCGGCAGCGCATGACGCCGAAGCGGGGGCGGATCTCGTCCCGGAATTTCGTCTGGATCTGGTAGAGGTTCCTCGGGAGCTGGCGGTAGGTCTTGATCTCGTTCCGCACCAGGTCGGTGATTACCTCCTCGTGGGTCGGCCCGAGGCAGCATTCCCGGTCGTGGCGGTCCCGGAAGCGGAGAAGCTCCTTCCCGTAATGGACCCAGCGGCCCGACTCCTGCCAGAGCTCCGCCGGCTGGACGGTGGGCATGAAGACCTCCTGGGCTCCGGCGCGGTTCATCTCCTCCCGGACGATCTGCTCGAACTTCCGGATGACGCGATATCCCAGGGGAAGATAGGTGTACACGCCGCTCGTGAGCTTGCGGATCATTCCCGACCGGATCATGAGCTGGTGGCTGATCACCTCCGCATCGGACGGTACTTCCCGGACCGTGGGCAGAAACATATCGGAATAACGCATGAATCCTCCTTGCAGGTGAGGTTGTGCTTTGTCGTGAATGAATCCGGTCAGGACATCCGGCGACCGGTCATGGCGGCCACTTCCTCCAGTAGCGCCTTCACCAGGTCGCCCTCGGCAACCTTCCGGACGGGTTTTCCCTTCTTGAAGAGCATCCCGGCCCGCTTCCCCCCGGCGATGCCGATGTCCGCCTCCGCCGCCTCGCCGGGACCGTTGACGACGCATCCCATAATGGCGATCTTCAGGGGCTCCCGCATGCCGGCAACTCGCCGCTCCACCTCCTCGGCGACGGAGAGCAGGTCGATCTCGCAGCGTCCGCAGGTGGGACAGGAGACGATGTCGGGTCCGATGGCCCGGATGTTCAGGGCCCGGAGGATGCCATAGGCGATGCGGACCTCCGGCACCGGATCGCCGGTGACGGATACCCGGATCGTGTCACCGATGCCTTCGTAGAGGAGCGTCCCGATGCCGATGGCGGACTTGATGGCGGAGTTCAGCAGCGTTCCCGCCTCGGTTACGCCCAGGTGGAGCGGATAGTCCGTGCGGCGGGAGATCTCCCGGTAGGCCTCGATCATGGTCGGCACATCGGAGGACTTGAGGGAGACTTTGATGGCCGTGAAGCCCAGGTCCTCCAGGAGGCGGACGTTCCGGAGGGCGCTCTCCACCAGGGCCTCCGCAACGGGACCGCCGTAGTGCTCCAGCAGGTCCTTTTCCAGGGAGCCCGCATTGATGCCGACACGGATGGGGATCCCCCTTTCCGCCGCGGCCCGGACAACCTCGGGAAGTTTTTCCCGCTTCATGTTGCCCGGGTTGATCCGGATGGCGTCGGCGCCGTTTTCAATCGATGCCAGGGCAAGACGGTGGTCGAAGTGGATGTCCGCCACCAGGGGGATCGATATCCGCTCCCGGATCGCCTTCAGGGCCAGGGCGGCCTCCTCGTCGGGAATGGCCGCCCGGACCATCTCGCAGCCTGCTTCCTCAAGGGCGTGAATCTGCCGGACCGTGGCCTCCACGTTGCGGGTGTCCGTGGAGGTCATGGACTGGACCACCACCGGCGCACCTCCACCGATCTTCACGCCGCCGATCACGACGGGTCGGGTTTGCCTTCTTCTGACGGATCTCTCCAAGGACGGACTCCGGGAATGAAACTGCCTAAATGAAGGAGGGTTTTCTTATAACACGAAGGGGTGCGCCGATCAACCGGCCATTTTTCCTCGGATCGGGCACTTTTTCCTTGACACGTCTTCCCCGGTGCGGTACGGCATGCGCCACAGCGGGAATTTAAAAGG
Organism: uncultured Syntrophaceae bacterium; assembly: GCA_964578535.1. Lineage (GTDB taxonomy): Bacteria > Desulfobacterota > Syntrophia > Syntrophales > PHBD01 > PHBD01. The sequence continues at coordinate 34,027 of CAZODI010000034.1, forward strand.
TAAATTGCTCCGCTATACAAATGTGCTAAAGCGCCGAACCGATCCGTCCGTTTCAGCCCGCGCTTCAGCGCGGGCTTTTTTCATGGCCGGCAAAAAGCCCTCGGGCTCATTGGTTTGGGAACTACGGAACCTGACACAAGAAAGGAAAGAACGAATGCAGATTTCATCGGAAAGCATCAAGGTTGGACATCCCGACATCGTGGCGGACATGATCGCCGCCCACATCATCGCAGAGATCCTGGACGCGGAGAAGGAACGCAAAAAGATGGACATCAACACCATGCCCCACTGCGGCGTCGAGGTCTTTCTCGGCAAAGGGCTCTGCGTCGTCGGGGGCGAGGTGAGCACGCGGGTCTACATCGACATCGACAAGGTGGTCCGGAAGACCGTCCTGGGCCTGGGATACAATGACGCCGCCGTCGGCCTGAACGGGAACTCCATGGGCATCCTGAACGCCATCATCCCCCAGTCCCCCAACATCAACATCGGGACCCGGGGCGATCTCGGCAAGCACAAGGAGATCGGCGCCGGCGATCAGGGCATCATGTACGGATTCGCCTGTGACGAGACGCCGGAGCTGCTCCCCCTTCCCTACGTCCTCGTGAGCCGGATGATGCGGACCTTCGAGGCGCTGAAGGACCCCATCTTCGCCCCCGATGGAAAGGGGCAGGTTTCCGTGGAATACGACGACAAGACGGGAAAGCCGAAGCGGCTCGCCAAGGTCCTGATGTCCAATGCCATCGATTACCGGTTCGTGAAGGGGAAGAAGTCGGCCGTGGAGGCCAGGGCGAAAAAGATTGCCTTCGACTGCCTCGGCGACTGGGTCGACAAGAAGACGGAGTTCCTCTGCAATCCCACGGGAGAGTGGGAGGCCGTCAATTCGTGCAGCGCCGCCGATTCGGGCGTGACGGGCCGCAAGCTTGTGGTCCAGTTCTACGGCGGCTATCCGGGGGCACAGCTGGGCGGCGGCTCCGTGGTGAACAAGTCGCCGGAAAAGGTGGACTGCTCCGCTGCCTTCGGCGCCCGCTACGTGGCCAAGAACATCGTTGCTGCCGGCCTGGCCGCCAAGTGCTCCGTCCAGCTCGCTTACGCCATCGGCATCGCCAAGCCCTTCTCGATCTATATCGACACGTTCGGGACCGGAAAGGTTCCGAGCAAGAAGCTCGAAAAGATCGTCGCGGACAACTTCGACCTGACACCCGCCGGGATGATCGAGCGCTTTGACCTCCTGAGCGGGAGCGTCTACCGGAAGATCCCCGTGACCCTGTTCATGGACAACTACCGCTGGGAGAAGACGGACCTGGCAAAGAAGCTGAAGAAGGACGCAGGCGTATAAATGATTGAGGGGACAGGCGGGAGCCTGTTCCCTACCTTTCCTGAGGGGGCGGATTTCCGAATCCGCCCCCTTCCTTATTTCCCTTTTCTCCCCCACCAGCCGGATCGCCA
>CAZODI010000035.1:0-34654 GCA_964578535.1 uncultured Syntrophaceae bacterium
CGGAGGCCGCCTCCCCCGGGACGGTCACCAGAATCGAAGGGGGGGAGCCGCCGTACACCACCCCGTAGGAGACCCGCGCCAGCATGATGATCGCCCCGGCCGGCGGCAGCTGGAAGGTCAGGGGCAAAAGGATGGAAATCGCCGCCACCGGCCCGAGGCCCGGCAGCACGCCGACCAGCGTCCCCAGGAGACAGCCGGAGAAGACCAGGGCGAGGTGGTCGGGCCGGGTGGCGATGGAAAAGCCGTAAAGGAGACCGTTCAGGATATCCACCGACGCAACCCCGCGGCTCCGCGATCAGAAGGAAAGAATTCCCCGGGGAAGGGGGACCTTCAGAACGTGGAGAAAAAGGATGTAACTCAGGAGGACTGACAGCAGGGAGCCAAGGACGACCGTGCGGATCCTCATGCGCCCGAGGCCGAACAGGACGAGCATCAGCCCCGTCGTCGCTGCCAGATAGCCCAGCCCCGGCAGCAGCCAGCAATACAGGGCCAGGGAGACGACGGCCAGGACACCGGATCGCCGCGGAAGCCGCAGGGGCCCTTCCTCCGCGGATGCCCGGCTCCCCGGGCTCAGGAGCAGGAGAACGATGGCCAGCAGGGCCAGGCCGAGGCCCGACCAGAAGAGAAGAAAGCCGGGACCGGGGTCGTCATAGGTCCCGATTCCGAGCCTTGTGCCCGATACCGTGACGAAAACGGCCGCTGCCAGCCAGAGAGCGCCGCTGATCCGATCCCGGGTGATCCTGTTCACGCTGTTCAAACCGCCTCCCTGGTCCGGTCCGCCGGGTTTCTACTCCGGAGGCGTGGCCGCCTGCCGGATGAGGCCCGCCGCCCTCAGGTGCCGGTTGATGATCTTCCACTGAACCCGCAGGAATTGCTGGAACGCCCTTGAATCGTAATACACCGGAACCAGGTCGATCCGGTCAAGGGACTGCAGGAATTCCCGGTCCCGGACGGCACGGGCGAACGCATCCTCCAGCTTCCCCGCGATTTCCGGCGGAAGGTTCGCCGGTGCGACGACGGCATAGACCGCGTCGTTCGTGAAATCGTAGCCGGCTTCCTTCATCGTCGGTACCTGCGGGAACTTGGGCGACCGTTTCTCCCCCATCGTGACCAGCAGGCGGGCCTGGCCGGCCTTCACCGAAGGAATGAACTCGGAGGTGACGGAGGCGAAGTCGACGTGCCCGCCCAGGAGAGCCGTCAGCGCCTCGATGCTGCCCTTGTAGGGCACGTGCACCATGCGCACCTTCTCCCGGGCTGCGACCTCCTCCACCGCGGCATGGGTCGTGCTCCCCACGCCGGTGGTGGCATACTTCAGCCTGCCGGGGTTCTTCTTCGCATAGGCCACCAGGTCGGCCATGGATTTCCAGGGTGCGTCCTGTTTCACCACGATCCCCAGTTGCGGGGTGGTGAAGCCGAGGATGGGCCGGAAGCCCGTCAGCGGCTTGAAGGGCACCCGCTGCATCTGGGAGACCCGGATCAGGACCGAACTGGGCGTGGCGCAGAGGGTGTAGCCGTCGGCTTTCTGGGAAAGCAGGGCCGCCAGGGCCACGGTCCCGGTCCCCCCGGTCTTGTTCTCGACCACGACCGGCGTTCCCAGGATCTTCTCCGCCGCCCGGGCGAGGGCCCTTGCGCTCAGGTCCATGGTACCGCCGGGAGCAAAGCCGACCAGCAGGGTGACCGGTCGCTCGGGCCAGGCCGCCAGCGCCGGGCCGGTCACCGGAAATCCAACGGAAATGGCAGCCACAACGGCAACGGTCATCAGAAACCGGATTCTACCGCTCATTCTGGATTCCTCCTCGATTCAAATGTTCCGGCGGCCGCCGGACGAGGGCAGGCATTCCCAGGGACGATCCGCGAAGGGAACGAAGCCTTCCGGTCACGCCGCCCGCCGGCTTCCCCGCCCCTCGCTCTCAGAGACCGGCGCAGAGATCCTCCGCGGCTGCGGCCCTGCAGAAAATTCCATTGAGCGCCGCGACGTGGGAGGCATGGACGTGCTCCGCGGGCACCGCGATGCCCCCGAAGGACAGACTTCTTGTGGCGCAGGCGTCGTGGGCCAGGCTGCAGGCGAAGCCCAGGTCGAAGGCTGCCCGCACGGTGGAATCGACGCACATGTGGGTCATCATTCCAGCAATGACCAGCTGCCTGGTTTCGAGCCGGCGCAGGTGTTCCAGGAGGGGGGTCTCCCGGAAGCTGTTGGGATAATGCTTCTGAAAGAGCGCCTCTCCCTCCCGCGGCCGGACGGAGGCATGGATCTGCACGCCATCCGTGTCCGGCAGGAAAAACGAGGATCCCGGGCGGACCGACACGTGCTGGATGTGGACCACCGGGAGATCGCGGCTCCGGAACGCCGCCAGCAGGATCCCGGCTTTCTCGCCGGCCGCGATGCTCCCGGACAGCTCCATCCTGCCGCCGGGAAAATAATCGTTCTGGATATCGACCAACAGCAGGACTCTTTTCATATGACTCCCCTTTCTGTTATAGTGGCCGCCGTTCCATACAGGATCCCGGGGAAGTCATCGGTTCCCCGGTTCCGGGGGAACTGCATACCACGAATCGCGGTTCCTGTCTCCACCAACGGAAGATCGTTCAACACATGCCGGAAAGGAGGCCCTTATGGCACAGAGCAGCAAAGACCAGCGGCGGAAGAAGGTCATCGAGGTCCTGAACAAGGCGCGCTCCATGGAACTGATGGCCATCCACCAGTACATGAACCAGCACTACAACCTGGACGACATGGACTATGGGGAACTGGCGGCGAAGATCAAGCTGATCGCCATCGACGAGATGCGCCACGCCGAGATGTTTGCCGAGCGCATCAAGGAGCTGGGTGGGGAGCCGACGACGGACCTCGCGGCAAAGGTTCAGAAGGGCCAGAAGGTGGAGGCTGTGTTCCCCTTCAACGCCACCCTCGAAGACGACACGATCGACGCCTACAACCAGTTCATCCTGGTGTGCCGGGAGAACGGCGACAGCATCAGCATGAAGCTCTTCGAGACCATCAACGACGAGGAGCAGGTCCACTTCAACTACTTCGACAACGTGAGCGACCACCTGAAGAAGCTCGGCGCCGCCTACCTCGCCCAGATCGCCGGGACGCCGGCCGACACGGGCCCCCCGTCCAAGGGCTTCGTGACCGGACCGGCCGCATAATGCCGCGAATGACGGCGAACGGTGCGCCCCTGCCGGCAACGGCCGGGGCGCCCGCTTTGCCGCCCGGCGCGGTGGCTCTCTCAGACCGGAATCACCATTTGCGACTGGGAAACCAGGGCCAGCAGGTTTCCCTCGGAGTCCCGGACCTCCGTCTGCCAGAGCACAAGGGTCCTTCCCTTGTGGATGAGCCGGCTTGTCGCCGTCACCTTCGTCCCGATCTTCGCGGCCCGGACGAAGTTCGTCTTGGATTCCACCGTCGAGGTCCGCGTCCCGGGGGGAAGGTTCAGGAAGGCCCCGACGCCGCCCAGCGTGTCCGCCAGGGCCATGATGGAGCCGCCATGGAGGATGCCGCCGTAGGTGCACAGGCGCTCCTCGACGGTCAGCGAGCCGACCACCTCCTCCGGTAAGGCCTTCTCGATCCGGATGCCGAGATGCCCCGGCAGGAACGTCGCCAGGGCCTGACCGATCTGCTCTTCCAGCGTCATCTTCTTTTGACCCCTTTCGAAGGTTTTATCGCCGCACCGCCCGAATCCGGATCCGGGCGGCGCCCATTCGGGGCTCCTAACGGTTCTGGCCCCTCCCCTGGCCGCGGCCCTTCCCGGGTCCCCGGTCGTCGTCATCGACGCCCCTGGGGCCGTCATCCCCGCGGTCCTTCCACTTTCCTTTGCCCTTGGCCTTCTCCTTCTTTCCCGGTCCTTTCCCGCCCGGACCGGCCGGCGCCCCTGTCAGCGCCAGATCGCCCCGCTTGAGAGCATGAAACTCGGCGGACCCGGGCTTGATGCCCATTTCCTTGGCAATGACGCCCCAGCCCTTTCCCTTGTGGCGCCGGTATGTCGTGAGGACCGCATCCGGCGCCCGTCCCGTCATCCGCCCGATCTCGAAGCACATGAAGGCATCGGCCGGATTGTCCACGGACTTGATGATCGCATGGACCCTCGGTACGGGTACACCGAACTGGGCGCTCACCCGGGCGCTGAAGCCGTCCATGTCGGCCCTGGCCTGAACGTTCAGGTCGCGGAGAAAGACGTTCAGATCCGCATGGGCGACGGTCGAGAAACCGACCAGAAGGAAAGAAATCAAAATGATCGACGCCATTCTTTTCATGACAACACCTCCTGTTTTGGCTCAGTTAACGGAGGGCGGCCCTTGACGGCTCCCCCGGCCTCATGTCCCGCTGCTCCGACACGATTCATAAAGAGCCTCGGTGATCCGGCCCTTCCAATAGACCTGCCGCCCTTCCGGGAGCAGCCAGGCCACCTCCCCGCGAACGGGCACGCGCATCCCCCCCAGGGTTCCGTATTCCTGCCAGCGGCCTTCCCAGGGCGTGGGCACTTCCCGGCCGCCGACGCTGCGCGGACGGTCCGGGGCATAAACGCTCTGGATCAGGCCGTCATCGCTGAAGCGGAAGACAAGGGAAACCCTGACCCCGGACGCATCCAGGGTCGCCTTCGCACTCGATGCATCGATGGCCGTCCAGGAGACACCCTGGGAAGGAAGGAGAGCGGTCGGAAACCAGGCTGCCTCGGCCAGGTAGCGCTGCAGGGCTCCGACGGAGAGGCCCGGCATACCTTCCGCGGAAACCAGGGGCACCAGCGCCAGGATGCTTGCGTGCATGAATCCGCGGCCGGCGGCGAAGGCATCCCGAACCCGGATGTCGATTCCCGGAACCAGGGCCATGCGGGCGTCCCACACGAAGACCGCCGGGTTCACACCCACGGTCTGTTCGGCCCGGAAAGGAACCCATCCGTTCGATTCCGGCCGGACGAGGAATTCACCCTCCTGCTTCAGCCGCGCACAGCGGACCAGAGGGATGCCCTCCGCCAGGACGGTTCGTAAGTAGCGCTGCACAGGCTCGGGCAGGCCTTCGAGTTCGGACGGGTTGAAGACGGCCCGGGCCCCGGCAGGTGAGACAGCGGCCTGCGCAACCAGGTCCGCTGTCCTCGCCCGCCATCGCATATCGGCGATCACAAGGACGGCGGCAAGAACGACTGCGAACACCGCCAGGACGATCCATACCATGCGCATGGTTGTATCTCCCGTAAGCCATCGGACGGGCCGCCGTCCGCAAGCCCGCTATCCCTCGTCGAGGACCCGGCGGACCGCCTCGGAGAGGGTCTGGAGCGAAAATGGTTTGGGGATGAAGTGCACGCCCTCGTCCAGGATTCCATGGTGGGCGATCACGTCGGCGGTATAACCCGACATGAACAGGCACTTCAAGCCGGGATGCATCGAGACCAGCCGCCCGGCCAGCTCCTTCCCGTTCATCCCCGGCATCACCACGTCGGTCAGAAGCAGGTGTATGGCATCCCGCTGCTCTTCGACCGCCCGGATCGCCAGGTCCGGCGTCCCGGCCGTCAGGACCCGGTACCCCAGGGCTTCGAGCAGGCTGCGGGTCAACTCAAGAACCGCCTTGTCGTCCTCTGCGAGTAGAATCGTCTCCACGCCCCGCGGCGTCTTCTTCTCTTCTCTCCGTCCGGGTTCCGGCTTCGCTTCGGCTGCGTAGCGGGGCAGGTAGATCCGGAACGTTGCCCCCCTGTCCGGCTCGCTGTAGGCATGAACGAATCCATCGTTCTGACGGACGATGCCGAAGACCGTCGCCAGGCCCAGTCCAGTGCCTTTCCCGACCTCCTTGGTCGTGAAGAACGGTTCGAAGGCATGCGCCAGGGTCTGTCGGTCCATGCCGCACCCGGTGTCACTGACCGACAGGAGGACATAGTCCCCGGGTGAAAAATCGGCATGGTGGCTGACAAACCCTTCGTCCACCGCCATGTTGTGCGTCTCAATGGTCACCCTTCCCGACCCGGAGATGGCATCCCGGGCGTTGATCAGCAGGTTGGCCATGATCTGATCGACCTGGGAGGCGTCGATCTTCACATTCCAGAGACCATGGCCCGGGATCCAGACCAGCTCGATGTCTTCGCGGATCAGCCGCTGGAGCATCTTCAGCATGCCGCCGACGGTGTCGTTCAGGTTCAGGACCTTTGGGCTCGTCACCTGCCGGCGGGCGAAGGCCAGGAGCTGGCCCGTAAGATCCGCCGACCGCTTGGCGGCCTTGAGGATCTCCTCCAGGTTCTTGTGCAGCCTGGTTCCCGGATCGGTCTGGAGGAGCGCCATCTCCGAGTAGCCCATGATCGCGGCGAGGATGTTGTTGAAGTTGTGGGCCACCCCGCCGGCCAGCCGTCCCACCGACTCCATCTTCTGGGCCTGCATAAGCTGCATCTGCAGCCGGTCCCGCTCTTCCTCCGCCTGCCTGCGCTCGGTCATGTCATGGACGATCACCGTGGAGATGACAGGCTTTCCGTCCTCGTACAGGAAGCTGTTGTGAATCAGGACCCAGAACTCCCGGCCGTTCTTGCCCCGGATCTTGTATTCCACCGAATCGGAGATGGGGATCCCCGCCAGGATGTCGCCCATCCTTTTCAGGAAGGTCTCCAGGGACTCCTCCGCCAGGATGTTCAGCGGGTCCAGGTCCAGGAACTCATCCCGTGTGTAGCCCGTGTACTGGCACATGACGTCGTTGACGCTGATGAACCGCCGCGAGCGGAAATCGACCTGGTAGATCCCGGCGGGGGCATGATCGACCAGGAGCCGGTATTTTTCCTCGCTCTGCCGAAGCCGCTCTTCCGCTTTCTTTCTCTCCGTGATGTCCCGCAGGTAGGCGAGAAACGCCTTTTCCCCCTGATAGATTACCTCGATGACACTGATATCGGCGTGCACCAGCGTCCCGTCCGGCCGGACGATCCGGAGCTCGTAGTTCGAAGGAGCCGGCTCCCCGGCTCTCCGCCTCCGTGTATAGTCGGCGAACCGCTCCCGGTCCTCGGGGTGGACGAAGGCTCCCAGGGTCTTGCCGAGGAGATCCTCCATCCGGCGGCCGATGGTCCGCAGGAAGACCTGGGTGATGAAGACGTAGCGGCCGCCCTGGGTGATGACGATGCCGTCGTTGGACCGCTCGAAGGCGCTCCGGTACAGCTCCTCGCTCTCCCTGAGCGCCTCCTCGGCACGCCGCCGCTCGGCAACTTCCCGCTCCAGCCTCTGAACGAGCGCCTGCAGGTCCGCGGGCGCCGGATCTCCGGTCGACGGAGCGTCCCGGGGAGAGCCATCAGCGGCCGGCGGCATCCACTTGTCCGAGTCGTCTCCCATCCTCCCCTCCTCTGCTCCTCGATTCCCCCCGAAACGACCGTCATCGTCCCAGGGAGGGTTCTTTTCTCACGTTCGCGGGAGATAAATATAGGTGAGGAGTTCGCCTTCCGGCGTCTTGGCCGGATTGTTGGCGTATTCCTCCCACATGGGCATGTAGCGGTCCCAGTCGTCGGGCCCCGCCATCAGGCCCCTGGCCGTCATGAACCGGGTGATGCAGTCGTAGGTAGCCGCCAGGCCGCTGTAAGAACCCCGATGCGTAAAGCGGTAGGCGCTGCCCCCGGCAAGCTCCCCCGTGAACGCGGAACCGCCCCGGACGGGTTCCCCGGGAGGTTTGAGGATGGGGACGGCGACGATGAACTTCGTCCGCTCCGGACTGCATTCCGTGTAAATGGCCCGCGGCGCTCCCCAGGCGGAGAGTCCGTTTTTCTTCATGAATGGGAAGAGCTTGGCGAAGGCCTTGTCCACGGCCCGGGCGACGACCTCCGGATCGGAGGCGCTCTCCGCGACCACCTGTGCCGCCAGGGCCGGGAACACCTCGACACGGGAAAATTCCAGGTCGTCGTACTCCGTCATGAGACCCCTCTCTCGCGGCCTTCCGGGCAAGCCGGGGAGGCACAGGGCTGTATTTCAAGGGTTGAACCGGGTGAACACACGGCCGGCCCGGATTTTCCCGTCCTCGTCGAGCTCGTAGTAATCGGCGCAGGAAAAGTCCAGCGTCTCGCCTTTCCGGTAAGGCTTCCCGAAAAAAAGGCCGTCCTCCAGGAAATTCAGGCGAATCTTGACCTGAAGATAAACCGTCCCGTCGCCGAACACAACCTTTTCCGGCATGTCCAGGGTTTCCCGGAAGGAGACGTGGTCCCGCGTCCAGTAGGCGATCATTTCTTCCCTGCCCTCCAGGCGCTTCTCCGACGCCTCCCAGACGCAGTCGTCGCGGATGAACCGAAACACCGCCTCCCAGTCCCGTCCGTTGAAGGCCTTGAAAAATTTCTCGATATCGGCCACCGACCCGATTGCGGGCTTCTTCATGGATCCTCCCTCCCGTCTGTTTTCAGAATACGCTGTTTCAGGGGCGCCACCAGCCAGTCGATGGAATCCTCCCTCTCCAGTTCCCAGACCCGACCGATGATGGATCGAACCTCATCCCGGCTCGCCAGGTGGGTCATGCAATCCTCCACCTTCTCCTCGATCTCCCGGTCCGTCAGCGGATCATGGGGATCCCCGCGGGGGAAATCGCGGCCGAGGCGGATCGTCTCCCCGTTTTTCAGCGTTACCGCAATCCGGCAGGGCGAGCCGTCGGGATAGGTCCGGGTCATGTGGACGTCTTCCGCCACGGCGATCTTCGGGATCAGGCGGGCCACGGCCTCTTCGTTTCCGAGGAAGCCGTCATTGAAAAATTCATATTCGACGGTCTTCTTCACGAGCGCCGCCGCCACGCAATAGGGAAGCGAATGGGTCCGGCCGGCCCGGCTCACGGGTCGACAGGCGGCTTCGCCATCCGCCTCCTCGATCGCCTTTTTGTATGTATGGACCAGAATGCGGTCGATCGTTTCCGGATCGTCGATCCGTCCGGCGATTTCAACGGCCGCGTCGATGGGCGTCTGGCAGAAAACCAGCGCCGGCCAGCGCTTGAAGACGATGGATTCCAGGTCGGGCAGTGGATCCAGGATGGAGCCGGAATGGGGAAGGAAGCGGTTGATCCCCGCCTCGCCCTCGTAGATGCTTCTCGGCCCCTCGAAGCCGGCATAGGCCATCTTGACGGCATGGAGTGCGCGCATGGCGCAGGATGCATAGGTGCAGTGCTTCCAGTCCGTGACCTCCCCCTTCGCCGCCTGGTCGATGTCCAGTCCCAGCATGCCGGCGATGCGCTGCGCCTCCGTCAACCCGGGGACGGACAGGCCCATGGCGCATCCGATGGTCAGGGAAAGGTATAGGAGCGACGGGCTGTCGTGATCATAGCCGTTTTCCTCGGGGTGATAATAATCCGTGAAGGCGCATGACAGGAGATAGGCGACATGCATCAGGGACAGGACGTCCTTCCCGCTCTTCTTCAGCCAGTCCGCCATGGAGAGGACAAGAGACACGTTGTCCGACGGGTGGCAGCCCCCCATTCCGCTCGGCGGAAGATACGTATTGACCAGGTCGCTGCGGCGACCGAGGATCGTGTTCATGAAAACGGCATTCGAGGTGTTCGCCTTGCGGTGGAGCCCCCAGACGGCGAGTCCTTTCTCCGTCGGGGTCAGGGAGGTCATCGCGTCGAATTTGCCGAGCATGTCGACATCCTTGAGGGACAGGCAGATACCCGCATAGGAATCGAGAATGTTCCGCTTGAGGATATGGACCGTCTGCTCGTCCATTTCTGAAAACGCGGTCTTTGCGACATATGCGGCAAGCGTCTCTTCCAGCATGGCTCCTCCTCGTTTTTGCCGGCGACTCTACCTCACCCGCCGCATCGGGAACATACCTGATTCACGTGTAGACGGAGCAGGTACCCCGCGATGCGGAGCCGTATCGCTCAGTCCCTGTAGCCAAAAAACACCTTTCCCGCCCCGGCCAGGGACGGCCGCCGGCGAAGCATGGCGAACCCATGCGACAGCAACCACACGCAGACAAAGAGAACGGGAAACTTCACCAGCGGGATCCCGGGCAGATCGAGGCGGGTCCATCCGGCGACGAGCAGGAGCAGGAACAGGTAATGCACGAGGTAGATCTCGAAGGTGTCCACGCCGCTGTGGATCAGATAGCTCAGGATGCGCCCCGTCCGGGACGACCGCTCGACGCCCCGGAGCAGCCCGATCATGAAGAGGGCACCGGCCAGATGGAAGGGAAAGCCGGAGAGGAGAAAATATCCCCGGCCGTAGACGTGAAACACCTCCAGCTGCCGGGTGGTTTCATAATAATATGGAACCAGGAGAACCGAAGCGAGAACGAAAAGCGGGAGTGTACGCCCTGCCAGGAGTTCGACCCGGTCCGGACGGGCCCCCAGCCAGACACCGGTCATGAAGAAGGCGCTCCACCCGAAAAACAGTTTCCCGTAGTGCCACTCGAAGGTCGGCTCGGAGATGCCGGACACCCAGAGGGCATATTCCGAAACCCCGTAGAACCCCAGGGACAGGACGACGGAGACCGCAAGGGCCCAATTCAGGCCGCTTCCCTGGAGACGCCGGTGCAGGAGCGGATAGAGGAGGAAAAACTGGAAGAGGACAAAAACGAAATAGAGGTGAACGAAGCCGGTCAGGAAGGAAAACAGAGCGCTTCCCGAGAACAGGGGCCAGCCCATGAACACCCTGGCATAGACCAGGTAAATCGCATTCCAGACGAAAAACGGCGCCAGGACCATGGCGGCCTTGTGCCGGAGATACGCGCCGTACCGGACCGGCTCCGGGGAGCGATCGAACTCGATCCGGAGCAGGAAGCCGGAAATGATGAAAAACAGGGGCACCGCAAAACGCGAGAAGCAGAGGAAGGCCATTTCCCACGGCTGTGCCGCTTCCCCGCCGTGAAAGATGAAGATGTCCAGCACGTGGCAGAGAACGACCAGCAGCATGCAGCCGGTTCTGGCCATTTCAATCCACTCGATCTCTCTCTTCATGCATCTCTCCGGTGACGTCGGAGTTCCGGTCTTCCATGAGCCGCCCGCCGGAAAGACCTCGACGGCGCGGCATCGGCACCCCTTCCGCTTGAATCACCCGGTATGGGAAATCGTCAGGAGCCTCCGCCGGAATCCCGTTCCAGCACCACGATCTGCCGGTCATGGACAGAGGACAGGGTGAGCATCGCCAGGCTCGCGCCGATCAGCGCGAAGAACATATCCGACTGGGTGTCCCAGGGGTCGCCCTGGGTCCCCAGAAACTCCTCCGCCCCCTGTCCCAGGGCCAGCGCCGCCCACCACTCGATCAGCTCATAGACGGCGCTGAACGCCAGGGCCACACAGACCGACAGGAACGCAGCCATGCCCCTCCCCCTCGCAAACCGGCCCCGGAGCAGGATCTCCCGCACCAGGAGCGCGGGAACGAATCCCTGCATGAAATGGCCGAGCTTGTCGTAGGGGTTTCTGCTCAGGTGGAGGAGATCCTGGAACCAGGCCCCCAGGGGAACCCGCGCATACGTGTACGCCCCGCCCAGGATCAGGACCAGCGCATGGGCGCAGATCAGGAAGAAAAGCAGGGGGGTCAGGGGAAAGCGTCGGTGCGTCGCGAGCAGAATCGGCGCCGCCATCAGGACCGGGGCGACTTCCATGAGCCAGGTGGCGCGGTCATAGGGATTAAGCCCGGAGACAATCAGCGCGGCGAAGACGAAAAGACCGGCGGCAACACGCCGTTTCAGATCGCTCATGGTTTCCTTTTCCTATCTTCCAAACGTTTTCATCCCGGATGCCGACACCCGGTCCGGGAATCCTGTGCAACGCCGTCCTCCGTCCGTCCTCATTCATCCCCCCGGAAGACGCGGCGGCACATCGTCTTCGCCTCCTCCAGCCAGGCCCGCCTCTCATCGAGGGTGCTCGTGACCACGACCCGGAACGTTCTCCGATGGAAATCCCGGACGCCGCAGAGGTCGAAGATGCAGCGCCTCCACAGGGCCTCCAGGGGATCGCCAAAGACGGCCAGCTCCCGGTCCTCGACCGTATTCGACGTGTTGAATACGATCGCGGCTTTCGCCCTGAGCAGGCCAACGGGAACTCCCTCTCCGCTGTCCCCCTCCTCGAACCGGTAGGCCACACCGGGGCGGACGACCCGGTCGACCCACCCTTTCAGAATCGCCGGCGGCTGACCCCACCAGTTGGGATGGACGATGACGATCCCGTCGGCGGACCGGAGCTCCTCGCATTGCCGCCGGATCGGCTCCGGAAGGACCGCCGTTGCGGCGATCTCGGCCGCGGGCAGCAGGGGATCGAACCCCTCCGCGCACAGATCGTGGAAGACAACGTCATGGCCGCCTTCCTCCAGAGCCGCCCGGGCCGCGGCCGCAACGGCATGATTGAAACTCCCCGGATCGGGATGACCCAGGACAAGCAGAATGTTCATATCCCTCCCTGAAGGCAACAAGCCGCCCGGATACTCCCGTATTCGTTTGCGTCGTCGGTGCTGCAGGCCGGAACTGCGGGCGGGAAGCCCCGGCAGCCGGGGCGTCCGTGCCGCTCGGGGCGCCCGACACGGACGCTCTCAGGGCCCCGAGCGGCCCGGCAACAGTAGCGGGGTGCGCGATATGCGTCAAGCCTGATTCGTCCCGCATTGCATTGCATCACGTGGTGGCAACAGGAGAAAACAGGCAGTCAGAAACAGGCCCGATTGCTTTTCGTTGCGAAAAGATCCGGCCCGTTCTCTTCTATTTCCGGTCCAATTCCCTGCGGACGGCGAAACCGATCTTTTCCATGACGTAGGGCTTCCGGACGAACTCGCCCGCGCCGATCTCCAGGGCCTGCCGGACCCTGCCTGTTTCCGAAAAACCGCTGACGATGATGGCCTTCTGCCCGGGATGGATCTCCAGGATCCGGCGGTAGGTCTCGAGCCCGTCGATTCCCGGATCCATGATCATGTCGAGAACGAGCAGGTCCGGCTTCATGCCGCCCACCCGGGAAACCGCCTCCTCCCCACCGGCAACGGCCTCCACGCGGTACCCGAGCCGGGTCAGCATGCTGGCGGCCAGCTCACGCTGCTCCTTCACGTCATCGACCACCAGGATGAATTCACCCCGTCCCAGGGAGCTGTCCAGCAGGTGCTGCTCGGCAACCGCCACCGGCTCCTCCCGGGTCACCGGGAAATAGAGGGTGAAGGTCGTCCCGGCGCCCTCCTCACTCTGTACATCGATGTAGCCGTCGTGATCCTTCACGGTTCCCCAGACGACGGCCAGGCCCAGGCCCGTTCCGCTCCGGCCCATGACCTTTTTCGTATAGAACGGCTCGAAGATCTTGCCGATGTCGCGGGTGGAGATCCCCCGGCCGGAATCGGTGACGGTCAGAACGGCGTAATCTCCCTCCCGCATCTCGTCGTATCCGTGGACGGGCTGGTCGAGGTAACGGTTTTCCGTCCGGATCGTGACGATTCCCTGTCCGGATATGGCCTCCATGGCGTTCGACACCAGGTTCATGACGGTCTTGCCCAGGTGAACGGGGGAGCCCTTGATGTTCAGCAGCCCCCCGGCAAGCTCGGCACGAACGGTGACGTCATGGTGATAGGATGCCAGTTGCTCGTATTCCGGCGACCGGAGATAGTCCTCGACGACCCGGTTCAGGGCGACCACCTCCGAAACGGCAACCCCCCTCCTGGCCAGCGTCAGCAGGTCCTGGATGATAGCCGCTCCCTTGATGCCCGACTGCAGGATGTTTTCGGCATGCCTCCTCATCTGGCTTCCCTCGGGCAGCTTTTCCGCCAGCAGCTCCGAGTACCCGACCAGGACGCCCAGGACATTGTTCAGGTCATGCGCCACGCCGCCCGCCAGCGTTCCCAGGGCCTCCATCTTCTCGACACGGGCCAGACGCTCCTCCATCTGCCTGCGCTCCGTAATGTCCATGATGAAGTTCAGAGAAGCCGGGGCATCTTCCCAGACGATTCGCCGGGAATGGATTTCCACCCATTTCTCCCTGCCGTCGCCCGTCACGATCCGGAACGGATAGCCCGTTTCCACCGCCTCCCCTCGCATCCTTCGCCGGTGGCGATCGACCACCATGTCCTGGTCTTCCGGATGGATGAACCCCCCGAACGGCCGCGACGTGATTGTCTCGATCGGGTAACCCATGATCTGGGAGAGGGCCGGGTTGACCAGACAGGTCACTTCATCCTGGATGATCATGATCCCCTCCGCGGCGCTCTCGAAGAGGAGGCGGTGTTTCTCCTCGCTCTCCCGGAGGGCTGCCTCCATCGCCCGGCGCTCCGTCGTGTCCCTGGAAATTCCCAGGAAACCGGCCGGGGCGCCCTGTCCGTCCCGGAGCAGCGTGATGACCGCTTCGACCCAGAACGTGGATCCGTCCTTTCGGCAGAGCTCCAGATCCACCGACGCCGTAATCTCGTCCCGGGGATTGGCGATCCTTTCCGGGATGAGATATTTTTCAATCAATCCGAAAGCTACCTGGAGGGATTCCGGGGTCACCTGCCGCTCCAGGGGGAGTCTGAGCAGCTCATCCGGGGTATAACCCTGCATCCGCGCGACCGATGGGGATACCCAGATCAGCTTCAGGTTTGCATCCATGAGCCAGACGGTGTCCTGCATGTTTTCCGTGATCAGCCGGAACCGCTCTTCCGTCGCCCGCAGGGCCTCCTCGGCACGCCGCTGGTCGGAGACGTCGCGGACATTCATCACGAAGCCCGCGATGGCGGGATCATCCAGGAGATTGATCCCGACGCCCTCCATGATCCGCTCGGCGCCGTTCCGGTCCCGGATGCGAAAGCTGTTGGGAATGGCAACTCCCCTCGTCTGCAGGGCCTTCGCATAATCCTCCAGGGCCCTGGGCAGATCCTCCGGGACAAACAGGTCGTAGGTGCTCGTTCCGAGCAGTTCGTCCGGCCGGTAGCCGGTGATGCGCTCGACGGAGGGCGTCACGTAGGTGATGGTTGCCCGCTCATCCGTGATGAACAGGATATCGGATGCGTTTTCGGTGATCGCCCGGAAGTATTCCTCGCTCCGGCGGAGCGCCTCCTGGGCCTGCCGATTTTCGGTGACATCCCTGGAAACGCCGTGGATCCCGATCAGGACGCCCCGTTCGTCGCGAAACCCGCTCATGACCGTCTCCATCCAGCGGGTCGAGCCGTCCTTGCAGCGGTATTCCAGGACCAGGGTGGCCGTCCTGTCGGGATCTCCCCGGCCCTGCTCTTCCAGGGCAAGCTCACGTCCCATAGCCTCCAGTCCGAATGCCAGGGAGTCCGGGGTGAACTGCTCCTCGATGGACTGGCCCATGCGCTCTTCCGGGGTGAATCCCAGCACCTTCTCGATGGAGGGCGTGACGTAAACCGTTCGCAGGTTCATGTCGGCGATCCACACGATGTCCGTCATCTTCTCCGTGATAAGCTTGAACCTGCGCTCGCTTTCCCGGAGGGCCTCCTCGGCCTGCCGGCGGTCGGTGACGTCGTGGATCGTGCAGATCATGCCGTCATACCGGCCGTCCATCACCTGTGGAACCAGGCTCCCCGACTGGTATGTCGTCCTGCCGGCGGGGGTGACGACCGGAATGCCCTCAAAGGAGACGGGCTGGAGGGTGTCCCGGGCTTTCCGGTAAAGGGGGCCGAAATGCGTCAGGGTCTCTTCGGGGAAATCGTCGAGGATCAGGACGCCCCGAATCCTCTCTTTCGGGATGCCCGCGATTCCCGCCATGGGATCGTTGACAAAGACGATCCTGTCGTCCCGGTCCGTCACCAGGATGCCTTCGTCAATGCGGTCCAGCAGGTGCCGGTAGAAGGCGGCGTGATCGTTTGTCCGGTCCTGATCCCTCAAGTCCCGTCCCTCCGATCCTGTTTCCGGTCCAGCTCGCCGCGGATCGCGGAGCCGATCTTTTCGAGGATGTAGGGCTTCCGGACGAATGCCCCCCCTCCCAGCTCCTGAACCTTCCGTACCCGGTCGGACTCGGAAAACCCGCTGACGATGACGGCTTTTTGCTTCGGGCGAATTTCCGTGATTTTTCGATAGGTTTCCAGGCCGTCCATCCCGGGGTCCATGATCATGTCCAGGACGACCAGGTCGAAGGGCTTTTTCCCGAGGAGCTCCACCGCCTCCTCCCCGCTGGAAGCCGACTCTACCCGGTAGCCGAGCCGCTTCAGCATGCTCGTCGCCACTTCCCGCTGGTCCCGCATGTCGTCGACGACCAGGATGGATTCGCCGCGCCCCATATAAGCGGCCATCTCGATCCTCCCGGCTCCGGCCGCGGCGGGTTCTTCCCTTGTCACCGGGAAATAGACCGAAAACGTGCTCCCTTTTCCCTCCTCGCTCTGCACGTCGATGTACCCGCTGTGGTCCTTCACCGTTCCCCAGACCACGGTCAGTCCAAGCCCGGTACCGCTCCTCCCCATCATCTTCTTGGTGTAGAAGGGATCGAAGATCTTCCCGATGTCCGGGGCGGAGATGCCTTTCCCGCTGTCGGAAACCGTGAGGACGACGTAGTCCCCTTCGTTGACGTCGTCGTACCCCCGGATCGGCCGGTCCAGGTACCGGTTCTCCGTCCGGATCGTCACCTCCCCTTCTCCGGTGATGGCCTCCACGGCGTTCGAGACCAGGTTCATCACCGTCTTGCCCAGGTGCACGGGGGACCCCTTGATATTCAGGAGCTGGTCTTCGGACTCCAGTTCGGCCCGGATTTTGACGTCCGGATGATTCGACTTCAGCTTCTCGAATTCCGGTGTCTGCAGATAATCGGACACCACCCGGCTCAGGTTGACCACCTCCGATATAGCCACCCCTCTCCTGGCCAGGGTCAGCAGGTCCTGGATGATGGCGGCTCCCCGGATGCTCGACTGCAGGATATTGTCGGCGTATCTTCTCGCGTTCGAGCCCGCGGGCAGCTTTTCCGCCAGCAGCTCCGAGTAGCCGGTCAGGACGCCCAGGACATTGTTGAGGTCGTGGGCCACGCCGCCGGCCAGCCGTCCGAGCATCTCCATCTTCTCCGCCCGGTTCAGGCGCTCCTCCATTCGCTTCCGCTCGGTGTTGTCCCGGATGCACTCGATGGCGGCGGTGATCTGCCCCCGGGAGTCGCGAAGAACGGAGGCCGTGGCGGACAGGTGACGGTCGCCGGGAGGCAGGTTCGGCGTGTAGGCCTCGCCGAAGAGGATCTCCCCCAGCCTGTGAACGGCCGTGTACTGCCGCTCCATCTCCCGGTCCGGGTGGAGCGCAATGTCGATCAGGATGGGTCTTCGGAAGCCGTAGAACGGGAGGGCGTACTCGTAATCGCCCTTGCCGATCATCTCCTCCGCCTTCACGCCCGTCATGTTCTCGATCGCCCGGTTCCAGGCGATGACCCTGCCCTCCCGGTCGACGACCAGGGTCGCGTCGGGCAGGAATTCGATGATGTCCCGGAGCTGCCGGCGGCTCTCCTGCAGCTCTTCCATGGCCTGTATCTGCTCCGTGACGTCCTGGACCGCGACGATTGCCATCGGGGCGAGTTTTTCCGATGGAAGCGGGGCGGCGATCAGGATGGAATCGCGAAACACCCCGTCCTTGCGCCTGAGCCTTGTCCTGGTCATGGCCAGGCCCCGCTCCGACAGGCCCGCATACAGCTCCCGCCCGACGCGCCGGAACTCCTCCTCCGATTCATACATCATGCGGGGGGTATGACCGATGATCTCGTCTTCCGAATACCCCCAGGCGTCGTAGAGTGACTGATTGACGCTCTGGAAGACATAGTTTTTCATGATGCAGAGGGTGATGGGGGTGGTCCGGAAAATGCCGCCTAAGATCTCTTCGCGGTGACGCAGCTCTTCCTCCGCCCGTTTGCGTTCGGTGATGTTCACTGCCAGTCCGTCGATGCGGACGATGCGGCCCGCATCGTCCCGGACGGCCCGCGAATGCAGGGACAGCCAGACGGGGGTTCCGTCCTTCCGGCGGTGCTGCACCTCGTAATGCGGGAGGAGATCCCCGGCCTCCATGATCCGCAGGATCTCCGCCCGGTCTTCCGGATTCACGAAGATCTGCGCGGAGATGTCCGTGATGCTTTCGATCATGTCTTCGGGGGAATCGTACCCGTAGATCCGGGCCAGGGCCGGATTCGCCGACAGGAACCGGCCTTCCGGGGTGGACTGGTATACGCCCACCAGGGCGTTTTCGAAGAGGCCCCGGTACTTCTCCTCCCGGTCGCGCAAGGCGTCCTGGGTCTTTCTCATCTCTTCTATGTTTCGCGTGACGGAGAGGATATGCGGGACTCCGTTCAGCATCAGGATCGACGCGGACATCAAGCCCGCTATGGTTGTGCCGTCCTTCATCCGGAACCGGGCCTCCAGGTTCGTGACCCCGCCGTGCGTCTTCAATTCCTCGACCAGCCTGCGCCGGTCCTCCGGATCGGCCCAGATGTCCAGGTCCACGGAGGTTCTCCCGATGACCTCCTCCCTGGAAAAGCCCGTCAACACCTCGAATCCGTCGTTGACATCGACGTACATCCCGTCATCCAGCCGGTTGATGTTGATGGAGTCCGGGCTCGTGAGAAACGCCTTGCGAAAGCGCTCCTCGCTGTCCCGGAGGGCCGATTCCACCCGCCTGCGCTCGGTGACGTCGCGCATGATGCTCAGGATGTATCCCTGATGCTGCAGCCGGATCCGCCCCACCGACAGGCTGACCCGTCGCAGATCTCCCGCCTTATGTCGGATTTCCATCTCGTAATCGTTCAGAAACCCCTGTTTCCCGATCCTCTCGACCAGTTCGCGCCGCTGTTCCGGATGGATGAAGATTCCCAGGTCATCCGATTTCCGGCCGAGGGACTCCCTGCGGCTATAACCGGTTATGGTCTGCCAGGCATCGTTCAGATCGACGATCCAGCCGTCGCTTTCCCGGCTGATCACGACAGCGTCCGGGCTGGATCGGAAGGCGGTGGCAAAGCGCTCTTCCGCGTGGCTCAGGGCCTCTTCCGCCTGCCGGAGCTCCGTGACGTCGCTGGCCGTGCAGATCATGCCGTCGAAACGGCCCTCCGCCAGAACCGGCACAATCTTGCCAGAAAGCAGCATCACGCCGTGCGGGGTCTGAACGGGTGAGGACTCATAGACGACACGGCGGAGCGTTTCCTTCGCCGTCCGGTAGAGGGACTGGAGCTCATTCCATCGGTCCGGGATCCGGTCCGAAAGGACATCGATCCCGATCATCCGCTCCTTCGGAATACCGGTGATTTTTTCCACCAGGCTGTTGGCGAAGAGAATCCGGTCATGCCGGTCGGCCACCCAGATTCCCTCGTCGATGCTCTCCAGGAGAAATGCTTGAAAGGCAGAGAACCCCGCGACTTCTGCGTCCCCGCGACGGTCCTGTCCCTGGTTGTCCTGCCCGGCGAGCCGCCTGCGGAGGGTCGCAAGCTCTTCGATGAGCTCTTCCCGGGTTTTCCCTTCGTCGTTCACAGCGTGCCTCCCGACGGCCCCGGCCGGCCGCGAAGCGGCGGTAAAGCGGCGATCCGTGCCCCGATCTGTCCAATGATCCTCTCCGCGACAGCGTCATTCGCCCCGAGGACGCCGACGAGGAAGTTGCCGATCCGGCGAACATGCACGTCCCCGTACAGGGGATCCGCCGCTGCCAGCGAATCGGGGGTCCCCCCATCCCGCCCCCGGAGGCCGCGGCCTTCCGCCGCGAGGTGGGATTGATACCGGGCGAGTGTCTTACCGGCATCTTCTTTGTTCTCTTCAAGGACGACAAAAACCCGGATCCGCTTCCCGTCGGCCAGGGCCTCCGCCAGGAGTCCCTTCCGGAAGAAGGCGTAGCCGAGGAGGCTCCGGGCGTAATACCGCTCGCTCCCGGGAACGACGGCCGCTATGCGCAGCAGATCCAGCTCCGGGGGCATCCCCCCCGGGTTCGGCAGCCTCTGCCCGATCGCCCGGCCGCACGCCAGGAAGTCGCTTCGCGGCAGACTTGTTGCCCCGGTGACCTGGAGCCGCACAAAGTACCGGTCCTGGTAGAACATCAGCTGGGACGGCAGGATAAAGCCCTCCGCACCAATGTCGATGCGCTCCTCCCTCCCGCGGCGGTAGTTGCTGTAAATGCCGAAGGCGTCCAGGCGGGATCCCATCCGGTAGACGTCGGCAACGAGCCAGACGTCCGGGTCCGACGCGCTCACGTAGGTGGCGGTGGCGAGCAGGTCAAACCCGTAGGGCATGAAAAGCTCCGCCTCGCCGTCGATATGCTCGAACAGGGTATCCCGGACAAAGAGGCCGGCCGGCTCCTTCATCGTCCAGCCCGCGGCGAATCCCGGCTGGGGAAGCACGCCGCGCAGGGCGCAGTCGTCAGGCCCCGCCGAAAGGACGGCCGCTGCCGGGAGCAGCAGAACGATCCCGATGACGACGGCGTGCATGAATCGCAAACGGTTCACCGCCGTTGCCTCCTTTTGGAAATCGAGCCCGGGCATGGCAGGGTGTCCCTAACCCAGGAGCTTCCGGGCCCGCTCCATCTTCGCCCGGATATCGAGGCCGTGGATGCACTTCGCCGCACACGTGCTGCAGTCCAGGCACGCCGAGGCGGACGAAGAAACGGGGAGTTGACGGTAGGTCTCGCGCGCGAGGCCCTCTTCCCGGTAGGCCTCCGCATACATGAGGCTGCGGTTGACCGTGCCGATCTGTACGCCGAAGGGGCAGCCGGCCTCACAGGCGCCGCAGAAGCGGCAGTACACGGAATCGATGGAGGCCCGGTAGCGATCGAGGATGTAGCGGTCCAGGGGCCCGAATTTCATGCCCATCACGGCGATGTCCTCGCGAAGCTCCGCCATGTCCCGCATGCCCGGGATGATCGTGGCGACATGGCGGTTCCTGAGGACCCACTTGAGGGCGGCCTGGTAGGGACTGATCGGCCCCGGGGGGTTGGTCCGGTATCCCCCGGCCAGGGACTTCATGGCGACGATCCCGACACCGGCCCCGGCGGCCCGGGCCAGGGCCTTCGTCGTCGCGGCGTCGCTCTCGAAGTTGTACTTCACCAGGGCCACGTCGAAAAACCGGTCCCGGTCGTCGACCAGCGCGTGGAGGACCTCCGCCTCGTTGCTGTGGGAGGTCACCCCGAAAAAGCGCACCTTCCCCTGCTGACGGAGCTTCAGGAGGGCCTCCCGGATGTCCGGGCTGAAGATCCGGTCCTGCCTCCCGGAGATGCTGTGGAGCTGGATCACGTCGATGCGGTCCGTCTCCAGCATCTTGAGGCTGGTCTCGACGTCGCGGATGACCTGTTTTCCCGATCGCCCGGTCGTCTTGGTCGCGACATAGACCTTGTCCCGACGGCCCTTCAGGGCCCTTCCGACGATCTCCTCATTCCGGCCGCCCATGTAGACCCTGGCCGTGTCGACGTAATTGACACCGTGGTCGAAGGCCGTCTCCAGCACCTCCGCCTCCGGCGTCAGCATCGCTCCGAAACTGATGACGGTGATGTTCAGCCCCGTGCGGCCCAGGGTTCGGTAGACGGGACGGGGAAAAGAAAAGGACCCGGACGACGCGCTCCGGGCGGCATCCGCGATGCCCTCCCAGCCCAGGAGGGCGGTGCCGGCCCCGGCCGCGCCGATCTGCAGAAATTCCCTGCGGTTCAGTTTGCCCATTGCTCAGCCTCCTTTCCCATGGAGAGAGGGGGTCGCAAGGGAGAGGGAGGGTCCATGGCGTTCCGACATTACCACGTTTTCCCCCGGCGCGAAACAGCCTCGAAGGGGGAGGCTCCGGACAGCTTACCGAACAACCATGAGCCTGCCGTCGACGACACCGACAAAGATCGGCAACTCCGATGTCGAGCCGTCGGAGGATCGGGTCCGGATCAATTCCTCGTCCCCTTCGCGAATGTGCCAGAGGCCGTTCACCTTCTCCGCTCTCAGCTTCTTCGCATCGATCCCGGCGAGCCGGCCCTTGAAAAAGTCCTCCTTCAGCATCGAGGCGACGGATTCCCGGAAGTCCGCCACCGGCCGCCCGTAGGCCCGGGCGTAATCCTCCGCCTTGACCTCCATCGCCTGCAGGATCGCCCTGGCGTCCTTCTTCCGGAAAAGGCCATGGAGCCGGACGGCGTATTCCAGGACCTCCCGTTCGCCGAACCGGGACGGTCCGGATGCCAGGAGATGGCGGCTGAAGTCCAGGTTCGTGTCGAACTTTTTCGTAACGACTTTCGGCGTCCGTCCTGACAGGTCGGCATCCGTCAGCACGACGTTGTACAGGCTTCCCCGATCGCCGGTGGAGACGACGTCTCCCATGACCAGCCCGGAGAGGCCCAGGGAAAAGTTCGCCGGGGCCTTCGGGTCCCTCTTGCGCAGCTCGGCCCGGATCTCATTGCCGCCGGTCAGCCAGACGTTCACGGCGGCGGTGCCGGTGACGGGTCCCCCCTTCAGCTCCGTGATCGTGAACCCGTTGATCGTCAGCCGGCCGCTGACATTTTCACCCTGCCACGTGGCCTGATAGATCCTGTCCCCCTGTCCCTTTGCCGCGGCGGCCTCCATGGGACCGCAGCACAGGACGGCCAGCGAAAGAACCAGAATTCCGATGCCCTTCCTCATGATTCTCCCCTCCCGAAAAATAGGTCATCATTTTTGCAGTGCAAAAAAGTCAGAAACGTCAGGGGGCCTGCCATCCCATGACGGGAACCGTGCTGATGCTGTTCTTCGGGCTGCCCGAGATGACCCGGTCGCTGTAGGACACGTAGACCAGGACGTTGCGCTTGCGGTCGTAAAAGCGGACGACCTGCAGGGACTTGAAGACGAGGCTGCGCTGTTCGTCGAAGACGCGCTCGCCGTCCTTGATCTCGCCGGTGAACCGGATGGGGCCCACCTGGCGGCAGGCGATGCTGGCGTCACTCGTGTCCTCCGCCACGCCCAAGGCACCCTTGACGCCTCCGGTCTGGGCCCGGGCGATGTGGCAAGCCACGCCCTGGATCTTGGGATCGTCGAATCCGTCCACCACGATCTTGTCGTTGGGACCGATCCACCGGAACTGGGTGCTCACCGAGCCGGTTGTTCCGCGCCCGGGGCGGCTGACGACCCACCACCCGACCAGAACGATTACAAGCAGGACTGCAACACCGATCACCACCGCGTACTTCTTCATAACCCATCCCCTTTGCTCGACTTTTTTCTCATAAACCGGATCTGGCACCTGCCGTGCCCCTTCGCAATGGTCTCGCCCAACTCCAGCTCGCAGCCGAAGGATTCGGCGATGCCCCGGTCTCCCTGCATGGCGATGTCGCAGAGCTTCTCGATCCGCTCGTCCGCGGCACCATACGATTGCCAGGCCGCCACCAGCGGACAGTGGTGGAAGTCGATCTCCAGCCGGTCGTCCGTGCAGGTCCGGACCTTCATCTCGAAGACCATCCTCGCCGGCAGCGTGAAGAGCGTTTTCTTCAGCCCCTTCAGGCTCCTGGTGCCCGCCCGGTCAGCGAGCTGTCCGCCCTGGAAACACCCGCACCGCAGGATGGCCGCCCTCGCAAAGTCTTCCGTGTCGATGCCGCGCTTTTCCGCTTCATCCAGCAGGAGATACAGCCAGGCGGCCCGGTGCTCCAGCGTCGACCGCACGGCCTGGATCAGCTTCCCCTTGTGTTTCGGTTCGTTCCCGATGTTCGACATCCGATGGCCTCCTCTTCCCGTGTCATGAATCTTCGAAAGGGGACGGATTGCAAACCCGTCATGCCATCCGTTCCATTTTCAGGCGCCCGGTACGCTGCGGCACGACGTCCGCCATCCCGGAACAGGTCGGATTCAAGTTGCCGGGCACGCACGAATCCGACCTGCTTTTCCTCTCTAATATCAACTTGCCCGGTCGTGAAGCGACGACCGGAACGGGAAGACGACTTCCTCCGCATTTCCGCCAGTCCATCGCCAGGCCCGGAAACCCAGCTCTCTCGACAGGCTCTCATACCGCTTCCGGAAGGCCTCCCCGAAAGGATTCGCCTCCCTCTGCAGGAAGGCCGGCTCAAAGCCCCTTTCCCCGTCCCACCATTCCCAGAGCAGGTAATTCACAAGGGCGATCTCGAACACCATCGAATCAATGGGCTCGACATCGTTTGCGAAACCGCAGAGCAGTCCCAGCCCCGTCCTGCCGACCGTCTCCCCCGCTTCCGCCGTATCGGCACAGAAGCAGCACGAGTCGATGATCAAGACCTTGTCATGAAGGGGGGCGCTGCCGGCGGCCTGGAGCATGCCGCGCAGATCGCTCCATCCGACCGGTACTTCTTTTCCCTGGTTGCTGCGGATCAGCAGATGCCTTTGCCCGCCTTCCGGATCCCGGCCATGTGCGCCGAGAATCATGATCCCCGGACCGATGCTGCTGCGGAAGAGGCCGAACTGGTTTGCCAGGGCATCCGTCTCGTCAATCGTGGCCAGGGTAATGCACAGCGGCACGGCGTCATTTTCCCAGCACCAGGCATCACCGAAACCAGCCCAGAACGGCTTGGCCGTGTACCGGGCGCTGTATTCCCCGTCGCCGTCGCTTCTCCAGAAGGCTTCAACAAATTGAATGTTCATCCGATATCCGTTTGGATGTGCGATCTCGCCGTTTCCACTGCCAGATTCCTGTCTTTCGTAAAAAACGTCCATTCCATTTCCGAGGAGTGGATGCCGGCCGCTCTGTCCTGCCCCCGGCAATAGTACCAGCGGCCGAAGCGTTCGACCATCGAGAAGGGATGCCTCTCCGGGCACAGGATGCTGCAGGGGTTGAACTCCCTGAAGTAGACCGTCTCGTCGGGTGCCTCGTCGTACAGCAGTTCAGCGGGCGGACGGACACCGGACATGTCCGCACCGTTCCTTTCTTCCCGGTCCAGCCATTCTTCAATTTTCATCCGTCATCCCCCCTCGCGTTTGCCGCACCTCACTGCGGCTTTGCGTCAGGGGCTGCCAGGTCCCTGAAAAAGGCCTTCAGCGCCGGTGCAATCGCCGCGTCCTTCTTCCTCACCTCTTCCCAGTCGATCACGTGGCGGGCCATTTTCTCGACGACCGGCATCATCTTCCGGTTGGCCGGATCGGCCAGGACGAAGCGGGTCACGAGGGCCCGGTAGAAGGTGGCGAGCGACACGTCTCTCCTGACGGTCACGCCGTCGGGCACCCGCCGGACCGACGGAATGGCGGCAAGCAGTCTTTCTTCGGAGAGGACGAAGCGCTCCTCCGGCAGCGGCCCGTTGAGCACGATCCGGTCCAGGACCAGGAACGGCCGTACCGCGTTGATATCAGCCTTGTAGAATTCGACACGGCTGTAGGGGCTCCCGCTTCTCGAGGGTGTCACGTACGCCAGGAATCGTCCTCCGCGCCGGGTTTTCCCCTCGACGACAAATCGGTCTCCCTCCGCCTTCGCGATCCCGAGGCCCTGATCCGCCCCGGCCATGACGGAGCGGAGGTCGACCACCACGTCGTCGGCCCTCGCCTCTCCTTGCTTCCCCTTGCCGTCTTCCGGCTCATGCACGCCAAAAGCCAGCTTCAGGCTCTCGTCGGCAGTATCCATCCGGAGGACGAATTGCGGCGCCGCCTTGCCCAGGAGGACTTCCGAGGCGACCGGGTCGTAAAACAGGTAGGAATTCCCGGCTCCCACCAGGATCGGCATCCCGTCGCGGGGATCCAGGACGGTCAGGCTGTGCCGGTTGGGCTGTTTGCCCGCAACCATGAACCGCAGCTGGATGCCCTCGAAGTCGAGGGTGCCTCGGACCTCGAAGGTCGAGATCCTCCTGTCCTCCAGGGTGATGCGCGGCGCCAGCCGGGCCAGATCCTCGACGGACGCTCCACCGAACGCCGGACTCCAGCCGGCCGCCAGAATCACCACAACGAGAACCGCGGAAAACGTCTTTCTCATCCTCTATCCCTCCCCATGCAGGACCGTCATGGACTTTCCCTGTCAGGCAGTCATCCCAACGAACGAAGCAGGAGGCGCCTCATTCCCCGGACCCGCCCGGGGTCTCCGACACGGTGTTCGCGACTTCGTAGCGGATTTTCACGGTGTCGGCCCCATACTTTCGCTCCAGGCTCCGCATGATGAAATGCCCCCTGGCCATGCTCTGGAAGTGCTCGATGAAAATCGTGTTGATCAGCGCGCCCCCTGCCGCTCCGATTAGAGGTACGGCGGAGGCGGCGGCCTTTTGCGACACGATGACGCCGAACCGGGAGGCGATGGTCGCAATCAACCGGACCAGCGCCGGGGCCCCCTCTTCGGCCAGCCCCCTCTCGACGATGTACTTCGCCGCTTCCGACACCTGCCTGGCCAGAAGCGCTCTCACGGCGTAGTAACCGCTTTCCGCGGCATCGTCCCTCCCGGAGCCGCCCCCCAGGGCAAAGACCTCCAGGCATGCCAGCCTGGTCTCCACAAGACGGATGTCCTCGCCTTCGCTTCCGGCAATGTCGGCAATGGAGCGAAACATGATGACGGTCGTGGCCGGCAGCTCGATGGCCAGGGCGGGCAGCCCGAAGGCGCCCCCGATTCCGCCGGAGGCGGCCACGAGGAGTTTATGGAGGGTGTCCCTCGACGCTTTCCGTTCGCCCTGATCGATGGTTCGGATCGCGACGTCGAGCGCGTGCTGCAGGGCTTTCCGGGAAATGACCTGGATTGCCCCGGACCACTTCGCCGGCAGGAAATCGAAGGCCTTCTCGAAGGGGATCCCGATGACATGGGTCAACCTGGCCGCGAGGCCGGGATTTTCGAGCAGGTCCATGGCATGCTTCATTCGGCGGATGTCTTCCGGAGTCATGTCGGCCCTCCATGAAGATCAAGCCAAACGTGCGACTGCATGGCACAGGTACGTCTGGCTCAGTTTTTTTGCCTGTTCGCCTCTTCCTCCTGCAGCACACGCCGCAGGACCTTGCCGATCAGCGACTTGGGCAGCGAATCGCGAAATTCGACGTACCGGGGCACCTTGTAGGCTGTCAGGCTCTCCCGGCAGAAGGCTTTCAGTTCGTCTACGGTGCACGTCCCGTCCGGCCTCAAGACAACCCAGGCCTTGACAGCCTCCCCCTGCTCGGGGTCCCGGACACCGGCCACGCCCACCTCGAGCACCGCCGGGTGCCGGGCGATGACCTCCTCCACCTCTCCCGGGAAGACCTGGTGGCCGCTGGGCTTGATCAGCTCCTTCTTGCGCGAGGTGATGAACAGGTAGCCGTCCCCGTCCAGGTGGCCGACATCGCCGGTGTACAGCCATCCGTCGCGCAGCATCTCCGCGGTGGCCTCCGGATTGTTCCAGTAGCCCTGCATCAGCTGCGGCGACCGGATGACGATCTCGCCGGTTTCCCCGGTCGGCATCTCCTTCTCGCCGGTCAGGATGTCGACGATCTTCACCTCCACGTCCGGGGTGGGCAGGCCGACGGCCCCCTCTTTCCATGTTCCCAGGATCGGCCCCATGGCGATGATACCCGACTCCGTCAGACCGTAGGCCTCGACAAGCTTCCCGCCGGTCAGCGCCTCCCAGCTCCTTTTCGTCTCCGGCAGGAGCGGCGCGGCGGCGGCCACGCACATCTTCATGGACCGGAAATCGATCTTTCCGGACTTCACCTCCGGGTTGTTCATCAGGCCGATGAACAGCGTGGCGATGCCCGGGAAGAACCGCGGCCGGGTCGTCCGGATGGTGGACAGCAGGTCGGGGACGTCCCGCGGGTTCGGCACCAGGACGATGGGGACCCGGGCGTGAAGCAGGGTCGAGACCAGGATGATGTTTCCGTAGATGTGGAAGAGCGGCATCAGGAGGACCGTGACGTCCTCCCAGTCCACGAGGAGCGTGGAGAACCAGGAGCGCGTCTGCATGCCGTTCATGAAGATGCTTCCGTGCGACAGCATGACGCCCTTGGGCGTGCCCGTGGTGCCCCCGCTGAAGAGGATCAGCCCCGTGTCGTCCCGGTTCAGCTTCACCGCCGGCACCGGCGATCCGGCGTACTTCCGGATGGCGTCCTGGAGCCGGATGTCGCCGGCCTCCAGCTCGACGGCATGCCCCTGCTTCTTCTCCATCAGGAGCCCGAAGAGGAAGCGCTTCAGCGGCGCCAGGTACTCCTTGACCGATGTGGCGATGACCGTCTTCACGCCCGTCCGGCCCTGGACGCTCTTCAGCAGGCGGTAGAACGGGGTCATGACGATGGCGATCTCCGCCCCGACATCCTGCAGGGTGTGCACCAGCTCCGCCTCGCTGTAGAGGGGATTGACCGGCACCGCAATGCCCCCTGCCTTCCAGACGGCGAACTGGCAGATGAGCATCTGGGGGATGTTGGGCATCATGAGGGCCACGCGATCGCCCTTCTTCACGCCGAGCCCGGCGAGCGCCCGCGCCACCCCTTCCACGTGCTCCCGGAATTGCGCGCAGGTGATAACGGCTCCCTTGAACCATATCATCGTGTGTCCCGGGCGCTGCCGCGCGGTGTCGTACACCACGTCCAGCAGGGTCCGGTCCGGATAGGGCTCCAGGGTGTGGGGCACCCCCGCGTCGTAGTTTTTAAACCAAGGAAAATCAGGCAAACCGGACCTCCTTTCGGATGGGGGGACAAGCTTCCATCTGTCCCAGTTCACTGCTTCATGACGGGTCTTTGCTTTCTCCTTTGCGATGTTAGTTGGGATGTAGGGTGAGTAGTGGGGATGAAGTCCTGGGGAATCAAATATCCGCCTCCACCTGCGCGTTCACAAGGACCCGCCAGCGCTTGTCCCTCCCGAGCCCGGCGACGGGCAGGGACGGAACGAGCGGTGTCGATACCGGTTTCTTTCTGGAGACATAGGCTGCCAACCCTTCCGTCAGACTTCGCTTCCCCACCAGGTCCAGAAGCCAGCCAAGCCGCTGTGCCCAAGCGATGGGCGAAAGTTCGGCCAGCCGCTGCAATTCCGCTGCGTCCATCTTCTCCGACAGTTCTACCAGGATGGTCGCGACATGGTCCAGGCCCGCCGCATGTTGTGAATACCCCACCAGGTCAAAGGCGGTTGCCGCGGGAGTCGATATTCGCAGGTACCCGCGGGGGGTTTTGAAATCGACGACCGGGATCCGGTCCATGTTTTTTCGCGCTATGAATTCCACCCGCACCTGGCCGCATGAAATGCCCGCCTTGTTCCTGGCCGTCACAACCTGGAATACCTGGGGGCGCTGGTGTGCCGCCCCGTGATATTCCGCGGCGCTGAGCAGCCCCGCGTAGTACTTTTCGCCCAGGTGCTCCATCAAGGCGGGAATGAAGTGCGCCGCCGGCAGGCACCCTGCACTCCTGAATTCGGGGGAAACAATGACATGGAATCCCCGGTAGGGCATGGCAATCTCGCCCTTCTCACGCAAACGCCGGAGCGCCGCGCGGAACGCCGGACCGCTCAGTCCCAGGGCGATCGACGCCTCCTTGGCGCTGAAACAGCATCGGCCACGTGATACCAGATCCAGGATGAATGTCCGGGCGCTCATTGAATCTCACCGAAGAATGGATTGCTCGGCGAAAGTAACGCTTTTCGTTACTTTTGTCGAGTGATTCATCACATCGTCCGGATCCGGCCGGCGACATCGAGAAAGAAATCGCGGGACCAGACCGTCAGGGTCTCGGGATTCAGGATGAAGGGCTCCACCTCCTTCCGGGCGCGATCGACGTCGAGCCGTTCGATGGCCGCGACGAGCAGCCGGTCCAGGTCGGTCTTCGTCATCGGGGCCTGCTCCTTCCAGTGGCCGCTCTGCCGCATTCGCTGCTCCAGGTGCGGCAGGTCCAGCTCCGGGTGATTGGCCGCATACCAGACAAAGTCATACCAGTCCCGGCCCTTCACGCGGGTCTTCCACTGGCGACAGAGGAGGGCGTGCATCTTGCCGGCGAAGAGGTCCGGCAGTACGTACGTTCGTACCGTGAAAGGAATTGGATGGAGGAGATATTTCGCCTCCGTTGAAAACCCCGGCGGCGGATCCGGATCGACCTCGAGCCGGATCCGGATCGCCTGGCCCCGGGGCAGTTCCCGGATGAGGTCCGGCCCGACCTGAACGGTCAGCAGTTGCCGCATGGTGTCGGCCTTCAGGAATGCCGACCGAACGGGGCCGGCCGCCCGCTTCGCCTTCTCCGTCACCGTCACGTCAAAGCCGAAGGCCCGGATTTCCCGCTCCAGCGAACGGGTGTAACGGGAAAGCACAAACCCGGGATCCGGTTCCAGCAGCGAAAAATCCAGGTCCTCGGAAAAGCGGTCCAGCCCGTGAAAGATGCGGAGGGCCGTCCCGCCGTAGAAAGCGGCCTTTTCAAAAAAACGGCTCCGCCAGAGGCCGAGCAGGGCCATCTCCTGGAGGATCTCCCGCAGGGCACGGGTGTAATCCTCCAGGCGGCGGCATTCGTAGCGGGCCAGCATGCGGGCGACGGCCTCATTCATGCGGCAGCCTCTCCTCCCCGCCCGGATGGCGCACGACGGAAGCGGCGAGGCGGATCCGCCGGGAGCGGTAAAGGACCGCGATCGCTTCCAGCCGTGATGGATCCATGCCCACCAGGCCGGCCGGATCGATCCTCAGGCTTTCCAGAAGGTAGCGCCGCATGTCGCCCGCGGAGCGCACGCCCGAGCGCCGGTCGTCCCGGATCCGGTCCGCCAGGGCCTTTTCCCGCGTCGCCATGAGAAACGCCCGTCCTCCTTCGATTTCCACGCGGTCGATCCCCTCGGCATAGCCCGCCAACGGCACGGACCGATAGATGAAGAGGCCCACGGGCGTGGCAAAACGCCTGTTCCGTCCGCAGGTCACCGACGTGACCGCCTCCGCCCGCTCCGGGATCAGGCCGTGATAATGCAGGGCATAGTCGAGAGAAACATAGGATGGCCCGTAGAGCATGTTCGCCAGGATCTCGCGCGAGAACGGCCTGCGGGCATAAGCGGAGCCGAAAATGTAAATGCCCTTCTTGATGCGGATGATTTCGCCCCGCCGGAGGAGATCCGAGATCTTGTCGCGCGGACGGGCATACTGCTGCAAGGCATCCAGCAGGGCCTGGTAGTCGAATTCCTCACCGGTGATGCGGTTTCGGATGTTCCGGATCATGGGGGCGCCCGTCGAGTTTTGGGAGAAAATAGCACAATTGAGCATGGTATGTCGACATTTTGTCGACTTACTGTGCTCAATTATGCCGCCGGGCCGACCGTGGCCGCAATTCTTGACATCGGGCAGACATTCGTCGATGATGAAACCCGATTGGCCATCCGCCCTTCGTCTTTCGACCGTCCCTGGGGCGTTATCCCCGGGAGCGGTCTTCATATCCGACAGGCCGGGCTGCCGGATCCCCATGAAATCCGGCGCCGCAACGGGGTTCACCAGCCGACAACGGAACAGCAAGACAAAGGAGGTCCGGCATGCGCAGACGGAACATCGGATTCGTCGTCCTGGCCGCCCTGTCGATCGCCCTCTTGATTCCGGTATTTTCGACAGCCCAGAAGAACGGCACCGGGGACTCCCGGGAAACCTGCTACCGATGCCATCCCCAGATCAAATCCCTGAAAGAAGGCTCCAGGCACGCGCCCCTCGCCTGCGGCACCTGCCACAGCGGCATGAAGGAGCACCTGCAGAATCCCCGCAACAAGCCGGCCGCGCTGGCCATTGACCAGCCCGTCTGCGGCCGCTGCCACACCGACCAGTTCCAAAGCTTCCGGATGGTCAACTACCAGGCCCAGGCCCGGAAGGAAAAGGGCGTGCCCACCGGCCGCTCCCCCATGCAGGACAAGCTCCTGGCCCCCCACGGCTTCACGAAGGAGCACAACGAGCCACGGGCGCACATCTTCATGCTGACCGACCAGTTCGTGGTGGACCGCTTCATCGGCGGCCGCTTCCAGCACAAGAAGGGCTTTGCCGGTATCAACCAGACCGGCCGGGCCTGGGACGTCCTCGTCGACACGGGGCGGGAGCTCCCCGAGACCGCGAAGGCCGGGAACGCCACCTGCATCCAGTGCAAGACCTCCGACCACATCCTGACCTGGAAGCACATGGGCGACAAGGATCCGAAAGCGAAGTGGGACCGGGGGTCCGATGTCGTCGCGATGTCCAAGGCGACCCAGAATCCCATGGGCTGCATCCACTGCCATGACGGCCACGGCGCCGCCCCCCGGGTCATCCGGGACGCCCTCATCGAGGCGGTCGACAAAGAAGGAGCGCAAACCTTCGCCCGGAACGGGAAGACGGACCTGAAGGTGGTCGATTTCCGGGGCTTCCGGAAGATCGGCGTCCTGGGCAAGACCGATTCCCGGATGATGTGCGCCCAGTGCCACGTGGAATACGCCTGCAACGCCGGGTTTGAGTTCGGCACGGGGAAGAGGGTGGGCTATGAGGACCGCCGAACGAACCACTACCCGATGAAGAACGCGAAGGACATCCTGGCCCACTACAGGAAGGTGAACTTCTACGACTTCCGGCACGCCGTGACGGGTGCCCGGCTGGTCAAGCTGCAGCACCCGGAGGCGGAGACCTATTGGGGCAGCGTCCACGACCGGGCCGGCGTCCAGTGCCACCAGTGCCACATGCCGAAGGTCAAGGCCAAGTCGGGAAAGAGCTACACGACCCACGCCGTCGTCCGGCCCATCCATGCGGTCGGGGAGGCCTGCCTGGGCTGCCATCCCCAATCCACGGCGGAAGAGAAGCGCTACCAGATCGAGACGGTGCAGAATTACACAAAGGGCAAGATGCGGAAGGCCGAGTACTGGCTGGGGAAGCTGATCGACACCTACGAGACGGCCCGAAGGGCGGGCGTCCCCGAATCAACCCTCGCGCAGGCCAGGGAAAAGCACGAGGAGGCGCACGTCCTCTGGGAATGGTGGACCGCCGAGAACAGCGACGGCTGGCACAACCCGGAGTTGGCGAGGGAGAGCCTGGCCGCCTCCATCATCGCCTCCCGGCAAGGGGTCGATGTCCTGAACAAGGCCATGAATGGCAAGCGATAAGCCGGATCCGGGATCCGGTTTATCGCTCCCCTCCGGAAACCATAATGCTCACAAGACAAAAGGGGCGCGAGCGCCCCTTTCTTGGATCCGTGCGATCAACGCTTACGAGCGGTCTTTCCAGTATGGCTCGCGGAGCACGCGTTTCAGAACTTTTCCCAGAACATTGCGAGGAAAGTCCTCTTCTCGAAATTCCACGCGACTTATCCGCTGATACTTTGCCAGCTTCGCATTCGCCCATTCCTTGATCTCTTCCTCCGTGCTCTTCGCTCCCGGTTTCCGGAGCACCAAAGCCAGCGGAGTTTCCCCCCACTTGTCGTGCGGGATGGCGATAACCGCCACATCTTTAATCTCTTCGTGCTGCTGGAGAACTCCTTCAATATCGACGGCAAAGACATTGAGGCCGCCGGATACGATCATGTCTCGTTTGCGATCGACGATATACAGGAACCCGTCTTCATCAAGGCGTCCCATGTCGCCGGTACGGATGAAGGTGCGGCCGCGCTCATCAAGCCAGACCATCTCCGCAGTGGCTTGGGGATTGTTGTGATAGCCCTTCATGAACCAGTGAGAATATCCTGCAATCTCCCCCACTTCGCCTGCAGGAAGCCCCTTGCCTTCGTCGTCGATGATTCGCACGTCTGCGCCAAACACAGGAATACCGACGGAAGTCGGCTTCTCCAGGATATATTCCGGCAGTATGTTTGTGGCTATACCCTCCGTTATTCCGTATGCTTCCGTGAGGATATTGCCGAATTTTTCGATGATCTGCTTTTTCAAAGGGACCGGTAATGTAGCTCCCGCACAGATCAGCAAGGCAAGGCTGGAAACATCATACTTGTTCAAATCCGGATGGCTGAGGACCGCCTGGAACTGCGTAGGCACCATCATCGCAATTTTTCCTCGTTCTTTATGAACAACCTCCAGAAATTCACCGGGTGAAAACATGGTCATCATGACCGTTGTCCCGCCGGCGAACATTGTGGGCATGATCGTTCCCCAGAAGGTGTTGGCAAAGAGCGGCGTCGTTGCAATCATGACCGTTGAAGCGCTGATCACGCCTGCAGATATCGTCATGGAAAGAGCAAACATCGTTCTTGACAGGTGTGTATGGATAATGCCCTTCGGTGCTCCGGTGGTTCCGGATGAATAGATAATACATGCCTCGTCATCATCATTCAGCATGACATTCGGCAGGTCTTCCGATGACGCATCGATAAAAGACTGTAACGATGTGTACCTCTCCTCATCGAACCCTATGGAGATTCGTTTTTCCTTTGGAATCGAGTCAACTTCCAACAGGGAAAAATCAGCAAGCGGCTTTAAATAGGAATCCGTAAAGAAAAATCTGCACGCCGCATCCTTCACAAGGCAAGCAATCATTTGCGGGGTTAATAATAATGAGAGCGGGACAATGACCCCTCCTGCTTTCATGGTTCCGAATAATACAGCGATCGCATCGATGCTGTTGAGACATAGCAAACCGACCTTTTCGCCTTTCTTGAGGCCGGACTTGACCAGGGAGTTGGCTATCCTGTTGGTGTACTTATTAAATTCCCTCCAGTTTATGCGATGCTCGCCACAGATGAATGCAACACGATCGCCCCGGAATTTTGCGTTGAATGAAATACAATCTACGATGTTTAAACTGGGCCTGGTAAACATGATCGATTCCTCCTTCAGTTATTGATGATGATCAATATGACCTGAGACGAATAAACCACTTCCTCCTGACGATATAAGTTGATCTTTATCGGACCGTCCGACTGAATCATGACGGCAAAGGCTTTCTTTAGCGATGGGATAGAATGGATTCAGGAAAAGCACGCTGAGATAAAAATTGTTTTTTATCAGCATGTTCGAAGACATCCTACAGGCATCCGCATGGTTTGGAGCAGTGGATGGATTGCGGAAACCGCTTCTGGCGATTGAGGAGATCAAACGTGGAGAAGAAA
>CAZODI010000036.1:0-4001 GCA_964578535.1 uncultured Syntrophaceae bacterium
CCACCAGGTTGCGAAGCAGGTTGGGACCCCAGTATCCCACGCCGATCTGGGCGACGGTCAGCATCCGTCTGTTCCTCCTTCCTCTTTCAAGTCATTCCCTGCGCGCCCGGCATCTTCAGGCGCTGGTCGCAATCTTCCGGAACATGTTTTTATAGCGAACCAGCCGATGAAACAGAAAATAGTGGCTCGGGTATTCCCGGGCCTCCTTCGGCGGCGCATCGATGATCTCCTGGAATTCCTGCGCCGTCAGGCCGAACTTCTTGATGACGAACTGCAGGTCCTGGCGCAGGAGGTCCGGATTGTAGGGCGGCTCCTCCATCTCCTCCAGGGCCTGCCGGCGGGTGATCTGTCCGGAACAGATCATCGTTGAGAGATGGGCTTTCCGCTTGTCGAAACCGAACTTGGTCGGCAGATAGTAGCCTTGGAAAAAGCGGGTCCAGACGGATTCATAGTGCTTTCCGCCATAGTCCCGCCAGCATATCTCCCGGGCCAGCATGGCTTTCGCCTCAGCCTTGTCGTAGGGGATGTAGTTCAGGAACGGGATCTGCCGGATGCCCCTCCCGAAGACATAATAAACGTAGTGAAAGAGACTGATCGTCGGAAACGTCCGGAGCGGCACATTTCCGAAGCGCCGATGGAGGGCCTTCAGGTGGAGGAGATCCTGGTGGTAGTGGCCCCAGGCGTAAGGCATGATCGCCTCGGTTGCAATGTTGCTTCCCGTCAGGATATGCCGGATCCCGTGCCTGTTTGCCGTCCGCCAGAGGAGGGCGAAGATGCCGTGGTCCGTTGGCGTTTCGCAGTTGGCCACGGAGGCTTTAAGGAAGCAGAGCTGGAGATCCCGGAACTCCTCCCAGTCCACCACGTGGGTGACCAGGTCGATGTCCAGGACGTCCAGGGTTTTCCGGATGTTGTCAACGGCGATCTCCGTGTTCCAGCCGTTGTCGAAGTGGACCGCCAGGGGCCGGAGTCCCAGTTGGCGGACCGTATAGGCTACGGCGGTGCTGTCGACCCCACCGCTGATGCCGATGATGCAGTCGTAGTCCCTCCCGCGGCCTTCCTCACGGATTTTTGCCGTGAGGGACTCCAGGGCCTCCTCCCGTTTCGCCGGCGGCAGGATCTGCACTCGCATGCGCTCCAGGGCGGCCGTGCAGTGATTGCAGTTCCCTTCGGAATCGAAGACGATCTCCGGGTCGGTCGTGTCCATGATGCAGCGGTTACAGATCCGGTAAGGGCGGCTCACATTTGTCTCCTTGACGGTCATTCTGAAAACAGGGCCTCCAGTACGGCCGGTTCCGGATATGTGATGAGGACAGCCCGGTGCTTTCCCTTGAAGACAAAGAGACTCCCGGCGGCAACGGCGGAGGCTCCTGCCTCTCGGACGGCCCGGCGGAAATCCTCGACCTTCCCGGCACCTCCGGCGGCTACCACGGGGATGTTCACTGCCCCGGCCACCTGGCGGACCAGCTCCAGGTCATAACCGGACTGGGTGCCGTCCCGGTCGACCGACTGGATCACGATCTCTCCGGCCCCCATCTCCTCCATCAGCCGGACGGCCGCGACGGGATCCCGGCCGCTGCCTTTCCGTCCGCCCCGCGTATACACCTCGTAGCCTCCAAGCAAGCGCTTCTTCACGTCCAGGCAGGCCACGACGCTCTGGCTTCCGAACCGCTCCGCCGCTTCCCGGAGAAAGGACGGGGCCTCCACGGCCCGGGTGCAGAGAACGACTTTCTCGACACCCAGGGCCAAAACCCGCGCAGCGTCTTCGATGTCGCGGATCCCGCCGCCGTAGGCCACGGGCATGAAGGCCTCACTGACAATCTCCTCGATCAGGTCGAAGCGGGGCCGCCGGCCTTCCGGCGTGGCCAGGATGTCCAGGATGACCAACTCATCCACCTCCTTCTCGTTGAAGATGCGGACGGCATTCCGCGGATCCCCCACGTACGTGGGATCCTTGAACCGGACCGTCTTGACGAGCCCCTGGCCTTTCAGGAGGAGGCAGGGCATGACGCGGACGGGGACCATATCAGGCAGCGGCGAAATTCTTCAAGAGGGCCAGGCCGAATTTGTGGCTCTTTTCTGGATGGAACTGAGTCCCCAGGATGTGGTCCCGGATCACTGCAGCATGGAACTCGAAGCCGTAGTCCGCCGTGGCCAGGACGTTCTCCTCCCGGTCGCAGCGGACATGGTAGGAGTGGACGAAATAGAAGCGGGGCTCCGGCGGCAGATGGTCCATCACCGAACCGGACCGGCGGACGTTCACCCGGTTCCACCCCATGTGGGGAATCTTCAGGTTCGTCCGATCGGGGCCGAAGCGGAAGCGGATGGTGTCGGCCTCGATCCAGCCCAGCCCCGGCAGGGTCCCCTCTTCGCTCCGGCGGCTGAGGAGCTGCATGCCGAGGCAGATGCCCAGGACCGGTTTGCCCCTCTCCAGGACTTCCCGGTTGAGTACGGGGATCAGGCCTCTCTCCTCCAGGTTTGTCATGGCATGGTCGAAGGCCCCCACCCCGGGGAGGATCAGCTTCCGGGCCGCGGCGATCCGGTCCGGATCGAAGGTGATCTCGCTGTCCGCGCCCAAGTGCAGAAGCATGTTCCGGATCGATCCCAGGTTGCCCATTCCGTAGTCAACGATGGCGATCATCCGCTGTTTATCTCCATGCATCGGGAAAGTCCCGGGGCTGTCCGGCGGCCATCCGGCGGCACCGTCCGGCACATGGCCTTCATGAAGCACCCCCTGCCGGATGCAGGGTCGTTTTTCCCTTCAGCATGTCCCGCATTGTCATGATCCACCGCATGGACCATCAGTGGTCCGCTGCCCCGGGGGAAAATCCGAGGCGTTCGTAAACGCCCAAAAGGGTTGGCTCTTCCAGAGCCCAGTGATAATGCCTCCCCGCCTCCCGGGCTCCTTCCCTTCTCCGGGACATCTCTTCCCGGGACAAGGATGACACCAGGCGAGCCAGCAGGTTCCGCTCCACCGGGACGGACCAGCCGCAGTCGAAACGGTCTACAACCTCGGCCATGCCTGGAAACCGGCTGACAATGACGGGAACGCCGCACTGCAGGTATTCGAAAACCTTGTTCGGCAGGCTCAGGTAATAGCTCAGGCACGCGTTCTCGATCAGGGAGATACCCACGTCGGCCCCGGCAGTATAGTCCGGGATCTTTTCCGGAGGAACCGCCGGGTGATAGTGAATGTTCGGGGCATGCCGTCCGGCCTGGATGATCGCATCCACGAGATCTCCGTAACCCAGGAATACAATGTGCCTTTTCCGCTCAACCTCTGCAAAGGCCTCCAGCAGGAGGCCGATACCGCGACCCTGCGTCAGGATCCCCTGGTAAAGAAAGAGCAATTCGTCCTCGCGAATCCCGAATGCGTCCCGCAGGAGGAGGGAAGGCGTTTCCGGAATGTCCCTTCGAACAGGCACGTTCCGGACGACGGAGACATTTCCGAGACGGTAGGCCTTCCGGTACCAGTCCGCGATGGCATCATTGACGACGACAACTTCGTCTGCAAAGCGGATGAGCAGGCGCTCCACGGCCCGGGCGGCGATCCTGCGGAGCCCCCTCGTGTGAAGCGTCTCCGTCTCCAGTTCGTGCGTATCGTAGATCAGGGCGGCCCGTTTCCGCCGCTTGAGGAAGACGCACAGGGGAAGAACCGCCAGGCTGTGACAGTTGATGCAGTCGACCGGCTCATCCGCCAGGGCCTGCTTCAGCCGCCAGGACCATTCGATCGTCCGCAGCGCCTTCCAGAACGTCGACGACTTTCCTCTGCCAAGATTTCTTTTCAGCCGGACGACCCTGCGCATTCCGTCGATCGGCTGTACCTCCGGCAGCCCTTCCTCCAGGACGGCCATCACGTCGATCCTCCGGAACACGCCGCGGTCCCCAAGGGTCTGTGTGATCTTGAGGATCCGGCTTTCATGCACGAAAGGGGTCGGATAGACATGGATGTTCACGCCCCCCGGGGCACCCGGAAGCCGGTCTCCGCGGTCGGAAAGCCGCCC
>CAZODI010000036.1:4101-33848 GCA_964578535.1 uncultured Syntrophaceae bacterium
CGGATCTTGCTTTCCGGACGAAGGTCCAGGGCCGCCTCGACGACGCCCTTCTCGACGAAGGGCACCCGGGCCTCGATGGAGAAGGCCATGGAATTCCTGTCTTCATAACGCAGGAGATGGGGCAACTGGAAGACCTGCATCTCGGAGGCCTGCATCTCCCCAAGATCGAAGAAGCCGGCCGTCATGGCCGGGACGGCCAGGACGGCCCGTTCGGCATATTCCTCCCGGAGAAAGGGAACCCGGCGCTTCATCACCCGGGACCGAAGGGACGAGGAAGAAAAATAAGCCAGGGAGCCGGCGAACCACCCCAGGCTCATCCGGGAATGACGCACGGCCAGGATAAATTCCCGGACGGCCGCGACCGGTTTCCCCTGTTTCAGGAGATGCAGGAAAAAGGCGATGTAATAGCGCTCGTACCCAAGCAGCGTCTCGTCTCCCCCCTGGCCGTCGAGCATGACCTTCAGGCCCGCCTCCCGGGCCGTCTTCATGACCCAGTACTGCATGAAGACGGACGGCCCGCCTACGGGCTCCTCCTGGGTCCGCAGGCAGTGGTCCAGGTGACCTGCAAAATCCGAGTAGCCGGGAGCCGCCATGTGCCAGTCGAGGCGGGCGTGTTCCGCCACCATGCGGGCATAGGGTGTTTCGTCCGTCTCCGGGGATTCCGAACGGGCCGTTACGGCGGAGAAGCGGTCATTCCCGCTCTCCCGGTTGGCCGAGGCGGCCAGCGCGGCGACAACGGAAGAATCGAGCCCCCCGGACAGGCAGGTTCCGACGGGAACGTCACTTCTCAGGTGCAGGCGGACGGAGCGGATCAGGCTGTCCTGGAATTCGCCGGATGACCGTTCCTTTCGCGCCCTGTTCTTCAGGCTGTAATACGTCCGTTCCCGGATGCTCCCGTCCCGCAGTCGGAGCGTGAGGGAGCGGCCCGGCAGGAGCTGGCGGATGCCGCGGAAGAATGTCCGCTCCGAGTGATCGCTGAGGCCGAGAACCAGGTACTCAAGGAGGGAATTAAGGTCGGCCCGGGCGGGGGTGAGGGTGAGCAGGGCCTTGATCTCCGATGCGAAGGCAAACCGGCCGTCCCCGTGCAGGTAATAAAACGGTTTGATGCCGAAGGGATCCCGGGCGCAAAAGAGAAGGTCCTCCGCCTCATCCAGGATCGCGAAGGCCCACATGCCGGTGAAACGGTCCAGGCATACCTCGCCCCACTGGTCCCAGGCCTGGAGGACCACTTCCGTATCGGTGGCCGTTTCAAAGCGGCGGCCGAGACCTTCCAGTTCCTTCCGGATCTCCAGGTAGTTATAGATCTCGCCGTTGTAGGTGACAACGAGGTGCCCAAAGCGCATCGGCTGATGTCCCTTCGGCGAAAGATCGATAATGGACAGGCGCTTGTGGCCGAGGGCGACGGAGCCCGAGATCTCCTGCCCCTCGTCGTCGGGCCCCCGGTGGGCCATGGCGGTGAGCATCCCCGCCAAGAGCTTCGGGGACTCCGCCTCGGGATGGGAGTAACAGATGCCGGCGATGCCGCACATGGTCCGCCGTCCGGCGCTATCGGCCTCCCTTCAGGGCGTCCAGAAACGGCCTGTGCTTTCCCATGCAGGCCTCGATGAGCGGGAGGTTCTCCCGGGTCCAGGCGACCGTCTTTTCCAGACCGTCCTTCAGCACCACCGCGGCCTGGAAACCGAGCTCGGACCGGGATTTCACGGTGCAACCGAATCGTTTCCCGGAGCGGTCCCAGTCGCGGCCGGGCAGGATCTCGACACCGCCGGGATTCCCCGTGATTGCGTTGATCAGCGAGGCAAGATCGGCAATGGACGTCTCGACTCCACTGGCCAGGTTGTAGACCTCGCCGGGCTTCCCGTTCAGGGCGCAGGCGATAAGCCCCTCCGCGATGTCCTCAACATAGATAAA
The DNA here is from genome assembly GCA_964578535.1 of uncultured Syntrophaceae bacterium. GTDB lineage: Bacteria > Desulfobacterota > Syntrophia > Syntrophales > PHBD01 > PHBD01. The sequence goes on from CAZODI010000036.1 coordinate 6,010, forward strand.
ATCACGGGTGGCCGCTCCGCCGCTCTCCAGGGGAAGGGATTCACCCTTGAGAGACTTGTAAATGAACGTCGGCGTGACGTTTCGCCAGACTGTCGCCGGGGTTCCACGCCAGCGGCCGGCACCCAGAATCTCGCCCGGTCCGTAGACATTCTGGAACCGGGCGCGCACGGCGGGCAGACCATGCCGCCTGTGGTAGTAAACCGAGTAGAACTCACCGAACACCTTGGACATGGAATAGGGGCTGTCCATGTGCAGCGATACGAGGTCCGTCTCCGTCGTCGCCTCGGCGCAGTTGAATGTCTTTTCCGCCACGGAGCAGCCCGCCGCCGAGTACACCACTTTCTTCAATCCGCCGAAGCTCTTGATCCTCTCGTACAGCTTCAGCGTCGTGAGGGTGTTGTTTTCATGGTCGGCCAGCGGGTCGTGGATGGAGCTCTGGTTCCCATGATAGGTACTCAGGTGAAAGACGAATTCGTATTCGTCGCGGATCGAAGCGAGGATCCTGTCATCGGCGATGGAGCCTTCCAGGAAGTTGATCCGGGGGTCGTCCGGGATGTTGATCCGCTCGGCGGACAGAAGGTTGTCCACCACCCGGACCCGGCCCGCGCCGAGTCCCAGGAGGCGTCGGACCAGGTTGCTTCCGACGAAGCCCGCCCCGCCCGTAACGAGAATGGAGGACCCTCCGATGCCGCTCATCCCTTCTTCTCCACCGGCTTGAGATGGGTGTATGTCTGGGTGATCCCGAACTTCTGATAATAGTCAATCGTCCGGGGCACACCCTCGGAGAGTGGAGTGGTGATTTTCCACGAGAAATCCCGGTTCGTCTTCGAGGGATCCAGCAGGATGGAGAAAACGTCGTCCGGGTTCCGTTCCCGGACCTCCACCGGCTCGTCCAGCGTGATCTTGAGTGCCGCCACCGTTTCGTCGAAGAGCTCCTTGATGGAGTAATCACTCCCCGAGGACACGTGGTAGTAACCCTTCGACCCCATACCGTCGAGCGCCTTCACGACCACGTCGATCAGGTCGGCCACGAAGATGAAATCCCGGCGCGTGTCCATGACGAAGCACTTCATCCCCTGGGTGAGGCGGTGGTAGAAAGTGGGCAGGGGACCGCTGATGTTCCGGGGACCGTAGGCATTGGCCAGGCGGAAGGAGAGAAATTCGAGGCTGCTCAGGGAGATGTAGTGCTCTCCGGCGGTCTTGCTGATGGCGTAGCTGCTTCCCTCCGGACGGATCGGATGATTCAGCGTGATCGGCTGTTCGAGGGGCTTGAGCCCATAGCAGAGGGCCGTCTGAAAATAGATCAGCCGCTTTACCGCAGTCCTCTGGCTGGCCTTGACGATGACGGTCGTCCCCAGGACGTTCGTCCGGGCGTCTTCCTCCCAGTTGTCGGGATCCTTATACGAGGCTGCTGCATGAACCACCCGTTCCGGCCCGAAGGTGTCGAACACGCTGTTTACGAGCGCCTCGTCGGCGATCGTCCCCTCGACGATCTCCAGGTTCGGATGGGCCGTCAGGTTGTCCCTGCGGCCGGTCGAATAGTTGTCGATCACCAGGACGCGGTCTCCCCGCGCCAGCAGCCGGTCCGCCAGATGGGAGCCGATGAATCCGGCCCCTCCTGTTATCAGGATCTTCATCTCACCTGTTCCTCCTTGAGCATTTTTTTAAATTCGTGTTCCCGGTCGTGAAACTGCTGTTTCCAGAGCTCGATGCACAGAAGTCCCCAGATCTTGCGCCCGAAACGGCCCTCCTTCTCGATTCCCTCCAGAATCCGGCGGCTGTTGATCAGCGTCCGGCTCTGGGCGTTCCGGGAAAGGAACGTGTCGAGCACGAAATCCCGGGCCTCTCCCCGGATCCACTCCGTCAGCGGAGTCGGGAATCCCATCTTGTCTTTCCGGTTGTATATCTCCGAGGGAATAAAGGGCTTCAATACCTTCTTGAAGATGTATTTCAGCTCCCCGTTGCGGAACTTGACGTTGGCGGGAATGGTGGCGGCAAACTCCACAACCGGGTGATCGAGGATGGGGACCCTCGATTCGATCCCGTGGGCCATGCTGACCCGGTCCTCCACCTGGAGAAGGGCCGGCAGGAGCGTCTTGAAGTCGAAGTGGGTCATCAGGTCGAAGTATGATTCCTTGCGGACGTTCTCGCCGTTGAATATCTGACGGAATGTGTCGAAGGGGGAATAATCGCCGAGCCATTCCCAGTTCACTTCGTCGTCCATCTGGGGAGCACGGTTGACGAGCTGGAAATATCGGCGGTCCATGTCTTCGAACAGCCCTTCGCTCCAGAATTCCTGCAGCATCGGCTTGTAGAGGTACAGGGATCTCAGATTGGGAATGATGGATTCGTACGTCACGACGAAGTTTCCGTTCTGAGCCGTGCCGTCGATCGCCGCCTTGATGCACTGTTCGAAATAGGCGATCAGGTAGCGTGTGTACCCGCCGAAGGTTTCATCGCCGCCCTGGCCTCCGAGAACCACCTTCCGATGTCGGCCGGCCATCCGGGATACCATGTACTGGGGAAAGGAACCGGGCCCCGCGACGGGGTAGTCCAGATGATAAATGACGTCCCGGATATGCTCGATGAAGTCGGTTGCATGAATGTCGATCTCATGCAGCACCATGCCCTTTTCCTTGGCCAGAACCCTGGCGTAGGGGCTTTCGTCGAAGGCGGGGCCGAATGATGAGAATTTTCCCGTGAACCCCAGGAACTCCTCATTCGTACAATTGCCGGCGATGGAGGCAACCCCGCTGGAGTCGAGACCGCCACTCAGATACGCCCCCAGGGGGACGTCGCTCCGCAGGTGAACCCGGACCGAATCCTCCAGGAGGGACCGCAATTTCTCCTCGAAGTACTTCTCCGTGTGGTCGAAATCGAGGTCATAATAAACCTCCCAGTAGCGGCGAACGCGCCGGTCTCCATTGCGGACCGTCAGTGTATGACCCGGCAGGAGCTCCTGGATTCCCTTGAACAGGGTCTTCCCCGCCAGACAGAATTGAAACGTGATGTAATCCCTGAATCCCTCCAGGTCCGTTTCAATCCGGTCGACAAAGGGCAGGAGGGCCTTGATTTCCGAGGCGAAGCAGAAAACGTCGTTTGCGACGGTGAAGTAGAAAGGCTTGATTCCGAAACGGTCTCTGGCACAGAAGACCGTCCCGTTCTCTTCGTCCCAAATGGCGAAGGCGAACATGCCCCGGAGATGGTTGACGCAGTCCTCTCCCCACTTGCGATAGGCAAAGAGAATGACCTCCGTGTCGGAATTGCTGACGAACGACTCCGGGCCGAGTTCCTCTCTCAACTCGATATAGTTATAGATCTCGCCATTGTAGACAATCCAGTTGCCGGACCGGTCGGTCATGGGCTGGGCTCCGGTGGGCGAGAGATCAATGATGCTCAGCCGCCGATGACCGAAACCGACGAACTCCCGCTTATGCAGCCAGACACCCTCGCCGTCCGGACCACGGTGCCGCTGGAGGTCGTTCATCACCTGCAGGGAACGGCGCAGGTTCGGCACCGGATTTTTCGAAAGGTCATAGATACCGGCTATGCCGCACATGTCAGTGGGTTCTCCTTTTCATCAGTTTCCTTGCTTCTCCTCACCCGGCTGCTGGAATCGCTCAGTGAATCCGCTTCAATGCCATAATCCTGTCGCGTGCGGATACAATCCCGTCCACGGCCATGCCGCGAAGGGAGAGGGCTTTTTCCAGGAAGAGACCGGAACCAGCACGCCGGTATTCTCGATCAACCGGTCGATCAGGTACGGCCGTGAGAATTTCCTCCGCGAATTTTCGGTACGTGTATTTCCCGCCGAGCAGGATGTCCTCATACGCCCGCTCTGCCATTTCCGCAAGGGCCGCCGTGTCCTTCACCCTCTCCATCACATCCTGCAGATTGGAAAAATCGCGGCGCAGGGGGATGAAGTGCCGGTCCGCCTCCAGGACGCCGCTGTAGCTTCCCTCGACCAGCACCTGAGCCGTCTTCGTCAGCACCACCTCCAGATGCCGGGGGCTGATGGCGAAAAAGCGATAATCATCCCAGCCTTCCGGCATGGCCGCCTGGACGTCGGCAAAGGCCAGGGAAGGGTTTGCCGCCTCCATTGCTTCAATGGCCTTCATGATTCCGCCGTCCCGATCGAGGACACTCGATCCGCTCTCGCAGCCGATCACAACCCGGCCCGACGCCAGAAAGTCGAACCAGCGGTCTCCCATGATCGTATCCTCCGGCCGCGTCGATATGTCACAGCGAAGGCCCGCCCTGCCGGCCGCCTCCCGGACAATGCCCGCGATTTCGTGCTTGAGCTGTCCGTGGCTGCCGAACCAGTAGGGCAGCTTCGAGGCGCGGTAGACAATGTCGAAGGGACGCTCGGACAGGGGGCGGCATTTTGCGGCGATCCGCTCCGCATCTCCGTCGAGAAGGTAACCCGTCAGGCAGGGAACGAATCGTGCTTTCCCGTGGAGCGTCGGATAGAGAATCGGCCACATCTCCTCTCCGAAGCAGGAGAAGACCGTCTGGACCCCCCACTGAGCAAGCCAGGAATCGAGAACCGCAGCGTGGTCGTATTCATCCTGGGGCAGAGCCACCTTCGCGCAGTCCAGGGAGCCGATCCAGTCCAGGCCTTCCTTCCACTCCCGGAACGACGGGCTCCACCTCATGCCCAGGAAGGTCGTGTGGAGAACGATCCCATCGAACCGCACACGCCGCACCCAGGCCGGCATGCCCAGGACGGCGTTGGCGTAGATGACTTCGCAGCGGTCCACCAGCTGCGAAAGGGCCTGAATATGCTGCCGGATGGCGACCCGGGCGGCCGGAAGGGGATGCGAGAGGCGATAAAGGACAAGGATCTTTTTTGCCATGGGTATGCCCGGATGATACTCCGGATTTCGAGTTTGTCACGACGGTACCGGGCAGGGGGAACGGAGGCGTGGGGAACATTCCGGGACCGGTCGTGTCGCGGGCGCTCTATCAGGGTAGCATCTGCTGGAGGCGGTTGCCGATCCGACTGCAGTACCCGATAAACCGGCCCAGGAAAACATCGGACAGCCGGGGAGACTCCACGGCAAGCGCCAGAATCTTTTCCGCCAGTTTCTCGTCGGAAAGGCGCAGCATTCTGCGTGAGCGGGCCGGCCGGATCTGAAGCCGCCTCGTTCCCTTCGCGATCCGGACGACTCCTCGGAGATTGTCCTCCGCGGGCTGTCTGTATTTTTCCCGTAATTTTCTGACAGACGGCAGGGCATCCTGTACAACGGCTTCGATTTCCTCGACACTGCAGCCCAAATGTGAAAAGCGGAAGATGTTCTCCGTGAAGAAGGCCCGGACATTCTTCACCGGACCGACATCCCCCGTCACCGGCCCACACCCGAAGCCCATGTCCAGGTCGGCCGCCAGCTCGATCGCCCCCTTCAACTCATGGAGATTGGACTTCATGATCGTGAAACCCATCATGAGGTCCCACCGCCGTTTGCCGTGCTTCTCGCGCAGCGTATTGATGTCGGTTATGTTCCGGATCAAGCGGCTCCATTTCCCGTGTATACGGATCGCTTCATAAGTCCCGGCCGTGCAGGCGTCAAAGTTGATCCCGAAGCCCAGGTTCTCGATCCCCAGGAAGTAACGCTCCATCCGATCACGGGTCAGCAAATGCCCGTTGGTCAGTGTCATGAGGCGCTGAACCGGGTGGTTGACCTTCTGGAAATGCTCCACAATCTCCCAGTAGGAAGGATAGACAAGAGGCTCCCCCCCCGAAAAAGTCAGGAAGAAGCAATTGGCAATCGACTCACGGATTTTCAGCAACTGCTCCGTCGACAGTCCGGCAGGGGTATCATGATCTTGAGGACACATGATGCAGCGTATGTTGCACCGCTCTCCAAGGGTCACGACGATAGCGATCGGGTCCGCTCCCTCCATACCGGCCCCCCGGGCAAAGGATCTCCGGACCTTCTGAAGGTTTTCCCACAGGAACTGCGGGCATTCCCCGCGAGCGACTCCATCCATGAGATCCGACTCGTTCAGGCCGTAGTACTCGGCCAGGCCTGCGATCCTTCCGAGCCGGGGCAGATTGAGGCAGTTTCTGCAGTCCTCCGGGATCTCTCCATTCGCGAAGCCTGTCCGCAGGGTATTGGCGGCAGCGGAGCAGAAGGCTTCCCGCAGTGAGACATCATCGAGGGATCCCAAGGGAATATTGGCGCAACAGGGCCGGACAGAGCCATCGAAATGGATGTAGGCCTGCGCCCATGCGAACAGGCATGGTTCACTCACAATTGTGCTCCGAATGGGGCCACGACGTTTTTCTGCGGCTGATTCCAAGAACTGCCATCTTGGTCCATCAGGCTACGGGATACATTTTTTATAAAAAACGCCTCATCCCTTCAGTCGCTGCGGAGGATTGCCTTCAGCAGCCGTTTCCGCTCGACCCGGAGAAACGGGTGAAGCAGGTACCGCCGTTTCGCAGCCCGAACGCCCTCCAGCATCATCCCCAAAAGGTTGACGGCAATCCCCCGGATGGTGACCCAAAGAATCCGTACAGGAAAAGGCGCAGCTCTGCGAATCGCGTTGATCAGTCTCTTGCCGGCATCGGTGTTCGTATTTTCCGCCACGACAGATGAGGCCCTCCCCGCCCCTCGGTCCGTGATGTATTTCTCAATCGTGTTGTCGAAGACCTGGATGAAGGTCCGGTAGGAATGCGCTCCGGAACGGATCACGTCGTCGAAGGCCCGGCGGGCGATCGCTTCCACTCCCTCCCGGTCACGGATCTTCTCCAGAACCTCTCCGAAATTGCTGAAATCCTTCTTCAGTTCGATGAAATGGACTCCCGGTTTCAAGATGCCCGAGTACCCCCCCTCGAACAGCACCAGACAGCATCCGCAGGCAATGGACTCGAAGGCCCGGGGCGAGATCTGATTCATTCGGATGAGCCCCTCCCGGTCCCGGAAAAACAGGGCCTGAACCTCGTCGAACGCTGCCCCGGGGTTGGCGCTGCAATACGCCCTGACGTTTCGCTCGATGTCTCCGGTGAAGTCGATGACACTGGCCCCGCTCTCGGTCCCCAGCATGCAGCGGCAGTTTTTCATGAACCGGACCCAGTCGGCTCCATAGATCCGGTCTTTTTCGTGCCACGAGATGTCGCATATCAGCCCCGTACCCGCTGCCCGTTCGAGAAACCGTGTCCCGATGAACGACTTTTGCTGGTAGAGCTCACCCAGCCACCAGAAACCGACACCCCGGCCGCGGTATCCCACGTCGATCGGCCGTGGCGTTGTGAAATCGGGAACCTCCTCCAGGTACTCGGGAACATAGCCGGTGAGATTGCTCACTTTCACGACACCGGGAAGCGTTTTCTCCGGATAGACCTTCTCGATCTCCTCCTCGGGAAAGCAGGTGAAAAGGATGTTGATTCCCAGTTCCCGCATTCGTTCATGGAAGGCATTGATTGTCCGGTACTCGTCCTGGATAAACTGCACCTTCACGGCCGCGCTCTGCCGAATGGCCTCCCTCCAGGTGAGGTCCAGGTAATTCTCACCAAGGATGTAGATGGAGTAATGGAGAACGACAATGTCGAAGCGGTCCAGATCGAGCCATCGCGGGATCCTCCTTCCCACGGGATTGACATAGTATGTCTCGTGCCTGGAGTAGAGCCGGAAGCTCGAGGCATGGTCGATAATGGTGTTGGCCGACCTCCGGTTGAAGTCGCAGAGGATGAGAATGTTCAGCTTCAAATTTTACCCGCCGTTCACAGGGACCCGTATATACCGGATTCCCGTTTTCATTTGACCGCTTCCAGGTAGATGTCGAGACCCAGGGAACAACCAACCGTCGCCAGCAGTTTCTTCCGCGGGATGAAGGTGACCCCCTTCAACTGGAAATCGGTGCAGTTCTCCTTGAAGAAACGAACTTCGGAGAAATCAGCCAGCATGTCCCGGAGGCGCCGAACGGAGAGAAACACTGTCTCCGGCGCGCCGGCTCCAGAAGAGTCTGCATCATATGCCTTCTTCTGCGCTTCGGTGATCGTCCGGCCTCCTCCTGACAACGCCCGTTCATCAAACCACTCGCCTAATGTGGCCCAAGGCCAGCGGAGCCACTGCCGGTAGGAATATTGATTGTATACCATCAGGAAGGCCCTCCCTCCACGCTTCAGGACCCGGTGCGTCTCCCGGATGCAGCGCTTGACATCGCCTGTGTGGTGAAAGCAACCGATGGACACCACGGCATCGCAGCTTTCTTCCTGCAGAGGACAGTTCAGCATGCTGCCCTGGAGGGCGACACCTCCCAGCCCGGCCATCCGGAGCCGGTGGTTCATCATGCGGACGGGCCCCCTGGCGATATCCAAACCCACGTAGTCTGCTCCGGCTTCTGCAATCTTCTGGCCGAGCGTTCCATATCCGAGGCCGATCTCCAGGACTCTCTTGCCCTTCATGCCGTCGATCCGGACACGTTCCAGAAGATAAGGGTAATAATCGAGATACCCCTGATCAAAACGGCGCAGCGATTCGGGGCCGTGATCGGTGATGCCCAGATACTGCGCAAAACTGCTGCCGCAGAGCTCGTCCCAGAACTCGGCGTTCCGCTTTTCGATCTCAGCCAGCCGGTCAGCCATGATTCCCGTCCAGTAGGGATGAATAAACCGCATCCATTCGATCCGCTCCGGCCTCGGCGGAATGCCACTTCACGGCGAATTCCCGGCTCCTGCGGCCGATCTCTTTCCGCTTTTCCGGATTTTCGATCAGGTCCTTCAGCACCGCCTCAATCGTGTGTGGTGTAGCATGGACGACCGGAAGTTCCGCCACGTAATCCGGGACTTCCGCCCTCATGCTCTCGAGCCACTCGGGACGCAGAAAGCAGATGCAGGGCTTCCCCAGCATCATGGCCTCCCGGACGATCGCCCCGAACCATCCGTAGGTCAGCATGTCCACCACAATGTCCGCCTGTGCCATGTAGAAGCGGAGGTTACGGTTGGGCACGTCCTTGAAGAAGATCAGTTCAACAGGATATCCTTCCTGTTTCAGCTTCTCCATTAACGGAACGTAAATATGGGTTGATTTGATATTCTTCTGGCTGGCAACTTCCGTCCGGGAATCAAAGTTCCCGACGGCGTGGAACACCTTGGTCGTCTCTGCGGGAAGTGCGAGCAGATAATTGGACGGAATCATCAGATTTGGCTTCCAGGACTCATGGTCCAGGCAGTAGAACTCCGGCACTTCGTGTACCCGCGGGTCGTCGTTGCAGTCAACGCGATTCCCTCCCATGGTGATCTGGTAGTCGGCCATCTTGTTCCGAAAGGATCCCCAGCGGAGATTCTTCTCGTCGCTGCACACGTCGGGACGATCTTTCCATATGCAACTGTCGCAGACCGGTTCGGGAGACCACTTCCGGAAGGAGGTTTGGGAGACCCCGTCCTGACAACTATTGTTCGTATAGACGATCTTCTTGCCCAGTTTCCTGATCAGCTTGACATCCCAGCGGTAGGGCAGGTAGCGCCTGAATAACATCAGGAAGTAGTAAAGCATCGGTGCGGGAATGACAGTGAGGATTCTATAGCATGACGAGGCCCGCCATCCTCCGACCGTGCCGAGGAGGAACAAGATCAGAAACTCAAGAAACCGTTTGGTCAGGTGGTTGGATACGACCGGTTCCTGGCTGTCGAACTCCCAGAGGAAGTGCATGGCGTGAGCATTGCTGAAATGGAAGATGTCGTATTCAACCAGCGCGTTCAGGAAAAAGACCAGGTGATCGATACGGTCGCCGTCGTTTCTATAAAGAAACCGGAAATCCTCGCCGTGATAGTAGATCTGGCTCGCCTCGTTGGGGTCGATATTCAGGACGTCCGCTTTCCAGCCTTTTTTGCGAAGCGCACGCGAGATATACCAGGCGTTGTAATAGCATTGGCCGACGTAAAGAATGGAACCTTTTTTCTTGATTTTCATCATTGACAATTCCAAATTGGCTTTAATCGCAGGAATCCTCCGAGCGCCGTATTTCGCCCATGAATTGTGAACTTGAACTGCCTCACAAACGCCGCAAGTTGATTATTAATAAATTTCTCAGCAATGACCAGATTAATATAATAAGCACCGGGCATTAAATGTAATTCATTATATTTGACTTCAATTAATTTTTCCTCGCCACTATTAAGAACAGGTATTTCCAAGTAGTCATTTGCCGTAATATGCTGGCCATTTATATTAAATATTACTACGCCAACAATAACATCTTCAATTCTCCTGTTAGCTCTGAGAATAAATGAGAATGAAAAGAAATCTTCTTCGTTCAAGGCATCTCGGTATTTAACGTCTTTAACTTCTATATCTTTATGCAGATATACATCTCCAACGTCCTTTCTATCCTGAATCGCTACAAATTCTTCATACGCATCGCAGACTTCGTGAACTTCTCCTATTTTATTGACCATCCCTTTCTCTATCCAGATTGCTTGATCGCAACTTGCTCGTATGGAACTCATATAATGACTGACAAGAATAATTGATCCACCATTTTTTCTATAATCTGTTATTTTTCGTAAACATTTAATTGCAAAATTTAAATCACCTACTGCTAACACTTCATCAACAAGAAGTATATCCGGATTTGTATGAATGGCAACGGAGAAGCCAAGACGCGCAAGCATTCCACTACTGTATGATTGGACAGGTGAATCTATGAATTCCCCGATCTCACTAAATTCGACTATTTCATCAAACTTTCTGCTGATCTCTTTTTCTGTATATCCCAGAACAGCACCAGATATTTTTACATTTTCTCTACCCGATAATATTGGATTAAATCCAGTACCAAGGGCTATCAAAGCTCTAACCGATCCTGATACTACTATTCGTCCTTTTGTTGGTTTTACAAGACCATTTAATAATTTTAGTAAAGTCGTTTTCCCCGCTCCATTTCTTCCAATAAGGCCTACAGATTCGCCACTCCGTAGTACAAAAGATACATCTTTCAATGCCCAGAATTCGTCCTTGCGAAGGCTATCTATAGCCTTACTTCTGCCCGTTAATTCCTTTGACAGATCTTGAACTCCATAAAGAAGCGACCGTCTCAAGCTTCGGCAATATTTTTTTGACAATAATTCTACATTAATCAGTAATTCATTCATTATGCATCCATTCGCTCAACAAGTATTGGAATCGCAACTCTATATGTAACCCAACCTATTGCCATCATGAAATATGATATTACAAATACTAAGACAAACGGCATAATGTTCTCTGGAGTTTTGTCGACTATTAACGATCTAGCCGTTAAAATGAGCGGCGATATCGGATTATATTCCATAATTTTTGATAATATGCCTACTGGAGGAGCTGGATAAATCACAGGCGTTAAAAGCATAAGTGGTTGAATAATTAAAGATATTCCTTGCTGTATATCCCTATATAGAACACCAAGAGGCACTAAAAAAATCCCTATCAGGGTTCCCAATCCTACAAGTCCAATTATTGGTAATACCAATAGAATATTCATGAATCCCAATGGAATTTTAAACGCAATCAATATCAAGAAAAGAAAAGCAAGCTTTATTAGGAAACTGAACATAACCTGACCAATGCCAGATATAATCAACGCTTCCTTTGGAAAATCGATTTTAGTTAGCATTGCACGATTTGTAGAAATCTCTTTCAAGGGCGCATTCAAAGAATCGACAAACAATTGCCAAAATACGGTTCCCGTAATGACAAAGACAGGGTAAGGAATGTCGGTCGTTTTAATTTGTATAATTTGAGCTTGATTTAGAAATATAAATATTGCCGAGGTCATTAGTGGCGGTAGTAATGCCCATAAATAGCCAAGTATTGTTTGTCTATACTGGCTTGTTATATCTCTTCTCATCAGGCACCAAGCCAAAAACCATGATGATCTTAAGTCTTTGATCATTTGTACAACAAGTTTTCCTGGATTTTTCAAAGGTGAATCTGGTGTATATACGACAGTGCGATTCATTTTCATTTATTTGATTCCAATGCGTCGATAATGATGTTATTAACTGCTAATAATTACACGATTTAAATGCTTTTTTATTGAATGATACGCTTAATCTTCATCTTTAGTGATTTCAATACATTTCCACTCTTTGACCGAGTTTCTATTCTGTTGGTCCATCTTGCTCCTTCGAGGGTATGTTCGTGCAAGGAACCTCTTCTTCTCTGATGAACGAATCCGGCAGCACACACCTGCCTGGAGCATCGAGCACATTGAAAAGGTTCTTTTACATCCAATCCCAACATTTGCCTTCTTAAATCATTAGCTTTTTTTCCATTCCATATTTCTTCAAGGGTAAAGTATTCAACATTGCCAAGGGTCTCGTTTTCGTCCTCTCCATTTGTCGCACCACAATTATAAACGTCACCATTCGCTGCAATCAGCATTGTAGTAAATGGTAAGATGCAGAATTTTCTTTCTTTATAACCATACATATTCTTGCAACGATATTGGCCATTTTCATATACGACCTGATTCTGAAGCATTACATATTCAACCTTGTCTTTATAGCGGTCGAACAATTCGTCCCAGTATTGCCTGTTCTCTTCCATCCTGACCATCTTCAGGCCGATTGCCATCGGATATTTATTTTTCTTAACAACTTCAACCGCTCGATCAATGTTCTTTATTGCAACCTCATATTGGCCACCCTTATGTATACGTTCGTACAATTCCTTGTCCAAGCCATCAATGCTAATATTCAGGGTCGACAATCCAGATTCACACACTCTTTTAAGCACTACATCATCAAGTAGTTGTGCATTGGTATAGACACTCGTGCTACATCCTGCTTTTGCAAATAATGGGATTGCTTCGAATAAATATTTGTTCAGTAACGGTTCACCTCGCCAACAAAATTCGACTCCAGGCTTCGTCTGCCACCTCGAAATCTCATATGCAATTTTTTTCAGTAGTTCGAAACCCATAATTCGATCACCACGCCAGTATCTTGCTGCGTTTGTAACTTGCCATGTGCACATACTGCAACGAAGATTGCATACCGATGCTGGCTCCACGGCCAAACTGATCGGTGTTCCAAACGATCCAATATTATTTCTCACAAAAGATACCAACAATTCATCATTAAAAGAATGAACATAATAAGACTCTGCTATGTCCATGTCTAGGTTACCATTTGGCAGGAATGCATTCTTTAGAAATTTTATTTTTCGTACTAGTTTTTTCGGAAAATACTCTAGGGTCATTTCTGGATGCCCGGCATAGGTTAAGTCTGAATATATATATTCTTCGTTCCGTTTATTAACGACATGAAGGTAATCAGCCAATACCGATTTACAAAACGCAACTCCTCCTCCTTTAATTGATAGTATATCATCATCAATGTTATTAACTAGTTTATCAACACACCCGGTATGAATGGAGTTCTTCTCAGCATAGTTGCTAATTAACGACAGATCCTCGTCGAGGCATAAACCATCTTTATAAACAATTTTCATTTTAACACCTTACGTATTTTATTCTTCAGTAACTTGACATTAGAATTTCTAAATATATCTGAATATATGGAAAAGCCTGCCTTTCGAATAATATCTATAAGTTTCTCCGATCGTGACTTTGCATATATTGAATTCGTGTTGTTCGTAAACGTGCGATGATGTCTTTCCGTGTATATGGCATGATTACCGTCAATAACATAATACCCGCCGCCCGTAGACCACATATTACACTTCCTGCACGTTGGATGCATTGAAGTTGAATCTTCTTCATAAAGCATTGAATTACGAAATTTTCTTAAATTATCTCCATTCCATATTTCTGTCAATTTATCTTCTTTTAAGTCTCCCATGACCATTTCTGAATCATAATCTCGGCAACATGGACTTACTAGTCCTTCTGGACTTATAACTTGCATTTGATATGGCTGGATACAGGCAAAACGCTTAGGAAGATCAATATCAAAACAAGTAGTCTGTGTTTCAGTAGCAGGATCGGCCCATATCAATTGGCTGATAGAGTTTACACGATTTAACCATTGGTTAATGTAATCTTCAAATTCGTTCTCATTGACTCCGGGTATGCTTACATAGGCAAGAGAAATATGCCGGCCGAATTCATTAATCCTTTTAATTGCATTCTCGACATTCGATATAGTTTTATTAAAGTCAGTACGTGGAACAATTTTTTTGTATGTTTCTTCCGTGACAGCATCCAGACTTATTACAAGACTCTCCAAACCATGATCAAGCATCTTCAATAAAACCGAATCGGAAAGCAAAGTTGCATTCGATGTGTACGAAAAGCGCAGTTCCCTTTTGTACAGTTCCTTTAAAATATCTTCAAATCCAGGATGCAATAAAGTTTCACCCGATATACTAATATACACTGTTGTTCGCTTGTCACACTCATCGGCTATCCTCCGTATGAGATCAATCGGCATGTCCAACGCTTTATTTCTCCATCCAATCCTTCCATTTGCACCTTGGCGGTGATAAGGACATTTCGTGCAACGAAGGTTGCATCGTCTCGTCGAATCCAAGCTATATGCTATTGGAATCTTAGCAAATTCTTTTTTATTAAATTCTTCTCGCCGGATATCATTACTAATCCAAATTCTATTTTCATTGCCCCGATATCGAATCCCACCATTACAAAGCCCGTTCGGCAAGAATGGTATCGCTTGCTGTACCCATTCTTTAAAAAACTCTCGGGTTATCAATTCTATTGAATAATCATTCATAATTTCACTACCGCAAGCAAAAGCATAATTCTTATTCATTCCCAAAATACTGAAAAAGACTTCCAGTAGACTTGAAGGTATTGCTTGACCTTTTCTTATAATTAATACGGATGCTACATCAGTACTACTAAATAGGAAACCTATCGCAGAACGCAGGTCTTTCCCAAAATTACGATCCTTTCTTTTGGGAAATCCTTTTTTGTCCTGATCAATCCAAGACTTGCCATTCCAGAGCACAAAGTTACACTCAGCGTGCTTCACGGATGGGGATTCAAAAAAGGTTTCCAGAAATGTTCCTTCGTAAAAAATAGTAGTTTTAAACATTTAATAAACACCCATTCCGTTTATTATGAAGATCAATCAACTTTATCTCCATTGATAATCACTCTTTTTGGCCAGAATATTCCTTCTTCTTTTCCAAAAGTTCGGGAACAGTGACCAGACAATGCAATTCCCGCACAATTCAACTTCACCGAAGCGGTTCCGGCAGTGCATATCCCTGAGTCGGGCCATCTTTTCCCCGGACCAGATGGACTCAAAGCTCTTCTCCATGATGTTGCCCAGGGGATCGTCGTCGCCGGTTACGTGAATGAAGCATTTTGAAACGTCGCCGTTCGGCTCTATCTTTGTCGCATACCACAGCCAGGCACACGGATACCGTTCTTCCGGGATCTCCTGGGCTTCCGCCGGCGTCACATCGTTGCTGTCCACCATGCCCGCCCAGTTGCCGAAGGGCCTGACGGCGGCTGCATCGACGAGGGGAGACCACCTTTTTACAAATGGCTCGAATTCATGAGCCAACTGGCTGATGCCGATGATGTGCGTCGTGATCTTGAGATGCTTCGCGTTTCGCTTTGCGCGAACATCGACGAGCGTCTCGAGGTTTCGGCAGGTCTCCTCGTAGTCCGTCGACATGCACAGCCACCGGTAACTCTCGGCTGACCCGGCATCGAGGGAAAAGGACAGGTGATCGATCCCGCTGTCCACGATCCGCTCGCATCGCTCCCGGTTCAGAAGCGAACCGTTGGTGGCAACCACGATGTCGGCGTTCGGGCACATTTTACGGACCGTCACAAGGTAGCGGTCGGCGTCCGGGTGCTGGAACGTCTCACCATAGGCTGAAATCTCAATATTTATTTTGCGTTCCCCCACCTCACGGCAGGCCCGCTCGAATACGGTATCCGTGATGTAACGCTCCTTCCGGGGAGGGTGGGAAAACATCGGGCACATGCGGCAGACACGGTTGCACTTCCATTCGCCAAGCGAGATCCCGTAAGCGTAAGGGAAATCGAGGCGCATGTACTGCTTCCTCGACCGTCTCTTCTCTGCCATGGTGAGCTTATGGATGTTCATCGATACCTTTCGGATTCAGGATTTGCGAGATGCGGTCAGCCCCGGCCTGGAACAGCGCGTCGAGGATGCTCAGACCGGGAATGAATGCGGGTACTCCCTGCTGGACGTATTCGGGATGAGTGTAATTCTGGTATACGAGACGGACACCTGACGATTCGAACCTCCCATCCTCCTGGTAACCGCCGGCACCTCCGCCGCTCAGGTACGTATTACCCTGCACCGCTCTGGTGATCTCAATCAGGAGTTCCGTAGAGTGGAGGACCGTTCCCAGCGAGCTCTGGCGGATAAAATGACCGGGCAGGCCCAATCGATTCCAGATGCTTTCGATTGCGTTGATGTTGAAATCGCAGAGGGAATCCGTCTCGTAACCGATCATGGATTGCAACCAGTCCCAATGATCCTCGAAATGTGAGGCCTTGCTGTAATTGTGCTGGAGCGTCTTGAGCAGCTTCTTCCTCCAGGGCTGCCGGTCGTCGATCCGGACCTCCCGGATCATCGGCGTTCCATGATCCCGCACGACCGGGCAGGTGATCCACACCGGCTCCTTCTGGACGAGAATGCGCACCCGGTTGACCCAGCTGCCGCTGCCGGTGCGCGGGAATGCGACGTCGTCCATGAAAACAAAGGTATCGCAGCGGGCAATCTTGTCAAAATACCCGAGCCAGGGGAAAAAGTTGGGCTGGTGAATGGCGACGAGTCTACCCATGACAGCCTTCCGAAAGCATTTCTTTCATCCTCACGACTTCCTCCAGGGGCAGGTAGGAATTCAGAATAACCTTCTTCCCATTTTTATCCAGGTAGAAAGCGCCCGGATGCGGCGTCGTCAGCGCCCGGATCAGGTTGTAGATATGGAGCGCGTCGCGGCTCCAGTCGATCAGACCGTCCTCGGGGGTTCTCCGGCGATAGTATTTCGCCGCGGCCTCATCCTGCGGCGTCCGCACGCTGGTCCCTGCCAGCAGCTTCGGGATCTCCTCCGCCAGCAGTTCTTCCGTGGCCGCCAGGATGCGCCTCTGCACCTCCAGCCACGTGTCCTCGAAGAGAATCGTAACCTTCTTGCGGGCGATGATGTCGCCTGCATCGAAATCTCCCGTCATAAAATGCATGGTCACCCCCGCCTCCGTCTCGTTGTTCAGAATGGCCCACTGGATCGGGTTGCAGCCCCTGTACTGGGGGAGCAGGCCTCCATGGATATTGACGGCGTCTTTTGAGGCAACACCGAGGAGCTCCGGCGGCAAGAGCATGGAATAGCTGTGAACGATGAGGAAATCGGGGCTCATACCCTTCACGGCATCGGAAAACCGGCCGAAGAGGGGGGAAAGCCGTTGCGGCTGGATCAGGAGCGGGACACCCGCAGCACCGGCCGCGGCCCGCACCACGTTGTGACATCCCGGCCTGATCTCCGCGGCCACAACCGCAACAACGGAACCGGCCGGCAGATGGCGAAGAAGTTGCGGCACACCCAGTTCATCCCCGAACACGATAATGCGACTCATCCCTTCAGGCCTTGCCGATGTTTTCCCTGCCCGACTCGAGGATCAGGCTGTCATAATATCGATGCTGGCTTGCGGCGCGGCCTTCGATGCAGCGGGAGATGCGGTCTCGGGGGCTCATGGCCTCGGGGGTCCACCAGCCCGGGTGGGTCAGAACGTGAAGCCGCTGCTCGGTCCCGGCCTCGAGGAGATCCCTCAGGCGCGCGAAGCGCCAGTAGCCGTTGGAGTCTGAAACGTAGGCGTAGCGATCCCGGAGATGGCGGCTGTATGCGTTGACCATGCCCTCCACCTCGTCGTCGTCGATCTGCCGGAAGGCGTTAAAGTCCGGGTTGTGGAGAGAAAACGACCGGATGGGGCATTCGAAGGTTTTTTCCAGGAGCTCCCTTTCCAGTTTCAGAAAAAACAGAATCCGTCCGGCCAGCACTTCCGGATCCGTGTTGGAGAACAGGTCACCGTAGAACCGGACATCGAAATGGAGGCCGATATCGTGGCCCATGGCAACGATCCGCCGGATCCGGTCCGCGTTTTCCGGATCGAGGGGATGATAGAAAGCGCTATGAAGGTGAACGAAATAAGTCGCCCGGACACCTTCATCCCGTTCGATGCAGGCCATCCTCAACGCCCGGTGTGTGGAAAAGTCGATGTCGTGCCTCCACAGACACACCATTCCCGGCTCCCTGAACCGCTCGTAGGGAATGAACGTCCATCGCCGCCTCGCCAGCCGGATGATGTCTCGGTAGCCGGTTTCTGTGAAATCCTCGAAATGGTAGCGGACGATTTCTTCTCCCGACCCGCTCATCAACAGCCCTCCCCGGATTCCGGTTCCCCGGTCATGTCAGGATTTCTTCCTCAAGACGTAAATGCCGCAGTAGTCGCATTCGGCAAAGGCATCACGCCCGACTCCCGCGTTCAGGATGCCGGCGGCGACCTCGTTCAGGCGGTGCCGGTGCGACGGGGGATCGGGATACTGGAAGAGCGGCTGGACAATCCTCGACAGGAACACATAGAGGCCCAGATTCACGTATTCCATGATGTCAAAGCGACCCGTAATCTCCTTCTCGAAATCGGCCCGTGAGAGCAGCAGGTTGTAATTCGCGAGGGGGATCTCGGCCAGCTGGACCCTTCTCCGGTATGCGTTCAGGCAGTCGAAACTCTCCCGCCAGCCCTCGCTGATAAAAAGGAGCCCGCCTGCCCGGAGGCAATCTGCGATCTCTCCGATCGCACGACGCTGCAGATCCCAGTCGGGAAGGTTGATGAGGCAGCGGATGGAGGTGGCCGCATCGAACAGTCCGCATTCTTTACGGATCGAGCCCAATTCCAGGACGCTGGCCTGTTCGAACCGGACGCCCGCACGGCCTTCCGTCAGCGCCTTCTCGCGGCATGCCTGCACAAAGGATTCGATGTAGTCGATGCCCAGGGACCGCTCGACCTTCCGGGAAAACCGCATGGTCGAGACTCCATCTCCGCACCCCACATCCAGCAGGCTTTCCACCCCGGTCAGTCGCTCCTCGATGGCGAATTCGACCACCTCCTGGAGGTACGGGTCACGGGCCGTCGGCCTGAGGCCGTCCCGGTCGAGGGGTGCCGTGGCGGCTGATTCCCAGTGTCTGCGGATATCTTCGAAGGTGTGCTTCATGAGGCCCTGCCTGTAACGAAGGAAGAGGAGGCCGAACCGGGTGCCCCTCCGGGATGCCCTGGTCCGGGAATCATGCGTTTTTTACGGCAACGACAGTGATTCCCGCCTCCTGTATGTTCATGTGCTCGATATCCAGTCCGGCATCTCCGCACCAGGCCCGGATCTCTTCCGGGGTCTGCCTGTGGCAGCACAAAGGGCGAAACCAGTCGAAATTGATATGGTTCATTTCCTCGAAACGGAATTCGGGCCGGTAATACATCTTGCAGATGTTCCAATAGAAAAACCGCTGCAGGTCCATGGTCCCCTTCTTGATGCCCAGGCAGGGGATGTCCTCTGGAACTTCGACCTGAATCTGTAGCTTCCCCAACTCAACGCCCAGCCTGGTCAGGGGCTCCAGTTCCTTCCAGGCCTCCTCATCGGACAGAGGACGAAGGTACTCCCGGATGTAATCGTCCGTAAATTCGCGGATCACGGACTTCTTCGCATAGACGTAGAACAGGAACCGGCCGCCCTTTTTCAGCTTGCGGGCGAGGAACTTCAGGGACTTTTCCGTGCTGTCCGTATGATGAAGAACTCCTTCGGAAAAGATCATGTCCACACTCCCGTCATCGATTGGAAGATCCAGGATATCCATTTGCAGGAAATCCCCGCCGCATCCTTTCTGCGCGAATCTTTCCCGGGCAATATCAACGGCGTCCGAGATGTCGACGCCCAGGTAATCGTGATCCTTCAGGCGCTCCCCGAAAAGCAGCAGTGCAGAGTAGCCAACACCGCATCCGGCATCGAGAATGATCTTCCGCCCGCCCGCGAGCCAGCGATCCGCCTCTCCGGCGTCTCCCCGGCAGTATCGTTCGAGGAGCCACTGGCGGCTCGCCTCCTGGAAAGCCTCCGATTCATAAGTATCCTGGAGAGACCACTTAAAGGAAAAGGCCTTCCTGGTCTGCTCCTGGTCCGGCGTATAATCCTTTTCCGCTTTACCGGAAGCCAGCCCCAAGCGAATCAATGCCGACATGTTTACCTCCGCTCCTATCCAGCCAGTGTTTTTTGTATCCACCACTCCACGTTCAGGAGCGACCAGACCAGGAGCCTTCTATTGATGCGGCCGTCCAGGTGGTCCTGTACCAGCGCACGGACGGCGTCACGTTCCAGGTAGTCATAAATGCCTGCCTTTCCGGAAAAAAGAACCCTTCGGACATAATCCAGGCTGTCCCCCTTGAACCACGACGCATCAGGCGCCGAAAAGCCCTGCTTCACGGCGCCCGTGATCGCCTCCGGGACATAGCGTTCCATGACCTTCCGCAGGATCAGCTTTCCGTCCCGCGTTTTCTCGAAGTACTTCTGTGTTTTCGACCCCGGCTCGTTCTCATTGAGCCGGACGACATCGCCCAGATTCCCCAGTTTCATCCCGACGGGCACACGGCAGGCAAAGTCCACCAGGTCGTTGTCCAGGAAGGGGACCCGTGTCTCCAGGCTGTGGGCCATGCTGAGCTTGTCCTCCACCACCAGCAGGCCGTGGAGGAAGGTCTTGGCCTCGAAGTAGAGGGAGTGATTGACATAGTCCTCCGGCTGTCGCAGCCGGTGCTCGTGCTTCTTGAAGACATCCCGGAAGATGTCGCGGGTCCAGACGTGCTTCACCTGATCCCAGACAGGCCGGAAGACCGCCTGGATGACCTTGTTCGGGATCAGGCGCTGCCAGTAGGCATAGTACTTGTCGACATACTGCTCGAAGTCGTCGTTGGTCACGGCCCGATAGTAGCGCCAGGGGTAACCGCCGAAGAGCTCGTCCCCTCCGGCACCCGTGAGGACCACCTTGACGAACTTGCCCGCCAGCTGGGCCACGTAATAATTCGGGTAGCTCTGTCCGACCCGCGGCTCTTCCAGGTGCCAGGCAAACTTCGGCAGGATCCGCTCCATGTCGCCGGCCTTCAGGACCATTTCGTAATGCTCGGTCCGGAACAGGTACGACATGTATTCCGCCTTTTCCCGCTCGTCGAATCCCATCTCCAGACCCGAGGCGGAGTGGAGGTCGAAGCCGCAGGTGAACGTCTTGATATATGGAATCTCGGACGCGGCAATTGCTGTAATGGACCCCGAGTCCATTCCGCCGCTCAAGTAGGCCCCGACGTCCACGTCGCTGACAAGCTGGCGTCTCACCGCCTGCCGGAACAGGCGATCCAGCTCCTCGACATATTCTTCCTCCCGGGCGGGATGATCCGGTTCCTGGAAGTCGAAATCCCAGTATTGCCGCATCGGAAGTCCTGATGTTCCGTCTCCCTGGGAGATGCGGGCGCAATGCCCCGCAGGAAAGAGGCGGATTCCCTTGAGGAGTGTGCGGTCCGTAAAAATGTTCTGGAACGTGAAGTATTCCAGCAGGGCCTCGAGATCGATCTCGCGGGCCACGGCAGGATGGGTCAGGATCGCCTTCTGTTCCGATGCGAACAGGAGGGTGGAGCCGGCGATCGTCCAGTACAGCGGCTTGATTCCATAGCGGTCCCGGGCGAGAAACAATTCCTGTCCTGCCCGGTCCCAGAGGGCAAAGGCGAACATGCCGTTCAGGCGGTCGAGGCATCGTTCTCCCCATTCCATGAAGGCATGAAGCAGAACCTCCGTATCCGAGCGCGAATGAAAGGCATGTCCGAGCGCCTCGAGTTCCCCCCGCAGTTCCCGGAAATTGTATATTTCACCATTGTAGGAGATGGCAAAGCGCCCGTCAGAGGTGACCATCGGCTGATGAGCCGCCGGGGAAAGATCGATGATGGCCAGCCGCCGGTGGCCCAGGCCGATGAAACGGTCGACGTACAGCCCCTCTCCATCGGGTCCCCGGTGGGCAATGGCTTTCGTCATCCGGCTCACGTCCTCCGGAGAGACCGGCCGGCCCGCAAGATCAAATATGCCTGCAATGCCGCACATGCTTCAATTACCCGAGAGCCCGGATCAGTTCGCTCACGACGCGGTCCTGCTCGTCTTCCGTCATGTCGTGGTAAAGGGGCAGGGTCAGGCAGTGCCGGAAGGCATGGGCGCTTCCCTCGAGCGTCCCGGGAATCCGGCAGTATTCCGAAGATTGAAAGGCGGGATGCATATGAAGCGAATAGGTTCCGATCTGGACCTCGATCCCCATACCGCGCAGGGCGTCCAGGACACGGTTCCGATCCCGGATGAAAACACAGAAGGACTGGCAGGAATGCGTGCCTCCCTCCGTCGTCCTCGAGAACTCGATCCCGTTGACGCCACGCAGCTTATCCCGGTAACGCTGCGCCAGGGCGAGGCGTCGGTCGAGCAGTTCATCGATCTTCACCATCTGGCCCAATCCCACGGCGGCCAGCAGATTGCTCAGTTTGTAGTTCGTGCCGATACGCTCGAAGGAAGTGGTCAATCGGGAATCCTGAACGCCCATTCCGAAATGCTTGTAGGACTCCATCCAGTCGGCCCATGCCTGATTGTCGGTCGTGATGATGCCGCCTTCACCGGTCGTGATGAACTTCCGGGGATGAAGGCTGAAGACCGTAATGTCGGCGAACGTGCCCACCTTTTCACCCCGCCAGGCCGCCCCCAGGGAACAGGCGGCATCTTCCACAATCGACAGGCCGTGTTCTTTGCGAATTTTCAGGAGACGTTCGTAATCCAGAGGGTTTCCGAACAGGGAAACGGGGATCAACGCTTTGGTTCGCGGTGTTATGGCTCGCTCGACGGCGTCGCAGTCGATCAGCATCGTCTCCCGGTCGACGTCCACGATGACGATGGTTGCCCCCACGATGGCCACGACATCCGCCGTGGCCGGATAGGTATAATCCGGCACGATCACCTCATCGCCGGGTCCCACCTCCAGGGCACGGAGAGCAAGCTCCAGGCCCGTCGTACAGGACGTCACAGCTATGGCCCGGCGACAGCCGATAAAGGAGCGGACCGCCTCCTCGAAAGCGTGGGTCACTTCTCCTTCGGTCAGCATGCCGCTCTCCAAAACGGCGAGCACCCGGTTCTTGATATCCTGGTCGATGTAAGGCCGGATCAGGGGGATCTTGTTCATCGTCGCTCCTCGACTCTATGCTCGATGCCGGCTCTTTCAGCGAGCCAGCCTCCTCCTCTGCTCGACCTGCTCCATGTGATTCCGCCTCCACTCGATGAGCCGCCGGAATCCTTCCTCCAGGTCCACCGTCCATCGGAACCCGAGGTCCCGCTCCGCCGCCAGGGCATCCCCCACCCGGTTCGTGACAAAAGTCTGACCGGCCGGTTCGTACCGGATCGGCAGCGTGGAACCCGTGATCCGGAGAAGCAGTTCCGCCAGTTCCCGGATTGACGTCTTGATCCCTCGTCCGACATTGTAGAAACCGAAGGGAACGTCGCTTTTCAAGGCACAGACGTTCGCCTTTCCCACGTCGCCGACATAGATGAAATCATAGGCCTGGCTGCCGTCTCCGAAGACCACCGGCGGAAGCCCCTGGTCGATGTTGTCCAGGATCTTCATCATGACGGCGATATAGGTCCCCTTGTAGTCCTGGCGGGGCCCGTAGACGTTCATGTAGCGGAGTCCCACTCCCTCCAGGCCGTAACGCCGGTGAAAGGATTTGAACATGTGTTCTCCGGCGATCTTCGTGGCCCCGTAAAACGTCCAGTTGTTGTAGGGGTGATCCTCTGTCATGGGCTCCTCCAGGGCGTCGCCGTATACGGAGGCGGAGGAGGAGTAGACGATCCGTTTCACTCCGTTGGCCACGCAGGCCTCCAGGACATTGAAGGTCCCCCGGATGTTCACATCGAAGGCCGCCCGGGGATATTCATAGCACTGCAGCAGCCAGAGCGCCGCCAGGTGCACGACCCCATCCACACCCTTCATGGCGGCGTTCAGGATGTCCGTCTGGAGAATGTCTCCTCCAATCTCGAAAACCCGGCAGCGGGGGTCTTTCAGGGCCTCCGCCAGGTTCTCGTGGGTTCCCCGGCAGAAGTTATCGTAGACGATGACCTCCTTCACATCCTCCTTCAGGAGTTCCTCCACCACGTGGGAGCCGATCAGCCCGGCCCCGCCGATTACCAGGATTCTTGCACCACGAATATCCATGAATTCACCTCAACAAGTCACATCCGTCGGTTTGTATGTTTCGGAGGCGATCTTTCTCACCACCACGTTGACCTCGATCGCCTGATACAGCCTCCGGATGAGGTACTGGTACAGGGGAGGATAAACGGCAATCCCGCGCATGATCACCGAAACCATGCGATTGATCATGATGGCGGGTGTCCGGTACAGCAGCCGGAACGCACGCGGAACGAATCCGGTCAGCGTAGCCTCTTCGACCCGGCAGCCCCCCAGGATGCGCTCGAAGAGCAGCCGGAGCGATGCCTCGTCCAGAATGCGAAGATGACAGTATCGGTATGGGAAATCGGGCTCCGTGTAGCGGCTCAGATCCTCCAGATTGGGGACACGGACGATCAGAAAACCACCCGGTTTCAGAACGGAGAGAATTTTCCGGCAGCACAGGTTGAGATCGAAGACATGCTCGAGGACATCCGTACAGGCAACGATGTCAAACGTTTCAGCCCGATATGGCATGTCCTCGACCCTGGCATAACAGACCTCTATCCCCTTGGCCCTGGCGATATCGAGATAGCCGTGGCTGATGTCCATGCCGTAGCGCTGGATTCCCGGGAACTTTTCCAAGAGGCGGCCCATCCCGACTCCGACGTCCAGGATGCGATCCCCCGGCCGGAGGCGCGCACCGACTGCATTCACGGTTGTCAGCTCGCACTCCTGCCAGAGGCTCTCGGTGATAAAGGGATTCATTCCCGTCTTGTAATACGCTTGGAGATGGTCGGCGGAGATCCGTTCATAGTTCTCCACATATTCATCCTCTTCGGAAAAAACGGGAATCCCGTCCCGCCATTTCAGCGGCGGCCGCGCATAGACCGCTTCATCCCATCTCTCGTTGTTTTCAGCAGGGACCATAAATATTTCTCTTCATTGCAAGGATGAAAGATCCGACTCGACGTTGCTCCGCTTTCGTCAACGCCGTCCAGAGGGAAAGAAACAGCAGCACCAGTCCCGCTCCCGATGTGAGCAACTCCGCCGGGAAGCTCCAGTCACGGTCGAAAATCAGGAAACCCGAAATGGCTGCGTACAGGATCAAAGCCCTGCCGATTCGAGGCCATTCATAAACCGGGGAAAAGTATTGCCCCCTCCGCCTGAGGTTCCATAAGTAAAGGAGAAAGGCCATGATTGCGTTCCCGATCATGAGGGAGAGAGCTGCGCCCAGCAATCCCATGGAAGGGATCAGGAGCAGGTTGACCGGAACGCTGAGTGCGGCTGCCGCTCCCTGAACAAGTGTGACATACCGGACTTCTTTCGAATAATAGACGGCCGGCAGGAGCAGGTTGAAGAAACCGATAAAGAAATAGGCCCCCGCGGTCAGTCCGATCGCCCGATAGGCGCCATGAAAGGCCTCCTGGGTCAGAAGGATCGTGACAGGCCTTGCCGCAATGAAGAACAGGACCACCAGTGCCCCGAAACCGATCACGTAATACGTCAGGACCCTTCCGAACAGTTCCCGCGCCTCGGACTGTCGGTCTACATAACTCATGAAAAAAGGAGTCCATGCCGTCGCCAGCGCGGAAATGAACATGTTCATGACAAGGCCGAAATTGAAGCCGATCGTGTAGATGCCCACTGCATTCAATCCCTGGTACAGTTCCAGGATGTATCGATTCCCCTGCTGAAGGACGAAAAGAAAGGCGAAGGAAGGGATCAGAGGGATCCCGAGGGACAGGAGCGAACGGCAGAGGTCGGACCGGAAATGAAACCGCAGGGACCGGACAGGAAACGATGCAAACAGCGCGAAGGAAGCGATCCGCGCCACCAGGCCCGCCTCGACCCATCCCCGGATGCCCCGCCCCCAGAGGACGACCAGCAGGACGCTCAAGACGATGAATACGAGGGACGTTACAATGTTGAACGACACGTACCACTTCGCTTTTTCCTCGAATTGAAAGTAGAGGGTGAACGGTACGATGAGAATGGAAAAAAAAGTCGTCCAGAGGGACAGAGAAACAAGATCCCGGTATTCCTCCGTGTTGAAAGCCAGCGAACTGATGGGCGTTGGGAAGAAAACGGCCAGCAGCGCAAGGACGGCTCCACTGCCCAGAAGAAGGAAGAACGCCGTCCAGACTACCGCTGTCCGGTGCTCCGGTTCCGAACCGCCGAAGTAGACCGGTGCCATGGCAGCCCCAATTCCCAGGGAGAACACCGGCGTCAGGAAGAAAGCGATCCAGTTCAGGATCGAACTGATGCCGTAGTCTTTGGGGGTCAGGTACGCCGTGAAAAGAGGCAGCAGCAGAAATCCGAGAAACCGGTTGACCACCTCTCCGAGACCGTAGATGAGCGTCCCCTTTCCGAGGCGCAACAACTGGTTTTCCATTACATCCGCGGCCATGCGCTACCTGCCCCGTCGGCAAATGCTCAAGGTCCGTTCATCCGGAGAACGATGTTTCTCGCTCCGACCGTTCACTGTTTCGCCCGAGCACACCGCACAGCCGCCGGTTTCACGGCAACAATCCCTTCGCCTTCCCTTTTGAACCGCCGCCCGCAGGTGCAGGCCAGCTTTTCCGGCAGCCGCTCCCCGCACTCGCAGGCCCAGCCAATCTGCCGGGCGGGATTCCCAACCACAAGGGCGTAATCCGGGATGTCCTTCGTAACCACCGCACCGGCACCGACGAAGGCATACCTTCCGACCGTGTGGCCGCAGACGATGGTGGCATTGGCCCCGATGGTGGCGCCCCGCTTCAGGAGAGTCGGCCTCGCCTCATCCATCTTGGAAATCTCCGCCCGGGGGTTGTAGACATTCGTGAAGACCATGGAAGGGCCGCAGAAGACCCCGTCCTCCAGCGTCACCCCCGTGTAGACGCTGATGTTGTTCTGGATCTTGCAGCGGTTGCCGACGACAGCACCCGGCCCGACAACAACGTTCTGGCCGATGTTGCAGCCTTCGCCGATCGACGCACCGGCTTGAATTTTTGAGAAGTGCCAGATCTTCGTCCCCTTGCCAATGACGGCACCGGGCTCCGCAATCGCCGTTTCATGAACGAAATACGGCTTCTCCTCCGCTTCTTCGGCAACCCGGTCGACGGTCCCTGTTTCCTTTGCCTCCAGAGAGCGCTGGCTCATTTCCAGGATCCTGAGCACCCTCAATCCTTCCTCACCATCCGTGACGGGCTTTCCTCCCGTCCGGACCGCCTCCAGAAAGGCCCGGCACTCGGCCCGGAGCGGCTCTTCCCAGACGTCCTTCAGATCGACAGGGTTCCCTTCGCCTTTCTCGGGAACGGGAACATTGTCCTTCCAGCGGATGCTGTGGGCATAATGAACCAGTTTCGCCTCCACGGGCTGGGTGTCGTCGAAGACCAGCATTCCCTGGTCGCCCACCACGACGAGGCGCTGCTCCTTGAAAGGATTCAGCCAGCTCACGAAGATATGGGCGCCGATGCCGGAGGGGAACTTCAGGTTCGTCATGGTCACATCGGCGATCCGGGCGTGGAGGAAGTTGCTGCCCACGGAATCGACATAGGAGGGATCTTCTCCCACAAGACTGAGGATGACGGAGATGTCGTGGGGTGCGAAGGACCAGAGGATGTTCTCCTCCCGCCGGATCTTACCCAGGGAGAGGCGCCGCGAATAAATGTAGCGAAGGCGCCCCACCTGCCC
>CAZODI010000037.1:0-6562 GCA_964578535.1 uncultured Syntrophaceae bacterium
CACCCTGCCGTCGCAGCGCAGCGCCCGCAAAGTCATCTGTCTGAGCGCCGTCCGGTGCGAGTTATGACTTTGCAGCGGAGCGAGACGATGCAGGGTCGAAAAAACGCTTCTGAGCGCGAGGGAAGCCCTGCTCCCGCATGCCGGCCTCCCATCCGCGCCTGATTATTCTCTGTCAAAAGAGAGAATGGTTGAAAGCGACACCGTCTTCGGCAGCCGTTGTCAGTAGCTGACCTTGTCGATTCCTTTCAGCCCCAGAATCTTTCTGGCCTCATCCGGAGTGGCCGCTTCGACTCCAAGCTCGCTGGCGATGCGCACCAGCTTCGCCACCTGCTCGCCGCTGCTTTTCGCCATGCGTCCCTTCTCCAGCCAGAGGTTGTCCTCCAGCCCCACCCGGCAGTTGCCGCCCAGCAGGAGCGACTGGGTGCAGATGGGGAACTGGGCCCGGCCGGCAACGCAGACGGAAAACTCAAACTCCTGGAGTCGCCGCTTGGCGTGCTCCACGAGAAACATCAGATTCTCCGGGCTCGGCGACAGGCCGCCCAGGATGCCCAGGACGAACTGGACGTAGACGGGTTTCTTCACATACCCCGCCTGGATCAGCCAGGCCACGTTGTCGACCATCCCGGAGTCGTAGATCTCGAACTCCGGCTTGGTGCCGTTCTCGGCGAAGTGGCTGCAGTATTGCCGCATGGTCTTGAAGGTGTTGGGGAAGATGAAGTCCTCCGACATCGCGAGGTACTTTGTCTCCCATTCGTACTTCCATTCCTTGAACCGGCCGACGGCGGGGAAGAGGGCGAAGTTGACGGACCCGGCGTTGAACGAGGCCAGCTCAGGCTTGTAGAGGGCCACCGGCGCCACCCGCTGCTCTACTGTCATTCCCAGGCCGCCGCCGGTCGTGATACAGACCACGACGGGGCAACGGCTCTTGATGCCGGTGATGATCTCCTTCATGAGGTTCACGTCCGCCACCGGCATCCCGTTTTCCGGATTCCGGGCATGAACGTGCACGACCGCCGCTCCCGCCTCGTACGCCCGGACGGCATCGTCGGCGATCTGCTTCGGTGTCACGGGCAGGTATTCCGACATGGTGGGAGTGTGGATGCTCCCGGTGATGGCCGCTGTAATGACCGCTTTCTCTCTCATGGTTTCCCCTCCTTTTCCGCGTTGCGGTGGTTTCAACCGGGGCCCCCCTGAGCCGCCGGCATGGAAAGCGACATTCGAGCCTGGATTCGTTCCCTCCCTTTCTTGTCTTCCCGCCGCCTCAGGGAGGCGAAAACTTCGCGGCCAGCTCCGGCAGGACCGTCTTGAGGTCCGCCGGCAGGAAATAATCGGACAGGGATGTCACGGGTGCCTGGTCGTCGCGGTTGATCGAGGCGATTGTCCCGGCATCGCGGATCCCGACGGTGAACTGGACCTGTCCGGACACGCCCAGGAGAAGAGCCAGGGAAGGACGGCATGCCTTGCCCGAGAGGCCTACGATCCGGTCTTCCGGGAGCCAGCGGCGGTCCGTCGCGACGGGCTTCGTGCAGGCCACCTCTCCGCCGAGGGCCCGGGCGATCCGCTCCGCCAGGATCAGATCCTCCCGGTCCGCCAGGCCCTGCCCGACAATGACGAGGACCTCGGCCTTCTCAATGTCGGCACCGTCACCCGCTTTTGCGTTCACCCCCCGCAGCCGGATCCGCGGCGCAGGAAGCTGCACATCCAGGGATTGAACGGTTCCGGGAGTTCCCTCGGGCGCCATCGGAAAGACGCCCGGCCGGAGGGCCAGGACCTGCCGTTCCGTCGCCACC
Organism: uncultured Syntrophaceae bacterium; assembly: GCA_964578535.1. Classification (GTDB taxonomy): domain Bacteria; phylum Desulfobacterota; class Syntrophia; order Syntrophales; family PHBD01; genus PHBD01. The sequence continues at coordinate 1,791 of CAZODI010000037.1, forward strand.
GACTGAAAGACCTCCGTGGCCCCGCCCAGGGCGTACCGCACGCCGGTGATCCGGCCGGCGGCGACGTCCAGCCGGCCCACGTCGGTCAGGCAGCCCGCCCCGATCTCCTGGGCCAGGCGGCCGGCGATCTCCTTCCCCCGGCGGCCGGAGGACAGGAGGATGATCCCCGCACCGCTCTGTTCCGCCGCATCCTTCAAGGCCGCGGCCATCTGCATCGCATCGGCCAACGGATCTCCCTCCGCACGGATCTCCAGAACGTCGATCCCCCGGGCTGCCAGGAAGGCGGAAAGATCCGCATCGTTCACGGACACGGCCCGGAGCGTTCCCCCCGTTGCGGCGGATATGAGCAGTCCCGCCGAGACCAGTTCCGCCGCCGTCGACGGCCGGTCGCTGTATACGAGAATGTTTTTCACGGTTTCTCCTTTGAACGGAGGACGCTTATCAGCTCCTCCACGGACTTCAGGACCACTTTTTTCCGCTCGCTCTGGGGCGCCAGCTGGTCCAGGGTCTCCACGGCCTTCGGCTGCGGTCCGTCCAGACCCAGGTCGGCAAGGCGAAAGACCGTCTTCGGCTTCCGGCCGGCCTTGAGGATCGCCGTCACGGAGGGCGTCTGGGGCTGGGCAATCTCGGACACGACACTCACCACCGCCGGCAGGTCCACCTCCAGGATCTCCTCGCGGTCCTCCAGGGAGCGCGTCAGGACGGCCTTCCCGTCCTCCAGGCGAATCTCCCTCACATACCCCGCCTGGGGCCAGCCCAGAAGCCCGGCGACGCGGGACATGACCTGGCCGGAATAGTTGTCGGCACTCCCCTCGCCGAAGAGGACCAGGCCGACATCTTCGGTGCGCCGGATCGCCTCGGCCAGGGCACACGCCGAAAACGCGCTCTCGGCATCCCGGAGGCGGTCGTCGATCACCAGGACCGCCTCGTCGGCTCCCGCCGCAAGGGCTTCCTTGACGGTGTCTTCCAGATTTCCGTCCCCGGCGGAAAGAACAATCTTCTTCCCTGCCGCGGCTTCCTGCAGGGCGACGGCCGCCGCGAGGGCGCTGCGGTCGATGTCGCCCATCAGGAGGGGCACATCGTCGAGAATGGGCCTGCGGTCCCGAATGCGGACCTGCTGCAGGTCGGGCACCTGCTTCATGGCAATGAGAATATTCATGGCAACTCGCTTTGTGAAAGGATCGACCGCGGGGAACCGCGGCGATGGTTGAGAGAGGACCTCCTCCGGCGGCCCCGCCGGAGGGGAATGACTGTGTCCCGCCCTACCCGAAACGGAACTGGATGCCCGCCCCGCCGGGGGGATAAGACCACTCCAGGACCTCCGGACCGCAGGCGATCCGGCAGGTTCCGCACTCGAGGCATCCCTCCAGGGTGAGGGTCACCACTCCGTCGTCCCCCCGGGCATAGAGCCCCGAGGGACAGAGCGCCACGGCCCGCAGCAGCCTCGGATCTTTTTCCCGGCCCGGCCGGATGGCGATGTGCCTGTCCGCCCCCGGTTTGAAGACGTCTTTTCCCAGTTTTTCCTTGAGCCCCTGGGCGCCGCTCATATCTTCACCATGCCTTTCATGTCCCGGAGGACCGCCAGAATCTCCCGCAGGGGCAGATGCCGCCGGACGGTGGAGAAGAGCTTGTCCTTGGGGCCTTCGGGAACGGCAAACAGGTCTTTCAGGATGCCCATGGCGAGATCCGGGTAGCGGCCGTAGAAGCGCGGATTCCGGAGGGCCTCCGGGGCGTGGCGGGCCGTCTCGAAATCCTTGAGGACAAAGCTGTCCCGGAGGAACGCCTCGTAGCAGGCCAGGGAAGCGGCGCTGAAATCGTTCCGCCCCTTCGCCTCCAGGACGGCGCGGGCAGCCCAGTAGCCAGAGGCCAGGGCGTAGTCCATCCCCCGAACGATGAGCCCCGTATTGAGGGCGAATCCCGCGGCGTCTCCCGCCACCAGGATGCCGTCCCCGAACAGCTTCCCGACACCGGCCATCCCGCCCTCCGGGATGACGTGGGCGCCGTACTCCACGGTCTGGCCGCCGCGGAGGAGGGACTGGATTTCCGGCCGGTTCTTGAAGGCATCGAAGATCTCCGGTGCCGTGGGCTCGCCGGAGGCGCCTCCCAGCACGTCGATGCCCAGGACGATCCCGATGCTGAGGCTTGTCCGGTTCGTATAGAGGAACCCTCCTCCGAAGCGTCCCTGCGTAGCCTCCCCGAGGAAAAGCCGCGCCGCCCCCTCGCCGGGGGAGACGTTGAACCGGTCGTCGATGACGCCCTCGTCGAGCTCGATGATCTCCTTGATGCCGACGGCATAATGCTCCGGATGCCCGGGGCTTCGGAGGCCCGCCTTCTCCGCCGTCAGGGACAGGACGCCGTCGCAGGCCAGGACCACGTCGGCGCCGATCTCCTCGCCCGTCACGACGATGCCCTTCACCCGGCCGTTTTCGAGGATCAGGTCCTCCACGGCGCTCTTCGTGACCACCGGGACACCCTGCTGTTCCACTTCCTTCGCCAGCCAGCGGTCGAAGCGGGCCCGGAGGACGCTCGCGCTCTGCGGCGGCCCCGCCGGGCCGGACCGGGCGTCATAGCTCCCGGTGAAGGATCCGGTCTTTCCGAGAAGGCAGATTTCCTCCCGGACGATCCCCCTCTCCAGGGGGGCCTTTTCCAGCAGTTCCGGCAACAGGGACCGCACCGGATTCAGGTAGAGGCGCCCGCCGGTCAGGTTCTTCGCCCCGGCGTAGTCCCCCCGCTCCAGGACGAGCACCTCGGCGCCCTCCCGGACCAGGGTATAGGCGGCCGCAAGGCCAGCCAGCCCCGCGCCGACGATGATGACGTCGAATTTGTCCATGCCTTTCCGTCGAGTGATTGGTTTGGGATGGGTCCCCCATCTCCCGAGTGTGGGAGGAAGGGGGACCCGCGTCGCAGGAAACCGCAATCGTTCACGGCTTCGTCCAAAATCCGTCCGCGTCCGGCGGATGGCCGCCCCCTCGGGGTTTACGGCCGGCGCGCCCTGCTCCCGGATCCCGGCGAAGCCTGCTTTCCGTATCTGGCCGCGTCCGATTCCTTCCAATGAACCGGACGGGACATGGCTACGCGGTTCAACCCCGGAGGATCTCCCCCGCCACGAGAACCTTCAGGAGGGGGGACACGCCTTCCACCTGGGGTCCGAAGATAACATCTTTCCAGATCTGTGACATCTTATAATCCTGCATCAGCCCGTAGGAGCCATGGACATTCATGGCGATCCGGGCCACGTCCACCGCTTCCTCGGTGACGAAGATTTTCGTCATGGCCGAATCCTTCAGGATGTCCCCCTTGTCCTTCGCCTGATCCGCCAGCCAGCCGATCCGGTAGGTCATCCAGCGAGACGCCTCGTACTTCATGGCCATGTCGGAGATGGCCGTCTGGATGGACTGGAACTTGACGATGGGCTGGCCCCGGTGGGTCTTCTGGGTGGCGTACTTGAGGGCCTCCTCGTAGGCCGCCAGCATGCACCCCAGGAAGATGGAGCTGATGCCGATCTTGCCCAGCGCCAGGGCCACCTTCAGGACCCAGAACCCCATGTTGGGCCCGCCGAGCATGTTCTCCGCGGGTACGACGACGTCCTTCAGGTACACGTCGTACAGGGGGCCTCCCGGAGCGCCCATTTTCTTCCAGGGCTCCGAGACGGTGTACCCCTCGGTGAACTTGTCGAAGAGGAAGCCGCTGACGGCCCCGGTGTCGCTCTCCTTCGCGACGACGACGATGGGTCCGGGGAAGCCGGCGTTGGTGATGAAGCGCTTCGTTCCGTTGAGCACGAAGGTGTCGCCCTTCCGCTCCGCCGTGGTCGTGAGCTGCTTGGGATCGGAGCCGGTCCCCGGCTCCGTGAAGGCAAAGGACAGGATGCCGTCTCCCCGTCCACCCTGGGGAAGGTATCGTTTCTTCTGCTCCTCCGTTCCGAAGTTCTGAATGGCCGCCAAGGCGACGTTGTTCACCGAGATGATGACCGACAGGGCCGGCAGCACTCGGGCGAGCTGCTCCAGGACCAGGGTGTAGCTGGAATAGCCCGCACCGGCTCCGCCGTATTCATCGGGAACGGGGATGGCGAAAAAGTCGAGTTCCTTGAGATCCCGCAAGATCGAATCGGGCACCTTGCCGGTCTCCAGGACGGTCTCCACCTGGGGCGCCACCGTCTTTTCGGCGTATTCCCGGGCGGCCCGCTGGATCAGTTCCTGTTCCTTCGTGAGCTTGAACTCCATGAGCAGTCTTCCTTTCTCAACGGTCCCCCGGGCTTTCCGGCCCGGATCGCTCCGGGGGCCTGATGACGGTTGACGGAATAGGGGATGTTTATCCCCGCCGGACCTTCCTCATCCCTTCTTTTTCCCTTCGATCCCGGCCAGGCGCTCCGCGGCTTTCCGGTCCCGGGCGAAGTCCGTCAGGAGCCGGAAATTGAGCTTCTGCGTCGCCGGCGGGCCCGCCGCAATGACGGACAGGATCGGCGTCAGGGCGGCCAGTCCCGAAAGGGACTCGCAGAGGCGGGCCATTTTCAGGCGGTCCTCCACGGCGACACCCGCACGCCCCTGGTGATACTTTGCCAGGAGCTCCCCGACTCCTGGGATCTCCAGGTCCACCGAGGAGGGCCGGGTAACCAGGATCCCGCCTCCGATCTCGGCCAGCCGCTGGCCGGCCTTCAGGATCGCCTCATTCATATAAAGCTTGGCGGCATTGACGGAAAAGGTCTCCGGCAGGAAAACCCCCGAGGGCAGTTCCGTCGCCAGGGCCGCAGACCCGGCCACGAGCCCGTAGAGGGT
>CAZODI010000037.1:6662-33817 GCA_964578535.1 uncultured Syntrophaceae bacterium
TCGAACAGGACGTGGGCGCTCTGGTGCATGCCGAACGTGGCGTTGCCGATGTCCTCGGGCCGCATGGCCATGAACTTGGCATTGGCGCAGGCCGAGTCGTTGACGTGAATGACCCCCTTGGCGTCGCCGGGAACGGCGAAGGCCACGGCGTAGGCCTCGTCGTTGGGTCCCAGGGCCGTGGTCGGCACCACGAGGCGCTCATGGGCCAGCGGGGCGCCGGACTGCTGGAGCTTGGCACCGTTGACGACGATCCCGTCGGCGTATCGTTCGACAATCCGCACGTACAGATCCGGATCGGCCTGGCGGTGGGGAGGCAGGGAACGGTCGCCCTTGGCGTCGGTGATGTTCCCCATGACCACCAGGTCCTTCTCCTGGGCCTCCTTCATGAAGGCCCGGAAACGGTCGTGGTATTGCGTCTTTCCTCCGGATTCGCGGTCCACGTCCCAGGTGACGGACCAGAGGGCGTTGATCACCGCGCCCGAGACGCAGCGCCCGCCGAAGCAGCCTCCCGTGTGGCGCATCAGGGCGCGCTGCATCTTCATCCGAGCCAGCAGATCCTCCCGGGATTCGACAATCTGGAGGAACCGGCTGATCGGACCGCCCGTGAGGCGGCTTTCCGTTACCAGCAGGGAATGGAGTCCCGGATCCCTGGTCGGGTCGGAGGCCAGATCGAAGGTCTCACGGAGGCAATGAAAGGCGGGCTTGAGGACCGGATGCTCCCAGAAGCGCTCGACACGCTTGCCATAGATGAACACCGTCGAGTTCATTGCCTCAAGAGATTTTACGTAATCGGCCCCGCTCATCATGGCGCTCATCCCCTTCCGAATTCGAATTGATGCGGGAAATCTGACTGTCAACGGCAATACGGATGGAAACGGTGCAGGATTGGTGCCAATGGCGGCCATGCTCCCACCAATTGATAACAGACTGATTATGCTTGGATGTTTCCGATTCGGGTCATTCCGGACCGGCCAATTGTGTCAGCATATGGACTATTGCTTCCATAAGGACAGACATGCCGGTCTTTCCCGGAAGAGATCTTCAGAGGAAGGACGGAGGAATCGTTGCGCCCCTTTTGGGCGAAAAGGGGATGGCGGCGGGGACGCCCGGGACGGCCGCTCAGGGTTTTTGACTCACGCTCCCCCGGCACTGGGGCGGGAGGAACTCCGGGGGAACGGACGGACCGGAGCACCGCCACTGCCTGGAGCCGGGCATTCCCGTGGGAGTGTACTGCAGGACGGAGCCGGACAGCGTGGGAACATCGAGGACAAGCAGGATGGTTCCGTCTTTCGGGAAGCTCACATCCGCCACGGCGCCCTTGGGCAGATCCAGCCCCAGTTCGCGCAGGCTCAAGGGGGTGCGGTTGTAGTCCACGGCCACCTTGTCCGCCGCCCGCGCCACCTCCATGCCGAACGCCGCCGCCTGGACGACCTTGCCCTTCACATAGGAGGGATCTCCCTTGAACGCCGGGTACAGGGACCAGGCCAGGCCGATTCCGGCCGCGAGGGCCACGATCCCGACAAGCCGGTAGCGCATAGGCCCGCAGACCACGGGCAGGACCGCCGCAGCCGCCATCGCCACGGCCAGGACGAAGCGTACGGAAGTGGACGAGATGATCAGGGACGCAACAAGCACCAGCAACGCCAGTGCGAGAGCGATGCGGGAAAACATACTCCAGATGACCATGGCTGAACCTCCGGCGCCTCTATAGCACGACCGGTGGCGGCGTGGAAGTGGTCATCATGGGGCGGAACGGCCGGCGGCGGACATTTCCGTTGTCCACCGGATCACGAAAGCCCGCTCGGTCACCGGCACATCCGCAGCGAAGGATGACCGGCGGCATCCGGAACGCCCAGGCCGCAAACCGCCCGTCGTGGCTCAGGCTGATGTCGATGCCCGAAGGCTCGCCCCGGATGAACAGCCGGGGCGGCAGGAGACCCCGCGGACCCTGTTCCCGACGGATGACCGCCTCGCCGTCCTCCAGGTCCAGAAGCGTGTTCAAATCGCGAAGGAGACCGCCCCGGGCGCACATGAGGCCGGCCTGCCAGGCGATCCATTCGGACGGATCGTACGGCCCGAGAATGCCGATGGCGTGAATGCAGTCGCCCCGCTGCCGGACGTCAAAAGACACCGGTCCCGCGAAGGTCTCTGCAACGCCGGTCCGTGCGGCCTCCCAGGGAGGGCCGTGCGATCCGTCCCCTCCCGGAAGCATCCGGCAATCCTGCATCCCTCCGGGAGGCTCCGGGCCTTCCCGGCCCAGACGGATCCGGATCCCTTTCCAGCCCCGCTCATTCTCCGGGGCCGCCTTCACGGCGGCCTTCCAGGCGGCCTCCTTGACCGCCCAGAGCACCCACAGGGCGCCGTCGGGATCAGCGGACGAACGAATGAACTCCTGCTCCTCCCGATGGAAGACCTTGTCCAGGAACCGCGCGTCCCGGCTCTTTCCCAGGTTCGCCGGGTCCCCCCGGTCGACGACATCGTTCCCCACAAAGGCCAAGGGTCTCCTCCTCCATCCCGGCGAGGGTTTCTATGATCTGCCGGGCATAGGCCCGCTGGCGGCGGAGCCCTTCCCCCTCCGCCCGGGGAATCAGGACTTCCATGCGCACCGTGAAGCGCTCCCCGAAGCGGGGATAATCGCTCCAGGACTCCTGTCCGTCGCCCCTCACGTAGAGGCAGAGGACACGGGCGTCCGGCGACTCGCTGAGAAGCCTGCCGACGCCGTAGGAGACCTGCGCCGGGTCCACCCGCCCGCTCCGGGACCTCCCGCCTTCCGGGAAGATCAGGATCGTCCGTCCCCCCCTGAGGAGACGGAGACACTTCTCCATCACGGCCCGCACACCGTCCCGGTCCCCGCCGCGCTGCACGGGGATGCACTTGGCAAGGTAGCAGATTGCGGCAAGGAGGCGCGACTCGCCGAAGTTTTTCTCCTCCGGCAGGTTCCAGGGAACCGCCCGGTACCGGCGGACATGATCCGTCAGGGAGAAAAGGGCGTACGACACGACCAGCGAATCGATCAGGGTCAGGTGGTTGGCACAGACAATCCAGGGCCCCGGGTGCTCCCCCCGAAGCGCGGCCCACCGGCGGCGGATCTCCGGGAGCTCCCGGACCCGGTAGCCGAGGAGGCGCATGGCCAGGAAGAACAGAGGGCCGATGACGAGGGACGCCAGGCGCCCCCGGGCCTCCTGCCTTCTCAGGCACGCCCCGCAGGCATCGCCGCCGCTCATTCCTTCTTCCGCAGGATGAGCGTTACCGCGTCGCCGATCGTCCGGATGCCGTCGGCCTCGTCGTCCTCGATGGTGATCCCGAAGGCATCCTCGCAGCCGATGATGACGTCCACGAGCCGGGCCGAGTTGACCTTCAGGTCGTCCAGAATATGCGTGGCCGCGGTCGCCCCGTCGAGGAGCGATGTGTCCTTCACATATGGCCTTAAAATCTCAATCATTTTTGCGAAAATTTCCTGTTCACTCATGACTTCCGTTTTCCTCCCATTTTCTGAATATCAAACAGCTGTTCACATCGCCGAAGCCAAACCCGGCCTTGGCGAAGGTCCTGAGATCCATGTCCTCGACGCACTCCCGGGGTATCCGGTGCCCGTAGGCCTCGATGCCGGGATGGACGTCCTCGCAGTTCAGGGACGGGTGCAGAAATCCCCTCTTGAGCTGAAGCGCCACGGCGGCGCACTCGATGGCCCCCGCCGCCCCGAGGCAGTGGCCGATCATGGACTTGGTGGATTGGATCCAGGGGAAATCCCCCGGGCCCCGGCCGAGCGCCTCGGACCAGTTGGCCACCTCCACGGGGTCCGCGTAGGTGGCCGTCAGGTGGCCGTTGACCGCGTCGATCTCCGCAGGATCGATGCCCGCGTCCCGGACGGCCATCCGGATGCAGTTCCGGACGCCCTCGGGATTGGGGGCGGTCATGCTGCCCCCCATGCGCTGCCCCCCGCAGTTGACCACGCCGCCTAAGATCTCCGCATAGATCCGCGCCCCCCGCTCCCGGGCCGTGTCCAGGTCCTCCAGGACCAGGATCGCGCCCCCGGAGCCGGGAACGAAGCCCGCCGCGGACTCGCTCATGGGCCGGGACGCCGCCTCGGGTGTCTCGTTGAACTTCCGGCAGATGACCCGCATGGCGTCGAAGCCCGCCCAGATGTAAGGCGACGCCCCTTCGGATCCCCCCGCCAGCATCCGCTTTGCCAGACCGGACCGGATCCGCTGGACGGCCTCGATGATCGCCTCGTTTCCCGTGCTGCAGGCCGACGAGTTGGAGGTCACCTGGTTCCCCAGGGCCAGCAGGCCCGCGATCCGCGCGCTGGTCCCGCTGTTCATCACCTGCTCCACGATCCGGCTTCCCAGGCGCCGCACCTTTCCCTCGTTGACCATGGGAACCACGCTCCGGGCGATGGTGTCCATGCCGCCGATCCCGCAGCCCACGATCGCCCCGGTGTCCCAGTCCACCCGGTCGTCCCCCGACTCGGGCAGCTCGAAGCCGGCGTCCCGCCATGCGTCCACGGCCGTCACCGAGGCGTAGCCGATGTTGTCGTTCATGGACATCAGCTTCTCGAAATCGAAATAACTCTTCCGGATGCGGTCGAAATCCTGCGGAACCCCGCCGACCTGGCAAGCGAAGTTCAGCTCCTTCAGCTCCGGGATGAACCGGATGCCGGATATGCCCTCCCGGAGGGCCTTCTCAAAGGCGGGGAGCCCGTGGCCGTTGGGCGCGGCCACCCCGATCCCCGTGACAACCACCCTACGCTTCATGAAGCACCACCCCCATTCCGGCCAGCACGCCGGAGCAGACTTCCTCCCCGTTCTCCCGCGTCATGGCGACCCTGGACTTCAGGGTCCCCCTGCGGAAGTAGATCTTCTCCCCCACCGTCACGACCCGCTCCCCGGGCCGCACCACTCCCTTGAACTCCACCCCCTCCACCAGGGTGAAGAGGGTCGTCAGGGACCCGGCACCCTCCCGGCCGTCCTTCATCGCCAGGGAAAGCCCCAGGGCAACCACTCCCACCTGGGCCATGGCCTCCACGAGGATCACGCCGGGCGTGACCGGCCTGCCCGGGAAATGCCCGGAATAGAAGAATTCGTCCGCCCGGAAGCGGTACGAGCCCACGATCCGGTTCTCGTCCAGCTCGTGGATGTTGTCGATGAAGCGGAACGGCGGGCGCTGCGGCACGGCCTCCAGCACCCGGGCCCGGAGAAGCGCATCAGCCGCCATAGAGCCCCCCGTTGACGTGAATCACCGAGCCGGTCACATAGGAGCCCCTGCGGGACAGGAACGAGATGACCTCGGCGACCTCCTCGGGACGGCCCATCCGCTCCAGGGGGATGTCCGCCAGGATCTTCGTCCGGACCTCCTCCGGGAGGCCCGCGGTCATGTCCGTCTCAATGAACCCGGGGGCCACGGAGTTGACCAGGATGTTTCTCCCGGAGCACTCCTTCGCCAGGGAGCGCGTGAACGCGTCCATGGCGGCCTTTTCCATGCAGTAGGCGATCTGGCCGGCGTTCCCCGTGGACCCGACGACGCTGGAGATGTTGATGATGCGGCCGCTCCCGCTCCGGAGCATGAACAGGCGGATCACCCGCTTGGTGAAGTACCAGATCCCCCGCATCAGGGACCGCTGGGCGTCGAACTGGTCGAGGTTCATCCCGTGAATCGGGGCGTTGATGGAGACGCCGGCGTTGTTCACCAGGACGTCCACCTTCCCGGCGATGTCCTTGATTTTCTGGACCATGGCCTCCACCTGCTCCGGGTCGGCCAGATCGGCGTGCAGGAGAAAGCCGTCGCCCATCTCCTCGATCAGCTGCATCGCCGGGGTGATGCTGCTGCGGTAGTGGACCCCCACGCAGAATCCGTCGGCGGCGAGGGCGCGGCAGCAGGCCGCCCCGATGCCCGTTCCGCCTCCGGTGACGATGGCCACCGGTTTTCCGTTCATGTTCATAAAGATCCTCCTTTGGCCGCGCCTCCCGCCGAGCGGGCGGAGCGGTGCGGATAGTCCCGGTAGGCGATGTCCCGGAACAGTCCCGTTCGCGCGCCGACGACCCGATACACCGGCTCCCCGTCCACGAAGACGGTTCCGTTGCCGATCACGATGCTCGCCTCCGACTCCTTGAGCCGGGAGAAGCGTTTTACGTCAATCTCGTAGCGTACCAGGCGGCTGTAGGGCCGGATCTGGCCGCTGAAGTCGATCTCCCCGCACCCCAGGGCCCGGCCGGACCCCAGACCGCCGCGCCAGGCGCAGTAGAATCCCAGGAGCTGCCAGATCGCGTCCACGCCAAGGCAGCCCGGCTGCACCGGGTCGTTTCGGAAGTGGCACTGAAAGTACCAGGCGTCCGGGCGGATGTCCTGCTCCGCCACGATGCGCCCCCCGCGGCCGCCGGAGGTGATGGAGAGGATGCGGTCCATCATGAGAAACGGCGGGGCGGGCAGGCGGGCGTCGAATCCCACCGGCGGGTCCTCCACCAGGTTGCCGTGGGCGAAAGCCAGCAGGTGCTCCGGGTCGAAGCGGCTCCGTTCCATGAATTCCCGATAGGTCATGCGGTCCCCCTCACATGCAGCTCCATGGAGGTCCAGGTCAGGCCGGCACCCACCAGCGCCACGGCAACCCGGTCCCCCGGCCGGAGGTCTTCCCAGTGCTGGCTGAGGACCGACGGCGCCCCCGCCGCACCCGTGTTTCCGAAATGCTCCACGTTGTGCCAGTGGTCGTCTTCCCGGATTCCCGCCCGGGTACAGACGGTCTGCAGCATCCCCAGGTTGGCCTGGTGGCCGACGAAGAGCAGCCGGCCGCCGTTCTCCACTCCCTCGCGGCACATGCCCTGGAGGGACTCCGTGGTCCGGCGGATGGCAAACCCCTGGACGGCGTTCCCGTCCTGGGTGAAATGGCCCGTCCGGGGAATGCTCACCTTTTCCCAGGCTGAGGGTTTCGAGAAGGACTCGCAGCCCTCGACGGCCGTCCGCGAGGGAACCGTCGCGGAAAGAACGGCCGCGGCGCTTCCGTCCCCGAACAGGACGGCCGTGGCCCGGTCCGAGTAGTCGACGGAGCGCGTCAGGTTCTCCGGGTTGACCAGGAGGACGTAGTCCGGCAATTGCCCGGGATCCATGCGGGAGATGAAGGCCACCTGCATGCCGAAGCTCGTGCAGGCGGAGTTGAGGTCGAAGCAGGGGGCGTCGATTCCCAGCATGCCGGCGATGCTCGCCGCCTCCGCCGGGGTCAGGGAGTCCGGGGCGGAGCCGCCGGAGATCACCAGGCCGATGTCCCCGGGCGTGATCCCGGCCCGCTCGATGGCCATCCGGGCCGCCAGGGCTCCCGTCCTGGCGTTTCCGTAGGGCGCCGCGTCGTAGGCCTCCCGGATGTCCCGGTTCTTCGTCTCGCGGATATAATCCAGCGGCAGGATCGTCCGCCTGGAGCGGATTCCCACCCGCTCCAGGATCCACTCCTCCGTGGTGCCGATGTCCAGCTCCTCCAGGAACCGGTTGGTGATCTCGTTCTCCGGGTGAAAGTGTCCCAGGCCGTGCAGATACAGAGGCATCAGACGATCTCCCGGCCCATGATCATGTGCTGAACCTCCCGGACGCCCTCGTAGATGTCGAGGATGTGGGCGTCCCGGGCGAGCTTGGCGATCTCGTACTCGTTCGTGAACCCATAGCCGCCGTGCAGATGCAGGCCCTCCGCGGAGCAGTACAGGGCCGCCTCCGCCGCGGTGTTCTTCGCCAGGGAGGCGTAGAGACCACGGTCGGCCGCCCGCTCCTGGACTTTTGCGGCGGCCTTCAGGAGGGCCAGCTCCGCCAGCTCCGTCTTCTTCCACATTGCCACCAGGGTCTCCCGGGCCACCGGGAGGTCGCAGATGCGGCTGCCGAACTGCTTGCGCTCCCGGGTGTAGGCCAGGGTCAGGTCGAGGGCGCGGCGCGCCGTGCCGAGGGCGATGGCGGCCACCATCGGCCGGGCATAGTCGAGTACGTCGACGATGTAGGAAAAGCCGAGCCTCCGGTCCCCGATCACCTGGTCCGGCCGGACGACCACGTCCTCGAACGTCACGGACGCCGTGTTCGACAGCCGGATGCCCAGCTTGTCCTCGGGCTTCCCGACGGTGACGCGGCCGCCACCCGGCAGGTCGATCTCCCGCCGCTCCGGCGTCCCGCCGCTCCCTTCCGCAGGCGTCTCCGGGAGCGGTACGATCACGCAGGAAAGGAAACGTCCGGCGGGCTTCTCCAGCTTGCAGAAGACCGTGAACTGGGAGGCGTGGGACGCGTTGGTGATGAAGCACTTGGTGCCGTTGAGGCGGTAGCCGCCGTTTTCCTCCTTGCGGATGAACGTCGACATGGCCGAGTTGTCCGACCCGGCGCCGGGCTCCGTCAGGCAGAAGGACGCGAGCAGGGGAGCCCCAACAAAGGGTCCGAGGAAACGCTCCTGCTGCTCCGGGCTCCCGTGAAAGGCGATGACGGCGTTGGCCAGGTCGTTGCACATGGCCGACGTGGCGATGCCCGCGTCGCCGCAGGCGAGTTCGCGGATGATGAGGGCGCTTGTGAGGACGTCCACGCCGCTCCCCCCGACGGACGGGGGAACGGTCAGGTTCATGATGCCCATGTTCCAGATTTTGCGAATGATATCCCAGGGAAAGGCGTCCTTCCGCTCCCTTTCGAGGATCCCCGGAAGGATCTCGCTCCGGACGAAGCGGCGGACCGATTCCACGAGCATCTCTTGGTTGTCGTCAAGGTTGAAGTCCATGTGGCTCCTTGTTTCTATTTTTCCGGTTGCCCGGTTTTATGACATTACAGCCTGCTGCCGCCCGGAGACACTCCCCTCGGCCCCGCAGAGCCTCCGGGCCGCGGAGAGCGTGGAAACGGACGTGCATCCGACGTCCAGGGCCCGGAAAAAGTCGCGGAGCGGCCTCCCCGGCCCGATCTCGAAAATCGAGTCCGCCCGGGCCGCCACGGCCTGCATGTTGTCCACCCACCGGACCGTGCCGCTCACCTGCCGCACGAGGTTCCGGATCACGGTGTCGCCGCAGGCCTCGTGAAAGCCGCCCCCGGCATTCGAGGCCACGCGCGGCGCCTCCTCCGGAGCCATCCGGGACCGGACCTCCCACAAAGCGCTTTCGAGGGGAGCCTCCGCGGACTTCATGAAGCGGCTGTGGAAGGGGGCGCTCACCGTCAGGGGCACGAACCGGCACTCCCCGCCGTTCAGGGCATCCCGCAACCGGGCGACGGCCTCTTCGACCCCTTCCTTCAGGCCGCTCAGCACGATCTGCCGCGGGGAGTTCACGTTCGCCACGTCCACCGGGAGTCCTTCCAGCACCTGCCGGACGGCATCGGGATCCAGGGAGCCCGCGATGACGGCCACCATGGCGCCGCCCTCCGGCACGGCCTCCTGCATCAGCCGTCCCCGCTCCCGGACGATCCGGACGGCGTCGGACAGCGAGAGCACGCCCGCCGCCACCAGGGCGGTGAATTCTCCGAGGCTGTGACCGGCGAAGAGGGCGGGGTCCAGGCCGGTCATTTCGCGGAAGGCCCGGAACATGGCCGTCTCTGTCGCGAGGATGCAGGGCTGCGTGTACTCCGTCCGGTGAATCCGTTCATCATCGGCAAAGCACAGGGCCGCTACATCCCACCCCAGGGCGTCCGACGCCTCTTCGAAAGCCTGACGGCTGACGGAAAAGGCCTCGTGAAAGTCCCGGCCCATTCCGGGCCGCTGGCACCCCTGTCCGGGAAATACAACGGCGATGCATGAATCCCGCACCTCGGCAACCTCCATCGGGATGGATTTGACCGCCCTCAAAGCACCATCCATGCCAGCGCGGGTCAACACGGGCGGCGGCGGCGGCGAACAAACCGTTCTCACAGGGGAAAAATCGGGCGGCCCATCGGCGGAAGCGGGAGCACGGACAGGGCCGGCCCGTCCTTCTCCCCCCGGACGGCGGCGCTGCGAATGCGGAACATCCGGCCGGTTTCACCACGGGACGTGAACGATTCCGGGGCCGCCGGGGGGCCGGCGCCGGCCGCGCCGATCCTGCGCACTCCCTTACGCACCGCGTAATGTTTTACGCACCCGGGGCCGTGAAATCGCCCGGCTCCGAACGCAGGCCTCATGAATAGCAGCGGCAATCCGGATAGTTACAAAATAGCACCGGCAGCGGCGGCCTTGGCATGGATCCTGTACGGGAAAAGGCAAAGGGAGTTTTGCATCTTCAAACCATGCTTCGAACCAAGGAGGGTGTCATGAGAAAGAAAAGAGTGGCCGGGAGCGCAGTGTCCAGACCGGTCGAGAAGCGGGAGCGGATCTCCACCCGGGTGGAGAATGACGGCGTCTTCTACTACGCGGAACCCGACACCGGCATCGAGCAGCTGTGGCGGACCGACAGCCAGGCGATGGAAGAAGGCGAGGCTCCGATCATGTACGGCTGGTTCAGCCTCGACAACCTCTATTTCGGCGACATGGAGCTGAGCATGATGCCGATCCAGGTGAAGGTCCGGGCTAAGAAGATCACGGAACCCAGGAAGATCGAACGGTTCAGCCTGTTCTACCAGTCCGACAGCTGCTTCCGGTACGCCATGCCGGGCGAGGGAGCCGAGAGGGCCTGAAAGTAATCACGACCCCGCCGCCGCCGACCTGTACGCCTCTCCCGGGCGTCTCCTTCCCACGGCAGCGGCGGGGTATCGTTTCCCCTCCGTACGGTCGGGGCGTCCCGGCAGCCCGCGAACGCGGGCGGCTCCGTCCTCCGCCTTGACGTCATCCCCCATTTGCACCTATCATGCGTCTGCGCGCCGGTTTCCCCGGCAGGCACTCCTGCAACCATGGAAATATTCACTCTGGCAGCCGTTTCGCTGATCATCAGCATCTCCATCCTCCTGAGGAAAGACAGGGGACCGATCCTCCTGTCCTTCGCGGCCCTCTGTTTCACGGTCTTTCTGCACAAGTGGGGCCAGTTCTTCGGGCAGGTGACGCCGGCCGCATTCTGGAACTCGGTTTCCTTTCTGGGACTCCTGGGAATACCGCCCCTGGCGGTAGCCTTCTTTCAGAACCTGGTGAAGGACCGGCGCGTCCTTCGCCGGCGTGACGCGGCGGTAACGGCCCTGGTCAGCCTCGCCCTCGGCGCGGCGTCCTTCACGCCGTTCCGCGAGCGCTACTCCTTCACCCTGGCCCTGGAAATCTACATCATCGGGATCCTCCTGGTATGCCTGGCGGCCCTGATCCTCTTCACCCTCCGCCGCACGGCTGGACCGGAGAAGAAGCGGTTCCTCTACCTGACGCTGGCCTGCACGGCCGCGTTTCTCCTGAGCCTGGCGGACCTGTTCCAGCACCTCCACGGGGCGTTCCCGCCCCTCTCCAACATCTTCATCGCCATCCTGCTCTACTTCGTCCTGATGTTCGTCACCCATCCCCAGATGGCGGAGCTCCGGGAGATCATGGCCCGGACGCTGTTCCTGGCGATCATTACGATCACGCTCACCCTGATGGCCTGGGCGATCCTGAGGCTGTTCTCCGCGGAAACGACCCCGCCCTTCACCCACCTGATGGTGGCCAGTTTCCTCATCGTCATCGCCATCGAGCCCCTCCGGGAGATCCTGAAGAAGCTCTTCGCGCTCCTGTTTCCGCACAGCCGGGAGCTGCTCCGGTCCCTCTTCGCCTTCGACGAAAAACTCGAACGGGAGAAGTCCCTCCTCCTGGAGGAGATGGCCCCGGTCTTCGCCCACGAGATCCGGAACCCCCTGGGGTCGATCAAGGGCGCCGCCCAGTACCTGCGCTCGGAAGTCAACTCGGAGGAGAACCTGAAACTGTTGGACGTCATCATCGAGGAAGTGAACCGGCTGAACCGGGTCGTATCGCAGTTCCTCAATTTCGCCCGCCCCTATCGGCCCGACCTGAAGCCCCAGGATATCAACCGCGTCGTTGAGCGGGCCGTGGACGTCATCCGGGCCAACATCCTGTCCGAAAAGATCACGATCCAGACGGACCTCCGCCCCGAGGTGCCGGTGGTCAACGCCGATCCGGAGCAGCTGGTCCAGGTCATCCTCAACATCGCCATGAACGCCATCGAGGCCATGCCGGAGGGGGGAACCCTGACGCTGCGCACTCGGCGGATCGACAGCGACGAGGGAGACGCGGTGGCCATCACGATCCGGGACACGGGACCGGGAATCCGCCGGGAGGACATGAAAAACATCTTCAAGCCGTTCTTCACGACCAAGGAGCGGGGAGTCGGCCTGGGGCTCGCCATCTGCCAGCGGATCATGCGGGGGCACGGCGGCCACATTCGGGCCAAGTCCCTCCCGGGCCGGGGAAGCATCTTTATCATCCGGGTCGGCCTCCCCTCGTAAGCCCGGACACTTCACGGGAAGCGGCATCGCTCCGGCCGGCCGCCCCTCTGGAAAGGTTGTGCAATGCACAGGATACTCGTTGTGGACGATGAGCTGAACATGCGGCTGGTCCTGCAGGCCATGCTGAGGAAGGAAGGCCTCGACGTCCTCCTCGCCGCGGACGGCCTCGAGGCGCTCAAGGTTCTCAAGAGGGAGGAGGTCTCCGCGGTCGTCACGGACCTGAAGATGCCGAAGCTGGACGGGATGGGCCTGCTCGACGCGGTCCGGCAGGACCACCCCGGCCTGCCGGTCATCATGATCACCGCCTACGGCACGATTGCGACAGCCGTGGACGCCCTCAAAAAGGGCGCTTTCGACTACATCACGAAGCCGTTCGAGCAGGACGAGATCAAGAACGTGATCCGGAAGGCGATCCAGACCAAGACCCTCGACGACAGCGAGATCGTTCCCGGGCCGGGAGAGATGGACCACGGGGGTATCATCGGCCGGGGAGAGGCCATGACAGAGCTGTTCGAGACGATCCGCCGCGTCGCCCCGACGACGACGACGGTCCTGATCACCGGAGAGACCGGTACGGGAAAGGAACTGGCCGCCCAGGCGATCCACCTGAACAGCACCCGGAAAGCCAACCCCTTCCTGAAGATCAACTGCGCCGCCATCCCGGAAAACCTCATGGAGAGCGAGCTGTTCGGCCACGAAAAGGGCGCTTTCACGGGGGCCGTGGTGAGCAAGCCCGGGCGATTCGAGCTGGCTCACAAGGGAACCCTCTTCCTGGACGAGATCGGCGAGCTCTCCCGGGACATGCAGGTCAAGATCCTGCGGGTGATCCAGGAACAGGAATTCGAGCGAGTGGGCGGGCTCCGGACGATCAAGGTGGACGTCCGGCTGATCGCCGCGACGAACCGGAACCTCCAGCAGGAGGTGAAGGAGGGCCGGTTCCGGGAGGACCTCTACTACCGGCTGAACGTCTTCCCGATCTGGATCCCGCCGCTCCGGGAGCGCCGGGAGGACGTTCCCGCCCTGGCGGACTTCTTCATCCAGAAGTTCAACCGCAAGCTTGAGCGGACCGTCCAGGGCGCGGACGGGGCGCTCCTGGACGTCTTCCGGCGGTATGACTGGCCGGGAAACGTGCGGGAGATGGAAAACGTCATGGAGCGGCTCGTGCTCATGTCCTCAAGGGACGTCCTCGCCACGGAACATCTGCCTCCGGAACTGAAATCGGCCGCCCAGGAAACGGTGGTCCCTGGAAGGGGCGACCAGAAGGAGCCGGTCAAGAAGCTCATCAAGGAGCAGTCCGAGGAGATCGAGCGGCAGATGATCCTCTCGGTCCTGGAATCCTGCGGATACAACGTCACCCATGCCGCCCGGGAACTGGGGATGAGCCGCAAGGGGCTGCAGCTCAAGATGATCAAGTACAGCCTGAGGAAGGGGACCTGACAGGCCCGACGGGATGTCCCGGCCCGGTACCCGACCGGTGCATCCAGCCGCCTCCACCCCATCGTCTCCCTCTTCCAGCTTTTTCCCTTGATTAAGGCAACCGGCATGGCTATAAAATCAGTAGGGTCCGGCAGGGATTGTGTCATTCATGGACCTATCTTCGGAACGGACAAGGAGGTTATATCGCGATGGCTACGTATCCTGATGAAACACTGGACAAGATCATCGAGAAGCAGATCAAGCGGTGGCAGGTGGACCAGAAGAAGAAGTACAAGAAACCGGTCCGTCCGGTGATCACCATTTCGAGGCTGCCCGGCGCCAATGCCTCGCAGATCGCAAAGCAGCTCTCGGAAGACCTGAAGATTGACGCTTTCGATCAGGAGATCATCGAAGAGATCGCCAAGAACACGAATGCGAGCAAAAAGGTCGTTGCTACCCTGGACGAGCAGGACAGCGGCATCGTGAAGGAGTGGCTCGCCTTCCTCTCGACGGAGCGCCAGGTTTGGCCCTATGAATACATCGAGCAGCTGACCCGGGTGATCAGCACCATCGGCGCCCACGGCCATGCCGTGATTCTCGGCAGGGGGGCCAGCTACATCCTGCCCAAAGAGGTATGCCTCCGCGTGCTGGTCGTCGCTCCGATGGAGATGAGGATCCAGAACGTGGCAAAGGCCTACGGCGTTTCCAAGAAGGCGGCCCAGAAGAACGTCATGCGGACGGAATCGGACCGCAAGGCCTTTATCCGCCGCTACTTCCATGCCGACATGATGGATCCCATGAATTACGACCTGGTGATCAACATGGAAAACTGCAGCGTTCCGGTCGCCAAGGGAATCATCAAGGAGGCCTTCAACAACCGGAACTGGTACGATTTCTCCATTGACAAGATGAGACGGTAGGAAGCGGCCGCGATATTGACGGACTGAAAAAAACCTCCCCGATTCGCAAAGCCGGTCGGGGAGGTTTTTTGTCGCCCGAAATCCGGGACGGGAACCCGCCGGAAAGCGGGGCTGCCGGATGCAGACACCCCGCCGCTTCAGGAAAGAATCGCCTCCAGCCGGACGTTCTCTCTTACCAGATCTTCCAGGATTTTGATCCGGACCGGGTCGTTCTGCATGAGGAGGGGCTCGATCCGATCGACCTGCCGGATGGAGGAAAGAAGGTCCAGGGACACAAGCAGCATGGGGATGCCCAGATCCCGGGCCCTGGCCACAAGACCCTCCGGCGGCTCGATGCCGCCCGTCAACAGGACGCAGGAGGTATCTCCCTCGAGCGCGGCCTCGACCAGATCCGGCCTGTTCCCGTCCGTCATGACCAGTTTACCCGGTGCGGAAAAGAGAGGATGCTTGCGGGCCTCCGAAAGGTCCATGGACATGACGAGCACGTTTTCGATCAGCCGGCCGAGGTGCTCCTCACCGGTGAGAACGGTGGCGAAAAGGCGATCCGCCAGATGGTGGCCCGACAGGCAGCCGAGCTCCCGCCGCTCCGGGACGAGTCCCAGAACGGGGATCCCGAGCCGCTCGATTCGCGGCAGGAACACCTCGCGATAATCGTCCGGATCTTTGATCTTGTTGATGATGACCCCCGAGAGGGTGTCCTTTTCGGCCGCCAGGTATTTCTGAAGCGCCAGCAGGTCGTCCAGGCCGCCGTCTTCCCCCGATCCGTCCGCCACGAACAGGAGGGTTCCGTTCAGGTAGCGCCTCAGGGAAAGGGGATCCAGGTGAATGGACAGGCCGTACGCCAGGCCTTTCCCCCCTTCGACAAAGAGATATTCACAGTCCGGCGAGACGCCGTCCAGGATTTCCAGGACTTTTTCCCGGGCCGTCCCTTCATCGGCCAGATAGCCGAGCTTGGCGTGGCGAAACCCGACGGTGATATCTTCCGCCTTCTCCTTCAAGCGGAAGACCCTGGTGACCAGGGCCGCATCATAATCCCAGAGCCTCTTCTTCCGGTAGAGAAGGCGATCCCCGAAAGGCTTCAGGTATCCGATCTTCTTGCCGATCGCCCCGGCGATCCCGACGATCATGCTCGTCTTGCCGTCACCCGCCGCCATCGACGCGACGACGATTCTCTTC
This sequence comes from uncultured Syntrophaceae bacterium, assembly GCA_964578535.1. GTDB lineage: Bacteria > Desulfobacterota > Syntrophia > Syntrophales > PHBD01 > PHBD01. The sequence continues at coordinate 22,487 of CAZODI010000037.1, forward strand.
ATACCGTCACCTCCTGCATTCCGCCCTTGTCGTTTCGCCTCTTCGCGAACATGAATCCACGGCCGCCATTTCTCCCTCTCCGCGGGACCGTCAGTCCCGGAAGGACATTTTCAATTCATAAATCCCCGCCAGGTTGCGCTTCTCCATGATGAAGCCCCCCTTTTCGAAAACGTGCATCATGGGCTCGTTTTCGGCCAGGACCTCCGCGGTGAAACCGAGCAGGCCCTGCCTCTTTGCCAGGTAGGTGAGGTAGGACAACAGCTCCGATCCGATGCCGCGCTTCTGAAAATCGTCGCGGATGGCAAAGGCCACTTCCGCCGTGTGGCTCGACGAGTCGATGTAATAGCGTCCCACGCCGACGATCTCTTCGTTATCCTCCGAGCCGACGATCGCCAGGATGGCCGTCTCCTGTGAATAGTCGATCACCACAAGCTCCTGGAGCCGCTCGTGGGGCATGTCTTTGCGGACCGAGATGAACCTGCGATACAGGCTCTGATCGGACAGCGAATAGATGAAGTCCTTCAGCAGGGTCTCGTCGCTGATCTTGATCGGCCGGAAGAAGATCCGCATCCCCTTCCGGGTCGTCCGGAAGGACTCCAGCTCCTCGGGATACATGCCCTGCTGGCCGGGGATGAATGCCTGGTCCTTGTAAAGAATCCCCGCCTTCCTTCCCTCTTCGATCAGCCCGGCCCGGAACTTCGGATGGGCGATGGAGATCAGGGCCATGGCCCGCTCGCGGACATTCTTCCCCTGGAGGTAGGCAATCCCGTACTCCGTGACCACGTATTCGATGTCCGCCCGGATCAGGGTGGTCCCGGCGCCTTCGCTGAGATAGGGAACGATCCGGGATTTCGTCTCCCCGTCCGCCGTCGAAGGAATGGTCAGGATGCTCTTTCCCCGGGGGGACAGGGCCGTCCCCCGCATGAAGTCCGCCTGTCCACCGACGCCGCTGTAGAACGTCTTTCCGATGGACTCGGCCGTCGCCTGTCCCGTCAGGTCGATCTCGAGGGCGCTGTTGATGGCCACCATGTTTTCCTGCCGGGCGATGATCAGCGGGTTGTTCGTGTAGTCGATGGTCCGGAACTCGATGGCCGGGTTGTCGTCGATGAACTCGTAGGTCTCCCGGTTCCCCATGCAGAAGGTGGCCACGGTCTTGCCGCGGTCGATCTTCTTCATGGTGTTGTCGATGACGCCCTCTTTCATCATCCGCACGATCCCGTCGTTGAGAAGCTCGCTGTGGACGCCCAGGTGCCTTCTCTCCTTCAGGTTGTCGAGAATGGAGTTGGTGATGTTTCCGTAGCCCACCTGGATCGTGTCGCCGTCCTCCACGAGCCGGGCGACGTATTGCCCGATCCGCTGGCTGATGTTCGTGTCGGCCTTGGGGGAGTACTCGAGCAGCGGCTCGTCGTGATGGACCAGGAAGTCGATGTCCTCCAGGTGAAGCAGGCTGTCGCCGTGCGTCCGGGGCATGAAGCGGTTTGCCTGCGCGATGATCAGGGAGGCGTTCTCCAGGGCGGCCTTGACGATGTCGACACTGATGCCGAGGCTGACGTAGCCGTGCTTGTCCGGCATGGACACCTGGATCAGGGCCACGTCAAGATGGATCATCTTCTTGCGGAACAGGCGAGGCAGCCGGGACAGAAAGACCGGCGTGTAATCGGCGGCTCCCCGGTTGATGGCGCCCCGGGTGCTGTCACCGACGAAAAAGGAGTTGTGCCGGAAGTTCTGCTTGAACTTTTCGTCGGCGTAAGGGGCGACCCCCAGGGTCATGACGTGGAGGATCTCGGCGTCGAAAAACGCCTTGGGGTGTTCACGGGTGTAATCGGTCAGGCATTGGACGAGGTATTGAGGCTCTCCGCAGGCGGTTCCCACAAAAATCGTGTTCCCGCGGTGAATTCTGCCGAAGATCTCCTCCTCCGGGGCAAACTTGTCCGGGTAAAGCTTTTTCCACACCGCCGTCGGATCCGCCATGTTCCGTCCCTCCGCTCAGGGCATCGCCGCCTTCCGTCCTCCAACGTGGAATATCCCGATTCCTCTGCAACCGCAGCATTTCAATATCATGCTCTTTTTTTATACCAGAGACACCCCTTTTTTCCAATGAGCGATCCCGCTCCACGGACGGCGGCCGGCCGGCGGCATGCCCGCTCGCTCTGCCCGCCGGGCCGTCGTCGTGGTTGCAGATGGAACTTGAGTATGGTTTAAATAGCCTCGTCGACGGGGAATTCCGTCGGGAAGGCCTTGCAGGCGTCTTCGCCCGGCGGATGCCCCCGGCGGAGAGCTGGGCCATCATGGCCGTGCCCTTCCCCAAACGGCGGGGCAGCTTTCTTTCTTCTTTCCGAAGGGAGGGAAACATCGATGGACGAGAGAAAACGATCGTTTGAAAATCTCGATGCCATATTCTGGCCCAAATCCATTGCCGTCATCGGCGCCTCCTCCGAAACCGGAAAAGTCGGACACGACATCTTCGCGAACATCCTCAAGGGCGGATACCAGGGCACCCTGTTTCCCGTCAACCCCAGGGCGAAGTCCATTCTCAGCGTCAAATCCGTCCCGGCAATCGGCGACATCTCCGACCCCGTCGACCTGGCAATCCTCGTCCTGCCGCCCCGGCAGACGCTCAAGGCCGTCCAGGAGGCCGTCGTAAAAGGCGTGCACGGCATCGTCATCGTCTCCGCCGGCTTCCGGGAGGTCGGCGGCGAGGGGCTGGAGATTGAAAACCAGATCGTCGCCATCTGCCGCGAGGCGGGGGTTCGCGTCGTCGGGCCGAACTGCCTCGGGGTGATCAATCCCGTCTCGACCATCCGGCTGAACGCCAGCTTCTCGGCCCGGATGCCGGCGGCGGGCCGCATCTCCTTCATCTCCCAGAGCGGCGCCCTGTGCACGGCCGTCCTGGATTTTGCCGCCGACCGGGATTTCGGGTTCTCCAAGTTCATCTCCATCGGCAACAAGGCCGACGTGGATGAACTGGACCTGCTGCGCTACCTGCACGGGGACCCGGATACGTCTGTCATCATGCTGTACATCGAGGAGCTCAGGAGGGGATCGGAGTTCATCGAGGCGGCCCGGGAGATCACCATGGGAAGGCACCCCACGCCGATCCTGGTCATCAAGTCGGGACGCACCCGCGCCGGGGCCCAGGCGGCGGCGTCCCACACCGGAGCCCTCGCCGGCTCCGAGGCGGTCTATGACGCAATCTTCAAGCAGTCGGGCATCATCCGCGCGGACACGATCGACGAGCTCTTCGACTACGCTAACGCCTTCACGTACAAGCAGGAGAGCAGCCTGGGCAAGACGATGCGGAAGCTTCCCGCGGGGCGGCGCGTGGCGATCATCACCAATGCCGGGGGCCCCGGCATCATCGCCACCGACATGACGGTCTCCTCCGACCTCGAGCTTGCGCAGTTCCAGCAGGAGACGGTGGACGAGCTCGCCCGGCATCTCCCCCAGACCGCAAACATCCACAACCCCGTCGATGTCATCGGGGACGCCACCCAGGAGCGGTATGAAAACGCTCTGCGGGCCGTCATCAATGACCCCGGCGTGGACGGGGCGCTGGTCATCCTGACCCCCCAGTCCATGACCGACTCCCTGGGCACCGCGGAGGCCATCGTCCGAGTCGCCCGGCGGTCGACCAAGCCCATCCTCTGCTGCTTCATGGGCATCATAGACGTATCCGCGGGGGTGAAGTTTCTCCAGGAGCACGGCTATCCTGTCTATCGATTCCCGGAAAACACCGCCAAGGCCTTTGCCGCCCTGTTCAAATACGCAAACTGGCTCAATCGCGAGCGCCTGCCGACGACGCCGATCCAGCACGACACGGAGAGAGCCTCCCGGATCATCCACGACAACCTGGCGTCCGGCAGGACCTACCTGAGCGAAATCGAAGGGCTCGATCTCCTGGAATGCTACGGGTTCCCCATCCTGCCGACCAGGCTCTCGGACAGCGCGTCAAACGCCGCGGACATCGCGGCGGAAATGGGATTCCCCGTCGTCATGAAGGTCGTGTCGGATGAAATCATCCACAAATCCGACGCGGGCGGCGTCGTCCTGGGGATCGGGAACCGGGAAGAGGCAGCGGATGCGTACACGCGCATCGTCGAGGGCGCAAAGGCCTACAACCCGGAGGCGAACATCCGCGGTGTCCTGGTCCAGAAAATGGCCGGCCGGGGTGAGGAGGTCATCATCGGAGTGCAGCGCTATTCCGCCGGCCCCCTGATCATGTTCGGGCTGGGCGGTATCTTTGTCGAGGTCTTCCGGGACGTTGTCTTCCGCCTGGCCCCCATAGACCGCGACGAAGCTCACCGGATGATCCACGAAATCCGTGGCTACAAGCTCCTGACGGGCTTCCGCAGGCGCCCCAGGGCGGATATCGAGGCCGTGGAGCGGATCCTGGTCAGCCTCTCCGACATGGCGGTCCGGCATCCCGAGATCCGGGAGCTGGACATCAACCCCTTGCTGGTCCACGGTGAAAAAGAGGGAGCGACGGTCGCCGACTGTCGCATCATCCTCGATGCGAAGACGGGCGGGGCGGGGTAGAAGGGAATATTCCGTCCCGATGCGGATGGGATGGAACACATTTGCAGAAGTTTGAAAAGCGGCACCGGAGTGGAAGGAATCCCCCTGCTGAAAGGTCCTCCTGCTATGTCACTTTTTTTCGGCAAATAACTGTTCGGGAAGATCCAAACTTTTACATATAATTGATTATATCTCTTCTAAAGTTGATCGATATTTGGAACCTCCGATTTCGAATTGAAGGCTTTATGATTTTTGAGACTTCAATTCTTCTTCTGCATCTATTAGTGGTCCCACCCAAAGTAATAGATCATCAAAATTAGCATTCACTGGTAACGGGTTGTTCTCAACCCAAAGACCATAAAAAGTTGAATCAAGCAATGCTTCGCATGTTCTTCTAGGATAATTGGGAATCCTGGATTGATAAAAATCATTAAAGCAATCAAGGTAAGTCCTTACTATAAAAGGATCCCAATGCTTCCATAAATCTTCTTTATTTTTTTTATCTATGATCTCGGTTCTTTCTATGAATCGATTATCTTTATCCCATGCACTATTCATAATATCAACTGCTTCTTTATCCGTAGTAGGTGCTCCATAACCAAATATTGTTAGAGTCATCGCCTGGTTTAGCCCTTTCTTCATAACTTCCCATTCAGTTTTAATAAAGGAATCCTCAACGTAGTTCTTCATTGCGATGGGAAATAGTAACTTAGAAGGGACAAGTTCTCTATCACATTCCGGACAATACATTCCGTGTGCACCATAAACCGGATGCTCCGGACAATATGCCAAGCGGACGTTGCCGTGAAGGTGGATGATCTGAGGAACTGGAATTTTCTTCCTATTTCGAGTCCAGGCATCAAAAAGGAACGGATCCCAATTGAACGTTGCTACAATATCCTTTGGCCGAAGGGACAACAAGAGGTGATCATACATGGTTGGCAATTTTGGAAGTTGGAGATTGTTGAAATATTCATATATGATCTCTTCAAGCTCTTTGAGTAACAGTGAATCGGGATTATTCTCGTGAATTTCGCTGTATATATCCTCAAAGTTGCGACGTCTGTCTTTAAATCCTGCCCGATCTAACAATTGATCTAAGCCAAGCATTTCAGTTAGGTTATCCATCGTTGGTAGTCTTTTCCCATTAGCATCACCATTAGGAAATGCGGCAACACTCGCCCCAGCACCAAGGATTACGATATGACGACGCAAGTTTTCTGGTTTATTTATGAGCTGAGATTTTGTAACTTCCATTTTTGCATCTCATAGAAAGATAAGCGATAATGTCTTTAGCCTAGAAGTTTCTTTATCAGTTGAATCAATCATCCATGTTTCTTAAACGCCATAGCTCCAAGAGATCAGATAGGAAGGCTTTGGTATCTGATTCCGCCGATAGATTAAAAACATGCGTGTTTTGAATATATTCATACGTTATAATATTGATGATTATCTTAGACAGTTCGATCAAGTCGTTGAAATGGTGATACTTAATGTCAGCTTTTTTAAAAGAATCCTCTACGCTTCTTTCATCGGTTAAGTGGGCGAATACTTCGGATCGAACAATACCTATTTTGATCCATATTGGTTTTACCTCCAACATTAGGTCTGTCACATGTTTATTCACATCATCAGACAAGTGGGAGTCATGGTTCAGGACTGTTAACAATCGAGGAATACTGACAGTATCTCTACGGTTTTCATATAGACGGTACAAGGCGATGATCATGGCTACAAAATGGGCGTGTATAGATGTCTGAAAAAAACCCTTATATGAATTCATAACATCTAAATACTTTGGACGGGTATCCTTGCTTTTATAGATCCACCAAATATCGTGATTGTGTTCGGCAACAATGATGGTGTTCTGAATGTCGTTTATGCAACTTTCAATTGTCTTTTTTTGAATCGTGACGGTCATGTAATTATTATTTCCCCTCTAGAGATTGTGCTGAATCGCTGCTGATTCTTATAATTCTTGTTCAACTATCTTCGGTTGGTTTTCTCATATATTTTTCATCAAGTTCACTGGCGATCTGCTGAAGGTCTTTAATCTGACATTTAATAAATGAGCCGAATATATAGGCATCTTGATCGTTAAGCTTTGATGCTGGCCGGTTGTTAAAAAATATTTTTAACTGTTCCAATGGGTAGCTCAGTAGTTCGTACAAATAGTTAATTGGTTCATATATACCCCACTCACCTCGTTTCTCTAGAAGAACCCTCATTTTCTCCATACACTCTGAAATCATGTCAATATGAGTACCCCCGAGTGGATAATACTTTGGATTCTGGATAGCCTCAAAGATTTTACTGAAATAATAATTAAGGGGTGGTGGAAAGCATTCGCTCAATTTTTCTTGCATGAATTTTTCTCGATGTTCCATCTCATCCTCATCAAGTATAGAGATGACCTCTTTCAAGGTTAGAATTAAAGCAGCCCGTTGACTTTCAATAACTCTTGGTATGTTTATTGATCGCTCTACGAACTGCCTACCATCCGAAAAAACAGTCATTAGGCCAAATCCATACTGTGATAGAGAACTACGAATAATGAAATTTGATTTTGTTACTTTATTTTCGTGTTGATCTATTGGGTGACCAATCGCACTACTTCTTAACTCTCGTATTTCTGGAATCTTTGGTGACAATTGTGGTTCTATATTTAAAGCTTTGCAGATTTTTACTACAGCATCTTGCTGAACCTGAAGCAGTTGTAATGCTGCATAAACATGCAAATAGCAGGTCCCTATGTCTTCAATGGGGGGGTGTTTGAGATATGCATTAAGACCAAGTTCAGTGTCACCGACAACGTCAAGAGCACTACATAACACATTCCAATCAGCTTTTTTGCTTAATAACTGATGTTGTCTCCGTCGGTCGTTGATCCTCTCCCGAATATCTTTCTCAAGATGCTCTATTGTTATATGAGACTCAACCATAGAATTTTACCTCAGGTGATGCACAGCCCTTCGATCAATCTCACTGATATCGATTGATGATCAATCAAGACCTTCTCTCAGCTGTCCGGCTACGATAAGCTGATCTTATTCCGGTAGCCCACTTCGTCGACTTGCCACCTTATAAGATGATTGCATTATCTATTATAATTTCATCATTTTCGGCCGAAACAGAACGAACCCTCAGTCAGTCAGGTCAAACATTACGAATAAGATATAATCAATCTTTTGCTTTAGGTGCTTCAAACTTACTTCCATCACTAAACAGCACCACTTCTGGCGATACCGTGAAGCTCGTTGTTGCAGTATCGAGGTTTGCTAACGTACGATCAACAGGCTCAAATTGGTTAAATCGCTTTGAAAGAATTATAATCACTTTTTCACCAGCTGGAAGCTTCTGTTCTACTTTAATAGGCAATTCGGATATCGTGTCACCAAATTTATCCTTAAAATTTGCAATACCTTTCATACCTGTTATTGTTTTACTTCCCATATTATTAAACTCAATGGCAAATCTTACATAACTCTCTACATCGAAGTCTCGGAAGCTGGCCTTATGCAATTTGACATCGACAAACCGAACAGATAATACTTGCGCCATCTGATCTGCCAATGCTTTTCGTGAAGCTTCAGCTTTTTCTCTTTCGGCTTTCTTTACTTCTTCTTCAGCTTTCACCTTTTGAATGAAGGCCGTTGTTCATCGATTGCCCTCCCTATCGTCATGCCCTCAGGGATAGGCTCGGCCTTTAACCCAAAAGCAGCACCAAAAGCTGCGCCTGCCGTATGGCGTATTATATAACCAGCAACAAGCTCTCGTTCTTCAGGAGAAATCTTTTCAAGAGAAGATTTAATAGACTCCATCTTAGAAATGTCCCTTGGAAGGGGAGTGTTGCGAGGATCAGAGCAGGCTACGAGAAGAAAAATCAATAATAGAAAGAAGGTAATTCGACGCATGAGTATCTCCTTTCTCATTTCCAAGGCTGATTTTGGGAAAGAATCAATCATTTATTATAATAATCGTTAAATCACTTTATTATTACAAATTTATATCAGATAGGTTTATTTTTTTCTCCCCGATTTGCCGGAGGCTTGCCCATCTCGAATACTTATCAAGTCCTTTTCATCAAAAACATTCTTGTACAACCTGTAATAACTATGAGACATAACACCCTCAAATTGATTAATATCGACTTTTTTTATCCCATCTCTCAGAAACACGTCTCCTGAAATAGCCTCTGGATATGGTTCGGTATATATAATTTTCCTGATTCCAGATTGATAAATCTTCTTTGCACATAGTTCACAGGGGAACGTTGTTGTATAAATTATTCCGTTTCGAACACCAACGCCACCAATTTTTCCGGTTTGTAATATAGCATTCTCCTCTGCATGCAATGCCCTACAATAAGCATGAGATTTACCTTTATTCATTGAATTTCTGCCATATTCGTCACGAAAACAAATAGTTCTCATTTTGTCCTTTTGATACCTTCTATATAAACTTTTCCTGAGTTTCTCTTTTCCTTCTAACTCTAGCGGAATACATGTTCCACCCAATGCTAAGATCTCATTGACCATTCTATCGCCACAGCCTATCTGTCCCTCCCCAACATCGTTCCATCCTGCTCCGACTACGTATCCCCTTTCACCGACAATAACAGCGCCGACTTTTCTCGAAATACACCTGGATCGTAAACTCATCGAATAAGCCAAATGCATGAACATTTCGTCGCTAGTAGGCTGAATGCATCCTGGTTGTCTAACCAGTGCATAGTATCTTAGAATCTTTTCCTTGAGTTCATCACACGATCCCTCATTACATATAGCAATGTCAGCTCTAAAAACCGCTCCCGTTACGTTTTGCTTGAAGAGCTCTCCATCTTTATTTTTTTCCCCACTATCCCTCTTATCTATTTCTTCGAATCTTTTTTTAACATCTGACTGTTTGATATCAATATTTCCGTATATCTCGCTTCCTTCATATTCTCTTTTTAGTCTCTCATTACTGTTTGCATACAATGAGAATAAGAAGAATTCATAATACCTACATCTTAGGTACTCAACTTCTGCGTGATTTCTAAAGCACTCAATTACAAACACGTGTGGCTTTCGATATTCATTTTGCTCTCGCCTGCCCTCCCAAAACCTGTATCTATTTCTATAGTATTTAATTACGTTATTAGCGTGCACACTCAATACTGATAAATGTTTTTGGACATGGATGTTCCGTTTGTTTATGGAATAATTGAAAGGGTTTCCGCATCGTCTAATATTGTCGCCCATATTTTGTAATGCGACAGCATATTTGTACGCGCCTTCAACTCCATACTCACGGTTAAAACGCGCTATAACATTGTTTTTTAAGGTCAAAATATCTTTGAGATATCTTTCATAGAGGATTATGCATTTTGCATTATTTGGACCGAACTTGTCATATTTTCTTTTTTCCAATAAATTATTGATGCATTCTTTATCGAGTGCAATCTTATTTATGTATCCTTTGAATTTCATTCTTTTTATCTCTTCAATTACTATATCACACTCCTTTTTCTGATCTGCACGACCAATAATAGCATTATTTTTATAAAATGCCTCGATCGATGCTTTGAACAGCATTTCCGTCATAGAAATATAACGCGGTGCATCTTTCCGGTAATTATATAGTGTTCTATAAACTTGCCTGTCTTTTATGGCGGCCAACAGATCTGATCTTTTTTTGCGCAACATTTCATCGTCTGCAACGTCTTTCTTTGATGTCTCTATATCTTTGTATTGTTGAATGATAATCTCGGACAATGCGTTAATCTTACTGTTTCTTATTGTAATTTCTTTTCTCAAGTCTTTAGTTAAGAATTCTGCCGATGTAGTGCACCCGGACCGTACGGGACCTGTGAAGCCGATGATTAGAAAATTTTGCCTTATTTCATCTAAATACATGAAATGTTCCTTTCTTGGTTGGGCACAAAGCGGGAACATAAGGCAAGGTCCATTCGTGATAGAGGAAAGTCGAGATGCTATTTCTAAGGGCGATTATGGGGCCAGAGATAAGGTAATATAGAGGAAGCAAGAAAAGTGGGAAATGATGGATTGTCGCCTTTACCACGGTTCCCCCCTATGCCAAGGCTGACAAACGCTAGAAGCGAACCAAAAATTTCCGGCATAGTCAAGCGTTTTGTCATTAGCATACTACGAGCATGGTCTATATCCATCCAGATGGTTTGATCCCCCCAACTCCCCCCTTGGCTTTCCTTTCCTCTTTGGTATCCTGAAGATGCTTAAAGTCTGTTAGCGGAGGGGCACCTTTGAGTGGCTGTTTTTGTTGGTGCCATGACGCAAAATTGCTGTTGAATGTCGTCACCCGTAAGGGCCGGAGGACTTTTTATAGAGCCGAGGCACATCAAACGGTGCTTTTCTTTTAAGGGGGATCAGTATGGACGAACAGAGTCAACAGCAGTTGGAAATGTCGCAGGATCATGCATTGGCGTCGGTAGAGAAAAAGCTGTCACCTGCTTAGTGTTCAGGAGACGCGGAAAGTCCGCCCAAGGTAGAAGGGCAGAAGGGAATCGATCGATCAGAAATCCCAGCCACCATTCCTGACAGCGATGATGCCGGGCACTGCAGGGTGAAATCTCGGGATTGTATAGGCAGACATTGACTTTGAAAGGAAACGGATTCATATAAGACGCACGCTGAAGCATTGAGAGGTGGGATGATCTTCCGGATTCACTTCCATGGCCCATGTGGCGTATGGCAGCAGACAAGAAAAAAAGGGGTTACGGCATGACCCGTAACCCCTTGACGTTCATGGTAGGCGGTACTGGATTTGAACCAGTGACTTCTACCGTGTGAAGGTAGC
>CAZODI010000038.1:0-3248 GCA_964578535.1 uncultured Syntrophaceae bacterium
CCGCTCCGGACCTCGCTGTCGTTGAAGGTCCGGCCCGCCCCGACGGAGCGGTTCGTCACCCGGAAGTACTGATTGTCGCTGCCCGTCACCTGGGTCGTCCAGTTCTGGTTGCTGAAGATCGCCTTGACCGACTGGGAGGAGACCGGCGCCACGGCGGCGACCGCGGGGACCTCCCTGGCGATGGCATCTCCGTCGGCTTCTTTGAAGAGCACGGTACTGGATGACTGGCCCGGGCCGAGCCTTTTCCCGGGGGTGACCATCAGGAGGTTGCTCCCCATGCTGGCGATCTGCTCGCCCACCTGGGCGGTCGCCCCGCCGCCGATGGTCACCATGGTGATGACCGCGCCCACGCCGATGACGATCCCCAGGGTCGTCAGGAACGATCGCATGACGTTGCGCCGGATGGCCCGGAGAGAAAGAAGGATTGTGTTCCACAGCATAATCAGTTTCCTCCGTTTCGCCTGTCCCGGGAGACGAGGCCGTCGAGGAAATGGATCGTCCGCTTTGCGTAGACCGCCATTTCCGCTTCGTGGGTGATCATGATCACGGTGATTCCCTGGTCGGAGTTCAGCGAGGTGAGGAGATCCATGATCTCGATGCTGCGCTCCGAGTCCAGGTTCCCCGTCGGCTCGTCCGCCAGGAGCACCGACGGCCCGGTGACGATGGCGCGGGCGATGGCCACCCGCTGCTGCTGGCCCCCGGACAGCTCCCCGGGGGTGTGGTGCTCCCATCCCTTGAGGCCCACGGTCGTGAGCGCCAGGAGAGCGCGCTCCCGCCGCTCGTGGGCGGGGGTTCCGCGGTAAATCAGGGGAAGCTCCACGTTTTCCAGGGCCGACGTGCGGTTCAGGAGGTTGTAGCCCTGGAATACGAACCCCTGATAGTGCCGGCGCAGAAGGGCGCGCTCGTTGCGGGTCAGCTCACAGACTTCGAGGTCCTTGAAGGTGTAGGATCCGCCGGTCGGCGTGTCCAGGCAGCCGATGATGTTCATGCAGGTGGATTTCCCTGATCCGCTCGGTCCCATGATGGCCACGAACTCGCCTTCGTCGATGGTGAGGTCGATCCCGCGAAGCGCCTGCATGGAGGCAAGGCCTTCCCCGTAGATCTTCGTCACCCCCCGGAGCGCGATGAGGTGTTTCCCGGAATCCGCATGGCCCGTGGAAGAATCGCCGTTCTTCATTATTTCGTTCCTCCCAGGACGTCGACAATGACGGCCGTGCCGGGCTGGAGATCACCCGCTGTGACCTCCGTCAAGCTCCCGTTCGTGGCCCCGACCGTCACCGATACGGCAACCGGCTGGTTGTCCTTCAAGATCCAGGCCTGCTGTTTCTTCCCGGCGGTCTCCACGCTCTTCTGGCCGCCGGGCGGGCGGGGAAGCAGCGCGCCCACCAGCCCGGTGGAGGATTTCGCCTCCGGCTGCCGGGGCGGGGTGAAGCGGAGCGCGGCGCTGGGGACCAGGACGGCGTTGTCGATCTTCTTGACGATGATGTCCGCGGTGGCAGTCATGCCCGGACGGAGAAACAAGTCCGCGTTGTCGACCTTCAACACCGTTTCGTAGGTGACGACGCCCGAGGTGGTGGAAGACCCGAAGCGGGCCTGGGTGATCCGAGCCTCGAACGTCCGGCCCGAATAGGCGGCGACGGTGAACGTCGCCTTCTGCCCCTCCTGCACCTTGCCGATGTCCGCCTCGTCCACGTTCACGTGCAGGTCCATCTTGGTCAGGTCCTCCGCCAGCGTGAACAGCACCGGGGTCGTCATCGAGGCGGCCACGGTCTGACCGGGCTCGATGCTTCGGGTGAGGACGATGCCGTTGATGGGCGACTTGATGGTTGCCTTGGACAGGTCGGTTTCGCTCGCCTGGAGCGTTGCCCGGGCCTGGGAGACCGCCGCGTCGGCACTGGCCGCATCGGCCCCGGCGCGCTCGAAGGCCGCCTCCGCCGCATCCATCTCCAGCTTCGAAGGCACCTTCCCGTCGCTCAGCTTCGACACCTCCCGGTACTGGGCAAGCTTGGCCTGCGTCTCCAGAACGGTCGCCTTCGCCTGGAGGGCTTTGGCCTTTGCCGATTCCAGGGCGGCTTTTAACTGGGCGATGGTGGCCTCGATCTTTGTCGTGTCCATCCGGGCCAGCACCTGCCCGACCCGGACACGGCTGTTGTAGTCCGCCTCGACGCTCCGGATGGTGCCGGAGAGCTCGCTGCCCACCTCGACGGTGTTCGTCGGTTTGAGGGTGCCCGTTGCGGTCACGATGACCGTGAGGTCGCCCTGCCGGACCGGTTCCGTCTGGTATCGCGCTGCCTTGGACGAGCTGCCGCGTCCCCAGAGGAAAGCAGCGACCAGGATCACGAGCACCAGGACGGCCGCGGCAATCAGAATCTTTTTCTTGTGGCGTGCGAGCGGCCCGCTGGGCGAGTCTCCCCGGATGGTCTTTTCGATGTCCGACATGGATTGGCTGTTTTCGTTCATTTCTTCTCTCCGCTCTCCGGCGATATCGTCCCGTCGGGGATCAGCGATTTCCAGCCGCCGCCGAGGGCTTTGTACAGTTTGATGAGGTTGGACGTGATGGCCCCTTCGCTCTGGGCCAGGCTGTCCTGGAAGGTCAGGAGGGACCGCTCGGCGTCCAGCACGGTGCTGAAATCCGTCAGGCCCGCCTGGTACTTGAGCTTCGCCAGCCGGGCGGCCTCTTCGGCCGCCCGGGTCGCCTCGATGAGAGACGTCCGGCGGATCTGCTCCTCCGCATGGGCCCGGATGGCGTTTTCCGCCTCCTCCAGGGCCCCCAGCACGGCGGCTTCATAGGCGATCCGGTACTGCTCCTGCAGGGCCGTCTGCGCCTCGATGTTCCGGCGGATCGCTCCTCCGTCGAAGATCGTCCAGGTGATCTGCGGGCCGAAGCTCCAGCTGTAAGTGCCCGAGGTGAACAGCCGGCCGATAAGGGTGGAATCCACGCCGATGGCTCCGTTCAGCCTGAATTTGGGATAGAGGTCGGCCGTGGCCACCCCGATCTTTGCCGTCTGGGCCGCCAACTCGCGCTCGGCTTTCCGGACATCGGGGCGGTTCCGCAAGGCTTCGGCGGGAACGCCGAGGGCGATCCCGGCGGAGCAGACGGGGACGGGCTTCGGCTCGCTCAGTTCCCCGTGCAGCTTTCCCGGCTGCTCTCCCAGGAGCACGGCGATGCGGTTCTGTGCCTCCTCCAGGCCGGTGCGGAGGGCCGGGAGCTGGGAGCGGGTGTTTTCGAGGTTGTAGCGGGCCTGCCG
>CAZODI010000038.1:3348-32464 GCA_964578535.1 uncultured Syntrophaceae bacterium
CTCCGGGTGGCGGACCCGGTGGCGCCGAGGGTCGGGAAGTAGCCCGCCCGGGCGACGCCCCGCTGCGCCCGGGCCTCGCGGACCCGCGCCCGGGCCTTCTTGAGGTCGAGATTGCCCGCGACGGCCCGTTCCATCAGGCTGGAGAGTGTCGCGTCGTTCAGGGTATTCCACCACTCGTCCGCTGTCTGGGCGCCACTTTCGGCTGTGCCGTTTCCATCCCGGACTTCATTGTTCCAGGCCTTGGGTGCGGATAGGTCGGGCGGCCTGTAGTCGGGTCCCACGGTCACGCAGCCGGCCGTCGTCGCAAGCACAAAAGCCAGGATGCCTGGGAGCGTCACCCGCCGGCCAAGTCTTCCGATCCATTTCATTCGAAGCATGGTTCCTCCGTCCCGGTTGTGCGATTTGCATCCCGGGACATCCGTCATTGGAAGGCAACTTAACACACGAATGTGCAGGAAATGAGGAAATGCACCCGGGAGCCAGTCTGATTCTTGACGGCCCGCCGCATTCCCAATACAAGGACACAAAAGGAGGCGAAAAACGCATGAAGATCGGCATCACCCAACGCCTGTTTTTCACGATCCTGGCCGCCACGGGCCTCGCCATCCTGGTCCTGTACGGGATCATGCGATGGAACATCGACCGGGGCTTCTACCAGTACCTCGCCACGCAGGACCAGGGCAGGGTGGAGCAGATGGCCGGCAGCCTGGGACAAGCCTACGCCGGGCACGGGAGCTGGGATTTCCTGAAGGACAGCCGGGGCGTCCGGGCGGGACTCACCCTGTACACAGCATCCGGGGACAGGATTACGCTGACCGAGGAGAAGATGAGGCCATGGGGGAAGGAGGGGGAGGACTCCGATCGTTCCCCCGGCCCCCTTGTGATCCTGGATGCCGAGCGGATGCCGGTCTTCGGATCGCCCGCCGGGGAGGGGGAGATCAGCTACCGGCCCGTTGTTCATGACGGCCGGACCGTGGGCTACGTTGGCCTGCACGCCCCCCAGCGATTCCTGCACCCGATCCAGGCCCGGTTTCTCAGCCGGCAGCGGCTGGCCCTGGCCCTCGCGGCGGCGGGCATCCTCTTCGCCGTCGCCCTGGTTGCCCTTCCCCTGGCGAGTCGCCTGGTCCGGCCTGTCCGGGCCATGGCCGCGGCCACCCACGACCTGGCCTCGGGCAACTATGCCATCCGGGTGCCTGTTTCCTCTTCCGACGAGCTGGGACGCCTCGCCGGCGATTTCAATGCCATGGCCCTGACCCTCGAGATGAACGAAAAGGCCCGCCGCCAGTGGCTGGCCGACATCTCCCACGAGCTCAGGACCCCGCTGGCGGTCCTGCAGGGGGAGATCGAGGCGCTCCTGGACGGAATCCGCACCGTCACCCCGGAGACGCTCCGCTCCCTTCACGCGGAGACGCTGCGGCTGAACCGCCTCGTGAGCGACCTGTACCAGCTTTCCCTCTCCGACCTGGGAACGCTCAGCTACCACAAGGAGGATCTGGATCCGGCCGCGGTCCTCCGGGATTCCATCGAGTCCTTCCGGCCGGAATTCGCCCGCAAGTCCATCCGGCTCGAAACCGACGTCCCGGAGCGGACGGATGGAACGGTATTCGCCGATCCGGAGCGCCTGAGCCAGCTTTTCGCCAACCTGCTGGACAATTCCCTGAAATACACCGACGCGGGGGGAACGCTGGCCGTCCGGCTGAGCGGCGGGAGCGGCGGGGTAGCCGTTGAATTCGAAGACTCCGCCCCGGGGGTTCCCGAGGAGGCCCTGGACCGTCTCTTCGACCGCCTCTACCGCGTGGAGGGCTCCCGGGCCCGGGAGACGGGCGGCGCCGGACTTGGGCTGGCGATCTGCAAGAACATCGTGGAGGCCCATGCGGGAACGGTTGCGGCGCAGGCGTCCCCCCTGGGGGGGATCCTCATCCGGATCGTGCTGCCGGCCGCGGGGAGAGTCTCATGAGCGGGAGGATTCTCATCGTCGAGGACGAGCCGAAGCTGGCAAGCCTGCTGGCCGACTACCTCCGGGCGGCGGGTTTCGAGCCGTTCTGCCTCGGAAACGGCCTGGAGGTCGTGCCCCGGGTCAGGGAGCGGGAGCCGGACCTGATCCTCCTGGACCTGATGCTCCCGGGCCGCGGCGGGCTGGAGATCTGCCGGGAGATCCGCACGTTTTCCGCCGTGCCGGTCATCATGGTGACGGCCCGGGTCGAGGAGGTCGACCGCCTGCTGGGGCTGGAACTGGGGGCGGACGACTATGTCTGCAAGCCCTTCAGTCCGCGGGAGGTCGTGGCGAGGGTCAAGGCGGTTCTCCGCCGCACCCGCGACGGGCAGGCCGATGAGGCGGCGTCGGGGCTCGTTCTGGACGTCCTCCGCTGCCGGGCCGTCCTGAATGGACACGACCTGGATCTGACCGTCGTGGAGTTCAAGCTGCTCCAGCTCCTGGCCGCCCACCCGGGGCGCATCTACCGGCGCGGGCAGCTCATGGACCGGATCTACCCCGACGAGCGCAGCGTCAGTGACCGGACCATCGACAGCCATGTCAAAAAGCTCCGGAGAAAGATCGAGGCGGCGGATCCGGATGCCCGGATCATCCATTCGGTTTACGGCCTCGGCTACAAGTTCGAGGCCGAGTGAGGGCCTTCCGCGTCGACGGAAGCCTCCGGGGAAAACAGAAAGGGCGGAGACCGACCGGCCTCCGCCCTTTGTTTATCAAGTGGCTCCCTTGTCTCGTGGATTACAGGGGAATGTTGTTGTGCTTCTTCTCCAGCCGGCTCTGGGTCTTGTCCTTGTAGGCATCCAGGAGCAGAGCCACGCGCTGCCGGGTCTCCCGGGGGGCGATGACCTCTTCGATGATCCCCATGCTGGCGGCGAAGTAGGGATTGTTGAACTGGGTTTCGTAGGCCTGGACGAGCTCCTTCCGCTTGGCCGCGGGATCCTCGGCCGAGGAGATCTCCCGGCGGTAAATGATGTTGCAGGCCCCCTCGGCGCCCATGACGGCGATTTCCGCCGAGGGCCAGGCCATGACGTAGTCGGCGCCCAGGAGCTTGCTGCACATGCCGATGTAGGCTCCGCCATAGTCTTTCCGGGTCACGACGGTGAGCTTGGGTACCGTCGCTTCGGAATAGGCGTGGAGCAGCTTCGCCCCGTGGCTGATGATACCGGCCCACTCCTGGTTCGTTCCGGGCATGTAGCCGGGGACGTCGGCAAAGGTCAGAAGCGGGATGTTGAAGGCATCGCAGAAGCGGATGAACCGGGAGGCCTTGTCGGAAGCGTTGACGTCCAGCACGCCGGCGCCGAAACCGGGGTTGTTGGCGATGACGCCGACGGGCCTGCCCATGATGCGGATGAAGGCGACGAGCATGTTTTTGGCCCACAGCTCGTGGGGCTCGAAGACGACGCCGTTGTCCGCCACGGCCTCGACGACCTTGCGCATGTTGTAGCCGCGGGTGGCCCGGTCGGGGACGATGGCGTCCAGCTCGGGGCAGAGGCGGTCCGGCGTGTCGGTGCAGGAAACCGTCGGCAGCGGGCTGTGGCAGCTGTCGGGGAGGAAGGACAGGAGGAACTTCACCTTATCGATGCAGTCCTCGTCGTTCTCCGTGGCGAAATGGCAGACGCCGCTCTTGGTGGCGTGTGCGACGGCACCACCCAGGTCGTCATGGCTGACTTCCTCGCCGATGACGGCCTTGATGACGTCCGGGCCGGTGATGTACATGTAGCTCGACTTCTTGACCATGAAGACCCAGTCGGTGAGGGCCGGCGAATAGACGGCGCCGCCCGCCGTGGGGCCCATGATGGCCGTGATCTGGGGGATGTAGCCCGAGGCGATGGTATTGCGGTAGAAGATTCCGCCGTAACCGTCCAGGGCGGGGACGCCTTCCTGGATCCGGGCGCCGCCGGAGTCGTTCAAGGCCACGAAGGGCTTCCGGGCGTCGACGGCCATGTCCATGACCTTCCAGATCTTCTTGGCGTGCATCTCCCCGAGGCTGCCGCCGGAGCTGGTGAAGTCCTGGGCGGCCACGAAAACGGTGCGGCCGTTCACCTGGCCCAAGCCGGTGACGACGCCGTCGGCATTGATCTCCTTCTTGTCCAGGCCGAACAGGGTGGAGCGGTGCTTCACGAAAAGCTGGACTTCCTGGAATGTTCCCTTGTCGAAAAACCGGTCCAGCCGTTCCCGGGCCGTCAGTTTTCCCAGCTCGTGCTGCTTCTTGACAAGCGCCTCGCCGCCCATGGTCAGGAGGGCGCTGCGCCTGGCCTCGAAGGCCTCGATCTTCTGCTGCGTCAGGCTCTTCTTTTCTGTTGTCATTGCAGTCTCCTTCTCTCTCGTATTGGATCGGTGACAGACACCAATGTCCGTGCAGAGTGTCCGGGCGACTTCCGCCTTGACCTGGGGAGGGTTCGAGGTATATATATGTCCCGGTCAATCGGCAGAAGCGCGTCCAACTAGCTGATTTTTTATGGAGAATAAGCGATTCTCCGCGGAAGTCGGCTGTCTTTTATCACGTCTGCGTGAAATGGGCAAGGAGGAGCTGTGAAATTCATCGATACATTGGATCTTAAAGGGAAAAGGGTCCTCTTCCGGTTCGACTACAACGTACCACTCGACGGGTCGGGCAACATCACCGACGACATCCGGATCCGGTCGACCCTTCCCACCATCAACTACGCCCTCGACGAGGGCGCGAAGGTTGTCATCATGTCCCACCTGGGACGCCCCAAGGGAAAGCGTGCCCCCCAGTACAGCCTGGCCCCGGTGGCCAAGCGCCTATCGCGGCTCCTGGAAAAACAGGTGAAAATGGCGGGCGACTGCATCGGCGAGGAGGTTCGGCAACTGGTCGCCGGCATGAATCCGGGGGACGTCGTCCTTCTGGAAAACCTCCGCTTTCATCCGGAAGAGGAAAAGAACGACGAGGCCTTTGCCCGCGAGCTGGCAGGCCTGGGGGACGTCTATATCGACGACGCCTTCGGGAACGCCCACCGGAGCCACGCCTCCAACGTCGCCATCACGCGCTTCGTGCCCGAGTGCGGGGCCGGGTTCCTCATCAAGAAGGAGTTGAACTATTTTCAGAAGGTCATCGACAACCCGCCGCGGCCCTTCGTCTTCATCGTCGGCGGCTCCAAGGTCTCCGACAAGCTGGCCGCACTGAGCAATCTTGCCACGAAGGTCGACAAGATGATTGTCGGCGGCGGGATGGCCTTCACGTTCCTCAAGGCCCTCGGGTACCACGTCGGCAAGTCCATCGTGGAGGATGAACTCATCCCGAAAGCCGAGGAGATCCTGGCCATGGTCAAGGAGCGGGGCGTCAAGTTCTACCTGCCCATCGATGTCGTGATCGCAGAGGAGAAGAGCGCCGAGGCGGAGACGAAGATCGTTCCGGTCCAGGAGATGAACTCCCACTGGATGGGCCTCGACATCGGGCCGGCGACGATCACCCTCTTTGCGGAGGCCCTGGCCAACGCCAAGACGATCGTCTGGAACGGTCCCATGGGGGTTTTCGAGATCGATGCATTCGGACGCGGCACCGCAGCGCTGGCCCACAGCGTGGCCAACTCCTACGCCCTGACCATCGTCGGCGGCGGCGACACCGACGTGGCCATCCACAAGACCGGCGAGAGCGACAAGATCACGTATATTTCGACCGGCGGCGGGGCGTCCCTGGAGCTTCTGGAAGGGAAAGTCCTCCCGGGTATTGCGGCCCTGGAGGAGTGTGGAACGGCGGTCCGTTCCTAGGCGGACAGAGGACCGCCGGCACCGAACGAACAAGGGGAAGGACAAGGACGCCTTCCCCTTTTTTTATGCCCATGCGAAACATCCGGATGATCCTCGAATACGACGGAACGGCCTACGCCGGCTGGCAGCGCCAGAAGAACGGCGTGTCGATCCAGCAGGTCCTGGAGGAGAAGGTTGCCGTCATGACCGGCGAGACCGTGAAGGTGGTCGGCTCCGGCCGGACCGACGCGGGCGTCCACGCCCTGGCCCAGGTGGCCCATTTCCGGACGGCCTCGGCGATCCCGGCGCGCAATTTTCTCCTGGGACTCAACAGCCTGTTGCCCGGGGACATCGCGGTGATCCGGCTCGACGAGGCCCCGGATGACTTCCATGCCCGCCACAGCGCCACCGGCAAGGTGTACCTTTACCGGATCCTCAACCGCCCCGTCCGCTCCGCCCTGTACCGGAGCTTCGCCTGGGAGATCTTTCAGCCCCTGGATGTGGCGGCCATGCAGGAGGCGGCGGCGCACCTGGCCGGCACCCACGACTTCACGTCCTTCTGCACGATTCACTCCGACGCCCCCCACCGGGTCCGCACGATCCGTGAAATCTCCATTGCCCGGAACCGGGAGGATTTCATCGGCATCACCGTGGAGGCGGAAGGATTTCTGCGCTACATGGTCCGGATTATCGCCGGCACGCTGGTCGAGGTCGGCAAGGGACACAGACAACCCGGCGACATCCCGGCCGTCCTGTCGGCAAGGGACCGGGCCGCCGCCGGCATCACCGCCCCCGCCCGGGGGCTGTTTCTCAAGGAGGTCCGGTACGAATGAACATCCTGGTCATCGGCCACAAGGGGATGCTTGGCAGCGACCTGATGAACCGCTTCACCATGGCGGGCCATGACGCGACCGGCAAGGACGTCGACGAACTGGACATCACGTCCCGGGAGGCCTGCCGCGAAGCCGTCGTGGATGCGGCCCCGGATGCCGTCGTCAATGCCGCCGCCTATACCAACGTGGACGGATGCGAATCCGACCGGGAGGGCTGCTTTGCCGTCAACGCGCGGGGGATCGAAAACATCGCCCTGGCGTGCCGGGACCGGGGGATCCGGGTCGTCCACTTCAGCACGGACTACATTTTCGACGGCCGGAAAGGCTCGCCCTACGTGGAGGACGATCCCGGCGCACCCCTGAACGTTTACGGGGAATCCAAGCTCGAGGGGGAGCGCCTGCTGATGGAGACGACGGAAAACGCCCTTCTGATCCGGACCTCCTGGCTTTACGGGCGGCGCGGAAAGAACTTCGTCCGCACCATCCTGGAGAAGGCGGCCGTCACAAGCCGGCTGGAGGTGGTGGACGACCAGGTGGGCTGCCCGACCTATTCCTGGGACCTGGCCGGGGCGGTGAACCTGCTCCTGGAAGGGGGGTACCGGGGGGTCTTTCACGTAACGAACCGGGGGTCCGTGAGCTGGTATGGATTCGCCTGCAAGATCCTGGAGATGGCCGGGAAAACGGGGGTGTCCGTGGCGCCGGTGCCGACGGAGCGCTTTCCCCGGCCGGCGACCCGTCCGCGGAACAGTGTCCTCTCCGGCAGGAAATTCGTGGATGCGACGGGCAAGACCCTTCGCTTCTGGCACCTGGCCCTGGCGGAGTACCTGTCCCACACGGGCTATCCGGCCGATCCAAACGTGCCCCGGCACTGACCCGGCGGATCATCCTGCGATCCCGACCGGTGCGGACATTCGCCTTGACACCCCGGGGGAACCTTCGTATATTTTCGCCCTCGTCGGGTCATCCAATCCAAACCCAGCGCCATGGCTCTTTTCCCAAGGCACGGAGCGCATGCCATGAACCGTAAGGACCGGGCAGTCCTGACAGCCGCCCCTCTCGCGATTTCTACCGTATCCACCCTTTTTCGCCGGCGATCTTTCCGTACCGGTCTCCCCGCCCCGCAGGGACCGCTTTCCCGGTGCCGCACGGAACGGGACCCCGCCGGACCCCGCCCGGTATCGATGAAGGCGGCGGCAAATCCAGAATCCCCGATGGAGTGACATGGTCCATTGCCTTCCCCCCTGCGGATTCGCCCGCTGCTATGTCCTGTCGGACCGTGAAGGCCTGGCGGTGGTCGATGTCGGCAGCGTCGGAGCGGCGGACGACGCGGTCCGCTTCATCACGGACCTGCCGGGGGTGTCCCTGGCCCAGGTGCGCATGGTCCTGGCCACGCACTTTCATATCGACCACATCGGGGGAGTGGCCCGTTTCCTGGAATTCTGCCCCCCCGCCACGAAGGTTTGTCTCCACCCCCTGGCGATGCAGTACCTGAAGGGGCAGCGGAAACTCTGCCGTCTTGGGGGATGGGTTACGGGGTTTCTCTCCGCCGCCGCCGGATCGCTTTCCTATGTACGCCGCGCTTCCCACCTGAACTTCGGTTCCCTGGCGGGAATCCCGCTGCCGTTCCTGCGGGACCACCGCGACATGGGGGTGGATCCGGACAGGATTTTTCCGCTGGACGGAGCGGGGCGGAAGCGTTATCCACTCGGCTTCGGTGGATGGGAGGTCCTGGAGACCCCGGGACACACGGAAGATTCCATCTGCCTGTACCAGGAGGCGGAGGGAAGGCTGCTTACGGGAGACACGATCCTGCATCTCGACGGGGCACGGGGGCCCCGACTGAATCGCTTCTGCTGGCAGAGAGAGGAAATCGTGCGTTCTTTCCATTGGTTGAAAACGGAATTGTCCCCTGGTGTCCTCTACCCGGGACACGGGGAGGTATACTCGGCAGACGGGGGGAATGTCCTGTCCCTCGTCCGGGAGGAATGAAGGGAAAAGGGATTCCTCCGGCGCGGAAGGCGACCCCGGGGCGGCGCCGAATCCCCGGGTGCTGCAGGCCGGAGTCAAAGACACGGTTCTTCAAGGAGGAGACATGAATGCCAGGCATCCTGTACCGTGGAAGGTCCTGACGGTCGCTCTGCTGCTCATGATCGGCCAGGGCTGTGCCGTCGTCACGGAGAGCACGGTGATCACGCCGCCGATCCGGACCCTCTTCGACGGCACCTATGTGACCGATCCGTTCATGGCCAAAAACATGCCCAGGACGGTGGCCGTCCTTCCCTTTGTCAACGAGGCCGACAGCCAGAAAGGGTCCGAGGAGGTCCGCCGGGGGTTCTACAATCACTTCAGCTCCCTGCCGTTCTCGGACATGCAGATTCAGCGGGTCGACAGCCTCCTCCGCAAGGCGGACCTGATGGGAGACCCGAAGGTGCTGGCGAAGAAGACGCCCCAGGAGCTGGGAAAGATCCTCGGCGTCGACGCGGTTGTCTACGGGACCGTCTCCAACTTCGACAAGCTGTTCCTGGCCCTCTACTCCCAGGTTGCCGTGGGGGCCGAGGTAAAGATGTACGACACGAAGACGGGGCATTTCCTCTGGAGCGGCAAGCACACGGCCCGGATCCATGAAGGTGGCATCTCCACGACGCCGGTGGGGATCGTGGCCGTCGTCATCGCCACGTCCCTCAACATGCGGGACATCCAGCTGCTGCGGGCCTGCGACGACCTCTTCCGGGATATGGTGAAGACGATCCCGGTGCCGAGCCTGGCGGAGGCGCTCCGGCCCCCCTCCATCACGCTCCTGACCCAGGACACGAAAAACCTGCCGAAGAAGGCGGGCGACGAGATCAAGGTGGTCCTCCAGGGAACGCCGAAGATGCTGGCATCCTTCTCCATCGGGGATTACCGGAAGCACATCGATATGCAGGAGACCGAGCCGGGGTGGTATCTGGGGACCTACCGGGTGGTTCCGGGGGACAATGTCCGCCAGGCCATCATCACAGGAAGGCTGGCCCTGGCGAACGATCCGGGCAACTTCTCCGAGTGGGTCGACGCCGTCGGGACCGTGACCCTCAAGACAACGCCGCCCGATGCCCCGGCGAACGTGGTCGCCGTGGGGAGGGACCGCATCGTTCAGCTCCGCTGGAACAAGTCCGCCGATCCGGACCTGGCGGGATACCGCGTCTACCGGAGCGCCACTCCCCTGAGCGGCTTCGTCGAGGTGGCGAAGACCGAGTTCACCGAGTTCACGGACCGGGATCCGTCCCTCCAGAACGGGACTTCATATTATTACTATGTAACAGCCATGGACCTGGCGGGGAACGAGAGCGTGCGGAAGGACGCCGTCGCCGGGATGCCCGTGGCTCCGGGGCCCACGCCGGTCAAGGGGGTTATCGACGCCGACACGACCTGGCACGCCGGCGCCAGTCCCTACATCCTGGCGGGGCCGGTGACGGTCCGGGACCAGGCGGTCCTGACCATCCAGCCCGGGACGGAGATCCGCTCCGAGGATGCGCCGCTGGTCGTGGAGGGGCGGCTCATGGCCCGGGGTGACTCGGAACGGATCATCGTCTTCGACTCCGCCCGGGAAGGGAAGACCTGGCCGGGCATCCGTTTCCGGAACGTGAAGGACAAGGTGAATGACCTGGGTTACGTCCGGATTAGGAGTGCCCGGCGGGCCGTCGACTGCGAGGCGTCTTCACCCGTCGTGGAGTCGTCGGAGCTGACGGAGAACGCCACGGCCTTCCGGGCCTCCGGGGCCTTCTCCAAGCCGCGGCTTCTGAAATCCCGGATATCCCGGAACCTGCAGCCGGCCGTCGTAGCCGTCGACGGAGCGGCACCCCTGGTGGCGGACAACGCCATCGAAGACAACCTGAACGCGGGAATCCTCGTGGAAAGGGCGGCCCCGGCGATCCTGAGGAACAGCGTTTCCCGGAACCGCGGGTCCGGAATCGTCCTGGCGGGGGGAAATCCGGCCATCTCGGAAAACAACGTCACGGACAACCTGCCCTTCAATATTCAGGCCCCCGCCACGGGCGATCCCGTGAAGGCTCACGGCAACTGGTGGGGAAGCACCCGGGGACCGGAGGTGCTGGCTGGCGTCCAGGGGAAGGCGGATGTGCAGAGCATCTTGAACGCCCCCTGGCCGGGCGGGAAATCCAAGGAGCTTCCGATTCTGTTCTCCCGGATCGGCGGGCGCATCACGGCGGATGCCTTCCTGATCCAGTCGAACAGCCCCTACACCGTAACCAGCGACGTGATCCTCGACGGGGGCGCCGTCCTGACCATTGAGCGGGGCGTCACGGTCCTGTTCGACCGGAACACGGCCATTGTGGCCGAGAATGGTGGGGTGATCGCCCGGGGGACCCGGGATCTGCCGATCCTGTTCACCGCCTCCGGAACGTCCCCTTCGCCGGGGTTCTATTCCAGCGCCTTCCGGCTGGCGAAACCCACGGCGGTCAACAGTGCCTTCTCCTGGTGCATCGTAAAGTACGCCGAGACGGCCTTCGACATCCACTTCGGCAACCCCGAGATCAGCCACTGCCACGTGGCCGAGAGCAGCCAGTGCGGGGTCTTCTGCCGGAACGACGCCTCCCCTACCATTTCCTTCAGCACCTTCACGGGGAACCGGGGAGAGGGCGCCGTCAAGTGTGTCGGGACCTCGCGTCCCCTGATCCAGCGGAACAATTTTGAAAAGAACGAGGTGGCCATCCAGAGCTTCTCGTCCCTGTACATCGATGCCCGGAACAACTGGTGGGGAAAGAGCCCGCCGGACATGCGCATGATCTTCGGCGACCCGGAAAAGAATGTGAATATAAGCCCCTGGCTCTTGAAACCGGAGCCGGAGGCCTTCCGGGAGCGGAAATAGAGCGGGGGGAGGGTGCCTTTTTCCTCCTTGAATTGGGAAAAAGCTTTGTGTTACCCTCCCACCCCGACGTGAGCAAAATCGATTTGACCATCATCAGGAGGTTGACATGAGATCGAAGGTTCTGGTTTTCGCGGGTGTCCTCGCGGCTGCGATGTTTGTGCTGGCCGGCGCCGGCTTCTGTCAGCAGGGGCAGGCGGCGGGGGACGGCAAGGTAACCCTGGACAAGTGGAACAAGATCATCGAGGCCAAGGTGGCGGAAACCACGCCCGACGGAAAGGGGCTCATCAACTATGAGGAAGGCTACATCGAGGCTGTGGGGATCGGTGCTCCTCCCGAGAAATATTACGGCAAGCCGCAGGCGCGGCCGATGGCTCTCCGGGCCGCCCAGGTGGACGCCTACCGGAACCTCCTGGAGGTGACCAAGGGGGTCCAGATCGACTCGCAGACCACCGTGAAGGATTTCGTCACCGAGAGCGACGTCATCCAGGCGAGCGTCTCCGGCCTCGTGAAGAATGCCAAGGTGACGAACCGGGAATACATGTCCGACGGGACCGTGGAAGTGACCGTGCGGATGTCCATGTCCGGGACGTTCGTCCGGACGATCCTGCCGAAGGCGATCACCGACGACAAGAAGACCGATCCGCCGCCCCCGCCCATGAGGCCGAAACCCGGAAAGTCGGATGACATTTTCACGGGCCTGGTCATTGACGCCCGGGGTCTCGGAGCCCGTCCCGCCATGTCCCCCAAGGTCTTCGACGAGAACGGGAAGGAAGTGTACGGGACCCTCGTGGTGAACAAGGAATACGCCATTCAGCAGGGAATCAGCGGTTATGCCAGGGATCTCTCCGCCGCCCAGGGAAACCCCCGGGTGACGAACAACCCGTTGACCGTCAAGGCCCTGAGCGCCGAGGGAGCGGGCAAATCGGATCTGAAAATTTCCGGCGACGATGCACAGAAGCTCCGAGCCGTCAAAGAGAACGTGGCGTTCATGCAGAAGTGCCGCGTCATGATCGTGCTGGATTGATTCCGGTCCGGCCGAATCCCGTGGACGGGCGCGAACATGCCCGAAAATCAATAGTATAAAAGGGAACCGCAGTCCGACGGGCTGCGGTTTCCTTTTGCGGCTGTTGTCCAGATTCGAGGTCCTTGTGCCGGGAACGATCCACCTGCTGCCGGAAGACCTGACGTCCCGCATCGCCGCGGGGGAGGTCGTCGAGCGCCCCGCATCGATTGTCAAGGAGCTCCTGGAGAATTCCCTGGATGCGGGGGCGACGGACGTCCTCGTGGTGCTGGAGGGGGGCGGAGCCGTCTCCATCCGCGTGGTGGACAACGGAACCGGCATCGATCCCGGCGAGGCGCCGCTTGCGTTTCAACGTTACGCCACCAGCAAGATCGACCGGTTCGAGGACCTCTGGTCGGTCCGCTCCTTCGGGTTTCGCGGCGAGGCCCTTCCCAGCATCGCGTCCGTCGCACGGGTGGAGATGACGACCCGGACGCGGCCGCAGCCCGCGGGCACCCGTATCGTTGTCCAGGACGGCGAAATTCTTGAGGTGTCCGAGGCGGGAGGGGCGCCGGGAACGACCCTCTTCGTCAGCCGGATCTTCGAGGCTGTCCCCGTCCGGAAGAAGTTCCTCCGGTCGGAGAAGACGGAGCAGGGGGCCTGTCTCGATGTGGTCCTCCGGATCGCCCTGGCCCATCCGCGGGTCCGGATCCGGGTGACGGCGTCGGGCCGGGATCTCCTGAACCTCCCCGCCACGGAGGACCCGGCGGAGCGGAACGCCCTCGTCCTGGGTCCCGATTTTGCCGGGGAGTGCGTCGCCCTGTCGGGAGCGGCGGGCGGCCTGTCCCTGACGGGTTTCATATCCCGTCCCGAGAGGACGCGGTCCTCGACGCGGCAGATGCTCTTTTTCGTCAACGGGCGATACGTCCGCGACGCCCTGATCCACCGGGCCGTCATGACGGCCTGCCGGCGCCGGATCGAGACACGCCGGTATCCGTCCTCCCTCCTCTTCCTGGAAATGGCACCCGCCGAGGTCGACGTGAACGTCCATCCCGCCAAGATGGAGGTGCGCTTTCGCAAGCCCGGGGAGGTCTTCCAGCATGTCCATGACGCGGTCGAGCTGGCGTTGTCTGGTTATTCACCAGTCATTTCAG
The DNA here is from genome assembly GCA_964578535.1 of uncultured Syntrophaceae bacterium. Classification (GTDB taxonomy): domain Bacteria; phylum Desulfobacterota; class Syntrophia; order Syntrophales; family PHBD01; genus PHBD01. Next base: position 16,901 of record CAZODI010000038.1, read on the forward strand.
AAGGTTCTTCTCCGTCCTGCGGGACCTTTCGCCCGTTTCCCGGAACCGGTCGCGTGGAGGAGGCCCTGCGGCGCTACATGATCCGCACGGAGGAGGGAGACACCCCGGACGGGGGGACACGGGGCATTCCGCCCGCCGGTCCCTCGTACCGACCGTCCGGATCGGACCGCCCGGCGGAATATGTCCCTCTCGTCCCGGAGATCCCGACCGGCGGGGAACCCGGGACAGCCTATGAATACATCGGCCAGGCCGCGGGGACCTATCTCCTGTTCGGAACCGCCGACGGCCTGATGATCGTCGACCAGCATGCCGCCCACGAGCGGATCCTCTACGAGAGGCTCCGGCGTCGGGAGCGGGATCGTCCCCCGGAGAGCCAGCAGCTCCTGATCCCGGAGGTCGTCGCCCTGCCCCGGAAGGAAGTCCGGTTTCTTGTGGAAAACGCCTCCACCCTGGAGGAAACAGGTGTTTTCCTGGAGCCCTTCGGCGGCGACGCGCTGGTTGTCAAGTCCCTCCCGGCCTTCCTGGAGGCCGGGGACATCCGGTCGTTCCTGCTGGACCTGGCGGAGGAGGTCGGTGGCGAAGCCCCTTCCGGCAAGGGTATTTCCACCCTGCGGGACCGGATGCTGGTGTTCATGTCCTGCCGGGGGGCCGTCAAGGCCCGGCAGGATATGAGCCGCCAGGAGGCCCTCGCACTCCTCTCCGCTCTGGGCGACGAGCCGCAGGCCGCCACCTGTCCGCACGGCCGTCCGGTGGTCGTCCGTTTCGGCGCGGCGGATCTGGAGAAGCTGTTCCACCGCCGCTGAGGACGGATCCATGCCCTCTTCCCCCCGCAAGCCGCGCGTGGTCGTCATTGTCGGTCCGACGGGCGTCGGCAAATCCGCCTTGGCCCTCCGCCTGGCCTCCCGCCGGGGCGCCGAGATCGTCAGCGCCGATTCCATGCAGGTCTACCGCCACATGGACATCGGCACGGCCAAGCCCACCGAGGCGGACCGCGCCGCCGTTCCCCATCACCTCATCGACCTGGTCGATCCCGACGAGCCGTTCAATGCCGCCCTTTACCGGGAACGGGCCGCTGAGGTCATCGGAGACCTGCACCGCCGGGGGAAACCGGTCCTGGTGGTGGGCGGGACAGGCCTGTATGTGAAGGTCCTCCTGGGGGGGCTCGTGGACGGACCGGGGCCGGACGAGACCCTGCGGCGCCATTACCGGGATCTGCTGGAGAGCCGGGGCCGGGAGTACCTGCACGAACTCCTGGTCCGGCGGGACCCCCGTGCCGCCGCCGCCATCCCTCCGTCCGACGCGGTCCGCACGATCCGCGCCCTGGAGGTCCTCGACCGGACGGGCCGGTCCATCGTGGACATCCGGGCCGGACACCGGTTTGCCGACCGGCCCTACGACACCCTCCTGATCGGCCTGACGATGGAGCGCGCCGAGCTCTTCGCCGCCATCGATCGACGCGTGGACGCCATGCTCGACCAGGGGTTTGTGGAGGAGGTGAAGCGGCTCCTGGAAATGGGATACGGAGAGAACCTGAAGTCCATGCAGTCCCTGGGATACCGTCAGATTGTCGATGCCCTCCGGGGCCGTTCCGGCCTGGCGGATGCCGTGGACAAGATGAGGCGGGCGACGAAGGCCTTCGCCAAGAGGCAGGGGACCTGGTTCCGGGCGGACGACGCGATCCGATGGTTCACCCCCGGGCAGGAGGATGCCGTCGAGACGGAAGTCTTGCGATTCTGGCATGTCCCATAGGGTGCAGCCGCCATTCCCCTTGACTTCGGGTGGGGTTCTATGTAGAAACAACCCCTGTTTGTTCGGCCGTACCGGGGGCCCCCGGTCCATACGAATCCTTTGTGCTGGAAAGGAGCAGGAGTCATGAACCGCCTGAGTTTGGAAAGATGGATGACGGCCCTCTTGATCGTGCTGCTGGTGGCCGGAATCGCCGCCTGCGTTCCCAAGCCGGTCAAGCCGGTCAGTGAGATGGACACGCCGCAGCACCATTTTTTCCTCGGACAGAAAGCCCTGGATGAGGGGCGGATTCAGGATGCCGAAACCCATTTCGACCGCTCCCTCCAGCTGGACCCGAAATTTTCCAAGGCCCATGCCGGCAAGGGGATCGTGGCGGCTTATCGGAACGACCCGAAGGGCGCCCTGGCGAATGTGGACGCGGCCTGGAGATATGCCGGCACGAACGACGAGAAGGCCTATGCCGACATCGCCTACATCCGGGTCTATACGCTCAACCAGTCCCCGGTGAACTGGCTTGACCTGGCCCGGGAAAAGTTCGATTTTGCCCTGCAGTACGATCCCCGCTCCTCCGGCGCTTACTATTTCATGGGAATGGCCTACCGGCAGGCCCTGGAGTTCGAGAAGGCCCGGGGCATGTTCGCGAAGGTGGCCGAGCTGAAGGGCGACTATACGGCTCAGGCGTCGGCCCAGTGGGAGCTGATGGACAAGATCCAGCGGGCCATGCCGGGTACGGCGACGGGCAAGAAGATCGCTCTTCTGGAGAAGATCAGCCGGGCCGACGCGGCGGCCCTGTTCATGGAGGAGCTGAAGATCGACAAGCTCTATGAGCGGCGCACCGTCAAGACCTTCGACACCTCCTTCCGGGAACCCGGGAAGAGGGCGGCAAAGGGCTCCGTGGCCCCCAGGGACATCGCCAACCATCCCCTGAAGGCCGACGTCGACGGCCTCCTGAAATACGGCGTCCGCGGCCTGGAAGTCTATCCGGACGGGTCGTTCGATCCGGCGGGCCTCGTGAACCGGGCTGCCTATGCCATGATGATCGAGGACATCCTCATCAAGGTGACCGGGGACGAGAAACTGGCGACCAAGTTCATCGGCAGCACATCCACCTTCGGCGACCTGCGGTCCGATCTGCCCTATTTCAACGCGGTCATGGTGGTGACGAGCCGGGGGATCATGAAGGGCAACCTCGCGACGGGGCAGTTCAGTCCGGAAGGCGCCGTGTCCGGCGTGGATGCGCTCCTGATCATCAAGGAGTTCAAGGAGCAGTTGAAGATATAGCCATCGGGGCTGTCGAAGAAAGCCGCCCGCGGAGTCTTTCCGGGCGATGCGCCAGGGTCCGGCGGCCGATCCGCCCCTGTGCCCTGCCTCACGGCGGACGGTTTTTGGAACCCGCCGTCAGGCGGTTTCGACCTTCCCATAACCGTAATCGTTTCGGCAACCTGCGAATAACCATTTCATAAAATGAGCAGGGGGCGGCGGGTTCGCAGAAGAACCGCCGCCCTCTCGCATTGCCTGGGAGAACGGAGCCATGGAAGAAAAAACCATCGGGAAGGTGTTTGAACCGCATGCCGCAGAAGAGAAATGGTACCGGCACTGGCTGGACCAGAATTACTTTCATGCCAAGGACGCAAGCGACCGGCCTCCGTTCTCCATCGTCATTCCCCCGCCCAACGTTACCGGCATGCTCCACATGGGGCATGCCCTGAACAACACCCTCCAGGACATCATGATCCGGTACCGCCGGATGCAGGGATACAACGCCATGTGGATGCCCGGAACGGACCATGCCGGCATCGCCACCCAGAACGTGGTCGAGCAGGAACTGGCTCGGGAGGGGAAAAACCGCCACGACCTGGGACGGGAGAAGTTCATCGAACGTGTCTGGGAGTGGAAGCACAAGTACGGCGGAGTCATCACCAACCAGCTCAAACGGATCGGCTGCTCCTGCGACTGGCCCCGGGAGCGGTTCACCATGGACGAGGGGCTTTCCCGGGCGGTCCGGGAGGCCTTTGTCAGGCTTTACAATGACGGGCTCATCTACCAGGGGGACTATATCGTCAACTGGTGTCCCCGCTGCCACACGGCCATCTCCGACCTCGAAGTGGAATACAAGGAAGAGCCGGGCCACCTCTGGCACATCCGCTATCCCTATGCAGACGGCAGCGGCGACATCGTCGTCGCCACCACCCGCCCGGAGACGATGCTGGGCGACACCGCCGTGGCGGTCAATCCCCAGGATTCCCGCTACACCGACAAGGTCGGGAAAGAGGTCATCCTGCCCCTGGTGAACAAGAAGATCCCCGTCATCGCCGACGACTACGTGACGATGGACTTCGGCTCCGGCGCCGTGAAGATCACCCCCGCCTGCGACCCCGCCGACTTCGCCATCGCCCAGCGGCATCCCATCGGGCTGGTCATGATCATGGACGGCAGCGCCGTCATGAACGAGAACTGCGGCGTCTACCAGGGACAGGACCGTTACGAGTGCCGGAAGAACGTCATTGCGGACCTGGAAAAGGGAGGCTACCTTCTGGAAACGGAGTCCTACACCCACAACGTGGGCAAGTGCTACCGGTGCAAGACCGACATCGAGCCCTACGTCTCGAAGCAGTGGTTCGTGAAGGTCAAGCCCCTCGCGAAGGCGGCAACGGCGGCGGTCATCAAGGGAAAAACCAGGATCATCCCCTCCATGTGGGAGGCCACCTACTTCGACTGGATGGACAACATCCGCGACTGGTGCATCTCCCGGCAGATCTGGTGGGGCCACCGGATCCCCGTCTGGTACTGCGACGGCTGCTCCGGGACCATCGTCTCCACCGAGGATCCTACGTCCTGCCCCACCTGCAAAAACACGGCCCTCCGCCAGGAGGAGGACGTCCTCGACACCTGGTTCAGCTCCGCCCTCTGGCCCTTCTCGACCCTCGGCTGGCCCGACCAGACGCCGGCGCTGAAGACCTTCTATCCCACGTCCCTCCTCATCACGGGTTTCGACATCCTGTTCTTCTGGGTGGCCCGCATGATGATGATGGGCCTGTACATCATGAAGGATGTGCCGTTCAAGGACGTGTACCTGCACGCGCTGGTGCGGGATGAGCACGGCGACAAGATGAGCAAGTCCAAGGGCAACATCATCGATCCCCTCAAAATGGTGGACAAGTTCGGGGCTGACGCGTTCCGTTTCACCCTGGCGGCCTTCACCGCCCAGGGACGCGACGTGCGGATGTCGGAGGAGCGGATCCTGGGCTACAAGTTCTTCGTCAACAAGCTCTGGAACGCCGCCCGATTCTCCCTGATGAACCTGGAGGACGCCCCCAACGGGGAGCAGCGGCGCAACCGGGCCGCCGAGTCGCTGGCGGACCGCTGGATCCAGGCGCGCCTGAACCGGGCCGTGACGGAGGTCGTCCGAACCCTCGACGAGTACAAGTTCAACGAGGCGGCGGCGGCCGTGTACCAGTTCATCTGGCACGAGTTCTGCGACTGGTACCTGGAAATGGGCAAGCCCGTTCTCTATGGCAAGGACGCCCCGGAGAAGCGGCGGGAGGCCCAGAGAACCCTCTGTGCAGTACTGAAAGCTTCGCTGCAGCTCCTGCACCCCTTCATGCCCTTCGTGACGGAAGAGCTCTGGCAGTCCCTCGCGGGCAACGGAAGCTCCATCATGGTGAGCCGGTTCCCGGAGCCCAGCGCCACCCTGGAGGACACCGAGGCGGAAGAACAGATGGGACTGGTCATGGACGTCATCGGCCGCATCCGGAACATCCGCGGCGAGATGAACATTCCGCCCTCCCGGAAGCTCAAGGCCATCGTCTCCGCCGCCGACGCGGCACCGAGGGCCGTGGTGGAGCAGGAGCGGAACCTCATCGTCCACCTGGCCAACCTGGAGAGTCTCGAGACCACCGGCGCCATGGATGAGCCGAAGGGGGCCGCCACGGGCGTCATCGGCGCCGTTCGGGTCTTTGTGCCCCTGGAAGGCGCGGTGGACTGGGCAGCGGAAAAGGCGCGCCTCGAGAAGGAGGCCGCCCGGGTTCAGAAGGACCTGGCCCAGGCGCAGCGGAAGCTCGCCAGCAGCGATTTCCGGGAGCGCGCCGCCGAGGCGGTTGTGCAGAAAGAAGAGCAGAAGCAGAAGGACCTGTCGGAAAAACTGGCGGCGCTCGAGCGGGCCCTGAAGAAGATCCAGGCCCTGGTGTAAACGCCGGCATCCGGTCCAGGACCGGAGTTGCTGGAAACGCATCCGGCCGGGTGGGGCGGCCCCGAACCCCACCCGGTTTTTCGTCATCACTCAATCCATGCAGGAATCCCTCCCCGGCCACGTGCTGGAACCCCTCATCCGCGAGGCCCTTGCCGAGGACATCGGCCCGGGCGACCTGACGACATCCTCCATCCTCACCGGAGAGGAAAGGGGGGCGGGGTGCGCCCTGGCCAAATCGGACCTGGTCGTAGCAGGGATCGACGTATTCATCGCGTCGTTCCGCTTCCTGGATCCGCAGGCCGAGCTCCGGGAGTCCCTGGCGGATGGCGCGGCGGCCGGAACGGGACAGGTGATCGCCGTTGTGGGTGGATCGCTTTCCGCGCTGCTCATGGCGGAGCGAACGGCCCTGAATTTCCTCCAGCGCATGAGCGGCATCGCCACGATGACCCGGCAGTTCGTCGATGCCGTGGCCGGGACGGGGGCGAGGATCCTCGACACGCGCAAGACGGTTCCGGGGCTCCGGGTCCTCGACAAGTACGCCGTCCGGGCGGGGGGTGGCACGAACCACCGGTTCGCCCTTTACGACGGCGTCCTCGTCAAGGAGAACCATATTGCCGCCGCCGGCGGAATCGGGACGGCCGTTCAGCGGGTCCGCCTGCGGGCGCCCCACACCGTCCGCGTGGAGGTGGAGGTGCGAAACCTGGCGGAGCTGGAGGAAGCCCTGGAGGCCGGCGCAGACATGGTCATGCTGGACAACATGGACGTGGAGGCGATGCGGGAGGCCGTCCGGCGGGTCCGCGGCCGGATCCCCCTGGAGGCCTCGGGAAACGTCTCGCTGGCCAATGTGCGGACCATCGCGGAGACGGGTGTCGACTTCATCTCTGTGGGCTCCCTGACCCACTCGGTCCGGGCCGCGGACATCTCCCTCCTGATCTCCCCGGAGCCGCCCAAAGGATGACAGGGTCCCGGTCATGATGCCGCTGAACGAAGGAACCCGCAAAAACCTGCAGACCGGCGGAAGATTCGGCCGCCCGCTTCACCGGCTTGGGTCGGTGGCGTCCACGAACCTGGAGGCGCTGAAACTGGCGGCGGCGGGGGCCCCGGAAGGGACCGCTGTGATCGCCGAGGAGCAGACGGCAGGGCGGGGGCGTCTCAACCGGACCTGGCAGTCCCCCCCGGGCTGCAACCTGTACCTTTCGCTGGTCCTGAGGCCCGGCGTGGAGCCGGCGGAGGCCCCGCAGATCACAATGCTGGCGGGAGTGGCGGTGGCGAAGGTTCTGGACCGCCGGTGCCCGGGCGCTGTCGGCATAAAATGGCCGAACGACGTGATGATCCGGGACCGCAAGGTCTGCGGCATCCTCACGGAACTGCGACTCTCCGGCGGGGGGATCTCTTCGGTGATCGTGGGAATCGGCATCAACGTGAACATCCGGCGGGAGGAGCTGGACCCGGCGTTCCGGGACGCCGCCACGTCGCTTCTGGAGGAGACCGGCGCGGAATCGGACCGGACGGTCCTGGCCGCCGACCTGCTGGAAGAGTTGGAGATCCTCTACGATCTCTGGATCCGGGACGGATTCGAAGCGGTCCGGCCGCACTGGCTCCCCTATTCCATCCTGACGGGAAAGCGGATCCGGGTCGCATTCCAGGACGAGGTGGAGGAAGGCACGGCGGTGGGGCTGGACGTGGACGGAGCGCTGCTCCTGGAAGAGCCCGGGGGCGTTCGGAAGCGCGTCCTGGCGGGGGATGCAACCATCTTGAAGGAGTCCTGACATGCTTCTCGTGATCGATGTTGGAAACACAAATACGGTGCTGGGGGTCTTCGACGGCGACGAGCTGGTCCACGACTGGCGGATCCGGACCGTGACGGACCATACGGTGGACGAGTACGGGATGCTGATCTACAACCTGTACAAGTCGAGCCGGATCAGCTCCAAGGCCATCTCGGCCATCATCATCTCCTGCGTGGTTCCCCCCATGCTGAACATCCTGGAGCCGCTGTGCCTGAAGTATTTCAACATCCGGCCCTTGATTGTCGGACCGGGAATCAAGACGGGGATGCCCATTTACTACGACAATCCCAAGGAAGTGGGGGCCGACCGGATCGTCAACGCCGTGGCGGCCTATGAGAAGTACCGCCGCGACCTGATCATCGTCGATTTCGGTACGGCGACGACCTTCGACTACGTCTCGAAGAAGGGCGAATACATGGGCGGTTGCATCTCGCCGGGCCTCATGATCTCCAGTGAGGCCCTCTTCGAGCGGGCCGCCAAGCTCCCCCGGGTCGAGCTGAGCAAGCCCCGGTCGGTTGTAGCAAAGGACACCGTCAGCAGCATGCAGGCGGGGATCGTGTACGGCTATGCGGGGCTCGTGGACGGCATCGTGAACCGCATGAAGGCGGAGGTGAAGTCGGATCCCTATGTCGTCGCCACGGGGGGACTGGCCAAGGTCGTGTCCACGGAAACGAAGTCCATCGACGAGGTGGACGACATGCTGACCCTCCAGGGACTCCGGCTCATCTACGACCGGAACCGCTGAGGCGGGGCCCGGCCGGGGAAAGGAACGCACGGACATGCTGAACGTGGGCCTCACGGGAGGAATCGGCTGCGGAAAGTCGACGGTGGCCCGGATGCTTGCCAGAAAAGGGGCCTTCGTGATCGACTTCGACGGGCTTGCCCACGAGGTCCAGGAGCCGGATGCCGCGGCCTGGAAGGCCGTGGTCGCCGAATTCGGCCCTGAGGTCCTTCGGCCGGACCGGACCCTCGACCGGGACAAACTGGGTGCCATCGTCTTCAACGACGCGGCGAAACGGCATCGCCTCAACGGGATCGTCCATCCCGCCGTCTTCGAGGAGTGGCGGACCCGCCGGGACGCGATCTGCCGGGAAAAGCCCGACGCCGTGGTCATCGCCGACGTGCCCCTGCTGTTCGAGGTGGGGATGCAGGCGATGCTGGACCTGGTGCTTCTGGTCTACCTGGGTCCGGAGGGGCAGATCCGGCGCATCATGAAGCGCAACGGCTACTCCCGCGAGGAGGCGGCCCTCCGGCTGGCCTCCCAGATGCCCATCGACGAGAAGGTCCCTCTCGCCGATTTGGTCATCGACAACGAGGGAACCTTCGAGGAAACGGAGGCCCGGATCGAGGAAATCTGGCGGCAGCTGACGGAGACGGAAAGGGAAAAACGGCTGGGAAGCGCGGCGTAGCGGCCGGTTCCCAACAGCCTGAAAATCAACAACGGGGAGGAAGGAAAAGGTATGATCGAGAAGAACGTGAAGACGGATTTCAGCGGCAAGGTATCCGAGCCGGTCATCGATCCGACGGCGTACGTGCATCCCCTGGCCGCCGTCATCGGGAACGTGACCCTGGGGAAGAACGTGATGGTCTCTCCCTGCGCGGCCGTCCGGGGCGACGAAGGGCAGCCCCTGTATGTGGGCGATGATGCCAACGTTCAGGACGGCGTGGTCATTCACGCCCTCGAGACGGAGATGAACGGACGGCCCATCGAGAAGAACCTGGTCGAGGTGGAGGGGAAGAAGTATGCCGTGTACGTCGGGAGCCGCGTGTCCCTGGCCCACCAGGTCCAGATCCACGGGCCCGCCGCGGTTCTGGAGGACACCTTCGTGGGGATGAAGACCCTGGTGTTCCGGGCAAAGGTCGGCCGGGGCTGCGTCGTCGAGCCCGGCTGCATCCTGATGGGCGTGACCGTTGCGGACCGGCGCGTGGTCCCCGCCGGATCCGTCGTCAAGACCCAGGCGCAGGCGGATGCGCTGCCGGAGGTCACCGACGACTACCCCCTGAAGGACCTCAACAAGGGCGTGATCCACGTGAACAAGGGGCTGGCAAAGGGATATCTGGCGGCGAAGAAATAGCGGGCCGGGCAACAGGGACAAAACGAAAGGCCGGCGGGAGAGGGGAACGGATCCTCTCTCCGCCGGCCTTTTTCCATCCGGTTTGTGAAACGGTGCCGTCTATGTCCGTTATTTGAACAGCGAGGACAGTGCGCCGGTGATCTTGGAGAGGCCGCCTTCCTGCTTTTTCAGCTCCACCTCGCAGGCCTCCAGCTCGCCAGGGTCCAGGTGCACGGCGCCGCAGCCCTCGTTGATGCAGACGTCGATGGTCACGCCTCCGCGCTTGATCTCCGCCAGGCTCTTCGTCCCGCACCGGAAGCAGTGGCCCTTGTGGTCTTCCCGGTACTTGGCATCGGCCTCCTTCGCCGCTTTTTCCCGCAGGGCCATGATCAGCTTCCTGTCGTTCTCCTTGAAGAACATGTCTTCCGAGTCCCCTTCCGGGGGAAGCAGTACCTTTACCTTTTCCTTGTCGTCCGCCATATTGTCCTCCTGATGGATTTCGGTTCGTTTCGATGTGCCCCGGTGGGCACCCGTGCCTTATCATCTTTTTGACTGCTTTTCAACGGGATCGGATGGCCGGAGGATGCCCGCGGCGGGCGTGTCCTCGCGAGGGTGGACCGGAGTGTCGGGGCGATTATCAACCGGATGGTACGAATGGGTTGACAATAGGGGCGGATTCTCCTATGTAGCGGGCACATTCACAATCGGAAGGAACCTCGCGTGGACGTCATTGACAGGCTTCAGAAGCGGGCGATCGGGAAAGGGGACCTCGGGATCGAAGAAGGACTGGCCCTGTTCGAGGAGGGCATGGGGCGGCCTTTTCGTCTCATGGCGGCGGCCTCCGAAATCCGCCGGCACTTCAAGGGCGATACCATCGGCCTCTGCGGCATCGTGAACGCAAAATCGGGCCGCTGTCCCGAAAACTGCGCCTTCTGCGCCCAGTCTTCCCACTATGCCACCGAGGCGGAGACCTATCCGCTGAAGAAGGCGCCGGAGATTGTCGCCGCGGCCGAGCGGGCCCGCCGGGACGGTGCCGAGATGTTCGGCGTCGTCACGAGCGGCAAGCGGATCCGAACCGCCCGGGAGTGGGCGGAGATCCGGAAGGCCGTCGGCGGGATCCGCGATCTGGGCCTGATGCCCTGTGCGTCGCTCGGGCTCCTCGATGCCGGGCAGGCCCGGGATCTCAAGGATGCCGGGCTCTTCCGCTACCACCACAACCTGGAGACATCCCGAAGCTATTTCCCGCAGATCTGCACGACCCACGACTACGAAGAGGACGTGGAAACGATCCGGGCAGCGAAGGGGGCCGGCCTGTCCGTCTGCGCGGGCGGTCTGATCGGGCTGGGGGAGGGCATCACCCACCGGATCGAGTTGGCCCTCACCCTGCGGCAGCTGGATGTGGATTCCGTCCCGATCAACATCCTCCACCCCGTCAAGGGAACGCCCCTCGGCGGCAGCCGGCCTCTGCCGCCCCTGGAGATCTTAGTCTCCATCGCCGTGTTCCGTTTCCTCCTGCCGGACCGGGACCTGCGGCTCTGCGGGGGGAAGGAGAGGAACCTGCGCCAGCTTCTCCCCATGGCCTTCGTGGCGGGCTGCAATGCGCTGATGACGGGGAATTACCTGACGACGTCCGGCAGGGTGAGTTCCCTGGACCATGAGATGATCGCGGACCTCGGCCTCCTGCCGGTCCGGGAGCTGGATCTCTGCCGCTGCGGAATGGCGACGGCCGACGGGATGCCCGGGTGCTGCGGGACGGATGCTCCCCGGCGTTCTCAGAAGAGGAAAACGAATCGGATCGCATGATGACCGCCGATACAGGGTCCGCCCGAGGCCGGGAAATCCTTCTCCACCACCTCAAGGAGGGCCGGGGGTCCTGGGTCTCCGGCCAGTTCCTGAGCGAGCGGATGGCCATGACCCGGTCCGCCGTCTGGAAGCAGATCGGCGCCCTGAAGGCGGACGGCTACTGGATCGAGTCGTCCACCCGCAAGGGGTACCGTCTTGTCGGCGTTCCCGACCTGCTCCGGATCGAGGAGGTGCGGGACGGATTGCGGACGCGGGTCCTGGGACGGACGGAGGCACGGCATTACCGGGAGACCGACTCCACGAACTCCCGGGCCAGGGAGCTGGCCGCCGGGGGCGCCCCGGAGGGGACGCTGGTGGTGGCGGAGGAACAGAGCAGCGGACGGGGAAGAAGGGAGCGGGCCTGGTTTTCGCCCCCCTTCCTGGGAATCTATGCCTCCCTGGTCCTGCGGCCTGCCATGCCGCCCGGCGAGGCGCCCCGCATGGCCATCCTGGCGGCGGTGGCCGTGGCCGAGGCGATCCGCTCCGAGACGGGCCTCCCGGTGACCATCAAGTGGCCCAACGACGTCCTGGCGGGGGGCCGGAAAATTGCCGGCATCCTCCTGGAGCTGGCCACGGACATGGGGGCCGTGGACTACCTGGTGATCGGCGTGGGGATCAACGTCAACGTACCGTCCGGGTCGTTCCCCCCGGAGATCCGCCCCCTGGCGACGAGCGTTCTCGTCGAGACCGGGAGAGCGTTCCCGCGTGTGGGGCTGCTGCGCCGCTGCCTCGAATCCCTGGAATCCTGGTACGACCGCTTCGCAGCCGAGGGGTTCGCGCCCGTCCTGGCAAGCTGGAAGGCCATGAGCAGGATGATCGGGCAGCGGGTCGTCGTTCAGGTCCCGGGCAGGGACCTGGCGGGCCTTGTGACCGATGTGGACGAAAACGGATTTCTGCTGCTCCGGGACGACGGCGGCCGCGACCACCGGATCTTTTCCGGCGACGTGAGCTTCCCGCCCGGGACGGAGAAAGGATAACGATTTCATGAAAAAACAGGAAACGTCGCTCCGCGGCATGGCCTATGCCGCCATGTTCGGAGCCCTGACGGCCCTGGGGGCCTACATCATGGTTCCCGTTCCCCCCGTTCCGGTGACGATGCAGACCCTGTTCGTCTTCCTGGCGGGATCGCTCCTGGGGGGGTACCTGGGGGCCATGAGCCAGGTGGTCTACATCCTCCTCGGCGTCATCGGCCTGCCCGTCTTTGCCGGGGGCAAGGCCGGGGCGGGGGTCCTCCTCGGTCCGACCGGAGGATACCTGATCGGGTTCGTCATCGGCGCGTACATCCTGGGCCGCCTGGCGGACCCCCGGGTCAAGCCGGGGTTCTTCGTGCTGCTCGTCTGCATGTTCACGAGCCTGGTGGTGATCTATGCCTGCGGCGTCGCCCAGCTGATGTACGTGGCGAAGCTCAGCCTGCGCAAGGCCCTGATCGTCGGCGTCCTGCCGCCGCTGCCGGGAGACGCCGTGAAGATGGTCGTGGCGGCCCTGATCTGCATCAAGGTCCGGGACCGCCTGAAGCTTGTGAAGGGACCGGGAAGGCGATGATCGTTCTCGAGGGGGTGTCGTTCCGTTACGGCGAGGAGGGGCCGGATGTCCTCCGGGGGGTGGACCTCCGCCTCCGGGAGGGGGAATACGTCGCCCTGGCCGGGCACAACGGCTGCGGCAAGAGCACGCTCCTGAAGCACCTCAATGCCCTCCTCGTCCCGACCGCGGGGACGGTGACCGTGGACGGCCTCGACACGCGAGACCCGTCCGCGCAGCGGCAGATCCGCCGGGCCGTGGGCATGGTGTTCCAGAACCCGGACCACCAGATCGTGGGCATGACCGTGGAGGAGGACGTGGCCTTCGGGCCGGGCAACCTGGCCCTGCCGCCCCGGGAGATCCGGGAGTGCGTCCGGGAGGCTTTGGCCCGGGTGGGCCTGGAAGGGTACGAATCGCGTGCCCCCCACACCCTGTCCGGCGGGGAGAAGCGGCTCGTCTCCATTGCCGGTGTCCTGGCCATGAAGCCCCGGTTCATCGCCCTCGACGAGCCGACGGCCTATCTCGACCCGGTCTCGCGGCGGCGCGTCCTCGACCTGATCGCCGGGCTGCACCGCCAGGGGATGGGCATCCTGCATGTCACCCACAGCATCGGCAACGTCGCGGACGCGGACCGCCTCGTGGTCATGGAGGGCGGAGCGATCGCCCTGGACGGCCGGCCGGAGACCGCCTGCGCCGCTCTGGCCTCGGGGCGCTTCCCGGGGCTGGAGATCCCGCCCGTGGCGGCCCTGATGGCGGAGTTGAAAAACCTCGGCTGGGGAGTGAACGCGAACGTCCTGTCCGTCCGGGACGCCTGCCGGGAGATCGACGCCTGCCTCAGCAGCCCTTCGGGAGGGCGCCCGTGATGAAACCGTTCCGGTTCGGCCTCTTCGTGGCCGGCGACTCGCCCCTCCATCGGCTCGACCCGCGGGTCAAGATCCTCTCCGTCGTTGTCCTCGGCGTTCTCACGTTCCAGGCCTCCCCGGAGGCGGCGATCCTGATCAGCCTCCTGCTCGCGGCCCTGACGGGGCTTTCCCGCCTGCGGCCGCGCCGGCTCTGGGAGGCCCTGAAGCCCCTGTCGGTATTCGCCGCGCTTCTGTTCCTCATCCACCTCTTCTCCACAGACGGCCAGGCTATGGCGTCCCTTTCCGCGGGACCGTTCCGGGTCACCCGGGAAGGGTTGTCTCAGGGCGGATTCGTCGTCTGGCAGTTCTTCGCCCTGGTCTCCTTAGGCGTCCTCTTGACCATGACCACCGGGCCGTCCGACCTGGTCGCCGCCCTGGAGAAGATCCTGGGCCCGCTGAAGATCCTCCGCGTTCCCGCCCAGGACCTGGCGGTCATGGTCTCCATGGCCCTGCGTTTCCTGCCGACCTTTCAGGAGGAGCTGGAGAAGCTGAAGACGGCCCGCCTCGCCCGGGGGGCGGACTGGCGGCGGGACGGCGCCATCCGCAGGCTGAAGGCCGCGTCGTCCCTGGTGGTGCCGCTTCTCCTGGGAACCGTGAGGAGGGCCGACGATCTCGCCGAGGCCATGGAGGCCCGAGGCTACGCCCGGGGTCCCCGGACGGGCCTCCGGGAGCTGCGACTGGCCCGGGCGGATTATGCCGCCCTGGTGTTCGTGACGGCGTTCACGGGTGTGGTCCTGGCGGCGGGAATGCTCTGCTGATTGCCCGGGGACGGTGGATAGCGAGCGGGGTTCACTCCGGCTTCAGCCAGCGGGTCATCCGGGGGATCTCCTCGGCCGTCCAGGCGGGGGTCCGGCGGATGGCAAAGAACAGGGCGAACAGCCGCTCCATGACGGACACGGCCCGCTCCGCCAGGTGGATCCTCTCCAGGAGCCGCCCGGCCTCGTCTTTCTCGTTCATGTCCTCTTCCGCATCCGCGGGCAGCTTCATCGACTGAAACCGGAACCGGTCGGCCTTGAAGGTGAACTCCCAGGCGTCCGCGTCCTGCTTGAGGGAAAGGCGGGCCTCGCGGATCTTCTTCCCCCGCCGGAGGGCCTCCCGGCCTTCCTTCAGCTCCGCGTTCAGGCCGTGGCAGACCACCGTTTCCGCGTAGTCTCCCTGGCCGCCCTCGAGGACGACCCGCCGGATGAACGCCAACTCCACCTCCTCCTTCCGGTCCAGGGCGATCGATCCGGCCCGCTCCTCGCTCTTGAACCACAGCCACGTCAGGAATTCCCGGCCCAGGGTGAAGGGGGCCGGCCCCTCGGGGCCGAGGGCGGCCGCGGCCTCGTCCCAGGGGCTGTAGGGTTCGAGGACCGTGGAGAAGGTGTCCCGGAAGAGCAGCGTGAAGTCGTCGCAGATCTTGTCGGTGTGGGTGCAGAACAGGACCCGTTTCTCCGGGAGAAACCAGCAGGCCTCGAACAGGGCGGGGACCGCCGGGGCACCGGCGAGGAGTTCCTCCCGGACCGTCTCCTTGAGGAGGCCCT
>CAZODI010000039.1:0-8625 GCA_964578535.1 uncultured Syntrophaceae bacterium
GGAAACGTTTTCCAATTGCTCCTCTGGGAACCCCCGGTCGCGCCCCCGCGGACGTCGGCCGGTAAATAGGGACACTTCCCCTATATTTACTCGCGAAGGTCGGTCGGGGAGGAGGGGCTTCCCGGAGCGCGAATAGCGGCTTTTTCGGGGCACCCTGCCGTCGCAGCGCAGCGCCCGCAAAGTCATCTGTCTGAGCACCGCCAGGTGCGAGTTATGACTTTGCAGCGGAGCGAGACGTTGCAGGGTCGAAAAAACGCTTCTGAGCGCGAGGGAAGACCCTCTCCCACATGCCAGCATCCCATTTGCGTCGGATTTTCTAAAAAAAAGAAAAAAAAGGAGGGGCGGATTGGATATCCGCCCCCCTCTGTCATCTGTTTTTTCAACCACTGACTACGGCAGCACCCGCTCCGCGTCCAGCGGAATCACGCCGGTCGTGATTTTCCCGGTCTTGTCCACGCCGGCCTTGTCCAGGGCGAAGACGATCATGAACGGGATCGCCGCGCCCGGGACCAGGCTGTCCTTGGGGGCGGGTGTGATCTGGGGGAAGGACAGGCGCTTCTGCAGATCCTCTTCCGTGAGGCTCGCAAGCTCGGCGTCGGTGAGGTGGTTCCCCGCGTAGGAGATGCGGCTGCGGACGATCTGGTCCGCCGGTCCGTACAGCTTTCCCTGGATGCGGATCCGCGTCACCGTGTGGGGTGAGGTGTTCTGGGCCGTGCCCTCCAGGACCAGCAGGTCGCCCAGGAGGACGTTGGCCGTCATGCGGCGCCGCACCTGCTGGATCCGGATGTCTCCGGGGTTGACCTCCGCCGGCTGGACGTCCTTGCCGAACACGGCTTCCAGGGCGGGGACGTTGTAGACGAGGTCCGTGATAACGGCCTTCCGCACGTCCGGATACAGGAAGAGGAACGCCGTCCCGCCGATCAACAGGATCAGGATCACCGACAGGAAAATGAGCAGGATGGACGGGCGGTGCCGGGGGGCCTCCATTTCGGGGGGAAGGGGTTCCTCCTCGTCCTCCCTTTCATCCACCCGGGCCGGCCGGTCGGCGGCCGGCGGGGGGTAGTCCACGGGCATGCTCCGGGGCTCCGCTTCCCGAAGCGCCTCCCGGATCCGGTCCGCCGCCAGCGTCACCGTGTCGCCCTGCCGGGGCGGCTCGGCGGGGGGCTGGGTTCCGGGCAGCAGGATCTTGAGATCCGAGGCCTCGGACAGTTTCGGGGGTGCGGGCGCCGGCTCTTCGGAGACCTTCTCCGGTTCTGCGGACCGGACCGCCCCCCGGTTCGGGTTTTCGTGGAAAAACACGGCCTCGCAGCGGGTGCACCGCACCCACGCCCCCCCGGCCTCCATCAGGCTATCGTCAAAGCGGTACTTCGTCCCGCATGCTTCGCACCGGATAATCATGGATCCTCCTTGCTGCGTAGTTTCCTTCCGGCCTGCCGGAAGCCCTTCCCTGCCTTTATTTTCCCGCGTTCAGGATGCAGACGTCGGGGAGAAAGCGGCCCTGTTCGTCGAAGTCGAGTCCATAGCCGACGACGAAACCGTCGTCCATGGTGAACCCTACGAAATCCGCCTCGAAGGGGACTTTCCGGCGGAGCTTCTTGTCGATGAACGCGCAGACCTTCAGGCTGCGGGGATTCCGGGCGCGCAGGGTTTCCACGAGGTAGGTCAGGGTAAGGCCCGTGTCGACGATGTCCTCGACAACGAGGACGTCTTTCCCGGCGATGTCGATTTCAATGTCCTTGGTGAGCTCGATCCGGCCGGAGGTCTCCGTGCCGGATCCGTAGCTGGCGAGACGGATAAAGTCGATCCGGCAGGGAATGCGGAGGGCCCGGATGAGGTCCGCCATGAACATGAAGGCCCCCTTCAGGACGCCGATGACGACGAGGGTGCGGCCTTCGTAGGCCCTGGAGACCTCTTCTCCCAGTTCGAGCACTCTCTCCCGGATGGCCTCCCGGGGATAGAGGACCGACTTTGTCATGGTCTCCATCGTCATCCCTCCTTATGTTACCGATTTTCCATATCTTATGCGCTCTTCGCTGTCAACCCGAAATCCTTTCTCAGTCCTCGCTTCCAAAGGCCCGGGCGAAGGCCGCAATGTGGGACTCCAGGATCGCCTCGGCCCGCCGGAGATCGTCCAGGCTTTTAAGCTCCGAGGAAAGGCTGAGAAAAATCCGGTCGAAGGGGGAGCGTTCGCATCCCAGGGCATCGTAGTCGATGAAGGAGATCATGTACTGGGAGCCGTCGAAGTAGTACTTTCCCAGCCGGTTCACATCGGGGGAGCGGAAGGGCCAGGTAAGCTTGAGCTCGAACCAGGCAATGGCCCTCTCCCGGGTCGGTCCTTCCCGGAAGGCCTGCGGCGGGGGCATGCGGCCGACCCGCTCGCTGATGAGGCGGAAATACTCCTTGGCGAAATCGATGTCCGTCACGCACAGGCCATAGAGGTACCAGTCGTCCAGGAGATCCACGAGGGCCCTCTGCTCCGCCGGGGCCAGGTAGGTGTAGCTGGGGCAGAAGTGGCCGTCGCAGAGCTCCCGGCCGTAGAAGGAGGCGTCCCGCAGGTCGCGCCCCCCGTTCTGCATCGGATGGAGGAGGCAGCCCACCCGCGTTTCCTCCTCGTTCAGGAAGCCGACGAACTCGCAACAGTAGATGACCTCGTAGCGCTTCGTCGGGTCTTCCTCCTCGAGAACGAGCCGCGAGAAGGCCTCCGGGTCGAAGTCCGGTCCGGCGAGGCTGTTGTAGAGGGCGGTGCGCCTCCGGAAGCGCCGGACGAGGGATTCCCGGGTGCTGTCGGCGTAGTTGTAGATGCCGCAGCAGGCGCCGCAGGACTGTCGGCCCGGCTGGCAGAGATGGACGAAATCGGGACCCCGGTTCATGACGGCCGGGGCCTATTCGAAAACGACCGTTTTCGAGCCGTAGGGGAGGATGCGGTTTTCCAGGTGGAGGCGCACGGCCCGGGCGAGAACGATCCGCTCCAAGTCCTGGCTCTTGAGCTGGATGTCCTCCACGGAGTCGCGATGGCTGATCTTGATGACGTCCTGGGCGATGATCGGGCCGTCGTCCAGCTTCTGCGTCACGTAGTGGCTCGTGGCGCCGATGATCTTCACGCCCCGGTCATAGGCTTGTTGATAGGGCTTGGGACCGGCGAAGGCGGGAAGGAAGGAGTGGTGGATGTTGATGATCCGGTTGGGATATTCCCGGACGAATTTGCCGCTCAGGATCTGCATGTACCGGGCCAGGACGATGACGTCGATCTTCTCCTTCTTCAGGAGGGCGATCTCCTTCGCTTCCTGGCGGCTCTTGGTCTCCGGCGTGACGGGGAAGCATTCGAAGCGGAGGCCGAAGGGCTCCACCAGGGAACGCAATTCCTCATGATTGCCGATGACCAGGGGGATCTCCGCCCGGAATTCCCCCATCCGGTGCCGGAGCATCAGGTCGTAAAGGCAGTGGGGGTGGCGGGACGCGAAGATCGCCATGCGGGGGACCGTGTCCGTGAAATGCAGGCTCCAGGTCATGTCGAACTTCCGGGCCGTGTGCTTGAAGACGCTGCCGATCTCCTCCCGGGGGATGTTGAATCCCTCCAGCTCCCACTCGATGCGCATGAAGAAGATCTTCTTCCTCAGAGAGGTGTGCTGGGCGGCGTGGACGATGTTGCCGTTCTGCTGGAAGATGAAATTGGAGATGTTCGCCACCAGCCCCTTCTGGTCCGGGCAGGACAGGAGCAGGACGGCGTTGGGCCCGTTCATGGTGCGTCTCCTCAAGGGTTCGGAATGAAAGGATAATGGAACGTCTTCCCGGGGCTATATAGGAGGAATGGAATTGCAGGTCAAGAATAAAGATGATAAGAGGACCGCTCCTGCGGCAGCCGGCGGTCTCCCGTCGGCGCAGGGAGTGGGACCCGGACCGGAAAGGGTGGAGCGCATGAGCAGGATCGTCGAGAACGTGAAGCTGTCCAACGGGCTTGTCCTGGAGGTCTGGGACCTGTCCCGTCCCATCGCGGCCGACACGACGAAGGTGGAGCTGTACATCCGGGTCAAGGTGCGTTTCGAGGAGTCCCATTTCGAAGATCCGGGACACTGCGACCTGACCCGGAGGGTATTCGGTCCCGAGGGAGTCTATGAATACCGGAAGGAGCGGACCTTTGTGAACAACGCCGACCGGGAGGCCGTCTTCGCGGAGCTCCTGGACGGCTTCCGGGCGGATGCCCTTCCCTATCTCGAACGGGCCGATTTCCCCCGGCGGTTTTCCCTGAACCGTTACCGGGAGATCTGCCAGAATCCCTGGAAGTACCCGGTCCGGCTGCCCGATGGAGACGCGACGTGAAGGAGCTGTTGACGGACCTTGCAAATGAACAGGCGGCCCTGGACGGCCTGGTGGCGGATATCCGGGAGGACCGGTGGGCCGTCATGACCCCCTTTCCCGAGTGGACCGTGCAGGACCAGATCAGCCACCTGGCGTTCTTCGACGGGGCGGCGGTCCTGGCGATGACGGACCCGCGGGCCTTTCAGGCGCAGACGGCGTCGTTCCCACAGGACGAGACGGTCTTTGAGGTCACCCTGGAAAAAGGACGGCGCATGACGCCGGCGGATCTGCTGGCCTGGTGGCGCCGCGAACGGGAATCCCTCCTGGAGGCTCTCGGCAGCCGGGGAGTGAAGGACCGGATCGAATGGTTCGGCCCCCCCATGAGCGTCCGGACCCTGGCCACGGCCCGCCTGATGGAGACCTGGGCCCACGGACAGGACGTCGTCGATGCCCTGGGACTGCGGCGTCCCGCCACGAAGCGGCTTCGCCACATCGCCCAGCTGGGGTACATCACCTTCGGCTGGAGCTTCTTCAACCGCCGTCTCGATCCGCCCGACCGGTTGATCCGGCTGGAGCTCCTGGCTCCGGATGGAGATACCTGGGCATGGGGTCCCGAGACGGCCGACGAGACCGTCCGCGGAACGGCGGAGGACTTCTGCCTCGTCGTCACCCAGCGCCGCCATCCCAGCGATACGGGGCTTCAGTGCAGCGGTCCCGTGACGGAGCAGTGGCTCCTGTACGCCCAGGCCTTTGCCGGTCCGCCGACTCTCGGCCCCAAGCCGGGAAGCTTTCCCAAAGCGGGAGAGTGACGAGCGAGACTGGATGGGGCGCGCAGATGCTCCCGGCGGCGTCCGCCCTGTTTTCCTGGAAACCCTGAACCCGCAGGATTGCCGGACTGTACCGGAGGCGGAGGGATGTTCCCTTTCCCGGTGCCGCCGGGGTACCCGGCAAGCCTGCCCGCGCGGCGTTACGTTCCGCCGGGGTGCCGTGAAAGGCGGCCGCGGACTCATGAACTGGGAAGATCTGCTGGTATCCGTTGAGAAGCCCGGCCGGTATATCGGCGGCGAGGTGAATTCCCTGCGGAGGGATTCCGCCTCCGCAAGGCTCCGGTTTGCCCTGGCCTTCCCCGACGCCTACGAAGTGGGCATGTCCCACCTTGGGCTCCAGATCCTGTACTCGATCCTCGGCATGCAACCCGGCATCCTGGTGGAGCGATGCTTCGCTCCCTGGCCGGACATGGAGCGCCTGCTCCGGGAAACGGGGGGCTCCCTCTCTTCCCTCGAATCCGGAATTCCCCTCCGGGACTTCGACGTCGTGGGCTTTTCCCTCCAGTACGAGCTCTGTTACACGAACGCCCTCAACATGTTGGACCTGGGAGGCATCCCCCTCCGGAGTGCCGACCGGCGGGACGGAGATCCCGTCGTGGTCGCGGGCGGTCCCTGTGCCTTCAACCCGGCTCCCATGGCGGCCTTCATCGACGCCTTTGCCGTCGGCGAGGGGGAGGAGGTCGTCTCGGAGATTGCCGCGGCCGTCCTGGAAGGCCGCGAACGGGGGGAGGGACGCCGGGCCGTCCTGGAGCGCCTGGCCGTCCTGGATGGCGTGTACGTTCCATCCCTGCCGCCGGCGGGCCGCGTCCGGAAGCGCGTCATAACAGATTTGAACCGGTGGCGGGAGCCGCGGAGGCCCGTGGTGCCCCTGGTGAAGGCCGTCCACGACCGGGTGAACCTGGAGATCGCCCGGGGATGCACCCGGGGGTGCCGCTTCTGCCAGGCCGGCATGGTCTGGCGTCCCGTCCGGGAGCGGGATCCGGCCCTGCTCGTGGAGATGGCCGATGGCATGCTCTGCGCCACCGGCTACGACGAGCTATCGCTCCTCTCGCTCAGCTCCGGCGATTACAGCCGGATCGAGCCGCTCCTGGAGAGCCTCATGGCCCGCCATTACGACGACCGGGTTGCCCTGGCCCTGCCGTCGCTCCGTGTGGAGACCCTCACGGGGAATCTCATCGAGCAGGTCCGGCGGGTCCGCAAGACGAGCTTCACCCTGGCCCCGGAGGCGGGCACCCAGCGTCTGCGGAACCGGATCAACAAGGGGAACTCGGAGGAGGACCTTCTCCGGACGGCCTCCCGGGTCTTCGAGGCGGGCTGGCGGTCCCTGAAGCTCTATTTCATGATCGGCCTTCCCGGGGAGACCCCGGATGACCTGGAGGGGATCGCCGGGCTGGCGTACCGGACGCTGGGCGTGGCGGGGAAGCGGGGGCAGGTGACGGTGAGCCTGTCCACCTTCGTGCCGAAGCCCCACACTCCCTTCCAGTGGGATGCCCAGAACTCCCTGGATGAAACCGTCGGGAAGCAGCGGTTTTTCCGGGAGCGCATCCGGAACCGGAACCTGCCCGTCAAGTGGCACGACGCCCGGATGAGCCTCCTGGAGGGCGTTTTTTCCCGGGGGGACGAGCGCCTGGCGGATCTGCTGGAAGAGGCGTTCCGCCTGGGCTGCCGGTTCGACGGCTGGTCGGACCTTTACCGTTTCGACCTCTGGGAGGAGGCCCTGCACAGGACGGGCATCCGTCCGGAGGAGTACCTGCGGGAGCGCGGAACCGGCGAGGTACTGCCCTGGGATGTCATCGACGCCGGTGTGGAGCGGGATTTCCTCCTGGAAGAGCGGGAGCGGGGCCGGCGGGAAGAGACCACGGCGGACTGCCGGACCGCCGGGTGCACGAACTGCGGCGCCTGCGATCATGACGTCGTCCGCATCGTCGAGGCCGCCGAGGAGGCGCTCCCGGAGCCGGACATAAAGGAGGGGAGCCGGATGCCCGATGTGGCAATCCCCGTCTGCTACCGAATGATCTTTGCCAAGCGGGGGACGTCGCGTTTTCTCTCCCACCTGGAGCTGTCGGCGGCCCTCCTCCGGGCCATGAAGCAGGCCGGGCTGTCCTTCGTGTTCAGCGGTGGATTCCATCCCCACCCGAAGGTCTCCTTCGCGTCGGCCACCGCCGTCGGGATGGAAAGCATGGCAGAATACCTGGAGGCCCAGGTCCAGGAACAGGACCCTTCGCCGCTTTCCCTCCCGGAGCGGATCAACGCCTTCCTGCCGGCCGGCCTGGAGATCACCGCGGTCGAGGAGATCCCCCCCTTCGGATGGTCCCTGGCGGAGCAGGTCACCGGTTTTTCCTTCCGGATCTCCCTGCCCCGGGAGACCTCCCCGGCGGAGTGGGACCGCCTGGCCGGCAGCGCCGGGGCCTTCCTGGCGGCGGAGAGTTTCCCCGTCACCCGGGAGGCGAAGGGCAAGGTCACAACCCGGGACGTCCGTCCGCTTGTAACCCGCCTCTTGGTGGATCCGTCCGCCTCCGCCGTGGAGGCGGATGTGACAATGAGCCCGGCTGGCTCCGTCCGTCCCCTGGAGATCCTCACGCAGGTCCTCGGCATCCCGAAAGCGGACGCGGTTCTCCTGCCCGTCCTCAAGACGGGGACCTTTTTCAAGTGATCTTCCGGTCCCCCGGCCGCGCCCCCGCGGATGGGCGTTACTTCCGGGGCGCGGGGGCTGTCACGGGGGCTCCAGGGCACGGTGGCCGGGGAAAGAAATTTTGGTTGACAAACGGCGTTGAATTGCGTAGGTAGCCTTTTCCAATTTTTCTGACAGCGAAGGAATTTCTCCCATGTACGCAGTCATTCAGACAGGTGGTAAGCAGCACCGGGTTTCCGAAGGCGAAGTCCTGGCGGTTGAAAAGATCGAAGGGCAGAAGGGCGACGCGGTGGTGTTCAGCGAGGTTCTCCTGGTTTCGAAGGACGAAGATGTCCGGATCGGCCGGCCTTTCGTCGAGGGCGCAAAGGTCGTCGGGGAGATCGTCGCCCAGGAGAAGGGTCCCAAGATCGTCGTCTTCAAGATGAAGCGCCGCAAGGGATTCCGCAAGAAGACGGGGCACCGGCAGCTTCTCACCCGAATGAAGATCAAAGAAATTTCTCTGTAGGCGGAGGGTCCGATGGCACACAAGAAAGGACAGGGGAGCTCCCGGAACGGCCGGGACAGCAATGCCCAGCGCCGGGGCGTGAAGGTCTACGGCGGCCAGAAGATCACTGCCGGCTCCATCATCATCCGCCAGCTGGGAACCAAGATTCATCCGGGCAACAACGTCGGCATGGGGAAGGATTACACCCTCTTCGCCAAGATCGACGGCGTCGTGACGTTCGAGAGGCTCGACAAGACGCGCAAGAAGGTCAGCGTCTACGCCGCCGCTTAAGGCGAGGGGATCCGGATCCTCCGCAGAACCGTCACACCTGGATCGGCCAATTCACGGGAAGGCACTTTGCATACAGTAAAGTGCCTTTCTTTTTG
>CAZODI010000039.1:8725-31478 GCA_964578535.1 uncultured Syntrophaceae bacterium
GTCCCCCGGGGCGGTCCCGACGGCGGCGACGGCGGCAAGGGCGGCGACGTCATTTTCGAAGCGACCGGCGCCCTGCAGACGCTCCTGGACCTGAAGTACCGCCAGCATCACACGGCCGAACGCGGAGGCCACGGCGGGGGCAACAACCGGACGGGGCGCAACACCCCGGACATCCTGATTCGCGTTCCCGCCGGCACTGTGGTGAAGGACGCCGATACAGGGGAGGTCCTGGCGGACCTGGCGGAGGCGGGCCGGCGGTTCACCGTGGCCAAGGGCGGCATCGGCGGGAAGGGAAACGCCTTCTTCAAGACCTCCACCAACCAGGCTCCACGATTTTCCCAGGAAGGCATGCCCGGCGAGGAGCGGACGATTCTTCTGGAACTGAAGCTCCTGGCCGATGTCGGGATCGTGGGGCTTCCCAACGTGGGCAAATCCACGTTTATCTCCCGGGTCTCCGCCGCCCGCCCCAAGATCGCCGACTACCCCTTCACGACGCTGGTTCCCAACCTCGGGGTCGTCCGGTATGCCGACGACCGGTCCTTCGTCGTCGCCGACATCCCGGGGCTCATCCGCGGGGCCTCGGAAGGCCACGGCATGGGCATCCAGTTCCTCCGCCACATCGAGCGGACGGAGGTCCTGCTCCACATCCTGGATATCTCCGGCGAGGATGCGGCGTCCGGCTGGGAACGCTACGAAACGGTGAACACCGAGCTGGGACGCTTCAATCCCTCCCTCCTGAAAAAGCCCCAGGTCGTTGCGGTCAACAAGACGGACCTGACGGAGGTCCGGGAGAGGCTGCAAAAAGAAATTGACACGTTCGCCGCAAAAGGGATAAAAATTCATACCTTTTCGGCAGTTACCGGCGAAGGGCTGACGGCGGTCCTCCACGCCGTGGCGGCGGAACTGGAAAAGAAGAGGGAACCCATCCAATGAATACGGTGCGGAAAGAGGTCCTGGATTCGGTCCGGCGGGTCGTCGTCAAGATCGGTTCGGCCGTGGTGACGGGCGAGGACGGGATCGACCGCGACATCATCGAGCAGCTCGTCGGCGAGGTGGCCGCCCTGATCGGGAGAGGGTGCCAGGTGGTCATCGTCACCTCCGGCGCCATCGCCTCCGGCAAGCACCGCATGGGCATCACGACCCCCTTGAAGAGCATGCCCCAGAAGCAGGCGGCGGCGGCCATCGGACAGGGCCGGCTGATGCGGGTCTATTCGAACGCCTTCGGCCGGCACGGCATCTACGTGGGGCAGATCCTGCTCACCATGAGCGACCTGACGGACCGGAAACGGTTCATTAACGTCCGCAACACCATAACGACCCTGATGGAGTGGGGCGTCGTGCCGATCATCAACGAGAACGACACCGTCGCCGTGGACGAGATCAAGTTCGGCGACAACGACTCCCTGGCCGCCATGGTGGCCAACATCGTCGAGGCCCACCTCCTGGTCAACCTGACCAGCACGGAGGGCCTATACGACCGGAATCCCGCCAAGTCGAAGAAGGCGAAGATCCTGCACCTCGTCGAGGAGATCACCGACGACATCCAGGCCGCAGCGACCGACGAGACCTCCGACGTGGGGACCGGCGGCATGCGCAGCAAGGTGCTGGCGGCCCGTCGGGTCACCGCTTTCGGGATTCCCTACATCATCGCCTCGGGGAAGCGGAAGGGCGTCCTGGCGGGCATCCTGGACGGGGAGGAGATCGGCACCCTGTTCCTGCCTTCCAGCGAGCACCTCAACAGCCGCAAGTACTGGATCGCCTTCACCCTCCGCTCCCGGGGGAAGCTCGTCCTCGACGACGGGGCGAAAAAGGCCCTGCTGGAGCAGGGGAAGAGCCTCCTGCCCTCGGGCATCCTGGACGTGGAGGGGGAATTCGGCCTCGGGGACCCGGTGATCTGCGTCGATCAGCAGGGGATGCTCCTGGCCAAGGGGCTGGTCAACTTCAGCGCCCAGGACGTCCGGAAGATCATGGGGCTCAAGACCTCGAAGATCCAGCAGGTCCTGGGGTACAAGGATTACGACGAGGTGATCCACCGGGACAACATGGCCGTCTCCAAGGAGCCGCGCCGGGTCCGATAGGTTCCTCGGTACGGGCAGAAAAAACGAAGGCCGCCATTCCCCGAGTGGCGGCCTTTTTCGTGGAGCGCTCGGTCAGAACGGATCTTCCGATTCGACGTTTCTCCGCAGCCGGGCGCGGCGAGCTCCATGCTCCCGGAGATCGCAGATTCCCATCGGCCGTTGATTGCAGCCGCCGTCGCGAAGACCCGGGCGGCGGCAATCCGGCATCCGCCGTTCAGACTCCCCCGCCCAGAACCTTGTACAGGGTGACCAGGTTGGCGTACCGCGCCAGGCGCAGGGAGATCAGTCCCTGCTGTGCGCTGTAGAGGGAGCGCTGGGCATCGAGAACACCTAAGTAGCTGTCGATTCCCTTTTCGTACCGGGCATTGGAGAGGCGGAAGGCCTCCGCGAGCGCCTCGACCAGCGCTTGCTGCGCCGCGATCTGCTGCTCCACGGTTCCCCGCACGGCAAGGGCGTCGGCCGTTTCCCGGAACGCCGTCTGAATGGTCTTCTCGTACTGGGCCACCGCCATTTCCCGGGCCACTTTCGTCACCTCGTAGGCCGACCACGTGCGGGCGTCGAAGATCGGCAGCACGATCTGCGGTGCGAAGGTCCACGCAGCGGAGCCGGCGCGGAAGAGCCCCGACAGCTCGGCACTGGCCGTGCCGATGGTCGTGGAGAGGGAGATGCGGGGGAAGAAGGCCGCCCGGGCGGCCCCGATGTCGGCATGGGTCGCCTTGAGCCTGTGCTCCGCCGCCAGCACGTCCGGCCGCTTGAGGAGCGGGTCCGATGTCAGGCCGGAGGCGATTTCCGCGGGCGGCTCGATGCGGGTCAGCGACTCCGGCAGGAGATCCGGCGGCAAGGGGGAGCCGGCCAGGAGACGGAGGGCGTTCTCATCCTGCGCGACCAGTTGCGTGTACCGGGCGACGTTTCCCCGGGCCGCCTCCACCTGGCTCTGGGCCTGCCGGAGGGTCAGCGCCGAGACCAGCCCCACGTCGTGACGTTTCCGGACCAGGTTGTAGGTGGTCTCCTGAGCCTCCAGGGTGGCCGCTGCCAGTTTCAGGTTCTCCCGGTCCGCCGCCAGGGCGTAATAAGCGCCGGCCACGGCGGAGACGAGCATGATCTGTGCGCTCCGGCGGTCCTGGTCCGTGGCGAGGTACTGCTCCCATGCCTCGTCCTTCAGGCTCTGGAGCCGGCCGAAGAAGTCGATTTCCCAGGCGCTGACGCCGGCGGCGACGCTGTTCTTCCTGGAAATCATGTCCGTTCCGGAGTTCGAGAGATCCGCCGGGATCCGTTCCCTGTACACGCTGCCGGTCGCGTTGATGGACGGCAGGAGGGAGGCCCGCTGGATGCCGTAGAGCGCCTCCGCCTTTTCCACATTCAGGATGGCCAGGCGGAGGTCGCGGTTGTTGGCGAGGGCGATCTCGACGATGCCCCGCAGGCGCCCGTCGGTGATGAAATCCCGCCATTGCAATTCCCAGGCGGCCGGGGCCGACACGGCCTCGTTTGTTTCCGTGTAGGCCGCCCCGGAAGGCCACTCCGCGGGAACGGGAGGAGCGGGCCGGGTGTATTTCGGGGCCAGCGTGCATCCACCGAGGAGCACCACCGTCACGGCCAGGTAAAGAAAGGTCTTTCTGCTCATATCAGCGATCCTCTGCCGGGCTTGTATCCTCCGGCTTGACGGTTTCGGTTTCGCCCGTGCTGCGCTTTCCAAAGAGTTTTTCCTTCAGTGCCGGGAAGAATCGGCTTCCGCCGCCAGATCCCGCCTTCTCGATCCTTCCTCGCTTGCCGAAGACGCGCTCGACCAGGACGTAGAAGAGGGGCGAGAAGATGACCACGAGCACCGTGGCGGTCACCATCCCTCCAAGGACGCCGGTGCCGATGGCGTTCTGGGCTCCCGCGCCGGCGCCGGTGGTGATGGCCAGCGGCAGGACACCGAATCCGAAGGCCAGCGAGGTCATGACGATCGGACGGAAGCGGAGCTTCGCCCCCTCCAGGGTGGCCTCGATCAGCCCCATCCCCTTCTCCAGCCCGCCCTTGGCGAACTGCACGATCAGGATGGCGTTCTTGGTCGTGAGGCCCAGGGTGGTCAGGAGGCCGATCTGGAAATAGACGTCGTTGGTCATCCCCCGCATGCTCGAGGCGATGACGCCGCCGATCGCGCCCAGGGGCAGGACCAGCAGGATTGAAATGGGGATCGTCCAGCTCTCGTAAAGCGCCGCCAGGCACAGGAAGATCACGAAGATGGAGAAGGCGTAGAGCAGAGGCGCCTGGGAGCTCGATATCCGTTCCTGGTAGGAAAGGCCGGTCCAGTCGTAGCCGATCCCTTTGGGCAGTTTTGCCACGGCCTCTTCCATGGCCTGCATGGCCTCTCCCGAGCTGATCCCCTGCTTCGGCTCGCCCCAGATGTTGATGGAGGGGAACCCGTTGAAGCGCGACAGCTGGGGAGGACCGGAGGTCCAGCGGCCCGAGGCGAAGGAGGAAAATGGAACCATATTCCCCGACGTGTTCCGGACATAGAGTTTTTCCAGGTCGCTGGGCAGCATGCGGTGAGGGGCGTCCGCCTGGACGTACACCCGCTTCACCCGGCCGCCCTGGATGAAGTCGTTGGCGTAGGCTCCACCGAAGGCCGCGGAGATCGTGTTGTGGATGGACGAAATGGGGACCCCCAGGGTGCCGGCCTTTCCCCAATCCACGTCAACCCGGTATTCCGGCACGTCGGGGATGCTGTTGGGCCGCACGGAGGTGAGTCTCCGGTCCTGGGCGGCGAGCCCGAGAAGCTGGTTCTGCGCGTCGATCAGGGCGGCATGCCCGAGGCCGCCGCGGTCCAGGAGCTGGAAGTCGACCCCCCGTGCCATGCCCAGCTCGGGCACGGCGGGCGGTGCAAAGACAAAAACCATGGCGGTGCGAATGCCCGAGAGGGCGCCCATAGCCCTGCCCGCCACGGCCTTCGCCTTCAGGTCGCTCCGGTTGCGAAGCTCCCAGTCCTTCAGCTTGATGAACACCATGCCATTGTTCTGCGACCTTCCGGAGAAACCGATTCCCCGGATGCCCATCGTCGAGGCCACCGCCTCCTTCTCGTTCTCCTGGAAGTAGCGCTCGATCCGCTTCGTGACCTGCTCGGTCTGCTCCAGCGTCGATCCCGTCGGCATGATCACCTGGGCGAGGAGGATCCCCTGGTCCTCGTCGGGAAGGTAGCCCGTGGGCATCCGGAGGTACAGGAGCCCCATGACGACCACGATCACCATGAAAATGGCCAGGTAGCGCCGTTTTCGGGTCAGGGACCGGCCGACCAGCCTCGTGTAGAGGTCCCGGGTGCGGAAGAACCAGCGGTCGAACCGGAGGAAGAAGGGGCGCAGGAAGCGGATCGCGTTTTCCGCCGGTTCATGGCCCGCCGTTACCGGCTTGAGGAGCGACGCGCAGAGCACTGGCGTCAGGATCAGGGCCACCACGACCGACAGGAGCATGGAGGAGATGATGGTCACGGAAAACTGGCGGTAGATAATCCCGGTGGAGCCCGGGAAGAAGGCCATGGGGCCGAATACCGCCGAGAGGACGAGGCCGATGCCGATCAAGGCGCTGGTGATCTGCTCCATCGACTTGGCAGTCGCCTCCCGGGGCGACAGGCCTTCTTCGCTCATGATCCGCTCCACGTTCTCCACCACCACGATGGCGTCGTCCACGAGCAGGCCGATGGCCAGCACCATGGCAAACATGGTCAGCATGTTGATGGAGAAGCCAAAGAGACCGAGTATGCCGAAGGTCCCCAGGAGGACCACCGGCACCGCGATGGTCGGGATCAGGGTGGCCCGGATGTTTCCAAGGAAAAGCCACATGACCAGGAAGACCAGGAAAATCGCCTCGAAGAGGGTTTTGATCACTTCATTGATGGCCACCCGGATGAAGGGGGTGGTGTCGTGGGGATAGACGATGGTGATCCCCGCGGGGAAGAACCGGCTCATCTCCGCCATCTTCTCCCGGACGGCGTTGGCCGTATCCAGGGCGTTGGCGCCGGCGGCCTGCCGGATGGCGATGCCCGCGGAGGGTTTCCCGTTGTAGGCGCCCGAGATGTCGTAGGCCTCGGTTCCCAGTTCCGTCCGTCCCACGTCCCGGATGCGGACGGTGGAGCCGTCGGGATTGATGCGGATGGGGATGGCGGCGAATTCCTCGGGGGTTTTGAGCATGTTCTGGACGACGATGGAGGCGTTCAGGCGCTGGCCCGTCACCGCCGGCGCTCCGCCCAACTGCCCGGCGGAGACCTCCACGTTGTAGGCCCTGAGCGCGGCGACCACCTCCGCCACCGTCAGGTTGTAGTCCGTCAACTTGTCCGGGTTGAGCCAGACCCGCATGGCATAGCCGCTGCCGAAGATCTGCACTTCCCCCACACCGGGCACCCGCGCCAGGACCTTTTCCAGGTTGGAGACGGCGAAGTCCCTCAGGTCGTTGCCGTCCATGCGCCCGTCTTCCGAGATCAGGCCCACGACCATCAGGTAGTTCCGGGTGGATTTGCTGACCTGGACGCCCTGGTTCTTGACCACGTCGGGCAGGCTGGACATGGCGAGCTGGAGCTTGTTCTGCACCTGTGCCCAGGCGAGATCCGGATCGGTTCCCGCCTCAAAGGTGAGCTCCAGGCGGGAGGACCCCGAGGAATCGCTGGTGGCGGACATGTAGAGCAGTTTCTCGAAGCCCGTCATCTTCTGTTCGATGATCTGGGTGACGCTGTTCTCCACGGTCTCCGCCGAGGCCCCGGGATAATAGGTACTGATGGCGATGGAGGGCGGCGCGATGAGGGGGTACTGGGAGATGGGCAGGTTGTAGATCGCAAGCCCCCCCGCCGCCATGATGATGATGGCGATAACCCACGCAAAGACCGGACGATCCAGGAAGAATTTCGACAGCATCGCCTGTCACCGCCCGCTCTTGTCCGCTGCCGGCGCAGCTGCGTCTTTCGCCCTGCCGGCATTGTTTTCGTTCTCGGCGACGAAGGGAACCGTCTTCACGGTGGCGCCGGGTCTTGCCTTCTGCATGCCCTCGACGATGACCTGATCGCCCGCCGCCAGGCCGGAGGAGACGAGCCACTGGTCGCCGATGGCGCGGTCCGTCGTGATCATCCGCTGCTGGACTTTCCCTTCTTTATCCACGACCAGGACGAGCGGGTTTCCCTTGGGATCCCGTGACACCCCCTGCTGGGGGACAAGGATGGCCTGCTTGTGGACACCCTCCTGTACCACCGCCCGGACGTACATGCCCGGCAGGAGGATGCCCTTCGGATTGGGGAAGACCGCCCGGAGGATGACCGAACCGGTTGTCGGATCGACCGTGACGTCCCGGAACTGGAGGGTTCCCTCCAGGGGATAGGTCCTGCCGTCATCCAGGATGAGCCCGACTTTTTTCTGTTTTGCCCCGTTTGAGTTCAGGTGGCCCTCCTCGGCGCTTCGCCGCAGCCGCAGGAGGTCGGTCGTGGACTGGGGCACGTCCACGTACATGGGATCCAGCCGCTGGATGGTGGCCAGGGAAGAGGGCTGCTGGGCCGAGACAAGGGCGCCCTCGGTGACGCTGGATCTCCCGATGCGGCCCGAGATGGGTGCCGTGACGGAGGTGTATTTCAGGTTGATCCGGGCGTTTTCGACCGTGGCTTTCCAGTACTGGACGTCCGCCTCCGCCTGTTTCAGGGCGGCCGAGGCGTCATCGTAATCCTGCTGGCTGACGGCCTTGTCGGCCAGGAGTTCCTTCACGCGTTCGGCCCGTAAGCGAATCGCCGGCAGGTTGGCCTCGGACCGGGCCAGGGCGGCCCGGGCATTGTCAAAGGCCGCCTGGTACGTGGCCGGATCGATCTGGTAAAGAACCTGCCCGGCCTTGACGTCGGCGCCCTCCGTGAACAGGCGCCTCTGGACAATGCCCCCCACCTGGGGACGCACCTCGGCGATCTGGTGGGCCTTGGTCCGGCCGGCCAGTTCTGTCGTCGTGGCGATCGGCTGCGGCTGGATTGTAATGACGGCGACTTCCGGCGGTCCACCCTGCGGAGGTCCTCCCGCCGTCTGCTGCCCGCATCCGGCGGCGATCAGAACGCCCAGGAAAATACCAACGATGGCTTTGTACCCGACTCTCTCGAAAATCCGCATGCCACACCTCGATGTCGTTGCTCGCAAGTCGTTCACCGCCCGCTGCCGGGCTCGGAATCCCTTCTGAATATCCTTTCGGAAACATATGCGCGGAATGAATGTTCATTCTTTCCGGCATGGAAATGCGGGTCGGATCACCGCCCGCCTGTCCCGGTTTTCGTTATCTTTTCAACGCGTCCCAGCAGGCCTCCGCAGTTCTTTCGGTCAGGTCGTCGTCCATTTCGATGAACCCGTTGAGCTGGTCCTGGATCAGGCCGAACAGGGGACCGAAAGCCAGGGAAAAGATCACCAGAATGGGCAGATCCTTCAGGATCTGCTGCTCGACTCCCTCCTCGAAGAGATCCCGGATGGGGTCCTGCTCTTCCGGTTTGTTCAGGAGCCTGTCACGGTGCTGGGCCACGCCGTAGGGGGAGTTGTGGTATTGCTCCAGGTACCGGAAGTGGAGAGGGTTGGCGACCAGGTACCGGAACAGTGCCTTCCATAGATGAAAGAAACGCTCCCGGGCGGGCCTTTCGGCCGGGTGATCCGCCAGGAGGGTCACCATGAGCTTCGCTTTCAGCTCCTCGAAGAGTTGCCGGATCAGGGCTTCCTTCGTCTCGAAATAGCGGTAGATCGTCCCCGCCCCCACCCCCGCCTTCTCGGCGATCATGGCCATGGGCGCCCCGTGGAAACCGCGCTCGGCGATCAGTTCCAGGGCTGCCTGCAGAATCTCGTCTCTCTTGGTGGGTGTTTTCAAGCGCCGGTCAGCTCCTTGCTCGCGGTGCGGAATGAATGTTCGCTCCGCTTAGAGAAGCACAGATAAAATGTCAAGTGATTTTTTGTTAAGGATGTGAAAAGGACCCGTTACCGCAGCGGATTTCAGCGTTGTTACCGGCCTGGGTCTTCACGGTGCCGCCAGTTTCATGCCCAGGGCCCGGGCCTCCTTCATCGCCTTTTCGTCGGCACGGATCTTCCCGGCGTCCATGGCGCTTCCGTAGACCATTCCGACGAGATCCGCCTCCACGTAGGCGTAGGCGTCCTGGAAGGCCCGCAGCGCGTTGACGGCTCCGGAATCGAAGGGGTCCTCGCCGCCGTAGGCCATGGCGACCGCGATCCGCTTTCCCCGGAAGGGGTCCTTCCCGTAGGCGGGCAGGGCAAAGCAGCGGTCCATCCAGAGCTTCGTCTGGGCGGTCATGGTGAACCAGTAGACGGGGCTGGCGATGACCCAGGCATCGGCGGCCAGGAGCTTCGGGTAGATGGCCTGCATGTCGTCGTCGATGGCGCAGCGCTTCGCGTTCTTCTTCTGGCAGGCCATGCAGCCCTGGCAGGGGGATATCTTCAGGCCATGGAGGTAGACCGTTTCCACCTTCGCCCCCTTCGAGGCGGCCCCCCGGGCGATCTCCCCGGCGAGGATCGCCGTGTTTCCCTTCTTCCGGGGGCTGCCCAGAAGCACCAGCACCTTCTTTCCCGTCTCATCCGTCTTCATTGGATATTTCTCCTTGTCTTCCCTGATTTCCGTTTTCTGTCTCGAATCCGGACGCTTCCGCACTTTCCCGGAGGGCGGGCTTCCGGCCCCGCCGGCCGCCGATCCGTTCCGTGAAGCGAATCCCTCCCCGGACGCCGCCATTCGCCGCAGCTCCCTGCGCAGGATCTTGCCCATGGGGTTGCGCGGCAGGCGGTCGACGACGGTCACGCGGAGGGGCCGCTTGTGCCGGGAGAGATGCTCCCGGCAGTGCCGGAGGAGGCTTTTTTCCGT
Source organism: uncultured Syntrophaceae bacterium (assembly GCA_964578535.1). Taxonomy (GTDB): domain Bacteria; phylum Desulfobacterota; class Syntrophia; order Syntrophales; family PHBD01; genus PHBD01. Next base: position 18,640 of record CAZODI010000039.1, read on the forward strand.
GGCGGACTCACCCTCCCGGAGCTCCACGTAGACGACGGCCTCTTCCCCGACGACCGGATCGGGCACGCCCACGGCCACGGCGTCCCGGACGGCCGGATGCAGGTGGAGGACCTCCTCGATGTCGCGTGGATAGATGTTGAAGCCCCCGCGGATGATCAGGTCCTTCTTCCGCTCCACGATGTACAGGTAGCCGTCCCCGTCCATCCGGGCCATGTCTCCCGTGTACAGCCAGCCGTCCCGGAAGGTTCGGGCGGTCTCTTCGGGGAGGTTCAGGTAGCCTGCCGCCACGTTGGGGCCCCGGACGAGCAGCTCTCCCACCTCTCCGGGGGCGGCGTCGTGGTCCCGGCCGTCGACGATCCGCACCTCCACGGAGGGGATCGGCTGGCCGACGGAGTCCGGCTTGACGGGCCGCCCCTGGTAATTGGTGCTGACCGCCGGCGACGCCTCCGAGAGCCCGTAGGCGGGATAGACGGTGCAGCGGAACGTTTCCTCGAAGCGCCGGAGGGCCGGGAGGGGAAAAGGCGCCGAGCCGGCGAGGCATTTTTTCAGCGACGAGAGGTCGTATTTTCCCGCCTCCGGGCTTCCCAGCATCATCATGAACATGGCTGGAACACCCGGGAAATCGGTCACCCGGTGCTTCTCGATCAGGGCGAAGGCCTCCTCGGCCTGGAAGCGCCGCATCAGGACGTGCAGATTGCCGTACCGGCAGGCCTTGTTCATGGTGGTGATCCCGAAGGAATGGGACAGGGGCAGGGCCACCAGCGTGACGTCCGACGCCTTCGTCCCGTGGGCCCGGGCGGCGTTGACCGCGTTGGAGTAGAGATTGGCGTGGGTCAGGATCACGCCCTTGGGGTTCCAGGTCGTCCCGGCCGTGTAGAGAATGACGGCGAGGTCCGTTTCCCGGATGTCCGCCCCTGCTTCGTTTTCCGGGCCCGTCGCGGCGAGGGAGCGGAAGGAGATCGCTCCGGGCGGAGGGGTGTCTCCCGTGACGAGGCGGTGTTTCAGGGATTCGGCGGAAGCGAGGACGGCCCGTTGCGCCTGCAGAATCTCCGGGCTCGTGACGAGGGCCCTGGCCTGGCAGTCGTTCAGGATGTGCCCAAGCTCCACGGCTCCGACCGACGGGATGATCGGGACGATGACGGCTCCGCACCGCAGGATTCCCTGGTAGCCGACGATGACCTCCGGGCTGTTGGGGAGAAGCACCGCCACCCGGTCGCCCCTGCCGATGCCGAGCCTCTTCAGGCCGGAGGCCAGGCGGTTGGCATCCCGAAGGATTTCCGCGTTGGTGAAGGGTTTCCCTTCGAAGACCAGGAACGGGTATTCGCCGAAGCGGTCGAGATTTTCGTCGGCCAGCGTGACGAGGTTCATGCTCTTTGATTCCTCCGGTCTTTGCAGATCGTGGCCGCCGATCAGGTTTTTTTCAGCCGGTCATAGACCTTGCAGGCGTCCTTGACGCCCAGGGTGCAGGCCGTCCGGGCGTCCTCCAGGGATTTCTGCACCTCCCCCTTCCGGTAGTAGCAGCTGCCCCGGTTGTAGTAGGCCCAGCCGTTGTTGGGACGAAGCTCGATGGCTTTGGTGAGGGCGGCGACGGCCTCGTCGTTCCGCTTGCTGCGGCTGTGGATCCATCCCATCCAGTTCCAGGCGTCGGCGTTCCGGGGATTCAGCGCCACCGCCCGGTCCAGGTCCACCAGGGCACGGGCTTCCTCATTCTTCCTTGCCAGGGCCCGTCCCCGCAGGTAATGGGCCTTGTCTTTCATCGGATCCGCCTCGATGGCGCGGCTGAAGGCGGCGACGGCCTGATCCAGCCGGTTCTGCTTCAGGTGCCGCAGGCCCTCCTGAATGGGCTCCGCGACGGCGGGCCGGACGGCGATGAGGGGGGTGTCGCCGGGGAGGGGAGTTTTGCCCGTGACGGGGATGTCGCCGGTGACGGGGATGCGGCCGGACCGCTCCGCTCCGGGCGTCTCCAGAACGAGGGGCTGCATCCTTCCCTGGCGGTCCTCGTAGGCGGCCGTCAGGATCTTCCAGGCGCCGCGCTGTTTCGACAGGGTCACCTGGGCCTTGGTGGACCTCGTTGTGCCTTCCACGAGAAACGTCATGGAGGCCCGTCCGACCTGCCCGGAAGTGCTGATGCTGACGGGGAACCAGGGCTTCACCTCCCGCACTTCCCCTATCTCCTGGCGGATCTGCGGATTCTGTTTCAGGTAGGTCTCGCAGAGCCGGAAGGGATCCGACTCACGGATAAAATCATAGGCTGCGGAGATGACCAGGATGATCCCGACGATGAGGAGGAATGGCAGCGCCCTCCACCCCCCGCCCTTGGGTTTGACCGGCTCGTAGGAACCGGGCGGTTTCGGAGGGGACGGCGGCGGAGACGGGGATGAGTGCATGTCCGGGTAGGACGGTCCCTGTCCTTTTTTTCTCAGGATGCTCTTCATGACCGGTGCCTCCTTCCTCTTGACCCGGGGGAATGCGTCCCCCGCGTCCGGTATCGCGGGAGCGCGTCACGCCGCGCCCCCCGGAACGGTTTTAGAGGAGAAACTCGGAGCGGACCCGGCCCCGACCGTCAAACCGGATGCCCTCCCGCTCAAGCAGCGTCCGCTTCAGGTCCGGACCGCCGCCGAAGCCGCCCAGGCTGCCGTCGGACCGGACGACCCGGTGGCAGGGGATAGCCAGGGGGAAGGGATTGGAGGCCATCACGGTTCCGATGGCCCGGGCCGCTCCCGCGTGGCCGGCGGCGGCCGCCAGCGATCCGTAGGTCCTCACCTTGCCCCGGGGAATCCGTCCCGTCTCCGCAAGCACCCGGCGCCGGAAAGGGGCCAGGGATTCCATCTCCATCTCTTCAAAAGGAACGGGGGCGGCCTCTCCGCGGATGAGGCGGAGGAGGCTCTCTTCCATGTCCCCATCCACTCGCGCCTCCCGCGGGCAGGCTCCGGGATAATCCAGGCCGATCCTGCGAATGACCTCCCAGCGGCGGGCGGGGAGATAGATGCGGACGACGGGGCCGGCTCCGCCGGCCTCCCGGACCACTCCGGCGATGCCCGATTCCGACGGCAGCAGATGGTACACGAAGACGGGCGATGTTTTCCTGCGCGAGCCGGTTTCACGCTTCATGACAACCTCCCGGTCCGGTCATGTCATGTGTTCGATGAGGATCTGGACACCGATGCCGATCAGGATCAGCCCGCCCAAGAGCTCCACCTTCCGTCCGAAAAGGGACGCCAGCTGTCGTCCGGCCAGCATGCCCGCCATGGTCATGGCGAAGGCGACGATGCCGATGACGGCGCTCGGGTACAGGATCGGCGTCTTGAGGAGGGCCATGGTCATGCCCACCGCCAGGGCGTCGATGCTGGTGGCTACCGAGAGCATCAGGAGCGTCCAGCCCCGAGTCGGGTCTTCCCGGTCCGTGCGCTCCCTTCCTTCCCCGGCGAAGGATTCATGGATCATCCGGGCTCCCACGAAGAGGAGAAGCCCGAAGGCCACCCAGTGGTCGTACGCGGAGATGCGCTCAACGACGGTTCTCCCCGCCAGCCAGCCGAGGACCGGCATGAAAAACTGGAAGATCCCGAAGGAGACCGAAAGCCGGAGAACGGGACCCGGGGAGACGCGTCCCCGAACGGCACCGATGCCGATGGCCACGGAGAAGGCGTCCATGCCGAGCCCCACGGCGATGATCAGGATGGAAAGAAAGCTCATGAACCGGCCGGGCCGCCCGGCAGTTTTCGGAAGAAGGCGGCGATCCTCTCGGCAGTCTTTTTACCAATCCCGCCGGCCTTTTGCAAGGTCGGGACGTCGGCCGCGCGGACGGCCGCGGCGGAGCCCAGGGCCGAGAGCAGGGCCTTGCGGCGGGAAGGGCCGATCCCGGGGATGCCTTCCAGGGCGGAAGAAAGATCGTTTTTTGCCTTTCGCTGATGCAGGTAGGCCTGGGCGAAGCGATGGGCCTCGTCGCGGACCTGCTGCAGCAGATACAGGAGCGGCGGCCAGCGCGACGGGTCGAGGGGGTCTTTTCGTCCGGGGAGGAAGACCCGGTCTCCCCGGGTTTCTTTCCCTCCGGCCGGGTGCTCCCGGGACTCCTTGGCCAGGGCGACCACCTCCACGTCCTTCACGCCGGTGTCCCGGAGGGCTGACAGGGCCACCCGCAGGTGCCCCTTCCCGCCGTCCACGACGATCAGGTCCGGCGGCTCCTCGTTTCCGGAGAGTCGCCGGCGAAGAACCTCGTACATCATCCCGTAGTCGTCGATGCCCTCCACCGTCCGGACCCGGTAGCGCCGATAACGCCCCCGGTCGGGCCGTCCCTCCCGGAAGGCGACCTTGGAGCCGACGGCGACCTCCGCTCCGAGGCTGGCGATGTCGAAGCACTCGATCCGCTCCGGAATTTTCTTCAGGGACAGCTTCTCTGCCGCGAGCTCCAGGGCCCGCCGGGGATCGGACCCGGGGGAGCGCGCCGCCCGGAGGGCGTTTTCCGCGTTCCGGCCGGCCATCTCCACGAGTTTCCTCGGCTCCCCCCTCTGCGGGAGGGAGATCGTGACCCCCCGTCCCCTCCGCTCTTCCAGCCACTCGGATACGACCTCCCGGTCCGGGATATCGACGGGCAGCAGGATCTCCGGCGGAATGCGGACCTCCCCGTCGTAGTAGCGCTTCAGGAGGGCCGAGAGGATCTCCTCCCGCTCCAGGGCCAGGCGGACCGGGGGAAACAGGAGCTGCCCCGTGACCTTTCCCTTGCGGACGAACAGGAGGCAGACCTGCGTCAGCCCTTCTTCCCCGTGGATTCCGAAGACGTCCCGGTCGCGATGGGTCATGGAGAGGACGTACTGCTTCTCCAGGACGCGCTCGATCGCCTCGATGCGGTCGCGGAGCCGGGCGGCTTCCTCGAACAGGAGGTTCTCCGCGGCCTTTTCCATCCGGCGTCGCAGGTCTGCCAGGAGGACCCGCTCCCGCCCTTCCAGGAAGGCCAGGCTGTCCCTGACGAGCGCGGCGTAAGGGCCCGCCTCGATGAGTCCCGTGCAGGGGGCTGAGCAGCGCCGGATCTGGTACTCCAGGCAGGGACGGCGGCGCCCGCGGAAGTCCGCGTCCCGGCAGGTGCGGAGCGGGAAAAGGCCGTGCAGGAAGGAGAGGGTTTCCCGGGCCGAGGCACTGGACGGGAAGGGACCGAAATAGCGGGCGCCGTCCTTCCGCGGGCGCCGGACGAGCTGGTAGCGCGGGAAAGGGTCCCGCGTGTCGATTCGGATGTGGAAGTAGGCCTTGTCGTCCCGGAAGTCGACGTTGTAGCGGGGACGGTGCTCCTTGATGAGGGTGTTCTCGAGGAGGAGGGCCTCCTTTTCCGTGGCCGTGACGATGAACGCCACGTCTTCAAGGCGGCCGACGAGAAAGGGGATCATGAACCGCCCGTCCGTACCGCCGGCATAGCTCTTGAGACGGCTCCGGATGTCCCTGGCCTTGCCGACGTAGAGGACCTCCCCGTCCCGTCCCTTCATGAGATAGACGCCGGGTCCCCGGGGGGCGCTGTCCACGAGGGCGTCGAGGGCGGCCCGGTCCACGGCTATCCCTCCAGGCGCCGCACGGCGCGCAGGACCTGGAGCGACTTGATCTCCCGCCCGAGCAGGTGCCGGATGAAGCAGGCCGTCAAGACCCGGCTTTCCTCCGCCGCCTGGCGGGTGAAGGAGATCCGTCCGATCCGTTCCAGTTCCACGTCCTTGCCCAGAAGAAGGGTTTTCAGGGTTCCCGCCGTGACGGCCACGGCGTCGGGATCTCCGGTTCCGCAGGCACCGCAACGGATTCCGCCCTGCCGGGGGTCGAAGCGCCAGGTCCCGCTGCCCGCCTCGCACCGGCAGGCGGTGCAGCGGTCCAGGACGGGCTCGAATCCGGAGGCCTTGAGCAGGCGGATCTCATAAAATCGCAGGTGGTCTTCCGTCAGGGCCGGCTCCCGGTCGAGAAGGCGGAGAAAATCGCGGACCAGGCCGAAGAGCGCGTCGTTTCTCTTCCCCTCCACGGAGAAATGGTCGGCCAGGTCGACGACGTACGAGGCGAGGAGCGTCTTCTCCAGGTCTCCCCGGAGGGCTTCGTGGTGGTCCACCGGATCGCTCGCCTCGATCAGGGCGAGGGAGTCCCTGGAGCGGCGGGAGAAGAGGATCCGGACCCGCGAGAATGGCTCCAGGGCGTTGGCGAACCGTTTCCGGCTCTTCCGGGCGCCTTTGGCGATTCCCCGGACCTTGCCGAATTCGTCCGTCAGGAAGGTGACGATGCGGTCCGAGTCCCCGTAGTCCAGCGTCCGCAGGACGAAGGCCTCGGCCTTAAGAGGCGTTCTCGGATTCACGGTAGACGACCTGGCCGCCCACGATGGTCATCACGGCCCTGCCCTTCATGGGCATGTCCTGGAACGGCGTGTTCCGGCTCCGGGAGCGGAAAGAGCCGCTGTCCACCGTCCAGAAGCGGTTCAGGTCCAGCACGGTGATGTCCGCGTCGGACCCGGGCTTCAGGGTGCCCCCGGGGACACGGAGAATCTGCGCCGGCCGGAGGCTCATCCGGAGGACCAGTTCCGGCAGCGTGAGGACCCCCTTGTGGACCAGCTTCAGGGTCAGGCCCAGGGACGTCTCGAGGCCCACCATCCCGAAGGCGGCGACATCGAACTCGACGGCCTTGTCGGTCAGGGCGTGGGGGGCGTGGTCGCTGGCGACGGCGTCGATGGTCCCGTCCCGCAGGGCCTCGCGGATCGCCTCCATGTCGGCGGCGGAGCGGAGCGGCGGGTTTACCTTCAGGTTCGTGTCGTAGTCCCGGAGGGCATCATCGGACAGGGTGAAATAGTGGGGGGCCGTCTCCGCCGTCACGGCGACGCCCCGCGCCCTGGCCTCGCGGAGGAGGCGGACGGATCCGGCGGTCGTGACGTGGCAGATGTGGATGGACGTGCGGGTGTACTCCGCCAGCAGGATGTCCCGGGCGATCATGGCCTCCTCGGCCGCCGCGGGGATGCCCCGGAGGCCGAGCTCCGTCGAGACGAGGCTCTCGTTCATCAGGCCGCCCGCCGACAGGGTCGGGTCCTCGCTGTGGGACAGGACGGGCATGTCCAGGGAGTGGGCGTATTCCAGGGCGCGTCGCATGACGGAGCCGTTCGTGACGGGGCGGCCGTCGTCGGAGAAGGCCGCCGCGCCGGCCTCTTTCAGGTCCCAGAATTCCGAGAGGATCTTTCCCTCGAGGTTCCGGGTGATCGACGCCACCGGGTAGACGCGGGCCTTGCCGCTGGCCGCGGCCTCCCGGAGGATGAACTCCGTCACGGAACGGTTGTCGTTGACGGGATCGGTGTTGGCCATGCAGGCCACGGCGGTGAAGCCCCCTGCCACGGCGGCCTCGCAGCCCGTGGCGATCGTTTCCTTGTACTCGAAGCCGGGTTCCCGGAGGTGGACGTGCATGTCGATGAGCCCCGGAACCATCACGAGCCCCTTCATGTCCAGAATGGACGTGCCATTGTCGGTCTTTTTCCCCTTGCCGGCCGGGGAGGGGATGTTCCGGGCGATCCGGGCCACCTTGCCGTTCCGGATCAGGATATCCATGGGGCCGTCGATGTCCTGGGAGGGATCGACGAGCCGCCCGTTTTTGAGAAGAAGGGTCATTGTTTTCCCCCTGTCAGGAGGTAGAGGAGGGCCATCCGCACGGCCACCCCGTTGGTTACCTGTTCCAGGATCACCGACGACGGGCCGTCGGCGATCTCCGGGGCGATCTCCACCCCCCGGTTGATGGGGCCGGGGTGCATGACCAGGACGTCCGGCCCTGCCAGGTCGAGATGGCGCCGGCTCAGGCAGTAGCGCCGGGCGTACTCCCGGAGGGAGGGGAAGAAGTTCTGCTGCTGCCGCTCCGCCTGGATGCGAAGCATCATGATCACGTCCACTCCCGAGACGGCCTCCTCAAGGGACGTCCGGACTTCCACGCCCAGGCCTTCGATGTCCCGGGGCATCATCGTGGCGGGGCCCGCCACGGTTACCTGTGCCCCCATCTTGTGGAGGCCGTAGATGTTGGAGCGGGCCACCCGGCTGTGGGCGATGTCCCCAACGATGGCTACCTTCAAACCCGCCACACCGCCTTTCTTCAGGCGGATCGTCATGAGGTCGAGCAGGGCCTGGGTCGGATGCTCGTTGGCCCCGTCGCCGGCGTTGATAATGGACTGCCGCACCATCCGGGCCAGCATGTGGGGCGCCCCGGAGGCGCTGTGGCGGATGACGATCACATCGGGATTCATGGCCTCCAGGGTTCTGGCCGTGTCGATCAGGGTTTCCCCCTTCACGACGCTGCTGGTGGAGGTGGAGATGTTGATGGTGTCGGCGCTCAGCCGCTTCCCGGCGATCTCAAAGGAGGTCCGGGTGCGTGTGCTGGCCTCGTAGAAGAGGTTGATGATCGTCTTGCCGCGCAGGGTCGGCACTTTCTTGATCTCCCGGGAGGATACCTCCACGAAGGACTCCGCCGTGTCGAGGATGATCCCGATTTCCTCAACCGACAGGTCCTTGATTCCCAGGATATCTTTCTTCTGCAGGATCATAAATGGACCTCGTCTGGTCTGTCCGGTCCGTCGGCCGGTTTCCTGTTCATTCCTGGCCGGGCTCGATGACGACTTCGTCGACGCCGTTCTTTTCCGTCAGGTGCACGCTCACGTCCTCCCAGAGGGAGGAGGGAAGGTTCTTGCCGACGAAATCGGCCCGGATGGGGAGTTCCCGGTGCCCCCGGTCGATCAGGACGGCGAGCTGGATGAGCTTCGGCCGTCCGAAGTCGATCAGGGCGTCCATGGCCGCCCGGATCGTCCGCCCGGTGAACAGGACGTCGTCCACCAGGACCACCTTGCGGCCGTCCAGGGAGAAGGGGATGTCCGTCTTGCCCAGCTGGGGCTTCCGTTTGGAAGTCTGAAGGTCGTCCCGGTACAGGGTGATGTCGACGATCCCCATGGGCACGCGGGCCTTTTCAATCTGCTCGATCTTGTTCTGCAGTCGCTGGGCGAGATAGATTCCGCCCGTCCGGATGCCGATCAGGACCAGGTCTTCGATCCCCTTGTTCTTCTCCAGGATTTCATAGGCGATCCGGGTGAGGGAGCGGTCGATGCCTTCCGCATTGATGACCACTTTTTTCTTTTCCATGCGATGGGTTTCCCCCCTTGGCAAAAAAAAACCTTCCCGGGTATCGGGAAGGCGTCACGTCATCCTGTATTTGCAGAGCGGTTTTTTCATGGCGTTCCTTTTCCAATCTCGCCGGATCAAGTTAAAAGGACCGGTCCTTTTCGAAAGAGTACGTTAGTCCAGGGGGCCGCAGCCTGTCAAGGACAAACTGCCCGCCTCGCTGCTGCGGCCGGTCGACGCTTCTTATTTCGTGGAACTGTGGTATAAGGACACCCGAAAAATGCATGGGAGGGGCGGAGCCGAACGTGAAGATCATCATCGTCGGGGCCGGCGAGGTCGGCTACCACATCGCGAAGAAACTGTCGGAAGAGAAGCAGGACGTGGTGCTCATCGACAAGGATCCGGGCAAGATCCGGCGGATCGGCGAGAACCTGGATGTCCAGTCCTACCAGGGTTCCGGCACCAGCCCGCAGGTTCTCCGGGATTCCGGGATCGCGGATGCGGACATGCTGGTCGCAGCAACGGACAGCGACGAGGTGAACCTGATCTCCTGCCTCCTGGCCCGAAGCCTCAATCGCCATATGCTCAAGGTAGCCCGGGTGAAGAACGAGGAGTATCTCCGGGAGAAGGAGCTCTTCCAGAAGGAGCTTCTCGGGGTCGACCTGATCATCAGCCCCCGGATCATGATGGTGGAGTCGATCCTGAACCTCATGAAGATCCCCGGGGCCTCCGAGGCGGTCGATTTCGTCGGCGGCAAGGTCAAGCTCATCGGGTTCTTCGTGACCGCCGAAACCCCTTTTTCCGGGCAGAAGCTGAGCGCACTCCGTGGATTCGAGGGGAGCGCCCTGGTGGCGGCGATCGTCCGGGGACACCGGATCCTGATTCCCAGCGGCAGAGACGAGATCCAGCCCCACGACCTGGTCTACATGGTGGTCCGGGCGGACCATCTTGACGCCACCCTCGAACGGCTCAACCTGAAGGGGGGGCCCGTGAAGAACATCTTCATCGTCGGCGGCGGGGAAACGGGGTTCGCCGTCGCCCGGGCCCTCGACGGCCGGGGCCTGAACGTCCGGATCCTGGATCACGATGGGGACCGCTGCAAGAAGATGGCGGCGAGCCTGGACACGGTCCTGGTCATCCGGGGGGACGGGACCGAGCGGGATCTTCTCCGGGAAGAAAACGCCGGAGCCTCGGACCTGTTCATCGCCTTGACGGGCGACGAGGAGAGCAACGTCTTCATCTCCCTCCTTGCCAAGGGATTGGGCGCCCGCCGCACGATCACCCGGGTGAGCAAGCTCAGCTACATGCCCGTGGTCTCCGCCATGGGACTCGACACAGTCCTGAATCCGCGGATGGCTGCGGTGCGGGCGATTCTCCAGTACATCCGCCGGGGGCGGATCCTGTCGGTGACGCCCCTCCGGGAGGAGCAGGCCGAGGCCATCGAGGCGGAGGCCCTGGAGACCTCCGAGATCGTCCGCGCCCCCCTCTCTCGGGTGAAGTTCCCCAAGGGGGCGATCCTCGGGGCCATCGTGCGGGGGGAGGAGATCATCATCCCCCGGGGCGACACGGTCGTGGAACCGAAGGACCGGCTCATCATCTTCGCCATGCAGGACGTCGTCGCCCGGCTGGAAAAGCTCCTGACGGTGAAGCTGGAGTATTTTGAATGAACGGGCGGCTCATTGCCTACCTGCTTTCCATCCTCGTTCTCGTCCTGGGCCTGTGCATGGTCCTGCCCGTCCTGGTCTCCCTGTGGTACGGGGAGCCATCTGCCCGGCAGCTGTTTCTCGCGGCGATCCTCACCGGAAGCCTGGGCCTGGCCATGAGGGCCGTCTCGGGCCGGCCCGACGACCGGTACCTGAGCCATCGGGACGGCGTCGCCATCGTCACGGGGGGCTGGGTGCTCGCCGGCCTGGTGTCGACGCTTCCCTATCTCCTGGCGGGTGCAATTCCGAGCTTCACGGACGCCTTTTTCGAGAGCGTCTCCGGCTTCACCACCACGGGCTCCAGCATTTTCAGCACCGTCGAGGGGCTGCCCAGAGGTGTTCTCTTCTGGCGGAGCCTGACCCAGTGGCTCGGGGGCATGGGGATCATCGTCCTGTCCATTGCGATCCTTCCATTCCTGGGCATCGGGGGGATGCAGCTCTACAAGGCGGAGACGCCCAGCCCCGTCGTGGACAAGCTGACGCCGCGGATCTCCGACACGGCCAGGGTCCTGTGGAAAGTCTATGTTCTCCTGACGCTGGTGCAGATCGTCCTTCTCCTCTTCGGCGGCATGTCCCTCTTCGACGCCGTGTGCCACGCCTTCACGACAATGCCCACGGGCGGTTTTTCCACGAAAAATGCCAGCATCGCCGCCTACAACAGCGTCTATATCGAGATCGTGGTGACCATGTTCATGGTCCTGGCGGGGATGAACTTCGCCCTGCACTACCGGCTGCTCCGGGGAGACATCCGTTCTGTCCGGAAGGATCCGGAGATCCGGGTCTATCTCCTCATCTTCGGAGTCCTGACGCTCCTGGTGGCGGTGGACCTTTTCGTCCGGAACTGCGCGTCGGCACCGGAGGCCCTCCGCTACGCCTCCTTCCAGGTGGCCTCGATCCTGACGACGACGGGCTACACCACGGCGGACTTCGAACAGTGGCCGGCCTTCTCACAGATCGTGCTGCTCCTGTGCATGTTCCTCGGCAGCATGGCCGGATCCACCGGGGGCGGCATCAAGACGCTTCGCCTGCTCCTGCTGGCCAAGCACGCCTACCTCGAGATCGTCCGCGTGATCCATCCCCATGCCATGACCATCGTGAAACTCGGAAATGTCCCCATTTCCCAGTCCGTCCTCCGCAGTGTCTGGGGATTTTTCATTCTCTTCATGGGGATTTATGTCCTGGCGACGCTCGTCATGAGTGCCCTGGGAGTCGATTTCCTGACCTCCGTCTCTTCCGTGGCCACCTGTCTGGGAAACGTCGGACCGGGCCTGGGCGCCGTCGGGCCGACGGAGCATTTCGGCCACATGCCGGTTGTGGGGAAGTGGGTGCTCATCGCCTGCATGCTCCTGGGGAGGCTGGAGATTTACACGGTATTAGTATTCCTGATGCCCCGCTTCTGGAAAGACTGACAGGCTGCTGAAAAACAGCCGTCTGCTTCGTTCCCCTCATCCCGCACCGCTCGACGTACGGAGAAGTACGCCTCACGGTCCGGGATTTCGGGCGCCTCGCATCCAGCCATTTTTGAGCAGCCCTGGAAGAGGTTTTTTGACAGGCCGTTGAAAATAGGCCGTCTGCTGCGTTTCCTTCATCCTGTGCCGCTCGACGTACGAAAAAGTACGCCTCGCGGCGCAGGATTTCAGGGGCCTTGCATCCGACCCATTTTGAACGGCCTTGCTCAGCGGATCGAAATTTGACGGGCTGCTGAAAAACGGCCGTCTCCTTTGTTCCCCTCGTCCCGCACTGCTCGACGTACGAAAAACCCCTTCCTTCTCCTGTTGCCAAGTGCCATCTTCCGGGGCGCTGGGGGCTGCCACGGGGATTCCCGCCGTCGCGGAGACTTTTCCATGGAGCGCATCGTCTGGCCGGAAGTCCATCCGGATGGAAAAGTCTCCTGATTGCTCCTCTGGGAACCCCCGGTCGCGCCCCCGCGGATGAAGAGGAGAGGGGGAAGACAACTAGAATTCCTGTTTCGTGTGGAGTTGTTGCCCCGCGAACGTCGGTCGGGGAGAGGGGGCTTCCCGGAGCGCGAATAGCGGCTTTTTCGGGG
>CAZODI010000040.1:0-30512 GCA_964578535.1 uncultured Syntrophaceae bacterium
TCTGAGGGTTTTTTGTTTCGTTTGACTTACTCTATTGCGAAAGGCGTGCCAGGGGGAACAAAGAACGGACGGGAGGATTTTATCTTATTGATATGAATGCATAATATTCTGAGGCAAGGTCTTTTGCGGCGGGTTGCGGATCCATCGAAACGGTGCTTCCGGTTGAATGGTTCTTTCAACCGGTTGAACGGAACGGAAAAGATGCCCGTCCGATGCCGCCCGTTCGGGTACCCTAACGGATCTCCGGATCGCCGATCCGGATCTTGTTTACGGATGGGCCGGCGGGAGGAGGAGATGCGAGCGCCGGGGTGGGAATCCTTTCCTTGACCGGGAAATAGGCCTCCAGTCCCGGAGACAAGGATTTCTTCTTTCCCTGTCCCCAGAGGCAGTTGAGCCGCGGATAGTTGTCGGGGTCGCTGACGTGGAGGCAGGACAACGTCAGGCTGTCCGGCTCTTCATCCTGAAAGAGCAGGATATCGGACTCCGCCACGGAGGTCTTCTCAAAGTGTCCCCGGAAGGCCGTCTCCTTTCCGTTCACGATTCTCGTGAGGCCGAGGCCGTCCCCGGAGACGGAAATTTTCGCGCGGCCCGTGTAGGATGCTCCATCATCGGGCATGCTCCCCACGATATCGTAGTCGCCTTCAAAGAATTCATATGGAGGACGACTCGATGGCGCGGCCCATGCGGAGAGCGCGACGAAAACAAAAACAATTGATAAAAGATTGATTTTCCACATGGAGTTTCCTCTGCCCATCGTTCAGGCTTCCCATCGTCCCCGGAATTCTTCCAGGGTAAGGCATTCCACGCCGATGTTCTTCATGTCCAGGATATTGGCATCACAGATGGCTCGGGTCTCCCCCGTCGTGGCATCCGTGATCAGCGTGACGGCGTAATCCAGGCTGACCGCATCATAGACGGTCGCCCGGATGCAGTTCGGGTACTGGAGGCCGCAGATGACGAGCCGGGTGATTCCCTTTCTCCGGAGAAGAAAATCCAGCTCCGTGCCCATAAAACCGCTGAACCGCCTCTTGACGATGACAGGCTCGTCCTCCTCCGGGGTCAAATCCTCCACGACTTCGGCCCCCCTTGTCCCCGCGACGGCAATTTTCCGGCCTTGCAGGAAATGGGGGAGCCGGAATGCTTCCATGTCGCTGCCGTCGGGGCGATAGTTCCGGGTCAGATGGACAACCAGACCGTTCCTGCGGCGGACAATATTCCGCAACTCCGCGACGACCTGGACGATCCCCTCGGCTCCGGGGATATGGCCGGGCGAATCGGGCATGACAAAATCGTTCTGCATGTCGATGATCAGAAGCGCGGTTTTCTGCTCGGGCATGTTCATCACTTGCAAAATAAAATCAGGTGATTGCCTTCAGTGCGGAGGGTTTTGCCGGACCAGGTTGTCCAGGATGAGCCCGAAGAAGCCCTCCGCTCCCGAGTCGTAATGCCACCCCAGGTGCAATGCACAGCGCCCGCAGCTGCAAAAGCGCCACCGGAATCCCGGAAACCAGGTGTATGCATGGGTGGGATTGCCGTGAAGAATGCAGTTCCAGGCTTTCGAGAAGCAACCGATGCGAAAGCGGTACCCCGCCGGGTTGTCGAAGGTGTGTTGAAAGCCGCCGTGCCAATGGATGCCGAATCTACAATCCGTGACCTCGTTGCCGCAGGCCCTGCAGCGCAGGGGATCCCACCGTTCTTCTTTTTCTTCCTCTTCCTCCCGGCTCAGAAACCGGACGTCCGCTTCACTTTCTCCCGACTCTTTCAGGAGAAGGAAGCTCCTGTGCCCGTCTGTATCCCTATGGCCCCTGGGGACTGTCCGTGTCTCCATTTCAGAACATCCCTTTCATGGGGGGAAGATACCGTTTCAGCGAACAAAAAAGAAGCTTTTTCGTCGGTGTCATTCCCATGGGCCGGGGCCGGTTGTCCCATGTGGGAAAGACATTTCATTCCGTTTTCGACCCGGATTGATTCTATGGGAGCGGGAGATTTTCGGAGGAGTGCCGCGCAGAAGAAACGGCTGCCTGGAACAGGGGGGAGGGGGCCGACAAAACTCCCGTCGGCCCCCTCCGGGGGGGATCAGTAATTCACGTTGGCAATGCCCTTGAGGCCTAAGATCTGCCGGGCCTCGTCCGGGGTCGCCGGCTCGATGCCGATTTCCTTGGTGACCCGGACCATCTTGGCCACCTGCTCGGCGTTGCTCTTGGCCATCCGGCCCTTCTCCAGCCAGAGGTTGTCCTCCAGGCCCACCCGGCAGTTCCCGCCCAACAGCAGCGACTGCGTGCAGATGGGAACCTGGGCCCGGCCGGCCACGCACACGGAGAACTCAAACTCGCCAATGTGCCGCTTCGCGTGCTCCACAAGGAACATCAGGTTCTCGGGACTCGCCGAGAGCCCGCCCAGGATGCCCAGGACGAACTGGATGTAGACGGGCTTCTTGATATAGCCGGCCTGGATCAGGAAGGCCACGTTGTTCACCATGCCCGCGTCGTAGATCTCGAACTCGGGCTTCGTGTTATTTTCACTAAAGACCGCACAGTACTCACGCAGGGTCTTGAAGGTATTGGTGAAGATGAAGTCTTCCGTCATGCCCAGCATGATCTTTTCCCACTCGTGCTTCCACTCCTTGTAGCGTGTCACCATCGGGAAGAGGCCCCAGTTCATGGACCCGGCGTTGCAGGAGGCCAGCTCGGGCTTGTATGCCGTAACCGGAGCGACCCGCTGTTCGAGGGTCATGCCGGCTCCACCGCCGGTGGTGATGCAGACGACGGCGTTGCAGCGGCTCTTGATGCTCGTGATGATTTCCTTCATCAGGTTGATGTCCGGGGAAGGAAGCCCGTTTTCCGGATTGCGGGCGTGAACGTGGACCACCGCTGCCCCCGCCTCGTAGGCTCGGACGGCCTCATCGGCGATCTGCTGGGGCGTGATGGGGAGGTAGTCCGACATGGTCGGGGTGTGGATGCTGCCCGTGATGGCGCAGGTAATGACCGCTTTTTCTTTCATGTTTTGAGACTCCTTTCCTTCATTTGCTGACTCTATGGCGCAAACGCTTCTACTCGGGCAGCTGCGTCAGTTGAAACAAGGACAGATTCCCGAATTCCGCCTTGTATTTTCCCTGTTCGATTCCCTTGACGGTGGATACGACCGTGTCGTTGATCGGCGTCGGCACGCCCGTCTTCCGGCCGTTTTCACAGACAACGCCGTTGATGGCGTCGATTTCCGTCTTCAGCCCCTTCTCGATATCCTGGAGCATGCTGGCCTTCAGAAGCCGGTGGGGGCCGAAGACCATCTTGTAGATCCCGGCGCGTGCCGCCATTTCGGCCTGGGTCTGGAAGGCCAGGATGTTCAGGTCTGCTCCCTGGATCTTCTCCAGGGTCACGCCCAACTTGCGGGTGACGGCGATGGTCTCGTTGCCGATCAGCGCAACACAGGCAAGTGCCTTTTCATTGTCGAGAACATCTCCGAATGTGCAGCCCAGGGAAGCGGACATGCCGCTCAGGGTGGCGTTGATGAGGAGTTTCGACCACCGGATGCCCGGCAGGTTGGTCGTGATCTCCGTCGGGCAGATCTTCTCCAGCACGGCCGCCACGGCCTTGGTTCGATCCTTGATCGTTCCGTCCAGTTCCCCCAGGTCCAGGGTCATCTTGTCCGATTCGGACGTCAGCTCCGACACGCCGGGGCGAAGCCAGGTGGCTCCCCAGCCGACAGCGCAGCCCATGACCTTTTCCCGCCCGACATGGGCCGCAACGGCTTCCTCGGGCACGCCGTTCTGGAGCGTACACACGATGCTGTCCTTGTGAAGATGCGGAACGAGGGCCTTCAGGGCCGACTCGTTGTATGTCTGCTTGACCAGGTACAGCACCAGGTCGTACGTGCCCGACATCGCGTCCGGCGTGATCGCCTTGACGGGTACGGTGAGGTCCATCTTGCCTGCAATGGTCGCTCCGTTCTTGTTCAGGGCCTCGACGTGCTCTTTGTTGGCGTCGATGAGAACGACGTCTCCCCCGTTCTTCGTAATCAGCGCCCCGGAGATGGTTCCCAGGGACCCTGCTCCCAGTATTGCCACTTTCATGTCGATACCTCGCGATCTCCTGCTTTTCGGCAGGCATGTTTCTCTGGATTGGTGGTTCCCGCATCCCTCCGCATCATCGATCGGGAGGATGTTCTGCCGTCCGCTGGAACGGCCTCCTGGGGCCGCCTGCCAGCGGCCCCGCGGAAGGCCGTTTCCCGGAGGCATTCTACCTTTTCCCGCTGTCTGCTCGCCGGGATCCGGCGGATGAACGGGCGGGATTGAATTCCGTTTTCCTTACAGCTTGCCGTGGAACCGGAGCAGGGCCAGCAGCCCGTCGTCCCGCCAGCGGGCGACTTCTTCGCTGGTCCGTCCCTGTTCCGCGGGCCGGTTGGCCATTTCCTGGAGTACGCCCTCATGGGCTGCGTCCAGCCAGTTCTCCGGCCATTTCTTCCAGTCCGCCATGTCTTCCCACCACCACTCAACGGTGGGTCCGATATGATGCATGACGCCTTTGAGACCGAAGGGGCCCCCGGCCAGATGGTAGATCATATTGGGCCCCATGAGCCCGTAACGGAGTCCGGGACCGAAGGTGACGCACTTGTCCACGTCCTCCACGGAGCATACACCGCGGACTACCAGGTCCACTGCTTCCCGGTAAAGGGCCACGGAGAGGCGGTTGGCGATGAACCCCAAAGCCTCCTTCCGGAGGACAACGGGCTCCTTGCCGAGGGCCTTGTAGAAGGCGACAGCGGTCTCGACGGCCGCCTCGGACGTCTTTTCCCCCTTTCCGATCTCCACGAGGGGAATCAGGTGGGGGGGGTTGTAGGGGTGAGCCCCGAGGCAGCGCTCCGGGTGGGCCGACCCCTTGGCGATCTCCGTGATCAGGAGACCCGACGTACTGGAGGCAAAGATCGCCTCCGCCGGGGCGTGGCGGTCCACCTCGGCCAGCAGGGCCTGTTTCACCTCGTATCGCTCCGGGGATGCCTCCTGGATGAACTGGACGTCCGCTACGGCCTCTGCAAGATCGGTCGTATATTTGGCGAGACCCATGGCGACATGGGCCTTGTCCGCCGTAAGGATGTTCCGCTTCACCAGGAAGTCGAAGCCCGCCGCGATCCGGTTCCGGGCGTTCTGCAGGGCCTCGTCGTTGATGTCGTAGATATGGACGGGGTAGCCCTTCCAAAGGAAATTCAGGGCCCAGCAGGACCCGATCATTCCCCCGCCGCCCAGTACGGCTGTTTTCTTGATGTCCTTGACGTTCATGATTTCCTCCGCGATCCGGCTCCTCTTAGTAGATCATGATGCCCAGGGGGATCACGATCAGGAGGGCGATGATCGTCGCTACGATGTGGCCCCACCAGATGTGCTTGTAGCCGTTCATATGGGTCAGACCGGTGACGGCCAGGAAGGTGATGACCACACCATTGTGCGGCAGCGCGTCAAAGCAGCCCGCCGACATGGTGGCAACCCGGTGAATCAGATCGGGGGAGAGGCCCAGGGCCAGGTATTTCGGCGCCAGGGTCTCCAGGATGATGCCCAGACCGCCGGAAGCCGAACCGGTGATGCCGGCCATCATGTTCGTGGCGATGGCCAGGGAGACGATGGGGTGCATCGGCAGGGTGAGGAGCCAGCCGGCGATGACCTTGAAGCCTGCCGTGGCCGCGATGGCCATTCCATAACCGACGTCCGCGCAGGTGTTCACGATGGGGATGACGGTGTTGACGGCGCCCTTGTTCAGGGTCTCCGGAAGGTTCTTGAAGTACTTCCAGAAGAAGACGATGCAGAAGGCAACGCCGCCAAGCAATGCCCATACGGCGTCGAGCTTGAAGGCATTCAGCATGATGACGACGACGACCATGGGAACGATGCTGAGCCACACGTTGGGAAGCTTTTCCATGGCGACCACTTCGCCGGCGACGACACCGACACCGCTCGGGGCCACGTAGCCTTCACCGCGCGCCTTGGCTTTCTTGAGCTGGTACTTGAAGTAGAAGACGTTGAAGGCTGCCACGACAATCGCGCCTAAGATGCCCAGCAGAGGGGCGGACATGGTGGACGAGGCCATGTACTTCGTAGGCATGATGTTCAGGATCTGGGGGGAACCGGGCATCATGGTCATGGTGATCGAGCCGATGCTGAAGGCATAGGGGATCACGAAGAGGTGCCATGGAAGGTCCAGTTCTTTGAAGATGGGACGACCGATGGGAATCAGGGCGAAGATGACGACGAAGAGGCTCACGCCGCCGTAGGTCAGGGCGACGCCGATCAGGGCGATGGCCATGACGCCGTTCATCGGGTTCCCCCGGCCGACGACCTTCAGGATCCCCTCGGCGATGGCCCGGGCGGCACCGCTGTCCTCCATGACCTTGCCGAAGAGGGATCCCATCAGGAAGATGAGGTAGAACTTCCCCGCGTAACTGACAAAGCCCTTCATGTATGGGCCTAACAGGGTGGGAAGAATGTCCAGGCCGGAAAAGACCGCGACAAAGACGACGGCCAGAGGGGCCAGGATGATGATGTGCCATCCCCGGAGGGCGAAGACTACGATGAAGGCCAGGGACAGTACGATACCAATGATACTGAGGGTACTTGGATCCATGTGCATCTCTCCTTTCTTTGAATTGCTCTGGCGTACGTTTTAGGAGAGATGTGCAGGAAAGAACAATGGGGGGCGACCCCCATTTCGGGGGGGCCGCCCCCCATTCTGTGATGGCTGGGGGAAGGGTCAGCCTTCCCAGAGGTCCGGGTCGGCGACGCCGATCTTGATGGCGTACTTCAGGAGTTCAAGCCGGTCGTGGATGCCCAGCTTGTTCATGACGCTGGTGCGGTGCTTCTCCACCGTCTTGGCACTGACGCACAGGATATCGGCAATGCGGGCAGTCGAGTTCCCCTCCACGACGAGACGGAAGACCTGCTGCTCCCGTTCCGTCAGGAGCTCATAACCCTTGGGGGCAGGGGTCTTTTCCCGGCTCCGTACGTAGCTGCCGATGACGTCCGCCCGGATCTTGGAGCTGAGAAAGTACTCTCCCCGATAGGCCGCCCGGATTGCCTCGATGATGTCCGAACTCGGTGACGCCTTCAGGACGTACCCGATGGCTCCGGAGGCCAGGGCCTGGTGGACATAGCTTTCCTTGGCGTGCATGGACAGGACGACCATCCGGGCGGAGGGCAGGGTCTCCCGGATCAGGCTGATCACGTCCAGGCCGCTGAGTCCGGGCATGCCGATGTCCAGTACGATGACGTCGGGATGATGGGTTTTCGCAAACTCCATGGCCTGGCAGCCGTCTTCGGCCTCACCGATGACCTCCATGTCGGGCTGCGCGTTGAGCAGCTGGCGCAGGCCTTCCCGGATGATCGCGTGATCGTCGGCAATCAGGATACGGATCTTTCTCATGCGGCGCCTCCCTCCTCGGGTATCTCCACCCGGACGGTTGTTCCCCGGCCGGGGGCGGAAGTGATATCGATGGTTCCGCCCAGGGATGCCACCCGTTCCTGCATGCTCAAAAGGCCGATCCCCCTGGGCCTTCCGCCGGGAAGGCCTTCCGCGGCCGTTTCGAATCCCAAACCGTCGTCCCGGATAACCAGAATCGTTTTCGGGTAGCTGTGGGTCAGGAGGATCTTTACGTTTTTCGCCTGGGCGTGCTTGGCGATATTGGTGAGGGACTCCTGGAAGATCCTGTACAGGACGATCTCGGCCGCTCCGCCGAGGCGGCGCTTGAATCCTGTAGCCTGGAACTGGATGTCCAGGCCCTCGCGATGGCTGAGGAAATCCTGGATATGCCATTCGAGGGTCGGAATGAGACCCATGTGATCCAGCAGGTCCGGCCTCAGGCGGGCAGTGGTCTTCCGGACCTGGTCGGCCAGTTGCTCCACCCGGCGTACAAGTGTCCGGCACCGCTCCTTCCTGTCTCCGCCGCTGTCACCGAGGGAGGTCTCCAGCGCCTCCAGGCCGAAATGCAGGGACGTGAGAGACTGGCCGAACTCGTCGTGGAGATCCGCCGCGAGACGCCGGCTTTCCTCTTCCATGACGTCGATCAGGCGCCGGGACAGGAGATGGATTTTCTCCTCTGCTTCCTTGCGGCTTGTGATGTCGATGACAATGGCCACGACGGCAGGCCTCCCCTGATAGATGGCGGGGCTGGCCCAGAGCTCGACCCAGATGATCGAACCATCCTTTTGGAGCGCCCGGAAGATGTACTGGGCAGGTGAGAAGGAGATTTTCTGGCGTTTGATCCCCCTCTTTTTTACCATGTCCCGATCCGCCGGATGAATCACTTCCCAGAACTGCCTGCCGATGATTTCGTCGGCGGAATCGTAACCCAGCATATCGACGAGCCGCTGGTTCACGTATTGGAAGATCCCGTTCTGATGAACGTTGATCCCGGCGATGGAGTTTTCCACTACGGTTCGATACTTCTCCTCGGACTCCTGGAGCTCTCGCTCGGCCCGTTTTCTGTCCGTCACGTCCACGACAAATCCCTCGTATCCCTCGGGTTCTCCCTGCTTGTTCCGCCGGATTGCCGAGGTGATGTGGACGTCGATGACGGTCCCGTCCTTCCGTCGCATCTCCGTTTCGAATTCCCGGACGGAACCGTGCCGGCCCATTACCTCCTTGAACCGGAGGCGGCTTTTCGGATCCGTATACAAGGACTTCGTCGAGTCGAGACCGATCATCTCTTCCCGGGAATCGTATCCGAGCATGCGGACACCCGCGTCGTTGATGTCGAGGATAATCCCGTCGAGGTCGGTCAGGTTGACCATGGCCGGAGAGCGTTCAAAAAGATGGCGGTACTTCCGTTCCGACTCGCGGAGGGCTTTCAGTTCCCGCCGGCAGGCCTTCAGCTTTTCTTCCAGCCCGGCAATCCGATCCTCTGCAGACGGCTCAATCGCAGAATTCATGACAAATGACCTTTCCTGTTTGTTGCATCCCGGGTCGAGGGGGTTTCATTCCCGCACCGCTCGCATTTTTCCTTGTGTCATACAATCGGGCCGAATCCGGGAACCGTTCACGCAAAGGATGGTTTATCGGATAGTGAATGTGCCCTCTCCGAAGGGTTTCCCGTCGACGAGAATGACGACCCGATATCTTCCGCCGGGCCATCGGCCGGGTTCATCCCACCCCCAGCTGTGGCTGACCCAGGCGGTCCTCCAGTCCTTGCGGACGGTGAATGGAAGCTCGGCCTCTCCACGGAGGTTTCCGTCCGGATTCAGGTATTGCCAGCGGAAGGTGTAGAGTCGATTGGTGTCCTGCCACAGGCCGTTCTCCATGTCTACCTGGCACCAGATATATCTGGACGAATCCCGCGGGAATTCCGATGCATAACGGCGCTCGTCCATGGGTACGTGGGTTGTCCCTCCCTCGTAGAAGCGGATTCCCAGCAGGTGGAGAGGAAGCGTGGCGGTGGTTTCGCTCTGGGGAGAGGCCGTGGCTGCCCGCTCGATGCCGGCGATCCACTCTTCCCGCCAGAAACCCGGTTTTGTCCGGACGACGATCCGGTCCCCGGGTCGAACCGTCCGGAAGAAGTCGACGGTGACGGAGACGCGGTCGGTCTCGCCCGGCTGCTGCCAGGAGGGGAAGGCAAGGTAGTATGTTCGGCTGTCCTTGTTCTTCGTGACGTAGCGGTCCGTCACGGGAACCTCCCGGGCCGTTTCGGTCCCCTGATCCAGGTATCCGTTCGTGACGACGGCTCCTCCGGTCAGGGCAAGCGGAAATCCTGCAAGGGACAGGATCAGCACGAAGAGAAAAATCCGGTGAGACGATGAGCGCCCCCGGATCCAGCGAAAGACGAGATAGAGAAAAACCAGTGCCGCGGGTGCGGAAACGGCCAGGGCATTGAAAATAAGACGGTTGCCGAGGGGTTCGTACTCGTTGAGCCCGACTCCCAGGCTGACGGCTCCTCCCAGGATGAGCATGCCGAGGAGCGAAAAAATCAGGACGAGGCTGACGGAAGATACGGGAGGCCTCGGAGCGCCCGGGAAGAGGGATGGCCCATAGGAGAGGGGGAGGCCTGCTTCGGCCAGTCCGACGGAAAGGGACACCAGGCCATCCAGGTATTGATCCGCCGGGACGGATGCAAAGTCATCCCCCCTGAACGGCGACAGGACGATCTGCAAGCCCTTTTTTTTGTCGAAGACGATTTCCCGGACGGGCAATGACAGGGTGAAAAGCTGGTCGATCTTCTGCCGCCGGGATGGATCCGCGAGGTAAGAAAGAAAGAGATCACCCCGGTCGGTATCGAAGAAGTAGGCCTTGTCGAAAGAAGGATCGCCCGTCCGGATCTCAGACACCAGACCGATTCGCTTCGCGAATCGGTCGTACCAGGCCTCTTTCCGGATTGTCAGTCGAGCCGGACAGGAAGTCTTGATCTGGATGGTCAGGGAAGGGGGGGTGTTCTTGGAGCCCATGAAATATCGACAGGTGAAGGGGATTCCGCCATGGAGACCTTCCAGGAGGTCTCCTGAAAAAAAGGATTTTCGGGTGATTCTGCCGTGGAGCTTCTCGGCCAGGGCCTGGAAGGCCTGGCGGCTTCCGGTAAGCTTTCGGCGATAGACAAACAGAAACCCGAGGAGGATGGTGAGGCCGATGAAGATTCCAAGTCCGGCGCCGATGAGGGTCTCGATCATGTTGTCTCCGGTCGCTTTGCCTGCCCGGCCGATCCGGATATTCTCCCTGGCCCCGGTATCGAGCAGGCATGTGTCGATTGCACAGGATCATAGGCGATGTGTTCCATGCCTGTCAAATCAAACGGGCCCGTCGGAAAAGGCAACGGAAAACGGAGCACGGATTCGGCGGGGTCGGACAAACACGCATCCATGGAAAGGAGATGCAGTATCGCAAATTCAGGGATCCTCCGATATTCATGTTCGGATTCTTTGATAGGAAATACGGTGAAAATATAGAAACGGCCCGCCCGCCACCGGTACCAACCTTCATTCATCTGTGACAGCGACAGGGTGCATGCCGTTCGGAAAGGAAGGATTCCAACCCATGGGAACATTTTCCTACAGCCATGATGCCCTGGAGAATCTGCGGATTGCCGACACCGCGGTTCTCGATCCCCTGGTCGACATCGAGTCCGCCCGGAAGGCCCACCTGGCGAAGGACCATACCAAGCGGGACAAGAGGATGTCCCTGCAGGAGGCCATCGCCGGATTCGTTCAGGACGGCGACATCGCAACGGATTCGGGCTTCGCCTATGTGCGGACGCCGCATCAGGCATACTTCGAAATGATGCGGCAGGGAAAGAAGGGACTCCATTTCATCGGGTCCCCCAACACCAACCAGAGCTACCTGATCAACTACAGCGTATGCGCGTACTCCCACAATTCCTATATCGGTGCGGAGATGCGTGGAAGCGACCGGAACTATTCCCGACAGCTCCTGAACGGCAAGGTCACGATCCTCTCGGAATGGAGCCATGGATCCATGGCTCAGGGGTTCAAGGCGGCACAGCTCGGCTCCCCCGGCGTCTTCAGCAAGCAGCTCCTGGGATCGGACATCCTGAAGTACAATCCCTATGTGAAGACCATGCAGAACCCCATGCGGGCCGATTCCGACCCGGTGACCTTCATCCCCGCCCTGTATCCGGATGTGACGATCATCCATGTCCACGCCGCAGACAAGTATGGAAACGCCAGGATTTACGGACCGGCGGTGAACGATGTCGCCCTGGCGGCTTCGGCCCGCAAGGTCATCATCACGGCCGAAGAGATCGTTCCGGAAATGGATATCCGCTACAACAACCAGGGAGTGGTGATCCCCTTCGTGTACGTGGACGCTGTCGTCGAGCTGCCCTACGGTGCCGTTCCGGGGAACATGCCGGGCTGCTATTACTGGTCCCGTCAGTGGTGGGAGAAGTTCCTTCGCTGGAGCACGCTGTCTGACGAAAACATAAGGGAATTCCTGGACTACTGGGTAATGGACAGCAGGGATCCCTTCGACTTTGTGGAAAAGCTCGGCGGTGCCAAGTGGGTTGCCCTGTCCCGCCGGCTGACAAAGACAGCCGAATATAACAACGAGGACGATGGATATGATTTTTCCTACCGGTCTTACACACCCGGGAACGATCCCGGCATCTACTATTGAGGAAGGGGGATGTCATGGAAGCACGGAAGCCCGCTAATCCTCTGGAAATGATCGCATATGTTCTTTCGCTCCAGATCCGGGACCACCAGGTTGTCTATGTCGGAACAGGACTGCCCATGGTGGCGGCCATCCTGGCGAGAAAAACCCACGCACCCCACATCACCATGGTCTATGAGTCGGGCGGGCAGGATCCCATCCAGGGAGACATGCCGTGGTCCGTCGGGGATCCTTTCACGTGGCGGAAATCCGCGGTGATTCAGGAGATGGCCTATTCCTTCGCCCAGGCTTATAACGGTTATGTCGATATTGCCTTTCTGGGATTCGCCCAGGTCGACATGTACGGAAACGTAAACACCCATCAGATCGGGACGGATTTTCTCCATCCCAAGGTCCGCCTGACCGGTTCGGGGGGGAACAACGATCTGACTTCTCTCACGGAGAATATCGTTCTCGTGGGACTGCACACGCCGGACAAGTTCCCGCCCAGGGTTGACTTCATCACCAGCGTGGGGCATCTGAACGGTGGAGAGTCGAGGAAGGAAGCGGGGCTCCTGGGAAATGGGCCCGTGGCGGTGGTGACCAACGCCGGCGTCCTCGATTTTGAGCCCGTCACCAGGCGCATGCGAGTTCAATCCCTGCAACCCGGGATGACCTTCGAATTCGCACAGATGTGTACCGGGTTCGAGCTTCTGAAACCGGATGGTGAAATCCCGGCGACACCGGTGCCCGATCCGGATATCCTGGAGATTCTGCGGAACGAGGTGGATCCTCACGGCGTCTTCACGAAGATTCCCGGCCTGTAGAACCGGTGCTCCGAGGCCCTGAAAGTCTTGAATCCCCTTGACAGGGGTGACCATTGACGCTACAAGCGAAGCCTCTTGCCGTTGGGAATCAGGGATTCCCCGGGACAGGGAGGGAGCGCATGGAAAAGGTGCCGATCACCCGGGCCGGGTTCGAAAAGCTGAAGAGGGATCTGGAGCATCTGAGGAACGTGGATCTGCCGGAAAACGTCCGGGATATTGAAGTGGCCAGGGCGCACGGAGATCTTTCGGAAAACGCAGAATACAAATCAGCCAAGGAGCGTCAGGCTTTTATCCACGCGCGGATCAAGGAAGTGGAGCAAAATCTGGCCGCATGCCAGGTCATCGAAGTGAAGGCAGCCGCCGACGGCCGGGCTGTTTTCGGCTGCACCGTGGCCATCGACGACCTCAAGAGCGGCGAAACGACCGAATACCGTCTGGTCGGCCCCTTTGAATCGGATATCGCGGAGAACAAGATCTCCGTGACCTCACCTATCGGTCGGGCCCTCATCAGCCGGAAAATCGGCGAGCAGATCCGGGTTCAGGTTCCGGGCGGGGTTCGGGAGATCGAGATCGCGGACATTTTCCTAGAGCCGGAAGAGTGATCGACGGCTCACATTTCATGAAATAAGAAAAGCCGGGAACATCCATTCCCGGCTTTTCTGCATTCGGATCCGGCCCCGAAGGGCCATACCGGCTCGTTTCAGTTTTTCTCCGCCACGCTCAGGCGGATCAGGGCCTTGTCCAGCGATGCCTTGGCCTTGTCATACTCGGGGTCTTCCTTGGGGAGCTTTGCCATCTTTTCCTCGGCGAGCTGCTTCGCCCTCTGGGCGCGCTCCTTGTCGATCATGTCCGACCGCTCGGCGCTTTCCACCAGAACCGTCACTTTTGTGGCCGTGACTTCCACGTAGCCGTCGGCAACGGCGAAGCTCCGCTTTTTCCCCTCCTGGGTGAGACTCAAGGCTCCGATGTCCACCCCGCTCAGGAGAGCAGCGTGCCCTTTCAGGACCCCGAACTCTCCCTCCGATCCGGGAACGGTGATTTCTTCCACTTTCCCGTTGAAGACCATCCGCTCGGGGGTGACAATTTCAACCATCAACTCATCAGCCATGGAATTATCCCTCAGACAGTTTCTTCGCCTTCTCGATCACTTCTTCAATGCCGCCGACCATATAGAAGGCCTGCTCAGGCAGGTCGTCGTGCTTTCCTTCCAGGATCTCCTTGAAACCGCGGACCGTATCCGCCACGGAGACGAACTTGCCGTCCGTACCGGTGAACTGGGCGGCCACGAAGAACGGCTGGGACAGGAAGCGCTGAATCTTCCGGGCCCGGCTGACCGTCAGCTTGTCTTCCTCCGACAGTTCGTCCATGCCGAGAATGGCAATGATGTCCTGCAGGTCCTTGTACTTCTGCAGGGTAACCTGGACGTTACGGGCCACCTGGTAATGTTCGAGGCCGAGGACGTTGGGGTCCAGGATGCGGGAGGTTGAGTCCAGCGGGTCCACGGCGGGGTAGATCCCCAGCTCTGCGATGGGACGGGACAGAACGACGGTTCCGTCGAGATGGGCGAAGGTGGTGGCCGGGGCCGGGTCCGTCAGGTCGTCGGCCGGAACGTACACGCACTGGACGGCGGTGATGGAACCCTTCGTCGTAGAGGTGATGCGCTCCTGGAGTTCCCCGAGGTCCGTGGCCAGGGTCGGCTGATAACCGACGGCCGAGGGCATGCGTCCCAGGAGGGCGGACACCTCGGAGCCTGCCTGGGTGAACCGGAAGATGTTATCGACGAAAAGAAGCACGTCCTGGCCTTCCACATCGCGGAAGTACTCGGCCGCTGCCAGGGCCGTCAGGGCGACGCGCGCGCGGGCTCCCGGCGGTTCCGTCATCTGGCCGTAGATCAGGGCGGCCTGCTTGATAACGCCGGACTGCTTCATTTCCAGGTACAGGTCGTTTCCTTCGCGGGTTCGCTCGCCCACGCCTGCGAACACGGAGATGCCGCCGTGGTGCATGGCGATGTTGTGGATCATTTCCATCATGACGACGGTCTTGCCCACGCCGGCGCCGCCGAACATCCCCATCTTGCCGCCCCGGGGAAAGGGAACCAGAAGATCGATCACCTTGACACCCGTCTCGAGAACGTGAACCGAAGTATCCTGCTCAAGAAACGAGGGCGCTTCCCGGTGGATCGGGGCAAAATTTTTGCCCACGATCGGTCCGAGGCCGTCCACGGGTCGGCCGACCACGTTCATGATCCGCCCCAGGCATTCCTGGCCCACGGCTACGGTAATGGGAGCACCCGTATCCTTGACCTGCATACCCCGCACGAGTCCGTCGGTGATGTCCATGGCGATGCAGCGGACCACGTTGTCCCCCAGGTGCTGGGCGACCTCGACGATCAGGTTGTCCTCTTCGTCGTTGATCGCGGGGTTCGTGATGGTGATTGCGTTCATGATGGCTGGCAGCTTTCCCTCCTCGAACTCCACGTCAACCACCGGTCCGATGACCTGTACAATGGTTCCGATATTCATACCCATCTCCTTTGATAATGGTTGGCTTTATCGCTTATCCCTTGGCCAGGGCCTCGGTGCCGCCGACGATGTCCATCAGTTCGGCGGTGATGGCGGCCTGCCGGGCCTTGTTGTACTTGAGGGAAAGGCTGGTGATCAGCTCCTCGCAGTTCTTCGTGGCATTGTCCATGGCGGCCATCCGGGCGCCGTTCTCCCCGGCGCTCGTCTCTAGAAGTGCCCGGAAGAGAAGGACATGGACATACATCCGGAGCATCTTGTCCAGAAGGTACTCCTCGGAAGGTTCGTAAATGTAATCGAGCCTTTTTTCCGGTTCCACCTCTTCCTGCTGCCCGATGGTCGGGAGGGGGAAAAGACGGACGACGGAGGGCCGCTGGACGGACACGTTCCGGAACTCGTTGTAGATCAGGTAGAGCTCGTCGTATTCTTCCGCCAAGAAGGGGGGGATGATGTCCTCGCCGATCTGCACGCCCAGGTTCATGGTGAAGCGGCCGAGCTGGTCCACCCACTCGCTGACGATCTTCTCTTTTTTCCGGAAGTAGTCCCTTCCCTTACGGCCGACGGATACCAGGGAGACTTCGGCTCCTTCCTGTCTCTTGGCGACGACGAACTTTTCCGTTGTCTTGATCAGGTTGGTGTTGAATCCACCGCACAGACCACGGTCGGAGGTCATGACGATGATCCGGATCCGCTTGGCCGGACGAACCGCCAGGAGCGGATGCGAGGAGGCATCCACACGGAGAGCAAGGCTGCTCATGACGTCCATGAACTTGATGGCGTAGGGACGGAAATTATCCATCCGCAGCTGCGCCGATTTGAACTTGGAAGCGGCCACCATGTTCATGGCCTTGGTGATCTGCTTCGTCTTCTGGACGGCGGATATCTTGCGTTTGATGTCTTTTAATGCGGCCACGTCAACGGACTCCCTTTCTGTTTACGGATGCTTTGGTTCTCCCCCGAGGGATCAGGCGACGTAAACCGTATCAAACTCGGTGAGAATGTCCCGCATCTTCTTTTCCAGGTCGGGGCTGATGACCTGCTTCTCGTCGATTTCCTTCAGGACATCCGGATACTTGCTTTCGACGAAGCTCAGCATCTGCGGTTCGTAGTTTTTCAGTTTGTCTACATCGTACTTGTCCAGGAAGCCGCGCGTGCCGGCAAAGAGGATGGCGACCTGCATGCCGAGGGACATCGGCTGGAACTGGGGCTGTTTCAGGATTTCCACAAGCCGGACGCCGCGGTCGAGCTGCGCCTGGGTGGCCTTGTCCAGGTCGCTTCCGAACTGGGCGAAGGCCGCCAGTTCGCGGTACTGGGCAAGGTCGAGCTTCAGGGTTCCCGCCACCTGCTTCATGGCCTTGACCTGAGCGGCACCACCGACCCGGGACACCGAAAGGCCGACGTTGATGGCCGGGCGGATACCGGAGTAGAAGAGGCTCGGCTCCAGGTAGACCTGGCCGTCGGTAATGGAAATAACGTTCGTCGGAATGTAGGCGGACACGTCGCCGGCCTGGGTCTCGATGATCGGAAGGGCCGTGAGGGATCCGCTGCCGAGATCCTCGCTGACGCGGGCGGCTCGCTCCAAAAGACGCGAGTGGTTGTAGAAGATGTCACCGGGGAAGGCTTCCCGTCCGGGGGGGCGCCGCAGGAGCAGGGAGATCTGACGATAGGCGACCGCCTGCTTGGAAAGGTCATCGTAAATAATGAGGGCGTCCTGTTTGCGGTCCCGGAAATACTCGCCGATGCTGCATCCGGCGTAGGCGGCGATGTACTGCAGCGTGGCCGGGTCGCTGGCGCAGGCGGAGACGACACAGGTATAGGCCATGGCACCGTACTTGCGCAGGTTTTCCACCACCTGGGCGACGGTCGATTTCTTCTGCCCGATGGCCACGTAAATGCACTTCACGCCCGTGTCCTTCTGGCGAATGATCGCATCCACGCAGATGGCCGTTTTCCCGATCTGGCGGTCGCCGATGACCAACTCGCGCTGTCCGCGGCCGATGGGGGTCATGGCGTCGATGGCCTTGAGGCCCGTGTACATGGGCTGGTTGACCGGCTGGCGATGGATGACGCCGGGGGCGACCATCTCGATCCGGCGGAACTCCGTCGTTTCGATGGGGCCTTTACCGTCAATGGGAGCGCCCGTGCCGTCGATGACGCGGCCGAGGACGGCCTCGCCGACGGGGACCTGGGCGATTTTCCCGGTCCGCTTGACGATGTCTCCTTCCTTGATGTGGGTCACTTCGCCGAGGACGGCCACACCGACATTGTCCCGTTCCAGGTTCAGCACCATGCCGAGAATTCCGCCGGGGAATTCCAAGAGCTCCATGGCCATGGCGTTCTGCACGCCATACACTCGGGCAATACCGTCTCCCACGGAGAGGACCGTGCCGGTTTCGCTGATATCCAGCTTCTTCTGGTAGTCCTTGATCTGCTTGGATATAATCTGACTGATTTCTTCTGCTTTGATGCTCTCCATGCCTTATATTTCCTCCCCTAAGAGATTCCTTATGTTGTTCAGCTGTGTCCGGACGCTCCCGTCATAGACCTTATCGCCCACTCGAACCACAAGGCCGGCCAGAAGGGAGGGATCCTCCGTGACGGTCATGTCCGCCTTCTTCTTTGTGGTCTCCTCCAACTGCTGGAGGAGGCTGGCCTGCTGTTCCGGACTCAGCGGATAAGCGGTCCGAACGGATACCTGGACCCGCATGAGGGCCTTGTCCATCATGTCCCGGTAACTGGCAACGATCTCGTCCAGAAGTCCGATCCGGCCCTTGTCCACCAGGAGGCCGAGGAAGTTGGCCGTCAGGGGGGACAGTTCGATCCGCTCGAGCAGATAGTCCATGATCTGCTTTTTCTCGACGTGATTGAAGACGGGATTGGCGAAGAATTCCTTGAGATCCTTGCTGGAGACCAGAACACCGGAGAAGCGGTTCAGGTCCTCGTAGAACGCCTCATACTTGTTTTCCTCGCCGGCGAGTTCGAAGAACGCCTTGGCATATCGCTTGGAAATCTCGCTGCCGATCAATGTTTGGTCACCACCTTGTCTAAGTAGTCCCGCACCATTTCATTGTGATCCTGGGCGGTGATGTTCTTTTTGAGGATCTCCTCGGCCATTTCCACGGCCAACTGTGCGGCTTCCAGTCGGAGCGCCGCGCTTCCCTTCAGGAACTCCTGCTCCATCCGGGCCTTCGTGTCTTCCTGTATTTTTTCAGCTGCCTTCTTTGCATCGGCGATGATCTTTTCCTTTTCCGCCTGTCCCTGGGTCTTGATCATATCGGAGATGCCGCTGATTTCGTCGGTCATCTTGGTCAGCCGGGATGAGTATTCCTCGTATTTCTTTCGGGCCTCGGCCTTCTGGGCCTCCGTTTCATCGATCTCCGCCTGGATTCCGGCCCGCCGTCCCACGAAGAATTCCTTGACCTTCTTGGCCAGGAGCCACCAGAGGAGGCCGACGAGGACCGAGAAGTTGATTACCTTGAACATGAATCCTTTCATGTCCACGCCGCCTTCTTCGCCGTGCTCTCCGCCGCCTGCAGCGAGAAGATCGGGCGACCAGGCGAGAATCAGGAGCCCCGCGAACGCCAGGGCGATGAACATTCCATGCGAGCGCATCGTTTCCGTGAACCGAACCTTCATTACTGGAGACTCCTTCCCAACACTTTCTCAGCGATCTCCAAGGACAGGCGCTGCGACTGGTTTTTCAGGACGCCCCGGGCCTCTTCGATCTCACGGTTCATTTTCCCCTGGAACTCTTCCATCATTTTCGGAATGACGCCCCGCACCGCGTCTACGATCTTCCGTGCCTCCTCGGCGCCTTCCTTCACATATTCGGCCTTTTGCTCCATGGCAGCCTGCTTGGCCTTGCGGACGGCCTCTTCGTACTCGGCCATCTTCTTCTCCACCGACTCGTGAAGAGTGCGTACCTCATCCCGGGCGCCGTCGAACTGCTGCTTGCGCTTTTCCATGATTCCGAGAATGGGTTTGTAGAGGAGAACGTTCAGGATGAAAATCAGGATGATGAAATTGACCAACTGGATCCAAAGGGTGTAGTCGATATCAATCACGGTGCCTTACCTCTCTTGAAGCATAAAAAAAGCCGAGTGGAGAAACGTCTGCACCCGGCTACTTTTTTCTTAACGATCTGGCGAGTCGATAATTTAAAGTAACGATCTCAACAGGCTTTACCCTGTATGCCATGTCCCCGAATACAGTCACCCAACACCCCTGCGTGAAAGCCCATGGTAGTAAAGCGCGGCTTTCTAATCATACATGGGAGGGCTTGTCAAGCAGTTTTTGCCTTGTCTGACTCGCGGTCAGCGTTCCGTCCTCCGGGGTGTATCATCTTGACACAATTGATCTTTCAGTCATCACCCGGGAGGCTGTCACCGGCCTGTTGCATCTGGCAGTGGCCGGTGAAAAACGCCCCCTCTTCGCAGACAAAAACGGCCGTGCGGATATCGCCCCGAAGGCTCCCTGTCGGAGTGATGTGGATCGATTCCCTCGCTTCGATGGACCCCAGAACTGTGCCGCCGATCCGAACCGACGGGGCTTCGATGTCGGCCTCGATCCGTGCCCCCTCTCCGATCACCAGCAAGCCGTCTCCGGTAATGTTGCCGGACACGTTGCCGTCGACCCGAATGGACCCGTGAAAGGCGAGTTTCCCCTGAAAGGACGAGCCGCTGCCCAGAAATGCCCGGATTTCATCTGCTTTCTTTTTCCCGAACATGGTCCCTCCTGCCGATGATATGGAGTCCCGACCCCGGATTGACGGGGGAATCTCTCCGGCCGCGGTCAGGGCTGGAGGATGTAGCGACGGACGCTGATATTCAGAAGCAGTCCCACGGCGGTCATCATCACCACCAGGGAGGAGCCCCCGTAACTGAAGAAGGGAAGGGGTATTCCCACCACGGGGAGGAGCCCCAGTACCATGCCGATGTTGATGAACACCTCCCAGAAGAGAAACATCGCGATCCCGAAAGCAATCATCATTCCCGCGAAGTCCCGGGCATGGCGTGCGATTTTGACTGCCCAGAGGATCAAGGCCAGGAAGAGCATCACCAGCACCAGACCGCCCAGGAAGCCCCACTCCTCGGCGAATACGGAGAAGATGAAGTCCGTCTGCTGTTCCGGAAGGAATTTGAGCTGGGTCTGGGTCCCCTTCAGGAATCCTTTCCCGAGAAGGCCGCCGGAACCGATGGCGATCATGGACTGGAGGATATGATAGCCCGTTCCCAGCGGATCCTGGTCCGGGTTCAGGAACGTCAGGAGACGCTGTTTCTGGTAGTCTTTCAGAAAAAACCAGGCTGCCGGAAGCAGGGTCAGGAACCCCGCGGCTGCCAGCAGGACGGACTTGAGCCGTACGCCGACAAAAAAGATCATCGAGACGAAGATGATCAGGAGCATCAGGGCGGTTCCCAGGTCAGGCTGCTTGAGAATGATGAAGAAAGGGAGGAAAACGATCAGGAACGGGACCGCCAGTTCCCGGAGGCGGTAGGGTCGCGGAAGGCGGTGTTCGTCAAGGTATCGGGCCAGCACCAGGATAAGAGTCAGTTTCATCATCTCCGACGGCTGAAACGAGAATCCGCCCAGATTGATCCACCGTTGAGAACCCTTGACAGCGGTGCCGAGAATGAAAACGGCGACCAGAAGAGCAATGGAGACCCCGTAGATGACGTAGGCATGGCGGGCAATAAACCGATAGTCCACGGAGAAGGCGATGAACATGGCAAGGACGCCAATGGCCAGCGACTGCATCTGCTTGATATAGAGCGACGTATGACGGGCGTCGGCCAGGCTGTAGCCCGTGCTGTAAATGTTCATGAGCCCGATGGCACAGATGATCAGAACCATGCCGAACAGCGTCCAGTCAAAATTGAGCAGGAGCCGGCGATCGACCTTCATGGCTCCTCCTCCTTCCGGGCTGGCTCCGGCCGGATGGCAGCCAGGGAAGGCTTGACCCGGGGAGGCGTATCCGGACGGGCGGTCTGTTCCTTTCCGGGCTGGTTTTTCTGCTCGAAATACGCGTCGATCACCCTGCGGGCGACAGGAGCGGCCGCCGAGCCTCCGTGTCCGGCGTTTTCCGCGATGACGGCGACGACGATTTCCGGGTTCTCATGGGGAGCGAAGCAGACAAACAGGGCATGGTCACGGAATCGGCCGGAGTAGCTTTTGGCCTTCCCGTCCGAGGCATATCCCACGACCTGGGCGGTGCCTGTCTTCCCGGCCACGTCGGCTTCCTTCCGGCGGAGCGCCCCACCGGTTCCGCCCGGTTCGTTCACGACCCCCCAGAGGGCATCCCGGAGCAGAAGACGGTTCTTTTCGCTGATTGGAAGCACGCTTTTTTTCTCAGGCGGAAAGGCCTGGACGACCTTTCCGTCGATGGATTCGATCTGGCGGACGACACGGGGACGCCACACGGTACCCCCGTTGGCCAGGGCGCCGTAGGCCAGGGCAAGCTGCAGCGGTGTTGCGGTGTTGTAACCCTGGCCGATTGCAATGGAGATGGTCTCTCCCGGTTGCCAGGGGGTCTTGAAGCGGGCAAGCTTCCAGTCCCTCGTCGGGATCGTGCCGCCCTTTTCCCGCGGCAGGTCAATGCCGGTGATCTCACCGAAGCCGAAGGCGCGGGCATAGTGGGCGATCTTGTCTACTCCGAGGAGCTTACCGAGGTTGTAGAAATAGACGTCGCAGGACGAGACGATGGCCCGGTGGAGCGATACGCTGCCGTGGCCGTGCTTCTGCCAGCAGCGGAACGTCCGGTTTCCCAGGGTGAAGGATCCGTTGCAGTGGAAAGCGGTATCCGGGGTGATAAGCCCCTCCTCGAGGGCCGCCGCGGCGACGACGAGCTTGTAGGTGGAACCCGGCGGATACTGTCCGGAGATGGCCCGGTTCTCGAGGGGGTGAGCCGGATCCTGGCTCAGCCTTTTCCAGTCCCTGGCGGAAATCCCTCCCCGAAAGAGGTTCGGATCGAAGGACGGGGAGCTGACCAGGGCCAGCACGGCTCCGTCGCGGGGGTCCAGGGCTACCACCGCCCCCGGCTTTCCCTCCAGGGCGTTCCAGGCGGCCTCCTGGAGTACGGAATCGACATTCAGGATGACATTGTGCCCCGCGATGGGCGAGATCCGGCCCAGGATCCGGACTTCCTTGCCCACCACGTTCACCACCACGTTTTCGGCTCCGTTCGTTCCTCTGAGAGGGCTGTCCAGGTACCTCTCAACGCCGAATTTGCCGACCATGTCGCCGCTGGCGTAGCGCATCCCTTCCCTCTCCAGGTCTTCCGGGCTGATTTCCCCCATGTACCCGATGAGATGCGCCATCTTTTCCTCCTGGAGATACTGGCGGACCGGCACGACATCGGAGACCATTCCCGGCAACTCCAGGGCATGGGCCTCCACGAGGGCCAGTTTTTCGCGGCTGATGTTTCGTTCGATCCTCAGCGGCTCCACGGAGCGGGTCTTCCGGATCTCCAGGATCTCTTCCGGATAGGGGAGGGAGCGCTCCCTGCAGAGAGCGGCGAAGCGGTGCGTTACATCCCTGACGTTTCCCGCCCGCTGGGGATGAAACAGAATATCGAAGGCGGCCTGATTGTCCACCAGCACCGTGCGGTTTCTGTCGAGGATAACGCCCCGAACGGCCCGGATGGTGCGGTTGCGCAGGCTGTTGCTTTCGGAGCGCTGGAACAGCTCGCTTCCTTTGATTACCTGAAGGTGCCACATCCGCACCACGAGGACCGAAAGGGCGCAGACGACAATCAGGAGCAGCAGCCGGAACCGTTTATGGAATTCGGCGGAGTCATGGCCATTGAGCCGGTTGTGCCGACCTGCCATTCCCGTATCCCTCCAGTCGGCGGCAGAGTTGGAACAACATCGGGGAGAGCCCGCTGAGGATGCACGCCTGGGGTAGATAGATCTTCAGTCCCGTAACGAGGACGTTCATTCCATATATTATATAGTAGGCGGAAACAAGGATGATTCCCTCGGCCAGAACGGACAGGAAGGTGACAAAGACCAGGAAAAAGGTCTTTGTGGAATAGACCCGGGCGGAGACGGAAGAAAGGGTGAAGAAGATGATTCCGTAAGACAGGATATAGAGGCCCGGAAAGGGGGCGATCAGGGTGTCCATGAAGTAGCCCATCAGAAAGGTCGAAACGGCCCCCCTGCCGGTCTCCATGAACAGGGCCGCATAGATCACCCCGATGGTCGTGAGCTCCAGGCTGAGCCTCTCGGCCGTGAAGAGCTCCACGATGGACGTCTGCAGAATGACGAGGCCCAGGGCCAGCGGCGGAAGGACAAGGTAACGGGTCATTTCTTCTGTTTGTAGTCCAGGATCAGGACTTCTTCCAGCCGGTTGAAATCAGACGCCGGAGCAATGTCGATCTTCTGGAACAGGCTGTCCGCTTTTTTGTCGAAGGCGGTGACCGAGCCCAGGACGAGCCCCTTGGGATAAAGGCCGGACAGGCCGGAGGTGAGCAGGACGTCTCCTGCCTGAACGTCCTCCAGATTGGATATGTATTTCAGGCGTCCGCCTCCGGAGCCGTTGCCCTGGAGAATGCCTTCCGCACGGGTCCTCTGGATCAGGGCGTCGATGTTGCTTTTTTCGTCCGTGATCAGAAGGACCTTGGATATGTTCGGGGAAGCCTCGATGACGCGCCCCACCACTCCCCTGCTGGAGAGAACGGGTTGCCCCGGCCGGACGCCGCGGGTTGTTCCCCTGTCCAGGAGGATGGTCTTGAAGAGGGATGCCTGGCTCTTGTCGATGACCCTCGCCGCCATGGCCGGGATTTTCAATTCCTGCTGCAGGGACAACAGGGCTTGGAGTCTCTGAGCCTCCAGATACCCTTCCCGGTAGCGATTCAGTTCCGTGGTCAGCGCATCGATTTTTTTCCCCAGTGCCCGGTTCTCCTGCCGAAGACCGATCAGGTGCAGGTAGTCCGTCCATGTGTCGCGCAGGGCGTGAAAGGATGCCGTCAGGGCGGACTGAACGGGGCCGGTGATCTCCAGGACGGCGATGCGAATCGGTCCCGGACGTTCGGAGTACCGGAGATGGTAGGAGATCATCGCCAGCGTCAGCAGGAGAAAGACGGCCAGGATGATCAGGTTCTTTTTTCGTTTCGATGCGCTCATGTCCATCCCACGATCACGGCGGAATGGAAGTGCCTTGCATCGCATAAGCCGGTTCATTCCGGTCAGGATGCGAAGAACAGATCCCGTCTCGATTCCGGTGGAAGGGAAAGATAATGCCCGGGAAAGCCGTCCGTTGCCTGTGGCAGGAAGTGATGGCTGCGTTTTCGAGCTGACCCGGAAACCGGACCGGGACGCGTATCGACTTCAAGAAGGCTCCAGCCGTCACGGGACACGAATTTGCCGGGAAGCCGCCGCCTACGGCTGGACGGCCACCTCCTTCAGAAGATTCATGTGATCCAGGGCCATGCCGGCGCCGCGGACAACCGTGGACAGGGGGTCCTCCGCCACCGTCACGGGCAGCCCCGTTTCCTCCTTGAGAAGGAGATCGAGGTTTCTCAGCAGGGCGCCGCCGCCGGTCAACGTGATACCGCGGTCCACGATATCTCCGGCCAGTTCGGGAGGTGCGTTTTCAAGGGCATCCTTGACGGCGTCCACAATGAGACTGATGGGTTCCATGATGGCTTCCCGGATTTCCTCCGAGTTCGCCTCGATGATCTTGGGGATCCCGGAGATCAGATCCCGGCCTTTTACGTCCACCTTGCGGATCTCGTTGTCCGGAAAGGCGGAGCCGATGGTGGTCTTGATGATTTCACCGGAGCGCTCCCCGATGAGCAGGCTGTATTTCCGTTTCAGGTACTGGACGATTTCCTCGTCGATCCGGTCTCCCGCGCACCGCACGGACTTGGAGTACACAATGCCGGCCAGGGAGATGACGGCCACTTCGGTTGTCCCACCGCCGATATCCACGACCATCGAACTGATGGGGTCCATGATGGGAAGCCCCGCGCCGATGGCGGCGGCCATGGGCTCTTCGATCAGGTAGACTTCCCGGGCTCCCGCCGATTCAACGGTCTCCCTGACGGCTCGCCTCTCCACCTGGGTGATGCCCGACGGGATGGAGACGATGATTCGGGGACGGATCAGCGTTCTGCGGTTGTGAACCCTCTGGATGAAATGCCGGAGCATGACCTCGGTAATGTCGAAGTCGGCGATAACCCCGTCCCGGAGGGGACGGACAGCCTCGATGTTCCCGGGGGTTCTGCCGAGCATTTTTTTCGCTTCCGCTCCGACCGCTAGAACCTTTTTGGTGCCCCGTGCATCGCGATGAACGGCCACGACGGACGGTTCGCTCAGAACGATGCCTTCTCCTTTTACATAGACCAGCGTATTCGCTGTGCCCAGGTCTATCGCCAGATCGTTGGAAAACTTCCCCAGAATGAAATCAAACAGCAAGGCAGGACCTCCTGGTTGTTTGCTTTGGAATAACGGACACTTATACCTGATATCCCGTAAGGACAGACCGTTATACTGTATTTCGACACCCGAATCAAACCATTTTTCAATTACTTTGGCATGGATCGCCTCTCCGGAACAATCCTCCGGAAGACGCGGTGAAACGGGACTTGCAACCGGGATTCCAGTTGTACATGGACGGTATACGGCAGGGATGCCTACGAATTTACCCTGATTGCATCAAGGCTCCCACAAAGATGCAACAATTGGTTTTTTCTTGAAAATTCTGTTGCCTGCGGGTCGTCCCTTGTGTATAAAAGCCCATCTCATGACGGGAGGGACCGGCATGCTCAACAAGGTGATGCTCATCGGACGGCTGGGAGCGGACCCGGAGGTTCGCTATACCCCGGATGGCGCCATGATCACGACGTTCCGGCTCGCAACGGACGAACAATGGAAGGACAAGAGCGGTGAAAAGGTCCAGCGGACCGAGTGGCACCGCATTGTCACCTTCGGCCGGCTGGCGGAAATCTGCGGAAACTACCTGAACAAGGGCAAGCTGGTTTACGTGGAAGGACGGATCCAGACGCGCTCCTGGGAAGACAAGGAAGGTCAGAAACGGTACATGACGGAGATCGTCGCCGCGAACATGCAGATGCTCGACGGGAGGGGCCAGGGGAAACCCGCGACGGGGGACGAACCTTCCTCCGGTGCGCCCGACGGCGGATATCCGGAAGACGACGTGCCGTTTTGAGGTGCGGAGGGGATTATTTCGGCTCGACCTTCTTGTTCTGGGGGGTCACATCGATTTCGTCGGGTTCCCGGGTTGCCTTCTTGAAGTTCCGGATCCCCTTTCCCAGGGCATTGCCGATTTCCGGAAGCTTGCCGGCGCCGAAGATGATCAGGATGATCACCAGGATGATCAGCAATTCTGGAATACCGATACCAAACATGATTCTTTGCTCCCTGTGGGGTTTTTCATCTCCATAGATCATCGCATGGAGGTTGTCAAACCTATCTTTCGAAGGCGTTTCAGGGAAGCCGAAGGTGTACGACCTGCCCCGGGGCCCCCAGGGGGCCCAGGGGTTTTCCCTGAAAGGTCAACTGGGTTCCCCCGGCGTTTCCCACATCGATGTCAAATGAGCGGGATGCCCGCCGCTCCAGCCTTTCCCCCGGCTTCAGCAGGACCTGGTACGGCTGGCTCTGGTCTTCGCTGAGGCGGATCCAGGTGTAATCCCGGGCCTCGATGAGGAGGGAGTATCCATCCGTCGCTGCGGGTGCGGGTGCTGGTGAAGCCGCGGGTGCAGAGGGCGGCCTGGGTTGGGGGGGCTCCTGAATGGCTGCCGGAGGCGGTGCCGGGGCGGATGCGGAAGGTTCGGGAGCCGCCGGTGGGGATCCCTGTGAGCCGGCAGGGGGCTGCTGTGTGGCCGGGGCGGGTGTTGCGGTTTCCGTTGGCTGGGCGGACGGGACCGACGGCGTGGACGGTGCCGGGACCGGCTCCCGGAGCATCAGAACGGCCGCCGCAATGATCAGGGCCAGCGCCAGGCAGGAAATCGTAACGATCCATTTCTTGAGGGACTTTTTTTTCGGTGGTATGAGTACCTCCTCCAGGGAGGGACCTTCGGACTCCGCCAGGAACCGGTTGTATCGCTCCAGCAGTTTGCCCTCATCGGCGCCGATCGACCTGGCATACGACCGGATAAAGGAGCGGGCGATAACCGGTGCCGGCAGTTTTCCGAAACGACCTGTTTCAATCGCTTCCAGGTTGATTACGGTGATCCGTGTGGCCTCGAAAATGTCCTTCAGCTGAATCCCCTGCGATTCCCTCAGGGATTTCAGGTCCTGGACAGGAAATGCCTGATCCGGTGCCGTGTTCCGGGTGGTTACGTCATCTTCCATGGCTGCCCCGTTTTGCCCCCAAGGATGAAATGATGGGGGACCTTACCATTCTCGGCAGTATCCATGCAACCGGAAATAGTAAAGATTCTGCTGTGAAGCGGTTTTCTTCAGCGGTCGGTGTCTCGATGCCGCAGAAGTGGAGTTGGAACGTACAATTCACGATGGGAGAGATGAAGAGCGATGGATTCCCCTGGTGCCTTCATGAAGGATGTTGCCCGGAAAGCCGGCGATTGGTTGAAGAAGAGACTCGGCGAAGAGCACACCGTTGACTACAAGGGCGTCATCAACATTGTCACGGAAGCGGATCGCCAGTCGGAGGAAATGATCGTATCGGCGATTCTCGACCGGTATCCGGACCACGACATCCTGGCGGAAGAGGCGGACAGAGTTCCCAAGGGGTCGCCATACCGGTGGATCATCGACCCTCTCGACGGGACGACGAACTATGCCCACGGCTATCCGGTGTTTTGTGTGTCCATTGCCCTCGAGGAAAACGGCATCGTCCGGCACGGCGTGGTTTACAATCCGATACTGGAGGAGATGTTTTACGCCTGCCGTGGTGAGGGGGCCTTTCTGAACGGACGCCCCCTACGCGTTTCCGGGACAAAGGACCTCTCCCGCAGCCTTCTTGCTACGGGATTTCCGTACGACATCCGGGACAATTCCGACAACAACATGAATTATTTTCAAGTAATGGCCAGAAGCGCACAGGCGGTCCGGCGGGCCGGATCGGCGGCGCTGGATATGGCCTATGTGGCGGCCGGCCGTTTCGACGGTTTCTGGGAGCTCCGCCTGATGCCCTGGGACACGGCGGCCGGGTGGCTCCTGGTGGTCGAGGCCGGCGGGCAGGTCACGAATCTCTCGGGGGCTCCCTTTTCGCTCAAAGCACCCCATATCCTCGCTTCGAACGGGCGGATTCACGAATCCATGATCGCTGCCCTCCGCCTTGCCCCCTCTCCAACCTGACCAGAAGGGCACGGCACGACAGCCTTATCCCTCTCTCGGGACGGTCTTCCCTTGACAATGCCGATACGGTGTTTATATTATCGCCAAAAGGTGTTAATGCGAACAATATTAAATGGTTGTCGTCTTTCCTCTGGCTGGGTGCGTGTGCTCGGTGTCCTGTATCATCAGGAAGGGAAGGCGACCAAACCGGAAAAGGAGGTTGTGGACATGTTCGGACCGGTCTGGAGATTTGGAAGAATCGTGGATCTCATGCCGGAGGTACAGCGCCTCCAGCGGGAAATGAACAGGCTGTTTTCGGGTGTCAGCCAGCCCTTCAGCCAGGATTTCCCGGCGATCAACGTCTGGAGCGGGGAGAATGAGATCGTTGTCTCCGCCGAGTTGCCGGGAGCGGATCCCGACGGCATGGATATCTCCGTTGTGGGGGAAAGCCTGACCCTCAGCGGTGGACGGAATCCGGAGACCCTGAAAGAGGGCGAGAATTACCATCGCCAGGAAAGGAGCAGCGGGCGCTTCAGTCGAACCCTGCAGTTGCCGTTCCGGGTGGATGCGGGAAACGTGGCTGCCCGTTATGAAAAGGGTATCCTCCACATAACCCTGCCGCGGGCAGAGGCGGACAAACCCAGAAAGATCAGCATCAAGGCGGAGTAGAAAGGGGGGACGACCAAGATGAAGGAACAGGAACTGCAGAAACAGACGGCTTCGAACCCGGTGGAAATGGAACGGACGAGAAACCGAAAGGTGTATGTTCCCCGGGTCGACATCTATGAGACAAAGGAGTCCATTGTGCTTCTGGCCGACATGCCGGGAGTGGACGAGAGTTCCGTGGACATCATGCTGGAAAAGAATGTGCTGACCATCAACGGAACGGTGGAGCCTGTCGCCTTTTCCGGGTACAACCTCGTGTATGCCGAATTCGATACGGGAGACTATCAGCGGGCTTTCACCCTTCCCGAGGAGATCGACCAGAACAGGATCGAGGCCACGGTGAAAAACGGTGTTCTCCGTCTCGTTCTCCAGAAGGCGGAGAAATCGAAGGCCAGGAAAATCGCCATCAAGGCGGAGTGAGAAAGGAGGTGGAAACCATGGCATTCCGAAGGTTGTTGCCATCTCTCTGGAGAGAGCATGCGGTTCCGGCCGGCCAGGAAGGAGATCATCCTTTTTCCGCTTTGCAGCAGGAAATGAACCGGGTTTTCGACGATTTCTTCCAGGGGACGGCTTTTGCCCCGTTTCCCGCTGCCGGCGGCCGCGCCGGAGGTTTCCATCCTTCCGTGGACGTGAAGGAGGGGGCGAAGGAGATCGTCGTCCATGCGGAGCTTCCCGGGATGGAGGAGAAGGACGTGGAGCTTTTCCTGGAGGAGTCGGCTCTCGTTCTCAAAGGCGAAAAGAAATTTGAAAAGGAAGACAAGGGCGAGGGTTACCATACCATCGAGCGGAGCTACGGGGCGTTTCAACGGGTCATTCCCCTGCCCCGGGAGATCGATCTGAACAAGGCCCAGGCCCGGTTCAAAAACGGCGTTCTGACGGTAACCCTGCCGAAACTGGAGCAGGCCAAGGCAAAGGGAAAGAAGATTTCCATCCAGTCGGCCTGATCGCGGAAACACGGGGCTTCGGCCGCCGTATTCAAAACTTCAATTCGTTTTCTGGAAGGAAAACAGCCGTAAAAAGAAGGGGGAGCGGATTTCAAGTCCGTTCCTCCTTCTTTCTTTTCCTTTCCTGCCAAGCCGGACCACCTTTTCCTTTGCAATCATCGCATCGGCGCGGGGGCGGCCGCCGTCGCGGACACTTTTCCGCACGGGCCGTTGAAAAACACCCGTCTGC
>CAZODI010000041.1:0-30035 GCA_964578535.1 uncultured Syntrophaceae bacterium
GAGAACCCTCCGGTCCGGAATGGGCGTCTTCATCTTGATGAAGGCGCCGAAGGTGCCGATGATGGACGGCGCAGGAATGAAATAGGGCAGCGTCACGTCGATTCCGTG
This sequence comes from uncultured Syntrophaceae bacterium, assembly GCA_964578535.1. GTDB lineage: Bacteria > Desulfobacterota > Syntrophia > Syntrophales > PHBD01 > PHBD01. The sequence goes on from CAZODI010000041.1 coordinate 109, forward strand.
GCGCCGGGCCATGGCGTAATGGCCGAATTCATGGGCGCCGAGGATGAACAGCAGGGTCAGGGAAAACGGAAGGCCACGCCACAGGGACAGGGGGTCCTCCAGCGGATTCACGCCCTGCTGCAGGGCCCCCGCCAGGAGCGTCGTGGCGAAGGTGACGACGAAAAGCAGAATGTGCACTAGCGAAACGCGTCGCATACCGGAATAGAAAAGGGGATCGATGAACGACCCCCTCCCGTTGATACGAATCTTCGTGGATGGCTGCAAATCCTGGGAAATTTGATATTATTCCTGCTCGTCCACTCGTTCCTTCAGCTCTTTTCCCACCTTGAAGAAGGGCAGTCTCTTCGGCGACACCTGGATGCTTCGGCCGGTCTTGGGATTTCGTCCGGTATAGGCCTCGTACTTCCTCACGACGAAACTGCCGAACCCGCGGATCTCGATGCGGCCGCTTTTCTTCAGCTCATCGGTAAAACCTTTAAAAATCAGGTTGATGACGTCGGTTGCCTTTTTCTCCGTCAGATTTTCCCTCTTGCTCAGTGCCTCGATAAGACCGGACTTATTCATAAAACCTCCTTCTGATGAGTGCTCAAGCCTTGCAGACAGTGGGATGAATTGAATAACTTGGGGATATGTTTTATTTTTTTGGCGACTATTATTGATTTTTCCCGGAATGTCAAGCGAATTTTGTGTCGCCGCCGCACCCCCATTCCGCTCTTTCCCGCTTTCAGTTGGTCCCTCCGGTCCGACGGCTCCGTGGGCGTCCGCCTGCGCTGCGTTCCGCTGTTTTTTTCCGGGGGCCGGTGCCTCCCTTCAGGCTGGATGATGACCGAGGGCGGGGGGCTTTCTTCCCCGGCCCGTCCGGCCCGGGGGGACTCTCCGCCTCGGGGGGCTTCCCGGCGTAGGAGAGCAACTGACGGATCTCGTTCGTCTTCAGGGGACGGGACCTTCCTGGCTCCAGGTTTCCCAACTGGACTCCCCCGACGGCGATACGGATCAGTCGCTGGACGGGGTACCCCAGCTCCTCCATGGCCCTGCGGATGACGCGGTTTCTGCCCTCCGTGGCGACGATCTGGATCCATGTGCTCTTGGGATTCTTCCCCTCCATGGCCACCGCTTCGGGGACGAACCGTCCGTCGGGAAGATCGATGCCCGCTTCCAGCTTCCTCATGGCCTTCGGCGGCAGGGAGCCCCGCACCTTGACCCGGTATGTCTTCGGCACGCGGTAGCGGGGGTGGGCCACCCGCAGGGCGAACTGACCGTCGTTGGTCATGAGCAGGAGGCCTTCCGAGTCGTAATCCAGCCGTCCAACGGGAAACAGGCGCTCGAAGCGCTCTTCCAGCAGGTGCCGCACAACCGGTCGTCCCTCGGGGTCCTTGAGGCTGGTAACGGTTCCCGCCGGTTTGTGGAGCATCAGGTAGACCAGGGTCTCCTCCGTCAGGATCCGCCGGCCGTCCACCCGGATATCATCTTTCACCGCATCCGCCCGGGATCCCGGCTCGCGCCGCACTTCGCCGTTGACGGTGACGCGTCCCTGGAGGACAAGCTCTTCCGCTTTCCGGCGTGAGGCGATGCCGGAACGGGCAAGGATCTTCTGGATGCGCTCTTCGGCCATGGGGGTCTACTCGGCCAGCTCGCCGAATTCCCGGAGGGTCGGCAGCTCGGAGAGATCCTGGAGGTCGAAGATCTCCAGGAATCTGCGGGTGGTCCCGTACAGGATGGGTTTCCCCGGCACGTCTTTCCTTCCGACGATCCGGACCAGCTTCTTCTCCACCAGGCCCTTGAGGGTTCCCCCGGCGTCGACGCCGCGAACCCGGTCGATGTCGGCCTTGACGATGGGCTGCCGGTAGGCGACCACCGCCAGGGTCTCCAGGGCCGCCGGCGACAGGGAGGCGGGGCCGCGCCCCTTCATCTTCCGGATCCAGGTTCCGTATTCCGGAAGGGTTCGGAACTGGATTCCCCCTGCGACTTCCTCCAGGGTGAACCCGCCGCGCCGCTCCTGGTATTCCTGCATCAGTTCGAGGACCGCCGCCTGGACGGCCTCTCTCGGCATATCGAGGACCTCACGCAGCCGCTCCAGGGTGATGGGGGTCTCGGCGGCGAACAGGAGGGCCTCGATCAGGGCCTTGTCATGCTCCATCGGATTCCTCCTCCACGGCCGGGAAAATCCGGATCGGCCCGAACGGGCCGGTCTGGTAGGCCTTGATCATCCGCAGTTTCATCAGCTCCAGGATCGCCAGGAAGGTGTAGACGATGCGCCGGCGGTCCCGGGCTCCCTCCAGGAGCTCCAGGAAGCTGATCTGCCCCGCCTCACGGAGCTTTTCGAGAATCTCGTTGATCCGGTCGGTGACGGACAGCTTCTCGGAGTTGATCTGCATCAACTCCTCCCGTTCCAGGGAGGAGACGATCCGCCGGAATGCATCCACCAGCTCGACGATCCCGACCTCCGCGAGCTCTTCCTCTTCCACACCCACCGGCGGCAGATCGGGATAGGCCCCCCGCTTGAAGACGTCCCGCTCCAGCCATGGCCGGCCGTCCAGGTGGATCGCCGCCTCTTTGAAGGCCTGGTATTCCAGCAGTTGCCGCACCAGGTCCTGTCTCGGATCTTCCCCCGCCTCTTCGTCGCCGGCTCCTCCTTCCGGGGTTTCGTCCGGCAGAAGCATCCTGGACTTGATCAGCAGGAGCGTGGAGGCCAGCACGAGATATTCCCCCGCCAGGTCCAGGTTCAGCGATTTCATCCATTCCAGGGTTTCCAGGTACTGCTGGGTGATCAGGGCAACGGGGATGTTGTAGATGTCGATCTCGTTCTTCTTGATGAGGTACAGAAGAAGATCCAGAGGTCCCTGGAAGATGTCCAGCCGGACTTCGTAACTCATGTTGCCCGCGGACCCATGTTCAGATGCCGATCCGGATTGCGTCCCGAACTTCCTCCATGGTGGCGGAGGCGACGCGGAGGGCCCGGTCGTTGCCGTCCTCAATGATCTCGCGCACCTGTTCGGGATGGCTGCGGTAATGCTCCTGCCGTTCGTGGATGGGGGCCATCCGCTGGGCGATCCGCTCCGCCAGGCGGCCCTTGCACTGGATGCAGCCGATTGCGGCGGCACGGCAGTCGGCGGCGATGGCCTCCACCTCCTCCTCCGGCGTGTAGAGCCGGTGAAACGTGAAGACATTGCAGAGTTCCGGGCGCCCCGGGTCCTTCTTCCTCTGCCGCTGCGGATCGGTGAACATGGCCATGACCTTCTTCTTCAGCGCGTCCCCCCGGTCGGACAGGTAGATGGAGTTTTCGTAGGATTTGCTCATCTTCCGGCCGTCGATGCCCAGCAGTTTCGGGATCTCCGTGAGCAGGGGCTCCGGGACCGGGAAGATGTCGCGGTAGAGGAAATTGAAGCGCCGGGCGATCTCACGGGTCAGCTCCACGTGGGGAAGCTGGTCGACGCCTACGGGTACTCCGTAGGCCTTGTAAAGGATGATATCCGCCGCCTGCAGGACCGGATAGCCCAGGAAACCGAAGGTGGAGAGGTCTTTCTGGGCCAGTTCCGCCTTCATTTCCTTGTAGGTCGGATTTCGCTCGAGCCAGGCCAGGGGTGTGATCATGGAGAGAAGCACGAAAAGTTCGGCGTGGAGCAGAATGGACGACTGGATGAACAGGGTGCTCCGCTGTGGATCGAGGCCGGCGCTCAGCCAGTCGATCACCATGTCCAGGGAATTGGCGCGTATTTCCTCCGTGCTGGCGTACTCGCTGGTGAGGGCGTGCCAGTCGGCCACAAAATAGAAGCACTCGTAGTCTCCGTGTTCCTGGAGACGAACCCAGTTTTCCAGGGCCCCGTGCAGATTTCCCAGGTGGAGTTTCCCCGTGGGGCGCATACCGCTCAGGATCCGTTTCTTTGTCACGTCAAAACCTCTGCAATTTTTAAATGGTTGCCGCCCTATAGCAGATATGCCGCAGGACTGTCAATGTGACGGCGGGAGTTCGATCCATGCTCCTCGTCCCGCGGGTCCGCCCGGGGTACTGGAGGCTGTCGCGGGGGAATGAAAAATGAAAATCCCCGGAAGACGATTCTCCCGGGGATTCCATTCTGTTATCCTCGAAGGGTGGAACGTTATTTCACCTTGTCTCCCAGACCCTTGCCGGCCTTGAACTTCACGACCTTCTTCGCGGGAATCTTGATGGCTTTGCCGGTCTGCGGATTCCGTCCCTCGCGGGCCTTCCGCTTGATCACGGAAAACGTGCCGAAGCCGACGAGACCCAGCTTGCCGGTCTTCTTGAGCTCCTTTGCCACGGCGCCCATGAACGCATCCAGCGCCTTGCCCGCTGCCGCTTTCGTGATTCCTGCCTCTCCTGCAATCGCCCCGATCAGTTCTGCTTTCGTCATACTTGTACATCCCCCTTTCTTGGTTTTTTTAAGGCTGCCTTCGCGGCAGCGTCATCCCAACAAAAATGCGTTTCCCCCGGTCCGAAGCGGGCCGGAACCCCGCAGCCTCTGGCTTTGACAAGCCGGGATCAGAAAACAAAAACGTTATCAATGATCTTCATCCTGATGAATGGCGAAAGCCGCCACCCATCAAGGATGGCACCGGATACCATAAAAATTCTCAAGAATCAAGAGAAATTATTGAGCCGGCATCGGGAAAATCGCATGGGGCGGGTGATAGGGGAGGGACCAGTCCTCAAATCCCTTCGATCAGGGGAACAGGGGGAGGGGGGGTACGCTGTTGTCCGTTCCTGCTACCCTGTGTCGGAGCGAATGTCTCCAGGGCTTGCCCATGGCGGAAGGGAGAAGGCAGGGCCATTGATGTTCTATCTTGCAAGAATGGGGCAAGATTTGTGATATGGTAACGATAACAAGGGGATGTAAAATAGGTAGGGATCTGCGATCTATCGTGGGTGGATGCGGAATGGGCTCTCGGTATCATGCCGTTCCCGCGGGCGGGAACAAACCATGCCGTCGGGTATGGAAAATCAGGAAGCCAGAAGGCGATCCACCCGCCGGAGGGCGGCTTCCCGGCCCAGCCGGCCAAGGATCTTCTCCAGTTCCGGCCCCTTGAGAAGGCCCGTCAGGGCCGCCCTGACGGGAAGCAGGAGCTTTCGGCCCTTCCGTCCCGTCCGCTCCTGGATCCGGTGAATGAGGGGCCCGTACCAGGGATCTTCCTCCGCGACTTCCCGAAGGCCCTCCTGGAGGGCGAGCAGGACCTCCCGGCCTTCCGGCGTCGAGAGGAGTGCTCCGGCATCGGCCGAGAGGGGCGGGTCGTCGTCCAGAAAGACCGGAAGATAAGGGAGGGCGTCGTCGAGGGTGGCCAGGTTGTCTCTGAGAATTGCAAGAATGTCCGCCAGCGTTCTTGGATCCGGCATGTTCTCCGGACGGTAGCCCGCCTTTTCCAGCAGGGGCCGGAGCCGCTCCTCCAGGCGTTCCGCCGGGCATTCTCGCAGGTACTGGCTGTTGAGCCAGCGCAGTTTCGCCTCGTCGAAAACGGCCCCCCCCTTTCCGGCCCTTGTCAGGTCGAAGGAAGAGATCAGCGCTTCGCGGCTCATGACATCGCCGCCCCCCCCGATGGAACGACCCAGCAGGGCCAGGTAATTGAAGAAGGCTTCCGGGAGATAGCCCCGCTCCCGGAACTGGCGGACCGACGTGGAGCCGTGCCGCTTGCTGAGCTTGGCCCGGTCCTCTCCCAGGACGAGGCCGTGGTGGGCGAAAATCGGCGGCGGATATCCCAGGGCCTCATACAGGCAGAGCTGTGAGGCAGTGTTCGAAAGATGGTCCTCTCCGCGGATGACATGGGAAATCCGCATGGCGTGATCGTCGATCACGACGGCGAACTGGTAGGCCGGGAGCCCGTTGGACCGGACAACGATGAAGTCCCCGAGATCACCGGCATGGAAGCGCATCGTTCCCCGGATCAGGTCCTCGAAGACGATCTCTCCTGCAGGAACACGGAACCGGTAGGCCGGATGCCTCCCGGCGCCCTCAAGCCGCCGGCGCTCCGCGTCACTCAGCTCCCGGCAGCGCCCGCCGTAGCGGGGTGGACGGCCGCGTGCCAGCCGGAATGCCCGTTCGGCCTCCAGCTCTTCGTCGGTGCAATAGCAGGGGTAGACCTGTCCCTCGCGAAGGAGCCTGTCCAGGGCGGAGCGGTAGAGGGGCAGGCGCTCGCTCTGCCGGTAGGGCCCGAAGGGGCCTCCCACCCCGGGCCCCTCATCCCAGGAGAGAGAGAGCCATTCCAGGTCCTCCAGCAGATTCCGTTCGAATTCCGCGGTGGAACGCGCGGCGTCGGTATCTTCCAGGCGCAGGATCAGGGTTCCCTGGTGCCGCCGGGCGAAGAGCCAGTTGAAAAGGGCGGTCCGGGCGCCCCCGACGTGCAGGTCTCCTGTCGGAGAAGGGGCGAAACGGACGCGAGGACTTCCGGAACTCATGGCTTTTCTCCCCCGGAGACCGTGACAACCGCCATGACGGCGATCCCCTCGCCCCTGCCGATGAATCCCATCCCCTCGTTCGTCTTGGTTTTCAGATTGACGCTGCCGGCCGGAATCTCGAGTGTCCCGGCGATGTTGGCCGCCATCTTCAGCAGAAACGGGGCCAGCTTCGGGCGCTCCAGGATGATCGTGGCGTCCACGTGGCGGACGCGGCATCCCGCATCGCGGACTTTTGCGGCGACGGCCTCGAGAAGACGGAGGCTGGCGATGTCCCGGTAGGCTGGATCCGTGTCGGGGAAGAGCCTTCCGATATCTCCACCTCCGATCGCCCCAAGGAGGGAGTCGCAGACGGCATGAAGCAGGGCGTCCGCGTCGGAATGCCCTAGGAGCCCCTTCTCGAAGGGAATCTCGACCCCGCCCAGGACAAGGCGCCTCCCCTCCACCAGGCGGTGGCTGTCATATCCGCAGCCGACCTTCATGACCTACCGCTCCTTCTCCGGCCGGGTGCCGGGATGTGCTCCGCCAGGGCCAGGTCCTCCCGGGTCGTGATCTTGATGTTCCGGGAATTGCCGGGAATGATGATGACGGGATAACCGGCCCGTTCCACCAGGGAGGCGTCGTCGGTGCCGCAGTAGTTCTCGTCGCAGGCCCTCCGGTAAGCCTCCTTCAGCATGGCTGCGGGAAAGGCCTGAGGCGTCTGGATGAGCCAGAGCTCCCGGCGGTCCAGGGTTTCCAGCACGATCCCGTCCGGGTCCGCCCGCTTCACCGTGTCGCTGGCGGGAACGCCTGCGACGGCGGCTCTTCCGCCTCGGGCTTCCTCAACGACTTGGTGGATGAGCCCGGATGACGGGAACGGTCGGACGCCGTCATGAACGACGACAACCCCGCAGTCCTCCCCGACGGCGCTCAGGCCGTTTCGGACCGAATCCTGCCGCTCCCTTCCTCCCGGTACGATCACTTTAATCTTATGGAAATCGAAGGCATCCACGATATTGCGGCGTACCCGGGGCACGTCCGTTTCGGGGACCACCAGGATGATTTCATCGATGAACTGGGAATCCTCAAAGGCCTGGAGCGTATGGGCGAGGATGGGCAGCCCCCGGAGGCGGAGGTACTGCTTGGCCTGCCCGGCACCCATCCGGCGTCCGGAGCCTCCGGCGGGGATGATGGCGATGGTTTTCTGCGGCGGTGCGATTCCGCCTTTCGGGTGTCTTCCGGGAGCCACGGACCTCCCTTCCAGGCGCTGCTTCGGGCCGCATCCCGGGGCATCCGGGGGCCCGGCTTCACGACGAAGAAAAGCCCGGGGATGTTCCCCGGGCCGGTTCTACGTCCGGTTGGATGACGGATAGGGTTTCTTGTCCGGAGCCGGAGCCTTCAACTCCGAGAAGATCATGCGTCCCGCGGTTGTCTGCAGAACACTCGTGACCACCGCGTCCACCGTGGATCCGATGTGCCTCTGGCCGTTGTCCACGATGATCATGGTCCCGTCGTCGAGGTATCCGACGCCCTGGCCCTGTTCCTTGCCTTCCTTGATCACCTTGACGGTCATCATCTCGCCGGGCAGGACCACCGGCTTGAGCGCATTGGCCAGTTCGTTGACGTTCAGGATTTTGATGCCCTGGAGTTCGGCCACCTTGTTCAGGTTGAAGTCGTTGGTGATGATCTTGCCGTCCGACTTTTTCGCCAGGGCGACCAGCTTGGCGTCAACGCTCTTGATCTTGGGAAAATCCTGGTCCACCACGTCGATGGTGATGCCGCCGGTACGCTGCATCCGGTTGAGGATATCCAGCCCCCTGCGTCCCCGGGAGCGCTTCAGCGAGTCGGAGGAATCGGCGATGTACTGCAGTTCGTCGAGGACAAAGCGCGGCACAACCAGCCGTCCTTCCAGGAAACCCGTTTCGGCGATATCGGCGATCCGTCCGTCGATGATGACGCTCGTGTCCAGGATCCGGTAGTCAGCAGGCTCCTTCGCAGCACCACTTGCCATGAAGGAAAATTCTTCGACCTTCTTGGAGCCAAGGACAAGGCCCAGATATCCCAACGTTCCGGTCAGAATCACATAGACCCAGGGGAGTATCTGCTGATTTTCCTGGATTTTCCCCACGAAATTCAGTCCATAGGCGAGGATGACCGCGATCAGCAAACCAATGACCATACCGATCACGCCGCCCATAATTACCTTCAGGGATACTTTCCGGATGTCCTGTTCTATCTTGATTACAAAGAGGGCCGTGAATAATCCTGCTATGACTCCCAAGAATGATTGCCATAATCCGTCGAATGACAGATAAGCAATGAAATATCCGCTTACAGAACACGCCAGTATCAAAAACAGCCTTGTGATCAATGCGTTCACCTCCTTTCCGGCTGGTTTTCAGAACCCGGAACGCTCCTGCTCTCCAGGAATGATCGGAAGGATAAGGAGGAACCGGTTTTGCACCGGCCTCATGGCATCGGTGCGGTTTCCCCGCTGTAAGCGGGGGTACGATCGTCTTCATGGCATCGGCCCGGCCGGACACCGGAATGTCAGACCATTCCCCTTTCCGCAGTCCGGGAACGGCGCCCGTGCCTGAATGCAGGGTGGCTTCAGGCCACCGTTGGAATGGTCTGTTCGTATCGATGCGGCTCATGGCTATTGAAGGGTAAAGTACCGTTGAAGGTCCTGTTCCACCTTCGTTTCTTCTGCTTTGGTGGCCACCGAGATCTCCTTGACGAGGAGATTCTTCGCGGTGTCCATCATCTTCCGCTCGCCGAAGGAGAGATTCTTGTCCGTTTTGAGAATGAGGAGGTCCCGCAGCACGCGGGCGATCTCGAAGACGGAGCCGGTCTTGATCTTTTCGAGGTATTCCCTGTACCGCTTGTTCCACGTCTGCTTGTCGATGGAGACGTCCTTGTTGCGAAGGATGGCGTAGATCTTCGGAATGTCCGCCGCCGGGACCACTTCCCGGAGACCGACAGACTTGGCGCTGTGGAGGGGAATCATGATCTTCATGCCATTTCCCATGATTTTCATGACGTAGAAGAGCTGCCTGCTACCCATGACCTCACGATTTTCAATGGCTTCGATCACTCCGACCCCCTGGGCCGGGTACACGGCGATGTCTCCAACCTTGAACATGCTGCTTTCCCTATCACCTTCTTTTTGGAACGTTTACTCTATCAATTCGATGCTCAAAAGTCAATAAAAAGACTACAAGATAGGCCGTCTCGGGCTTGTCCGGGACTGCATGGCGCCGGGACTTTACGTGATTTCCGCTTGACAAGGAATGTGCCCTTGTATGAGGGTCTCTAATTCATTTTGAATCCTCGGGGGCCGCCATGCATGCGGCTCCGGCGGGCATCGGGGCGGGACGCTCCGGGGTGCTCCGGGATGATCCTCCAGGGGGCAGCGATGAAGAAAAGAGCCTGTCTTGTCTGTATGTTGCTGGCCGTCCTACTCCTTCCAGCCGGTTCCTTACCGGTTCTCGCTGATGACTACGGCCTCGACGAGGCCTTCCGCACGGCCCTCCGCAACTCCGAGAAGATCCGGCTGTCCGAGGAAAATGTCGTCATTGCCGAAACGACGCGGCAGAAGGCCTGGGCAGTCCTGATCCCGAAACTCACGGCTTATGGCGGACAGACCTGGTATTCGGGAAGGAAGACCACCGCCTCCGGGGCGCTGGTTCAGCCGGACGAGGCAAACTCCTGGGGCGTCCGGGCGGACCAGGCCTTTTCCCTGAGCGGCCGGGAGTTCACGGCCCTGAGCATCTCCGGGGACAACATCGACAAGAGCCGGAAGGATCTGGACGCCGCACGGGACGAAATGCTGCTCCAGACGGCCTATGCCTATTTCGACGTCCTGAAGGCCGGGAAATCCCTGGAAATCGCCGACGCCAACCTGGAGAGGCTGGCGAAATACCGCCATCTGGCGGAGAGGCGGCTCCGTCTGGGAGAGGTGACCAAGACGGCGCTCCTCCGGGCGGAGGGGGAATTATCGGGCGCCCGGGCCGACCGGATCCGGGCGGAAAGCGGCCTGAACCTGACGAAGGCCGTCCTGGCCCGGGTTTTGGGAGTCAAGGGGCCCGTCGGAGTGAAGGAGAGCGCCGGTGAAGCAGGGGACATCCCGCCGGTGGACGAACTGCTCCGGAAGGCTCTCGACCGGCGGCCCGAGCTCCGGGCGCTGGAGATTCAGAAAGCCGCGGCGGACAAGCAGGTCTGGTATGCCCGGGGAGGCTACTGGCCGTCGGTGGCCGTAAGCGGCGTCTACCAGAAAAACTACCAGGACCCTGCAACGGCCTCCTTCCTAAACGAAAACGCCTATGCCACCGTTTCGCTCACCTTCCCGTTCTTCGAAGGGGGACTGCGGGTGGCGGAGGTCAAGGAGGCAATGGCCAGGAGCCGCCAGGCGGACCTGGCCATCGAGGATTTCAAGAAGACCCTCGGGGTCGAGGTGGAAGGTGCCCGGCTGGACCTGGTGACCCAGCAGGGCGTCCTCAAGTTCCAGCAGGATCAGGCGGCCTTCGCCCGGGACAACTTCCAGGCGGTTTCGCGGCAGTTCGAATTCGGCCTGGCCTCCAGCCTCGATGTCATCGACGCGAACACGCTGCTCGTGACGGCGGAGCAGAAGCTGGCCGAGGCGTCCATCAACTACCAGGTTTCCTGGCTCCGCATGAAACGGGTCACCGGGGATCTTCTCCCGTCGGTGCTCGCGAAGCAGTGAGGAAATGATGATCCGATTCCAGAGACAAACCGGCGTATCGAGGCGGGATAAGATGAACGGGATGAAGACTTGCGGACCCGGTAAGCGGATGCCCGGTTTGCACGGCGGCCGGCCGGCCGTGATCCTGCTGGCGGTCCTGGTGCTGGCGGTGTTTTCCGTGGCGGGCTGCCAGAAGAAGGAGGCGAAAACGGTCGAAAAGATCATCAACGTCCGCACCGCGACCGTGGAGAAAAAGTCTCTCCGTCCCTTCGTGGAAGCGGTGGGGAACCTGAAGCCGTTTCAGGAGGTGGTCATCAGCCCCGAAGTGGACGGCATCGTCCGGAAGCTCTTCGTGGAGGAGGGATCGCCCGTGGCGAAGGGCATGGTCCTGGCCGAGATCAACGAGACGGACTACCGGCTGGACCTGGAGCGGGCGGAGGCGGCCCTGAAGCAGGCGGAGGCCACGCTGGCGAATGTGAAGGTCGAATACACCCGGAAGGATGCCCTCTACAAGGAGCAGCTCGTCACGCAGCAGCAGTTTGATGACATCACCACCCGGGTGACCCTGGCAACGGGCGACGTCGATCGGGCCCGGGCGGCCCTGTCCATGGCCCGCGAACGATACGGCCGCAGCCGGGTGAGGGCCCCCATGGCCGGTGCGGTCCGGGAGAAGCGGGTGACCGCCGGGGACTTCGTCCGCACCGGGACGCCCATGCTGTGGATCGTTCAGTCCAATCCCATCAAGCTGTCCTTTTCGGTTCCGGAAAAGGACGTCAGCAGCCTTAAGCTCGGCCAGGAGGTGGATTTCCGGGTGGATTCCTTCCCCGGAAAAACTTTCACAGGCCGGCTGATGAGCATTTACCCCAGCCTCGACGAGAAGACCCGGACCCTCCAGGCGGAGGCCCAGATCCCGAATCCCCAGGGGCTTCTCAAGCCGGGGTTCTTCGCCCGGGTAACGATTTACACGGGACCGCCCAGGGACATCGTCATCATCCCGATCACGGCCATTCTCTATGAAAACGCGCTGAAGAAGGTCTTCCTCGTGGAGGGCGACCGGACCCGGGAAGTGAAGATCCAGATCGGTGCGAAGTACGGCGAGTCCATGGCGGTTCTGGAAGGCCTCCAGGGGGGCGAGCAGCTGGTCACGGTGGGGCAGAACACCCTGGCGGACGGAGTGAAGGTGAATGTGGCTCGCTAATACGTCGATCAAGCGTCCCGTCTTTGCCACCATGTTCATCATGGCCCTGGTGCTCCTGGGGCTGGTTTCCTATGCCGAAATCGGCGTGGACCTGTTTCCGAAGGTCGAATTTCCCATCGTCAGCGTGACAACCGTCCTCAAGGGCGCGAGTCCCGAGGTCATGGATGTCGACGTGACGGACAAGATCGAGGAGTCCGTCAACACCATCGAGGGCGTCAAGACCATTACGTCCGCGAGCCGCGAGGGAGTGTCCAGCGTAACCATCGAGTTCGTCCTGGAGCGCGACATCGACCTGGCCGTCCAGGATGTCCGTGAGAAGGTCTCGATGATCCGCTCCAAGCTGCCCTCGGATATCGACGAACCGATCATCCGGAAGGTGGACCCCGACGCGAACCCGGTCCTGTGGGTCAACCTCTCGGGGCAGAAGAGCATCCGCGAGCTGTCCACCTACCTGGACGAGGTCCTGAAGGACCAGATCCAGCGCATCCCCGGCGTCGGAGCCCTGCGGATCGGAGGGCTCCAGCTTCGGGAGGTGCGGATCTGGCTGGATGCCGACAAGCTCAGGGCCTACCAGGTGGCCCCCGGCGACGTGGCCGCCGCCCTGAAGCGGGAAAACGTAGAGCTTCCCGGAGGGCGGATCGAGACCGCAACCAAGGAATACGCCGTCAAGATCAAGGGGGAGTTCCCCCGGATCGCCGACTTCGGCGATCTGATCGTTTCCTACTCCAAGGGGGCGCCCGTCCGGATCCGAGACATCGGCCGGGTGGAGGACGGCCAGCAGGAGAAGCGGTCCATCGTCCGATTCAACGGGGTCCCCGCCGTCGGCATGGGAATCCAGAAGCAGTCGGGAACCAACACGGTGGAGGTCATCGACCGGATCAAGAAGGAAGTCGCCGTCATCAACAAGAACCTGCCGCCGGGACTTCAGCTGAACTACGCCTTCGACCAGTCCACCTTCATCAAGCGCTCCATCAACGAGGTCCAGGGGCACCTGATTCTCGGCGGGATTCTCGCGATCCTGGCGGTGTTCCTGTTCCTCCGCAACGTCCGGACGACCCTCATCAGCGCCGTGGCCCTCCCGGTCTCGGTCGTCGCCACGTTCGCCTTGCTTCGGGCCTTCGACTTCACCTTCAACAACATGACGATGCTTGCCCTGACGCTCTCCGTCGGGCTTCTGATCGACGATGCCATCATCGTCATCGAGAACATTTACCGCCACGTCGAAGAGGGCATGCCGCCCCGGGAGGCCGCCGCCTTCGCCACGTCGGAGATCGGCCTGGCCGTCATGGCGACCACCCTGGCCATCATCGTCATCTTCCTGCCGGTGGCCTTCATGAAGGGCATCATCGGCCGGTTTTTCCTCCAGTTCGCCCTGACCGTCGTCTTCTCTGTCTCGGTCTCCCTCATCGTTTCCTTCACGATGACCCCCATGCTGGCGTCGCTCTACCTGAAGCAGCTCCACAAAAAATCGGAAAGCGAACCGGAGACGGCCGGTGTGGGACGGTTTGCCGGGCTGAAAGCGAAGACGGCCTGGATCGGGAAAGCCGGTGACGCCCTCGAAAACGGATACAGGAAAACCGAGACATGGTACCGATCGCTCCTGGAGATGGCGATCAACCACCGCAGCCTGGTGCTGTTGCTGGCCCTCGGCCTGTTCGTCTTCAGCCTGTTCATCACCCGGTTCATCGGAAAGGAATTCGTCCCTCCCGAGGACCAGGGCCAGTTCCTTGTGCGATTGGAAGCTCCCTTCGACTACTCCGTTGACCGTGCGGATGAAATGTTCAAGAATGCCGAAGATATGGTCCGCAAGCTGCCGGAGGTCCGGTCCCTCTTCTACATTCAGGGAATGGGCGCGGGAGGCGTCGGGGAGGTGAACAAGGCCGTCGCCTTCGTGACCCTGTATTCCAAGGCCGATCGAAAGAGGAGCCAGGAACAGATCAAGGCGGAAATCCGCAGAAACATGCGGACGATCCCGGGCCTCAAGGGCACCGCCGAGGACGTGTCCCTTATCGGAGGCGGCATCCGCAATGTGCCGATCCTGTACGCCATCCGCGGAACCAGCCTGGCGGACCTGCAGACCTATACCCGCCAGATCACATCCGAGTTTTCCAAGATACCAGGGATCGTGGACGTGGATACGTCCATCGAGGCGGGGAAGCCGGAGGTGAAGGTCTTCATCGATCGGGACAAGGCGGCGGACCTGGGCGTCTCCGTGGGCTCCATCGCAGAAGCCGTCAACATCCTGGTCAGCGGTGAGGTGGATATCACGAAATACAAGGACGAGGAGAGGGGGAAGCGTCTGGATGTTCGCGTCCGCCTCAACCCGGAGGACCGGTCGAATCCCTCCGACCTGGGAAATATCTACGTCCGGGGACGGGACGGCCGGCTCGTGGAACTGGCCAGCGTGGCCAGCTTCCAGGAGGGGGGAGGGCCCAGCACCATCCAGCGGGTCGACCGGCAGCGGGCGACCATCGTCTACGCCGGCCTCGAAAAAAAGCCCCTGGCCGAGGCCATGGTGGAGCTGAATGCCATTTCGAGCAAGGTCCTGCCGTCCGACTACTCCGCGAAATACAAGGGACCGGCGGAGACCATGGGGGAATCCTTCCGCTACCTGATCTTCGCGCTGATCCTCGGGATCATCATGGCCTATATGATCCTGGCGGCCCAGTTCGAGAGCTTCATCCACCCCTTCACGGTGCTCCTGTCCATGCCGCTGTCCTTCATCGGCGCCTTCGGCGCCCTCCTCCTGACGGGGAACACCATCAGCATCTACAGCCTGATCGGGATCATCCTCCTCATGGGACTGGTGAAAAAGAACGCCATCCTGCTGGTGGACTACACGAACACCCTGCGGGAGCGCGGCATGTCCAGGAGGGAGGCGATCCTCCAGGCCGGGCCCGTGCGGCTCCGGCCGATCCTCATGACCACCTTCGCCATGGTCTTCGGCATGATCCCGGTGGCCCTCGGGGTCGGGGAAGGCGCGGAGACCCGTGCACCCATGGGCATCACCGTCATCGGCGGGCTCCTGACGTCGCTTTTCCTGACGCTGGTGGTGGTTCCCGCCGCTTATGACCTGTTTGACGACTGGACCCTGAAGATTCGAGAACGTCTGCACATCCATCCGGAGAAGGGGGAGACTCCGTCATGAAGATGTTTTTGATCGTCTATTCGCGGGAAGCGGATGAATATGTCGTCGCTCGCTTCAAAAAAGCGGGCATCCGGGCCTACACGAAGATGGAGCAAGTGCATGGCGAAGGGCCCGATTCGGAGCCCAAGCTGGGGACCCACGTCTGGCCCGGGGGGAACAATCTTCTGATCCTGGCCGTTCCGGACGAGCAGATCCACGTTGTTACCTGCATTGCCCATCAACTGAAGGAGGAGCGTCCCAGGGCGGGCGTGCGGTGCTTCGTTCTTCCCCTGGAGGAGTGCATCTGAAAAGAAAACCCCCGACGCGGCGAATCGCGACGGGGGTCTCACCGGTACGGTTCCGCAGGGATTACGGGACCTGATTGTTGACGATGCACCGGACGGCGTCCCGGTGCATGTCGGATGCGAAATCCGCCTGGCCCCTCCGGGCCGCCATATCGGCAACGGCTTTCACAAGCGGCTTTTTTCCTTTCCCTTCTTTTCCCTGGCCGGCTGTTTTCCGGCTGGCCGACGATCCTTCGTTCCATTCCGTTTTTTTCATAGAGGGCCTCTCCCTGCGCTCGACTGGCTTTCGGCGCATAGCAACCCCCCTCCTGTTGCGATCCAGGAGAAGGAACCATCAGGCCGGGCCGCATCCTCACCGCCGCGGAGCGGCTGGAAGGCGTCCCGGGTCCGTTCCGGGAGACCGTTTCCTGCGGGGTGGGTCTCCCGTGGCCCGATCAATATGATCATCCGGGAAAGGCGATGGTCTGCTTCTTCCCGGCTGCAGACTGCAGGTGGACTTCACGTACAGGTTCGTCCGGATGGATGCAATCAGGTGGGGTCTGAAGATGGTATCGGATATGCGAAAACAAAAAGCAGGACAAAAAACCACCCTTGGATCAGCTTTTGTCCGATCTCTGTTGGCCTTCCGTTCTGCTGTTCGCCGCAATTCCTTCTATTTTTCCGTATCTGCTTCCTTTTCCGCCGGTTCACCTGCGGGGCGGTCCGCAACGAACGGGGTGTCGCCACCCCGCCCGCATGGAAAGAGAGGAAGGGAATTCGTGCATGTTCGTTCGATACGGCCTCTCTCTCCCGACCGCCGGGCGGATGCCCGGGTGCGTTCCGTTACGGAGTCCAGCGAATGGGGGTGGCCATCGGGTCCACCCAGCCCTTCGTGATCTCCTTCCAGCCTTTCACTTTCCTCTCTTTCGTCTTCTTCATGGCTCTTTCCTCCCGTCTCTCTTTCCGAGATGATTTATTGTACCGGTCCCGGGTTTCAGGCCCATCCGCCCGTCGGACGACCCAGCCTTCCCTTGCCGGTGGTTTTTTCGACATGCCCGTTCATCTTCCCGAGCAGGTCTTTCTGCGGGTTGAACTCGATCCGTTCGGGGAGAATCATTGTCATGGCTCGTTTCCTTTCCTCTTTTTTTTCGATGCCAGGATAAGCGAACGGCCTCAAGACAACAATCGGGGGGTATCCGATTTATCTTACGGAGCAGGGAGGGTTGTCCGTGAGGATGACCGGTGCGGAATGCATCGGAGATGCCGCGTGAAGGGCGCGGGGAAACTTCGAAGAGGCCGCATCGGCCTTTGTCCGATGGGCCGTCCGTTTCCTGTCAGCCGGCGGTTTGCAGGATGTCCTTGAGGAATTGTCCCGTGAATGAGTGGGCGACTTGGGCGACATCCTCGGGGCTTCCGGCGGCGATGATTTCCCCGCCGCCCGGCCCGCCTTCGGGACCGAGATCGATGATGTGGTCGGCGGACTTGACGACGTCCAGGTTGTGCTCGATCACGACGACCGTGTTTCCCATGTCCACGAGGCGCATCAGCACATCCAGGAGTTTCTGGATGTCGGCGAAGTGAAGCCCGATGGTGGGCTCGTCGAGGATGTACAGGGTGTTGCTTTCCGGCCGCTTGCCCAGCTCGCGGGAGAGCTTGATCCGCTGCGCCTCGCCGCCGGACAGGGTGGTGGCCGACTGCCCCAGGCGGATGTAGCCCAGCCCCACGTCCATCAGGAGCTTGAGCTTCGAGCGGATGGCCGGGATGTTGGCGAAAAAGTCGATGGCCTGATTCACCGTCATGTCCAGGACGTCGGCGATGCTCTGGTCCTTGTAGCGGATGTCCAGGGTGTCGGCATTGAACCGACGCCCGCGGCAGGTCTCGCAGGTCACATAGACGTCGGGGAGGAAGTGCATCTCGATCTTGATCAGCCCGTTTCCCTCGCAGGCCTCGCAACGCCCTCCCCGGACGTTGAAGCTGAAACGGCCCGGCTTGTAGCCCCGCACCCGCGATTCCGGCAGTCCTGTGAAGAGATCCCGGATCGAGTTGAAGACGCCGGTGTAGGTGGCGGGGTTGGACCGGGGGGTGCGTCCGATGGGCTGCTGGTTGATCAGGATGACCCGTTCGATCCCGCCCAGGTCCACGATGCGCCGCACCTTGACGGCCGAGCCCTGGTGCCGGTAGAGCCGCCGGGACAGGGTCTTGTGGAGGGTCTCGATGACCATGGTGCTTTTGCCGGAGCCGGAGACCCCGGTAACGGCGGTGAAGACCCCCACGGGAATGCGGATGTCGATGTTCTTCAGGTTGTTTTCCCAGGCCCCCTCCAGAACGATCCATCTCCCGCGGACAGGCCTCCGCTTCCGGGGAACGGGGATCGACACTGCCCCGGAAAGATAGCGGCCTGTGAGGGAATCCTCCGACCGGAGGATCTCCCCGGGCGTTCCCTGAAAGACGATGCCGCCCCCCTCGCGGCCGGCGCCGGGCCCCATGTCGATGATCTCGTCCGACGACAGCATCATGTCGGCGTCGTGCTCTACCACCAGGACGGTATTGCCCATATCCCGCAGGCGTTTCAGGGTGGCGATGAGACGGAGATTGTCCCGCTGGTGCAGTCCCACGGTCGGCTCGTCGAGAACGTAGAGAACCCCCATCAGGCCCGACCCGATCTGGGTGGCCAGGCGGATCCTCTGGTTTTCGCCTCCGGACAGCGTTCCGGAGGAGCGGGCCAGGTTGAGGTAGTCCATGCCGACGTCCAGGAGAAACAGGAGCCGCTCCCGGATCTCCTTGAGGACCCGCTCGGAGATGACCGCCTCCTGGTGGGAAAGTGGGAGGGTGCGGAAGAAGTCGAAGCAATCCCGGATGGAGAGGCGGCACACCTGGTCGATGTTCATTCCCCCCACCCGGACGGCCAGGCTCTCCGGCTTCAGCCTCGTTCCGCCGCAGGTCGGGCAGTCGCGGAGGCTGATGTAGCGCGCCAGGTCCATCCGCACGTGGTTGGAGGCTGTTTCACGGTACCGCCGGTCCAGCTGGTTCAGGATTCCCTCGAAGGGCTTGTTAAAGAAGAAGCGCTGCCCTCCCCGGTCCATCCAGAACCGGATCTTTTCCCGGCCCGATCCCCGTAGGACCGCCTCCCGCACCTTTGCGGGCAGCTCAACGAAGGGCGTGTTGATGTCGAAGCCGTAGTGCTGGGACAGGGCGTCCAGCGTCGTATGAAAAGAAAGGGAGTGTCGTCCCGCCCATGGGGCGACGGCCCCCTCCCGGAGGGAAAGCTCCGGATCTGGAATCACCAGCTCCTCGTCGAAATACATCCGGGTTCCCAGGCCGGTGCAGTCGGGGCAGGCGCCGTAGGGGCTGTTGAAGGAGAACAGGCGCGGCTGGAGATCGGGGATGCCGATATTGCATTCCGGGCAGGCGTACTTCTCGCTGAAGAGGATCTCCTCCTCTCCGGCGGGGGCGATCCGGACCAGGCCGTCGGACAGGCGGGAGGCGATTTCCAGCGAATCCCGCAGCCGCTTGCGGACCCCCTCGCGGAGCACGAGGCGGTCCACCACGACGTCGATGTCGTGGCGGCGGTTTTTGTCCAGGGGAATCGCATCCGCCAGGTCATGCATCCCGCCGTCCACCCGGACCCGGACGAAGCCATCCTTTTGGAGCCTTCGGAATTCCTTCTGGAATTCGCCTTTCCGGCCCCGGACCAGGGGAGCCAGGACCGTGAGGCGGGTTCCCTCCGGCCGGGCCAGGACGGCTTCCAACATCCGGTCGATGGTCTGGGAGCGGATCTCCCGGCCGCAGGAGGGGCAGTGGGGAGTGCCGATGCGGGAGAAGAGAAGGCGCAGGTAGTCGTAGATCTCCGTGACGGTTCCCACCGTGGAGCGCGGATTCTGGGTGGCGGCGCGCTGCTCGATGGCGATGGCCGGCGAGAGCCCCTCGATGGACTCCACGTCCGGCTTGTCCATCTGTCCGATGAACTGGCGGGCGTAGGCCGAGAGGGACTCCACGTAGCGCCGCTGGCCCTCCGCGTAGATCGTGTCGAAGGCGAGGGAGGATTTCCCCGAGCCGCTCACTCCCGTGACAACGACCAGCCTGTCCCGGGGGATGCCCAGGCTGATATGCCGGAGATTGTGCTGGGAAGCTCCCTTGATTCGGATGACCTGCATGGACCTACTTGATCTCGATGAGGGCGCTCTTCCGGAGTTCCGTGATCCATTCATCGAACTTCCGGTTCATCTTCTCCTCTTCGATTTTGGCCTTGATTTCGTTGCGGACGTCGGCGAGGCCTTTCGTTCCGGCCCCCCGTTTGTCGACCGCCTTGATGATATAAAATCCCGTGGAGGTCTCGATGACGCTGCTGACTTCGTTGATGTTCAGGCGGAAAGCCTCCCGGTCCACTTCGGCGACCAGGGATCCTCTCTCCACGAAACCGATGTCCCCTCCCTGCTCGGGAGCCGGTCCTTTCGAGAAATGATAAGCCATCTTTTCGAACGATTCTCCCTGCCGGATGCGGTCCAGGATCTTCCGGGCCTCGTCGCGGAGACGTTCCCGGCCTTCCGTTCCGGCTCCCCCGGGCAGCGGGAGGAGGATCATGTGGAGATGGACCGCTTCCGTGCCCTCGTAGGCTTCCCGGTGGGCCCGGTAGTATTCCCCGATCTCCTCGTCGCTGACGGCGATCTTGCTGCCGATCTCCCGCCGGATGAGGCGCTGCCGGGTCATGTTTTCGCGGATGTCCTCCTTGTACTGCTCCAGCGTTGCCCCCTCCCTGGCGAGGTTCTTGCGCAGGTCCTCAAGGGTCATCTTCTGCCGGGCGGTCATGTCGCGAATGGCTGCGTTGATCTCCTCCTCCTTGACGGTCAGGCCTGCTTTTTTCGACTCCAGCTCGATGAGCTTGCTGTTGATGAGCCGGTTGAGGGTCGCCTCCCGGGCCTCCGCCAGGATCTGGTCCTTGTTCGGGCCCTGGTAGCCTTTCTCAATCCGTTCCTTGATGGTCTCATAGGCGTTGTTCCATTCGGACAGGGTGATCACCTCACCGTTCACGACGGCGGCGACGCGGTCAACGATCTCCGCAGATGGAGCACAGGGAATCAAAACCATCCCCGCCAGGACCAGAACGATCAGTATGTTGATTTTCTTCACGGTTTCCTCCGTTCGGATGGAGTTTTCCGGAGGGGAGTCGGCTCCGGATTCGGGGTTGCAGGGCGGCTTTCGGGAACCTGTATTTTCCTGAGGACATCCGTCCGGATTTCAATCCGGGCGGATTTTTGAAGCCCTTCCATCCAGGAACCGTATGCCGTTTCCGCCTTGGCTTTCCGGAGGTCCTCGATCACCTGCTCCCGGGCAGCGGGATAATCGGGCGGTTTCCCTTCCTCGCGCTGGAGGACCTTCACGATGTGGTAGCCGTATGGGGTCCGGATGGGAGGACTGATTTCTCCCACCGGGATGGTGAAGACAACCCGGTCGATGGCATCCGGGAGGGTGCCGCGGGAAAGAAATCCCAAGTCTCCTCCCCGGGTTGCCTCGGGTCCGACCGATTCTTCCCGGGCGACCTTACCAAAATCCTCCCCCTTCTTCAATCGATTCCGGACCGCCTGGATCTTCCGGGGTTCCCGGATGACGATCTGCAGCACCCGCACGCGGGCTTCATGCCGGTAGGCGTCGCGATGCTTCCGGAAATATGCCTCCGCCTCTCCGGGAGCGACCGTCACGGCCTGGTAGAGGTCCTGCCGGACCAGTTTGTGGACCAGGAGCTGCCGGCGCAGGGATTCGCGCCAGGCCGGGGATAGCGGGGCATCGGGGCGTCCGCCGTCGGCGAGGGAGGCCGCCTCCCGGTCCAGCTCTTCATCTGTGACGGACAGGGAGAGGGCGCGGGCCCGCTGGAGCAGAATCCTTTCCTGGATCATCTCCTGGAGGACTTCTTCTTTCACCGTCTGGCGGCTGCCCATGGCGGAGGCCGGCCCGCCCCAGCGCGCCGCTTCGGAGGCCAGGCGGTCCGCGAACTCCGTTGTGGTAACGGCCTCGCCGTTCACGAGGGCCACGGCGGCGGGTTTCGGGGATTCCCCGCAGGAAGCCAGGCAAGCCGCAAGGAAGAAACAGACAAGGAGGCAAAACGGCAGGCTTCGCGAGGGCCGGGCCACAGGGCCCGGGCGGTTCGACAAGACCTGGCTCGGGATATGGCTGTGCACGGGATCAGGACCCCCTTTCAGGCCTTCAGGGCCCGCAGGATCTCGCGGGTTCCCTCAATGATGCCTTCGCCTTTCCGATCCGGCAGGGGTACGGACAGCCTGCCGTCCGGAGACAGGGCGATGCCCCGGTAAGGACCGCGTGACAGGGCCAGGATCCTTTTCGGATCGACGGGCGTCGCGGCGGTCAGGAACAGGGACGCCTGCTTCCCGTCATAGGTGAATTTCCGGATCTTCAGTTCCTTCAACCGGTTGCGGATCCGGATCGCCTCGAAGAGGGCGTCTGCCTCCTCCGGGAGGGGGCCGTAGCAGTCTTCCAGCCCCTCGCGGATCTCCCGCAGTTCGTCGTCCGAGGCTGCCAGGGAGATTCGCTTGTAGGTGACAAGCCGCTGGTGCTCGTCGCCGATGTACTCAGCGGGGAGGTACGCGGCGACGCCCAGGCTGATCTCGGGCCGGATCTCCTCCTCCGGCAGCTCCTGTCCCTTCAGCTCCCGGATGGCCCGCTCCATGAGTTCGGTATACAGCTCGTAACCGACGGCCGATACGTGTCCCGACTGGGAGGCGCCCAGGAGATTTCCGGTCCCGCGGATCTCCAGGTCGCTGGTGGCGATCCGGAATCCGCTGCCGGGCTCGGAGAAATCGAGGATCACCTGGAGGCGCTTGACGGCGTCGCGGGTGAGCATGGCGCCTCTGGGGACCATCAGGTAGGCGAAGGATTCCTCCCTGCCGCGGCCCACCCGGCCCCGGATCTGGTAGAGCTGGGCCAGGCCGAACCGGTCCGCCCGGTTGATGATGATCGTATTGGCCGTGGGGACGTCGACACCGGAGCCGATGATGGTCGTGCAGACCAGGACGTCCGTCTCCCGTCGAAGGAACCGCACCATGGCGTCTTCGATTTCCCGGGGCTTCATCCGGCCGTGAATGATCGCGACCCGGGCTTCCGGTACGAGCTGTTCCACCAGCCTCGCCATGGTGTGAATGGAGCGGACCCGGTCGTGGAGGAAAAAGACCTGGCCGCCCCTCTGCAACTCTTGCCGGATGGCGTCCCGGATGATCTCCTCATCGAACTCCAGGACCCGGGTCTTGACGGGGACACGGTCCTCCGGCGGCGTATGGATGACCGAGAGGTCGCGGATGCCCACCAGCGAGAGGTGAAGGGTGCGGGGAATCGGCGTGGCCGTCAGGGTGAGGACGTCCACCAGCGTCCGGAGCTTTTTGAGGCGCTCCTTGTGGACGACGCCGAAACGCTGCTCCTCGTCGATGATGACAAGGCCCAGGTCCCGGAAGGCGACGTCCTTCTGCAGCAGCCGGTGGGTGCCGATGACGATGTCCACGGAGCCCTTCCGGATCTCTTCCGCGATCTTCTTCTGCTCCGCCTTCGTCTTCAGGCGGTTGAGCGTCTCGATGCGTACCGGGTAGGGCTCGAAGCGCCGGAGGAAGGTCTTGTAGTGCTGCTCCGTCAGGATGGTCGTGGGGGTGAGGACCGCCACCTGCCGTCCGTCCATGACGGACCGGAAGGATGCCCGCAGGGCCACTTCCGTCTTGCCGAAGCCGGCGTCGCCGCAAACAAGCCGGTCCATGGGCTTGGACAGGCTCATGTCCGCCTGGATGTCATCGATGGCCCGGGCCTGGTCGGGCGTCTCCTCGTATTCGAAGGAGGCGGCGAACTCCTCATCGAGACCCCGGGGAGGCGAGAAGGCCCTCCGCTCGAGGATCTCCCGGGCCGCGTAGACCGCCACCAGCTCCTCCGCCATGTCGCGGATGGACTTCTGGACCCGCTCCTTGGTGGATTCCCAGGAGGTTCCGCCCAGCCGGTCGATCCGCGGGTGTTCGCCGTCGGGACCGATATAGCGCTGGAGCTGGTCCAGGCGGTCCACGGGCAGGTAGAGCTTGTCCCCCTCGGCGTACTCGACCAGGAGAAAGTCGTTCTCGATCCCCGAGAAGGCGATTCTCCGGAGACCCTGGTAGCGGCCGATGCCGAACTCCTTGTGGACAACCAGGTCGCCCTCCGCCAGATCGCCGAAAGACTTGAGGAAGAACCCCTCCCGGGGCAGGCGCCGGGGACGCCGCGGGATCTTCTTGCCGAAAAGGTCTTCGTCGGTCAGGACGACCAGCCGGCGGGCCTTCCAGGAGAAGCCGGCACTGATCCTGCCCTCCGCCAGGAGCAGCTCTCCGCCGGGACGGGGGCGGTCCATCTCCAGGGGGAGGGGTTCTTCGGGGATCCGGAAGGGTAGACCTGCGGCCTGGAGGATGGAGGCCATCCGCTCCCGTTCCTCGGGTCCGCTGGCCAGGAGGACAACCTGGTCTCCCGCGTCCAGGCGCCCGCGGATCCGGTCCGCCAGCTCCCGGAAGCGGCCTTCGTCGTCCCGGGACACCGGCGCCGCGCGATGCACCACCGGAAGAGGGGCCGTGGAGAACGAGACGGTTCCCTCCGGCGGTTCTTCCCCGGCGCCCAGGAGGAGGCTCTCCAGGCGGACCCGCCGGCGCTCCCCGATCTTCCGGCGATATTCCGCCGGGGACAGAAGGAAGGCGTCCCGCTCCAGGAAAAAACGCTCTTCCTGGCGGGCCTTCCGGAGCGTCCGGTCGATGCCGCTCTCCAAGTCCTCACAGGCCCGCTCGATGGCCGGCGGATCCTCCAGGAAGAGGGGAGCCGCCGGGGGCAGAAAATCCAGGAGGCTCCCCGGCCTCGGGTCTTCCGGCGGGTCGTCCGGCGAGGCGTAGAAGAGGGGCAGATACATGGGATGGAGCGAGAAAAAGGCGTCTCCGGAGACGGCCTCCAGGAGGCGGTCCCGGGTGGACCGGGTGAGATCCAGGGCAAGGGCCCGCTGCCGGATGCCCCGCTCCGCCCGCTGCCGTCCCCTGCCGTTGGCGAGGATCTCCCTTGCCGGGACGACGGGGAACGATACGACCTCCCGAAGAGAGCGCTGGCTCAGGGGATCGAACTCGCGGATCCCCTCGATTTCGTCGCCGAACAGCTCCAGCCGGTACGGCTGCTCCCGGGCGGGGGGGAAGACGTCCACCACGTGGCCCCGGAGGCTGAACTGGCCGGGCTCCTCAACCAGGGAGACGGATTCATAGCCTCCTTCCAGGAACTGGGCCGCCAGGGCGTCGCGGTCGATGAAATCGCCCATGGAAAGGGTCTGCCTCCAGGAGAGGAGGACCTCCTTCGGCAGCGTCCGCTGGAGGACCGCCGCCAGGGAGGCCACCACCACGACAGGCTCGTCCTCCAGGATGCGGCCCAGCGCGGCAAGCCTCGCCCGCTCCACGGCTTTCTGCGGAGCCAGCGGATCCACGGAGCGCATGTCCCAGGCGGGGAAAGAGAGGACCCTGCCCTCTCCCAGGAAGAAGACGAGATCCTGCCGGAAGGATTCGGCATCCTTCTCCGTCGCCGTCAGGACGAGCACGGTACCGGGCACGCGGAGCTGGAGGCGTGCGGCGACGAGGGCACGGGCCGCGCCGTGAAGTCCCGCCAGGGTAATTTCCCGCCGGCCTTCCTCGATATGGGCCAGCACGTCCAGGAAAGCGGGATCCTCCCGGGGTTTTGTATCGATGATTTTCCGCATGGGTCGGTGTCGTCAGGACAGGGCCGTCATCCTCTCCAGGGCCCGGCGGGCGGCCGCGGCCGTCTCTTCGGGCACCCGGATGACGTGCCGGTTTTCCACGAGGGAGGACCGGATGTCCTCCAGGGTGGTGACTTTCATGGTCTCGCAGAGAAGGGAAGGGGAGGCCAGGATGAACGTCTTCCCCGGGTTTTCGAGCCTCAAGCGGTGGAAGATCCCCTGCTCCGTTCCGATCAGGATCTTGTCCGCCTTCGATTCCCGGGCGAAGCGGAGGATGCCCGCGGTGCTGCCGACAAAATCGGCCAGGTCCAGGACGGCCTGCGGGCACTCCGGGTGAGCCGCCAGCGGCGCCGACGGGTGGGCTTCCTTCAGCCGGGCCACGGCGCCGGCATCGATCTCGTCGTGGACCGGGCAGGCCCCTCCCCAGGGAATGATTTTCTTGTCCGTGAACCGGGCCGTATGGCGGGCCAGGTTCCCGTCGGGGACGAACAGGATCTCGTCCGCGGAAAGCGACTGGACCACCCGGACGGCATTGGCGGAGGTGCAGCAGATGTCCGAGAGGGCCTTCACGGCGGCGGAGGAGTTGATATAGGTCACCACGGCTGCGCCGGGATGGGCATTCCGGGCCTCCCGGAGCGCCTCCGGGGTCACCGTGTCCGCGAGGGGGCAGCCGGCGTCGAGCCGGGGAAGAAGGACCGTCTTCTCCGGGCTCAGGATGGCGGCGCTTTCGGCCATGAAGTGAACGCCGGCAAAGACGATGACCCGGGCGGCCGTTTTCGCCGCCTCGATGCTCAGGGCCAGGGAATCCCCGACGATGTCGGCGATCTCCTGTATCTCGTCGCGCTGGTAGTAGTGGGCCAGGAGGATCGCCTCCCGCTGGTTGAGGAGCTGCCGGATCTCTTTCTGGATCTGCTTCGTTTGCATGGATGGTCTTCCTTTTTTCCCGTATGGGAAGGATTGAAATTCCTATATCAGGAAGGGGGTGAATTCAAGGGAAAAGGGCGGCGGGGCCCTGCCCGGGGATTTGGCCTTGGACGCGGGGAAGCGGTTCGTGTTATTCAAGGCCGACAAAGAAGGAGGGAATGCATGATCCGTCGCCGCACCGTTTTTTTCGTCTCCGACAGCACCGCCATCACCGCGGAGACTCTGGGACAGAGCCTCCTGACCCAGTTCGAGCACATCCCCTTCGACCCCGTGACCCTGCCGTTCATCGACACGCTGGACAAGGCCGCCGAAGCAGTCCTGCAGATCGACACGGCGACCAAGCGCAAGGGCATCCGCCCTCTGGTCTTCAGCACCCTCATCAATCCCCGGATCCGGGACGTGATGATGGAGAGCACGGGGGTTTTCTTCGACTTCATCGGGACGTTTCTTCCGCTCCTGGAAGGCGAGCTCAAGACCCAGTCCTCCCACACCGTGGGCCGTTATCACGGGATGGTGAACGACACCCAGTACAGTATCCGGATCGACGCGGTCAATTACGCCCTGGGCCATGACGACGGCATCTCGACGAAGAACTTCGAGGAGGCGGACGTCATTCTTGTGGGCGTTTCCCGCACGGGCAAGACGCCGACGTGCATCTACCTGGGGCTCCAGTTCGGGATCTACGCCGCCAATTACCCGGTCACGGAGGAGGACTTCACCCAGCAGGACAAGCGGATCTACAGCCTCCTTTCCCCTTACAAGAAAAAGATCTTCGGCCTGACCATCAACCCGGAGCGGCTCCACAAGATCCGCTCGGAGCGGCGGCCCGGAAGCCGCTACGCATCCCTGGGCCAGTGCCGGCTGGAGGTTGCCATGTGCGAGTCCTTCTTCATTTCCGAGGACATCCCGTTCCTCAACATCACCAGCATGTCCATCGAGGAGATCGCTGCCACGATCATGCACGCCCACAAACTGCCCCGTCGTGTCGTCTGAGGGGAATCCGGCTGCGGCGGAGGGGAGAAGCCGCGGGGCGAAACGCTTGAAACGCGCAGATCCTTCCGCTACGGCGGCGGTTCTCCGATCCGGTCCGGGAGGACGAAGGTGAAGAAAAAAATCCGGCAGATTTTCCTGACGGGACTGGCGGTGGTCGTTCCCGTCGGGGTGACGATTTACATCCTCGTGTTCCTGGTCCGCCTGATGGACGGCCTCCTGTCGGTCGTCCCCCAGCGTTACCATCCGGACACGCTGCTGGGCGTTCACCTCCCCGGGCTCGGGATCATCTTCACGGCCGTCCTCGTCTTCCTGTGCGGCCTCATCACCCGAAGCTACGTGGGCCACCGGCTCGTCCGCATGGGGGACCGCATCCTCCAGAAGATTCCCTTCGTCCGGGGCGTTTACCGGGCCAGCAAGCAGGTCTCGGACAGCCTGATCCGGGAGAAGGGGAGCGGGTTCCGGAAAGTGGTGCTGGTGCAGTTCCCCCGGCCTGGAACGTACGCGATCGGCTTCGTCACCGGACAAGCCGCGGGCGAGATCCGCGAGCGGATCGGGGAGGCCGTCAGCGTCTTCCTGCCCACCGCCCCCAATCCCACCTCGGGCTACATCCTCCTCGTCCCGGAGCAGGACCTCATACCGCTGGAGATGACGGTGGAACAGGCCTTTACACTGATCGTCTCGGGTGGTATGGTGGCGCCCCCGGACAAGGGGAGCGCCTCCGTCGCCGAAGGAATTGCGTAAACGGAACGGCGCGGGGGAAGACTTTTGTCTGTGCCCTTCTCCGATCCGGCGAAATGAACATCCTCAAGGAGCGAACCATGAAATATCAGAAGATTGACCCGGCCCTTCCCTTCAAGGTGGCGGACCTGTCCCAGGCGGACTGGGGACGCAGGGAAATGGACCTGGCGGAGAACGAGATGCCCGGCCTGATGGCCGTCCGGGCGAAATACGGCCCCCGGAAGCCCCTGAAGGGGCTCAAAATCATGGGCAGCCTCCACATGACCATCCAGACGGCCATGCTGATCGAAACCCTGAAGATCCTGGGCGCGGACCTGCGCTGGGCCTCCTGCAACATCTTTTCCACCCAGGACCACGCCGCGGCGGCCATCGCCAAGGCCGGCTCGGCGGCAGTCTTCGCCTGGAAAGGCGAGAGCCTGGAGGACTACTGGTGGTGCACCGAGCAGGCCCTCACCTGGCCGGACGGCTCGGGACCCGACCTGATCGTGGACGACGGCGGCGACGCAACCCTCTTCGTCCACCAGGGAGCGGCGGTGGAGAAGGATCCCTCGATTCTCGAAAAACCATGTGACAACAAGGAATTCGCTATCATTCTCGACCGCCTGGGGCGAAGCCTGAAGAAGAACCGGTCGCGCTGGCAGAAAGTCGCCGCGGGCATCCGGGGCGTCTCCGAGGAGACCACCACGGGCGTCCACCGCCTGTATGCGATGCAGAAGGCGGGTGAGCTGCTCTTTCCGGCCATCAACGTGAACGACTCCGTCACCAAGTCCAAGTTCGACAACCTCTATGGCTGCCGCGAGTCCCTGGTGGACGGCATCAAGCGGGCCACCGACGTGATGGTGGCGGGCAAGGTAGTGGTAGTCTGCGGGTACGGCGACGTGGGGAAGGGGTCCGCCCAGTCCATGCGGGGCTTCGGCGCCCGGGTTATCATTACCGAAATCGATCCGATCTGCGCCCTCCAGGCTGCCATGGAAGGCTATGAGGTAAAGACGCTGGAAGACGTGGTCGGGATCGGCGACGTATTCGTGACCGCCACGGGCTGCTGCAACGTCATCACGGGCCGGCACATGGAAAAGATGAAAAACGAGGCCATCGTCTGCAACATCGGCCATTTCGACAGTGAGATCGAGGTGCGCTACCTGGAGACGACAAAGGGGGTCCGCCGGGAGACAATCAAGCCGCAGGTGGACAAGTGGACCCTCCTGTCGGGGCGCTCCATTATCCTCCTGGCGGAGGGGCGGCTCGTCAACCTGGGCTGCGCCACGGGACATCCCAGCTTCGTCATGAGCAACAGCTTCACGAACCAGTGCCTCGCCCAGATCGAACTGGCGGAGAACTGCCTGCCGGTGGGCGTCTACACCCTGCCGAAGAAGCTCGATGAGGAGGTGGCCCGGCTGCACCTGGGCCGTCTCGGGGTGAAGCTGACGAAGCTGACGAAGGAACAGGCGAAGTACTTAGGCGTTCCGGCGAGCGGCCCCTTCAAGCCGGACCACTACCGGTACTGAAACAGAACACGATGCAGGCTCAAGGGGGAGCGGACTCGAATCCGTTCCCCCTTCCTTTTTTCTACCTCTTTTTGTGGAAAATCAGGCGCGGATGGGATTGCGGCATGTGGGAGCAGGGCTTCCCTCGCGCTCAGAAGCGTTTTTTCGACCCTGCATCGTCTCGCTCCGCTGCAAAGTCATAACTCGCGCCCAGGGGCGCTCAGACAGATGACTTTGCGGGCGCTGCGCTGCGACGGCAGGGTACCCCGAAAAAGCCGCTATTCGCGCTCCGGGAAGCCCCCTCTCCCCGACCAACGTTCGCGGGGGCGCGACCGGGGGTTCCCAGAGGAGCAATTAGAAAACGTTTC
>CAZODI010000042.1:0-28812 GCA_964578535.1 uncultured Syntrophaceae bacterium
CGCCTTCAACGCGGACTTCGCCGTAGACCAGATTGCAGTCCACGTACCCCTTTCCATCGAGGCCCAGGCAGAAGCCCGTATTCTCATGATGTCGACGAACAACATCCTGTCTCCGGCCAATGGCAAGCCCATCATTATCCCGAGCCAGGATATCGTCCTGGGGATTTATTACCTGACGCGGGACCGGTCCGGGATCAAGGGAGAGGGGATGACCTTTTCCGGATCCGATGAAGTGCGCTGTGCCCTTGATTCCGGCGAGGTCGACCTCCAGGCAAGAATCCGGGTCCGACTGGACGGCGTGCTGAAGGAAACGACGGCGGGACGCATCATCCTCTTTGAGATCATACCCAAGGAAATTCCCTTCGACCTCATCAACAAGGTGATGAACAAGAAGGAACTGGCGAATTTGATCGATCACTGCTACCGCACCCTGGGCGACAAAACGACGGTCCTTCTGGCGGACCGCCTGAAAGACCTTGGGTTCAAGTACGCCACCAGTTCGGGATGCTCCATTGCGATCCACAACATGGTAATCCCGGCCAACAAGCGGGAAATCGTGGCCAAGGCCGACAAAGAAGTCCTCAAGATCCAGAAGCAGTACATGGACGGATTGATCACGGATGGGGAACGCTACAACAAGGTCATCGACATCTGGGCGCAGGCTACGGAACGGGTCGCCGCGGAAATGATGGGCGGAATTGAAAAGGAGATCCTTGACGGCAAGGAAGGGGCCGGGAAAAAGGCCGAGAGCTTCAATCCGATTTACATGATGGCCGATTCCGGAGCCCGCGGAAGCGCCGTCCAGATCCGGCAGCTGGCGGGAATGCGCGGTTTGATGGCCAAACCCTCCGGGGAAATCCTCGAGACCCCCATCACGGCCAACTTCCGGGAGGGACTGACAGTTCTCCAGTACTTCATATCCACGCACGGCGCCCGGAAAGGGCTTGCCGACACGGCCCTCAAGACGGCCAATTCGGGCTATCTCACCCGGAGGCTCGTGGACGTCGCCCAGGACTGCATCATCACGGAGACGGACTGCGGAACCATTGACGGCATCTTTGTCTCCGCCCTGATGGAGGGGGGTGAGATCATTGAGACCGCCGGCGAGCGCGTTTTGGGCCGCGTGACCCTGGAAGAAGTCAAGGATCCCTTCACCGGCGAGGTCATCATTCCGGCCAACCAGGCGATTGACGAGGCCCTGGCCGAGAAGATCGACAACGCCGGGATCGAAAGGGTCAACATTCGTTCCGTTCTCACCTGCAAATCCGTCTACGGGGTTTGTGCCATGTGTTACGGCCGCGATCTTGCCCACGGTCATCTGGCGAACATCGGGGAAGCGGTCGGAATCATTGCCGCACAGTCCATCGGTGAACCAGGAACGCAGCTGACCATGCGGACCTTCCACATCGGTGGTACGGCCAAGTTTGAGGAACACTCCACACTGGAGGCCCGGCATGACGGAACCATCAAGTTTGAAGGTCTCCATGTGGTGGATCCGGACCAGGGAGAAACCGCCGAGAAGGCAAGGCGCGCAGACCTGGTGGTAATGAACCGGAACGGGGAAATCCACGTCGTGGACGACCAGGGAAGGGCCAGGGGCCGCTATCCCGTCCCCTACGGCGCCCATCTCAAGGTGAGGGAAGGTGAAAAGGTCTTCGGCCCCGGCAAGGATCCCAAGACCGGAGTGGAGAAGCAGCCAACCCTGATCGCCGAGTGGGATCCGTTCTCGATTCCAATTCTTTCCGAAGTGGAGGGAATCGTCAAATTCGGCGATATCGCCGAAGGGAAGACCATGCAGGAACAGGTCGACGAGGTGACCGGTCTGTCCCGGAAGGTCATCGTCGAATTCAAGGGCATGGACTTGAGGCCGCGAATCTCCATCAAGGACAAGAAGGGAAAAACCGCGAAAGTGCCGGGCACCAGCGCCGTTGCGCGTCATCTCCTCTCCGTCGGTGTGAATATTGTCGTCAACGAGGGAGATATGGTTCGGGCCGGAGACATTCTTGCGAAGATCCCCCGGGAGACCACCAAAACGAAGGATATTACGGGCGGTCTGCCCCGCGTTGCCGAGTTGTTCGAGGCCCGAAAACCAAAGGAATACGCCGTCATCAGCGAGATCGACGGAGTGGTGGTGTACGGAAAGGACGCCAAGGGGAAACGGAAGGTGATCATCACCCCCGACATCGGGGAGGAGAAGGAATACCTGATTCCGAAGGGCAAGCACGTCAGCGTCCAGGAAGGGGACCGGATCAAGGCCGGAGAAGCCCTCATGGACGGTGTCCAGAATCCGCACGATCTTCTCACCATCAAGGGAGAGAAGGAGCTGGCCCGATACCTGGTGGATGAAGTGCAGGAAGTGTATCGCCTCCAGGGAGTCAAGATCAACGACAAGCACATGGAGATCATCGTCCGCCAGATGCTCCGGCGCGTCCGGATCAACGATCCGGGTGACACCACCTTCATCGCGGACGAGCAGGTGGAGCGGTTCCGTTTCCAGGAGGAGAATGCCAGGGTCCTGGCGGATGGTGGCCGGCCGGCGACTGGAGAGGCCCTGCTCCTGGGAATCACCAAGGCCTCTTTGTCCACCCAGAGCTTCATATCGGCGGCATCCTTCCAGGAAACGACGCGGGTGCTTACCGAGGCGGCCCTGGCGGGGAAGGTCGATTACCTGAGGGGACTCAAGGAAAACGTGATCATGGGCAGGCTGATTCCGGCGGGTACAGGGCTTGGAATTTACAGGAAGCTCGGGATCAAGACAGCGGAAGAGCTTCCCGGACCGGAGGGTTATGATGGAGAATCCGCGGAAGGTGAGAAAGTGCTTGACATAGAGGTCGTCAGTTGATATTGAGGCGATCTTTTTGAACGGCCCGCAAATCCAGGGTCATCAACGATTCGAGAGGGAAGTATGCCGACGATCAACCAGCTGATCCGGAAGGGAAGGACCGAGCTGAAGAAAAAATCGAATTCCCCTGCCCTTGCCGGCTCTCCCCAGAGGCGGGGCGTATGCGTCCGGGTGTACACCACAACGCCGAAGAAGCCGAATTCCGCGCTTCGGAAAGTGGCGAGGGTTCGCCTGACGGGCGGTTATGAAGTGACATCCTATATCCCCGGTGTTGGTCACAACCTCCAGGAGCATTCCGTGGTTCTGGTCCGGGGGGGTAGGGTCAAGGACCTGCCCGGTGTCCGCTATCACATTGTCCGGGGTACTCTTGATGCAGTCGGTGTTCAGGACCGCAGACAGGGAAGATCGAAGTACGGATCCAAGAAACCCAGCTAACACGGGGACTGTTCCATGCCGAGAAGAAGAGAAGTAACCAAGAGGGAGATCCTGCCGGATCCGAAATTCCATAACCGGCTGGTGGCAAAATTCGTCAACAGTCTGATGAAACGGGGGAAGAAGAGCACGGCGGAATCCATTCTTTACGGAGCATTCGATATTATTGAAAAGCGTATCAAAGACGCTCCTCCGGTCGAAGTCTTCGAGAAGGCCGTCAACAACGTGAAGCCGATGATCGAAGTGAAATCGAGAAGGGTCGGCGGCTCCACATACCAGGTCCCGACGGAAGTGCCGACAAACCGACGTCTCGCGCTGGGAATCCGCTGGCTGATTTCCAATGCCAGAGACCGTGCAGAGAAAACCATGCACGAGAAGCTGGCGGCGGAGTTGATCGACGCGGCAAACAACCGCGGAGCCGCCATCAAGAAGCGCGAGGCGGTCCACAAGATGGCCGAAGCCAACAAGGCCTTTGCCCACTACCGGTTCTGACGGAGCGCCGTAAGGGCGGGTAAGGACAAGCAGGCATGAAGGATAAGAAAGACCATTAGGGGCATCCGGAAAAAATAAATCGAACCATTCAGAGCATAAGGAGGTACAGCGAGATGGCTAAGAAGAAATTCGAAAGGACGAAACCGCATGTCAATGTCGGCACCATCGGGCACGTTGACCACGGCAAGACGACGCTCACCGCGGCGATGACGAAGCATCTCGCGCGGAAGGGATTCGCTGAATTTCGGCCCTTTGATTCCATCGACAATGCTCCTGAAGAGAAAGAGCGGGGAGTGACCATCAACGTCGCCCACGTGGAGTACGAAACGTCGAAGCGGCATTATGCCCATGTCGACTGTCCCGGCCACGCGGACTATATCAAGAACATGATTTCCGGCGCCGCACACATGGATGGAGCCATTCTCGTGGTCGCAGCCTCCGACGGCCCGATGCCCCAGACCCGGGAACACATTCTCCTGGCCCGCCAGGTGCGCGTCCCCTGCATCGTCGTGTACCTGAACAAGGTGGACCTGGTGGACGACCCGGAACTGCTGGACCTCGTCGAACTGGAACTGAGAGAGCTCCTCTCCAATTACGAGTTCCCCGGGGACGAGATTCCCATCATCCGTGGATCCGCTCTGAAAGCACTGGAGTCCGACGACATCGATTCCGAAGACGTCAAGTCGATCTGGGAGCTCATGGATGCAGTCGACAACTATATTCCGGAACCGGCGCGGGATACAGACAAGCCCTTCCTGATGCCCATCGGTGACGTCTTTTCGATCTCCGGACGCGGTACGGTCGTTACAGGCCGTGTGGACCGCGGGATCATCCATACGGGTGATGAAGTCGAGATCGTCGGAATTCGTCCAACCTTCAAGACAGTCTGCACGGGTGTGGAAATGTTCCGCAAGACCCTGGATGAGGGGCGGGCGGGCGATGATATCGGTGTGCTCCTTCGCGGTACGAAGCGCGAGGATGTGGAACGGGGCCAGGTCGTTGCCAAGCCCAGTTCCATCACGCCACACACCAAATTCAACGCCGCCGTGTACGTCCTGACGAAGGAAGAGGGTGGAAGGCATACGCCCTTCTTCAGCGGATACCGTCCCCAGTTCTATTTCCGCACCACCGATGTGACGGGTGTTGCCACCCTGCCGGAAGGCGTGGAGATGGTCATGCCCGGGGACAACGTCAACATCGAAGTCCAGTTGATCACCCCCATCGCCATGGAAGAGCAGCTCCGATTCGCCATCCGAGAAGGCGGAAGGACGGTAGGCGCGGGTGTGGTGAGCAAGATCATCGAATAAGTGAAGGATCACGAAGCGGCAATGAAAGACCAGAAAATTCGCATTCGTCTGAAGGCGTACGATTACAAGCTGCTGGACCGGTCTGTAGGCGATATCGTGGAAACCGCGAAGAGGACGGGTGCCCGGGTTGCGGGGCCGATTCCCCTTCCCACGGACATCCACAAGTTCTGCGTCAACCGGTCGCCCCACGTAGACAAGAAGTCGCGGGAGCAGTTTGAGATCCGGACGCATAAAAGGCTTATAGACATCATCGAGCCGACCCAGTCCACGGTGGATGCCCTCATGAAGCTGGACCTATCCGCCGGTGTGGACGTGGAGATCAAATTGTAACCGTCCGAAACCAAAGGCGCGATCAACGCATTGTTTCGGCAGCGGAAGACTGGGATGGACATGAGTGCAGGACTGATTGGCAAGAAGCTGGGCATGACCCAGATTTTTTCGGAGGATGGCGTTGCTGTTCCGGTGACGGTCATCGAGGTGACGCCGTCTGTGGTCGTCCAGAAGAAGACCATCGAGAAGGATGGCTATGAAGCCGTTCAACTGGGATTCGACCGGGTGAAGCAGAACCGTCTGACGAAACCGCTGCAGGGACACTTCCGGGCGGCGGACCGCGGATATTTCAGGGTTCTCAGGGAATTCAGGTCATTCCCGGAGCCCTGCGAGATCGGCCAGGAGTTGAAAGTGGATCTCTTCTCCGCCGGGGATCACGTGGACATCGTGGGAACGACGAAAGGCAAGGGGTTCGCGGGTGTCATAAAGCGCCACGGATTCGGCGGAGGAAGGGCTACCCATGGTTCCATGTTTCACCGGGCTCCGGGCTCCATCGGGGCCAGTGCCGATCCGTCCCGTGTATTCAAGGGGACGCGTCTTCCAGGCCGGATGGGTGGAATTCAGAAAACCGTCCAGAACTTGATTGTTGTTGCGGTTCGACCGGACAAGAATCTTCTGCTTGTGAGGGGACCTGTTCCAGGAAGCCGGAAGGGTTATATCCTGATCAAGAAATCGAAAAAAATGGCGAGCTAGCCGGGTCCGGGGTGAAACCATGCCGCTGGTGAATGTGTACAATATTGAATTTAAGAAGGTCTCAGAGATCGAACTGGATGACGTCGTTTTCGGAGCGGATGTCAACGAGGCTCTTCTTCATGAAGTGGTCAGGATGCAGATGGCAGCCCGAAGAGGCGGCACGGCATCAACGAAGGAACGAAGCGATGTCCACGGCAGCAGCCGTAAGCTTTGGCGCCAGAAGGGAACAGGCAGGGCGCGGGTGGGAAACATCCGTTCACCTCTGTGGCGGAAAGGCGGTGTCGTTTTTGGACCCCATCCCCGGGATTATTCCTTCAAGATGCCCAAGAAGATGCGCCGATCCGCTCTGCGGTCCGCGTTGAGCCTGAAAATCAGAGAAGAAAAAATTATCGTTCTGAGTGATTTCCCCCTGGATGAGATTAAAACGAAAAAGTTCCAGGCGGTTGTAGACCGTCTCGGTCTGAAGACGGCCTTATTTGTCTTGGACCAGGCCAACATGGTCCTTGAAAAGTCGTCCCGGAACATCCCGGAGATCAAGATGATCCGTTCGGAAGGCCTGAATGTTTACGATATCCTGAAATACCAGCATCTTGTTCTGCTGGAGCCTTCCGTGAAGAAGATAGAGGGGGCGCTGCTTTCATAATGGAACACTATGAGATCGTAAAAAAGACCATCCTGACGGAGAAGAGCACCGTCGCAAAGGACGAGGCCAACAAGTATGTTTTTGAAGTAGATCCGAGAGCAAACAAGATCGAAATCGGCCAGGCCATTGAGAAATTGTTCAAAGTGAAGGTTCTGGACGTCAACGTCATGAATATCGAGGGAAAAAGCAAGAGAACCGGTAGGATTCTGGGTAGGCGGAAATCCTGGAAGAAGGCGGTTGTAACTCTGGCCCCAGGCAGTCGCATCGAACTGTACGAAGGGGTATAGGGGGAGAGGAACGGAAGCATGGGAATCGTCAAATACAAACCCACGTCGCCAGGGAGGAGGTTCCAGACCTGCTCGGATTTCCGTGAAATCACGGCCTCGGATCCGGACAAGTCTCTGTTGAAGCCGCTTCCGAGGACGGGGGGAAGGAATAACAAGGGGCGGATGACGAGTCGAAACGTCGGAGGGCGCCACAAAAGGCGTTACCGCCTCATCGATTTCCGGAGGGACAAAACGGATATTCCCGCGAAGGTCGCGACGATCGAATACGACCCGAACCGCTCTTCGCGAATTGCGCTCCTGAAGTATGTTGACGGCGAGAAGCGATACATCCTGGCACCTGACAAACTTCAGGTCGGAGACACCGTGGTGAGCAGTGAAAAGGCCGATGTCAAACCCGGCAACACCGTGATCCTGAAAAATATTCCCCTGGGTTCCCTGATCCATAACATTGAATTGAAGACCGGTCGCGGTGGGCAGTTGATCCGCTCCGCGGGGACATACGGTCAGCTGATGGCGAAGGAAGGGGGATATGCACAGGTTCGTCTGCCTTCCGGAGAAGTCAGGAAGATCCGCCTTGAATGCAGGGCGACGATTGGACAGGTGGGGAACACGGATCACGAGAACATAAGCATCGGAAAGGCGGGCCGTTCCCGTTGGGCTGGCCGGCGCCCGCATACTCGTGGAGTGGTGATGAATCCGATCGATCATCCCATGGGCGGCGGGGAAGGCAAGTCTTCCGGCGGCCGGCATCCCTGTACCCCTTGGGGAATACCGACAAAGGGGCACAAGACGAGAAAAAACAAGCAAACGGATAAGTACATCGTCAAGAAAAGGGGTTAGCGAGCGGTGGCACGATCAATCAAGAAGGGTCCCTACGTCGAGGAGAGCCTGATTCGGAAAGTCCGGCAGGTGGAGGCTTCGGCAAGCAAGGCGGTGATCAAGACATGGTCGCGCCGGTCCACGATCACACCCGAATTTATTGGCCAGACATTCGCTGTTCACAACGGGAAGAAGTTTATTCCTGTCTTCGTGACGGAGAACATGGTGGGGCACAAATTGGGAGAGTTTGCCCCGAGCCGGACATTTTACAACCATGCCGGGGACCGGAAATCGAAAGTGAAGAAGTGAGCGCTGCCGGTCGATGCCGGTTGTCGGGAGTGAGCAATACATGGAAGCGAAAGCATCTGCAAAATACGTTCGAATATCGCCGCAAAAAGCACGGCTGGTGGTGGATCTGATCCGCGACAAGAATGTGGAAGAGGCTCGAAAAATTCTCAAGTTTGCGCGGAAAAACGCTGCCGGCATGGTCGACAAGGTTCTCAAATCCGCATTCGCGAACGCGAAGCAGAACCCAAACATCGACGAGAATGTTCTGTATGTAAAGAAGATCTTCGTAGATCAGGGACCTTCCCTGAAACGGTGGCGAGCCAGGGCGCAGGGCAGGGCGGCCGGGATCAAGAAACGGATGAGCCACATTACCGTCGTCCTCGACGAGAGATAGACAGCAAGGAGGTGACCCTTTGGGGCAGAAGGTAAACCCGATCGGCTTCAGGCTGGGAGGAATCAAGACATGGCGTTCGCAGTGGTATGCCGATAAGAATTATCATGACCTCCTTCACGAGGACCTCCGGATCCGGACCTTCCTGAAAAAGAAACTGTATCAGGCAGGTGTATCGAGAATCGAGATCGAACGTGCGGCAAGCAAGGCGAAGGTGAATATTTTTGCAGCCCGTCCCGGAATCATTATCGGGAAAAAGGGTGCCGAGGTAGAAAAACTTAAGAAAGATCTGCAGCAGCTCTCCAGCAGCGAGGTAATTGTAAATATCCTTGAAGTCCGGAAACCGGAAGTGGATGCGCAGCTCGTTGCGGAAAACATTGCTCTTCAGCTTGAGCGTCGTGTCGCGTTCAGGCGGGCCATGAAAAAATGTGTGACAGGAGCCCTCAAGTTCGGAGCCAAAGGAATTCGCGTTATGTGCGCCGGACGGCTCGGAGGGGCGGAAATGGCACGCTCCGAGTGGTACAGGGAAGGAAGGGTGCCTCTGCACACGCTGAGGGCCGACATCGACTGGGGCTTCGCCGAAGCCAGGACTGCATATGGTCAGATCGGTGTGAAAGTTCTGATTTTCAACGGTGAAGTGTTGCCGGCCCGAAAAGAACAGCCGAAGGTTTAAGAGGTACGTTACTTCGGGCAAGAGCCAAATGATAAGAAGTACTGAGAGACCGGGCGGTACAGGGAGAGAATCAAGATGTTAATGCCGAAACGGGTAAAATACAGGAAGCTACAGCGGGGTCGGATGTCGGGAAAAGCAACCCGTGGAAGCTCTGTGGCTTTTGGAGAATTCGGTCTTCAGGCTACGGAATGCGGTTGGATTACAGCCCGCCAGATCGAGTCGGCTCGTGTTGCAATGACCCGCCACGTGAAGAGAGGCGGCAAGATCTGGATCCGGATATTTCCTCACAAGTCCATCACAAAAAAGCCGGCGGAAACCCGTATGGGGAAAGGCAAGGGAGCACCGGAGGATTGGGTTGCAGTGGTTAAGCCCGGCACGGTGCTCTATGAGATGGAAGGTGTTGCCGATGACGTGGCCCGGGAGGCATTTCGGCTGGCGGCTCATAAGCTTCCCATCAGCACGCGGTTTCTGACGAGGGAGTTGTCCAGTGAAAAATAGGAATTTCAAGGACTTGTCGGTTGACGAGTTGAAGCATAAGGATAAGGACCTCCGGGAGGAGCTCTTCCGCCTTCGGATGCGCCATGCGGCCGGACAGCTCGAGTCGCCTGCGACGCTGGTCCATGTCAGGAAAAATATCGCCCGGATCAAGACGGTTTTGAGGGAGAAGGAGGCGATCGGATAGCATGGGGGAGCGGGATAACAAGAGGACCATTCAGGGGGTCGTCGTCAGCAACAAGATGGACAAGACGATCGTCGTCCGTTCCGAGAGGCTGGTCAAACATACGGTCTTTCAAAAGTACATTCGGAAGTATGCCCAGTATATGGCCCATGACGAAAAGAACGAGTGCGGAATCGGAGACCGGGTACTGATTGTGGAATCCAGGCCGTTGAGCCGGAGGAAACGTTGGCGCATGCGGGAAGTCCTTGAGAAAGCCAAGTAGTTGCGACCGGCAGGAAGCGGAATGAAGTCCAGCGGGGTGAAGTCATGATTCAGATGCAGACAATCCTCAATGTCGCCGATAATTCGGGAGCCAAAAAGGTTGCCTGTGTTAAGGTGCTTGGAGGCTCGCGGAGAAGATATGCCCGGGTGGGGGATGTCATCGTCGTCTCCGTGAAGGAGGCTCTTCCGAACTCCAAGGTGAAGAAGGGCGACGTGATGAAGGCAGTGGTGGTGAGGACCGTGAAGGAGGTCCGGCGACAGGACGGTTCCTATTTGAAATTCGATGATAATTCTGCCGTTC
Organism: uncultured Syntrophaceae bacterium; assembly: GCA_964578535.1. Lineage (GTDB taxonomy): Bacteria > Desulfobacterota > Syntrophia > Syntrophales > PHBD01 > PHBD01. The sequence continues at coordinate 10,439 of CAZODI010000042.1, forward strand.
TGATTTCAAACCAGATGGAGCCCATCGGCACCCGTATTTTCGGACCTGTCGCTCGAGAGCTCAGGGCCAAACAGTTCATGAAAATCATATCGCTGGCTCCGGAAGTTCTCTGAAGCGGCTCCGTATGCACATTCTGGGGATTGATCGATGCAAGATATGCTGTTGAAGAAGGGCGACATGGTAAAGGTCATTGCCGGAAAAGAAAAAGGGAAAACCGGCAAAATCCTGAAGACGATAGGCGATAAAGATCGGGTCGTTGTCGAGAAAGTGAACCTTGTTAAAAGGCACAAGAGACCCGATGCGAAGGGCAAGGGCGGGATCCTGGAGAAGGAAAGCTCTATCCATGCCTCCAACGTGATGCTTGTCTGCAGCAAGTGCAACACGGGTGTTCGAATCGGACACCAGATTCTGGAGGATGGAAAGAAAGTCCGTATCTGCCGAAAATGCCAAGAGATATTGGATGCATAGGGTCATGGCGATGGCAAGACTGAAAACACATTATGACAAGCAAGTGATCCCGGCTCTAATGAAGGAGTTCGGATACCAGAACAGGATGCAGGTTCCGAAGATTGAAAAAATCATCGTGAACATGGGGCTCGGCGAGGCGATCCAGAACGTGAAGATTCTGGAGAGTGCGTCCCAGGAGATTGCCCTGATCACCGGCCAGAAGCCCATTATCACAAAGGCAAAGAAATCGATTGCCACATTCAAGCTGCGGCAGGGGATGTCCATTGGCTGCTGTGTGACTCTCCGCAGCGAGAGAATGTATGAGTTTTTCGACAGGCTTGTCAATGTGGCGCTTCCCCGGGTTCGCGACTTCCGCGGGATTTCTCCGAAATCCTTCGACGGGAGAGGGAACTTTGCGATGGGGCTGAAAGAGCAGATCATTTTCCCGGAAATTGATTACGACAAGATCGATAAGATCAAGGGAATGAATATCGTCATCGTGACGAGCGCCAAGTCGGATGATGAGGCAAGATACCTGTTGAAGCTCATGGGTATGCCCTTCAGAAACTGAGAAAACAATAAGAGTAGTTCGGGAGGATCGGCGTGGCGAAGAAGTCCCTGCTTGCCAAGGCAAAGCGGAAGTTGAAGTTCTCAGTCCGGCAGTATAACCGTTGTCCCATTTGCGGAAGACCACGGGCGTACTACCGCAAATTCGACATGTGCAGGATTTGTCTACGGAACCTCTCCCTCAAAGGCGATGTCCCGGGCGTGATCAAATCCAGCTGGTAACCCAGTATTCGAGGAGTCTTCAAGATGGGGATGACGGATCCGATTGCGGATATGCTGACCCGGATCAGGAATGCCAACCGGGTTCATTTTAAAAGCGTTGATGTTCGGCTCAGCCGGATCAACCTGGATATCGCCAAGGTGTTGAAGCGGTCCGGATTCATTGGCGGATTCGATGTGAAGAAGGACAGCAAAGGGATGGAGTTCCTGCGGGTGTATCTCCGTTATCCGGATCCCAGAAAAACGGTTATCACCGGCATTCAGAGGGTAAGTAAGCCAGGCAGAAGGGTTTATGTAGGCTGTGAAAAGATCCCGAAGGTTCTGAACGGCTACGGCATCGCGATTCTGTCCACGTCCAAGGGCGTCATGACCGATCGGGAGGCGAGGGAACAGAACGTTGGCGGTGAAGTTATCTGTAGCGTCTGGTAACAGGCACTGCGGAAAGCAAGGTGCAGGAGAACGCATTCCATGTCCAGGATTGGTAAGAAACCAATAGCGATTCCCAACGGAGTAAAAATCCATCAGGAAGGAAGCACGGTCCGGGTGGACGGTCCGAAAGGGGGCCTCTCGGCATCGATTCCCAGCGGAGTTAGGATGGTCGTGGAGGACAATCAGATCACAATCCAGAGAAATTCCGACAATCGCTTTGATCGATCCTTCCACGGATTGACACGAACCCTCGTTGCCAACATGGTGACGGGTGTCAGTACGGGCTTTGAGAGGAAACTGGAGATTGCAGGGGTCGGATACCGGGCCGAGATGGTTGACAATAGCCGGTTGAAGCTCGTTGTCGGATACTCCACACCCCTCGAATATACGATTCCGGAAGGCGTCAGCGTAAAAATAGACAAGCAGGTGAACCTGCTTGTCATGGGGATTGATAAGCAACTGGTCGGCCGCGTAGCCGCAGAGATCCGGGCGCTCCGAAAGCCGGAGCCCTACAAGGGAAAAGGGATCCGGTATGTCGGCGAGACCGTACGTAGGAAAGTTGGGAAATCCATCGGCTCCAAGTAAACGCCGAGGCACCGCGACAGAGAGGTGAACCATTGTCGTCCAAGAGGATTCAGAAGGTCAAGGATAAGCGGAAGAAAAGGGTTCGGGCCAAGATCTTCGGCACGGGTGTCAGGCCCAGGCTTTCCGTGTTCCGCAGTTCGAGGCACATATACGTGCAGGCCATCAACGATAAGGAAGGCAGAACGCTGGTGGAGGCCTCCACGCTGCATGCGGACCTTCGCGGCCGCGTGACGGACCTGAAAAAGCAGGACGCAGCCCGGGAGGTAGGCAAGCTTGTGGCAAGCCGCCTGATTGATCTGGGTGTCCGGCAGGTCATTTTCGATAGAGGGGCTTATCTCTTTCATGGCCGGGTAAAAGCCCTGGCCGATGCGGCGCGGGAGGCCGGTCTGGATTTCTAATATGAGCCGAGAGTTTGAAGGAAGGAAGGGGTCCTTGGAGAAGAGAGGCATGGAGGAGTCGGAGCTCCTCGACCGCGTCATTACCATCAACCGTACGGCGAAGGTCGTCAAGGGCGGCAGAAGGTTTCGCTTCAGCGCCATTGTTGTGGTAGGCGACGGCAAAGGTTCGGTGGGAGCCGGCCTCGGAAAGGCGCACGAAGTGCCGGAAGCGATTCGCAAGGGGATGGAGCAGGCGAAGAAAAGCATGGTTCCCGTTGCGGTTATCGGGGGGACGATTCCCTACGAGGTCATTGGTGAGTTTGGAGCGGGAAAGGTTTTGCTCAAGCCCGCCTCCGCAGGGACCGGGTTGATCGCCGGCGGCGCCGTGAGGGCCGTCCTTGAGTGTGCCGGGGTGCACAACATTCTGACGAAATGCCTGGGGTCCCACAACCCGCACAATCTGGTGAAGGCCACGCTGGAGGGGCTCACACGATTGAAGCGGCCGGAGGACATTGCGGCTCTGAGGGGAAAGTCCTGAGGAACCGGGAGATACAGCCGTGGATAAGAAACTGAAGATTACGCAGATCAAGAGCTATATAGGACGGCCGGAGGCTCATCGCAAGGTTCTCAAGGGAATCGGGCTGGGAAAGATGAACAAGACCGTCGTCTTGGAAGACACACCGGCCATTCGTGGAATGGTACAAAAGGTGATCCACTTGGTCTCGGTGGAAGAAATCGAGGTTCGCAACTCATGAATCTTGGATCATTGAAACCCTCCGAGGGTTCGCGAAAGAAAAAGAAACGTGTCGGCCGGGGCGAAGGGTCCGGTCACGGTGGGACGTCCTGCCGGGGGCACAAAGGGCAGAACGCGCGCTCCGGGAGCAGCAGGAATCCGGGATTTGAAGGCGGCCAGATGCCTCTGTACCGCAGACTTCCCAAAAGGGGATTCAGGAATCCGTTCCGCAAGGATATCACAATCATCAATATCGGCCAGTTGAACCGCTTTCCTGAGGGATCGATCATCGATGAATCACTCCTGATCCAGAGCGGTCTCGTTCATCACGCCGGTGACGGGATCAAGGTTCTCGGGAAAGGAACGCTTGACAGGCCCCTGTCAGTGAAAATCGAAATGGTCAGTCGGGGGGCCAGAGAGAAGATTCTTGCCGCCGGCGGCTCCGTCGTCGAGGGGGCCTGATCTTGATAGGCGGGTTATCAAACATCCCGAAGATCCCGGAGCTCCAGAAAAGGATCCTCATCAGCTTTTTGCTGTTGTCGGTTTACCGGATCGGGGCACACGTTCCAACCCCCGGCATCGATTCCGTGGCGCTGGCCGCATTTTTCGAGCATGCCAGGGGATCTCTCCTAGGGCTCTTTGACATGTTTGCGGGAGGAGCACTGAGCAACTTCTCCGTGTTCTCCCTGGGCATCATGCCCTACATCAGCTCCTCCATCATACTGCAGCTCCTGACCATCGCCATTCCTCACCTGGAAAGGCTATCCAAGGAAGGTGAGGCCGGAAGAAAGAAAATCACCCAGTACACCCGGTACGGTACGGTTCTGCTGAGCATCATCCAGGGTTTCGCAATCGCTGTAGGACTTGAAAGCATGGCCGGGCCCACCGGCGCATCCATCGTCCTCGAACCCGGATGGGGATTCCGCCTGATGACCATGATCACCCTGACGGCGGGCACAGCCTTTATCATGTGGCTGGGTGAACAGATCACGGAGCGGGGAATCGGAAACGGTATTTCACTGATCATCTTTGCAGGAATTGTCTGCCGGGCTCCAGCGGCGATTTTCAACACGTTCCGGCTGCTTTCCAGCGGAGAAATGGGAATATTCTTCATTATTATTCTGATCATTCTGATGATCGGCGTGGTCGGCGTGATTGTTTTCGTAGAAAGCGCACAGAGGAGGATCCCGATCCAGTATGCCAAGCGGGTCGTGGGGAGGAAGGTTTACGGGGGACAGACAACGCATCTCCCGCTGAAAGTAAATACGGCAGGCGTCATTCCGCCCATTTTTGCATCCTCAATCATCATGTTTCCGGCGACGCTGGCCAACTTCATTACCCATCCCTGGATGAAAGTAGTTTCCGATGCGCTGGTTCCGGGCAGGATGGCTTATGAGCTTCTGTACATAGGGTTTATCGTCTTCTTCTGTTATTTTTACACGGCGGTTGTTTTTAACCCCGTCGACGTGGCAGACAACATCAAGAAATATGGCGGTTATATTCCCGGTATCCGGCCGGGAAAGAAAACGGCCGAATATATCGACGCCGTGCTGTCGAGACTGACCTTCGGAGGTGCGATTTATGTCTCCGCGGTGTGCGTGCTGCCAAGCATCCTGATCAGCAACTTCAACGTTCCATTTTATTTCGGTGGAACCGCTTTATTAATCGTGGTTGGTGTGGCTCTGGACACGGCGGGTCAGATTGAGACACATCTTCTGACGCGGCAGTACGAAGGATTCCTGAAAAAAGGCCGCTTGGCAAAGCGGCGTTGAAAACGGAAGGCTTCGACGGCTGTCATGGTTATCCTGAAATCGCCGGAAGAGATAGAAACCATTCGTTGCGCCAATAGGATTGTGGCGGAAATACTCGGCGAACTGGCGATCATGGTGAAGCCGGGGATCACCACCCGGGAACTGGACCAACACTCGGAAATGCTGGCCAGGAAAAGGGGAGCGAAGCCGGCCTTCAAGGGATACAGGGGTTATCCCTTTTCGCTCTGTGCCTCCGTGAATGCAGAAGTGGTTCATGGGATGCCGTCCGACCGAGTTCTTAAGGACGGGGACATTGTCGGGCTGGATTTCGGAGCACTTTACAAGGGGTTTTACGGCGACGCCGCCATCACGGTTCCCGTGGGCGAGGTTTCCGAAGAGGCAAAAAGGCTGATCCGCGTTACCGAGGAGTGCCTCTACAAGGGAATTGAACAGGCGAGAAGCGGTCAGCGGCTGGGAGACATCTCCGCTGCCGTCCAGAAGCACGTGGAGACCGCCGGCTTTTCCGTTGTAAGGGATTTCGTCGGTCACGGAATCGGACGGGCGCTGCATGAGGAACCCCAGATTCCGAATTATGGCGTGGAGAAGCGCGGGATCGAGTTGAAGTCGGGAATGGTGCTGGCCATCGAACCCATGGTAAATCAGGGCGGATGGCGGGTTCGGGTGATGAATGACGGATGGACGGTCGTGACGGCGGACGGAAGGCTGTCCGCCCATTTCGAACATTCCATCGCCATCACAAACAACGGTCCCGTGATTTTGAGCCGCCTTCAGTAAGAGCGGAGTCTTCTGCAGGAGATTGGGAGGAGCCGGTACAGAGCCATGGCAAAGGAAGAATCCATAGAGGTGGAAGGCAGGGTTGTGGAACCACTGCCGAACGCCATGTTTCGGGTGGAACTGGAAAACGGTCACCGTGTTCTTGCTCATATTTCCGGGAAGATGCGGATGCATTTTATCAAGATTCTGCCGGGCGACCGGGTCACTGTGGAGCTTTCGCCATATGACCTGACCCGTGGAAGGATCATATATCGGGCAAAGTAGCCCGGCCAGCGAGCCGCCCCGGGTCAAGCAGGGAAGGGGCGGCAGGACAGCAGGGAGGGAATGTCGTGAAAGTGCGGTCTTCCGTGAAGAAAATCTGTGACAAGTGCAAGATCGTCAAGAGGCGTGGCGTGCTCAGGGTCATCTGTGAGAATCCGAAGCATAAGCAGCGTCAGGGATAATTCGTACCAGGAGGTTTTCAGTGGCGCGCATTGCCGGAGTGGATTTGCCGAAAAACAAGCGGATGGAGATTGCCCTGACCTACATCTATGGCATCGGTCGGACGAAGTCCCTGCAGATCCTCAAGGAAGCGGGGATCGCTCCCGAGACGAAGACGGATGTCCTCGCGGACGGTGAGATCACCGCCATCCGTAATATCATCGACCGAGACCACAAGGTGGAGGGAGATCTTCGACGGGATATATCCATGGCCATCAAGAGGCTGATGGATCTGGGGTCCTATCGCGGTTTGAGGCACAGGAAAGGACTGCCCGTGCGGGGACAGCGTACCCGAACCAACGCCCGGAGCCGAAAAGGCCCAAGGCGGGGTGTCGGAGCCAAGAAAAAGTAGCGACCAAGCGCTTACGGAGGAATCATGGCTAGGCCAGCGCGAAAGACGGGCAAGAAGAAGGAAAAAAAGAACATCGCGGAAGGGGTTGCCCATATCCAGTCGACGTTCAATAACACGATCATAACCATTACGGACCTCAGCGGGAACGTGATCGCCTGGTCCTCTGCGGGAGTCCAGGGTTTCAAGGGTTCCCGGAAGAGCACCCCGTTCGCGGCGCAAATGGCGGCGGAAGATGCGGTCAAGAAGGCCAAGGAACACGGAATGAGAACCGTGCAGGTATATGTGCGTGGGCCCGGTGCGGGGCGGGAGTCGGCCCTGAGGGCGCTCCAGGTTGCCGGTCTGAATATCAGCCTGATCCGGGACGTCACCCCGATTCCCCATAACGGATGCCGTCCGCCAAAGAGGCGACGCGTGTAAGACCCGGGTGCGATTCGGCCGGGCAGATTTCCAACAATATTTGCAGATGAGCTGAGGGAGGAACCGTTGGCGAGATACACGGAATCCGCATGCAGGCGGTGCCGGAGAGAGGGACTGAAGCTGTTCCTCAAGGGAGACCGTTGTTACAGTGAGAAGTGCGCATACGAGCGGCGCGGCTATGCACCGGGCGAGCACGGTCAGATTCGGAAAAAATTCTCCGATTACGGCGTCCAGTTGAGAGAAAAGCAGAAACTGAAGAGGATGTACGGAGTATTGGAAAAACAGTTTCGCGGTTATTTTGAGATGGCGGATCGGCAGAAAGGCATCACCGGAACCAATTTGCTGGTTCTTTTGGAGCGCAGACTGGACAATATGGTGTTCCGGATGGGTTTTGCCAGTTCGCGGACGGAGGCCCGCCAGCTGGTCCGGCACAACCATTTCCTGGTGAACTCCAAACCGGTCAACATTCCCTCATACCTGGTGAAAAACGGTGACTCGATCGAGATTCGAGAGGGTAGCCGGAAAGTGGAAAGAATCATCGAGGCCATGGAGACAGTGGCCAGGCGGGGGGTTCCCTCCTGGCTGGAACTGGATAAGGAGAACTTCCGGGGAGGCATCAAGGCCCTTCCCAGCCGAGAAGAACTCACCATGCCCGTTCAGGAGCAGCTGGTCGTCGAGCTGTATTCTAAATAACGGCTGACGGCCCGGCTTGAGAGTGGCGGAAAGGAAATCACGTCTATGCAAAGCAATTGGCGCAGTCTGATACGGCCCAAACGTATCGAGTGCGATGAGGGCACGCATACCCGTTCCTATGGAGAGTTCACGTGTCAGCCCCTGGAGAGAGGATTTGGCATCACGCTGGGCAACGCCCTGCGAAGGGTGCTTCTGTCATCCATCCAGGGTGCGGCGGTTGTTTCCGTAAAGTTCGACGGTGTCCTTCATGAATTTGACACAATTCCGGGGGTGAAAGAGGATGTGACGGATATCATCCTCAACATCAAGGGTGTGCGTTTCAAGATGCACGGCGAGGGTCCCCGGACGGTAACCATTGACCGCACAAAGAGCGGCCCCGTAACTGCAGCGGACATCGTAACGGATGGAACCGTGGACGTGCTCAACCCGGAGCACTACATCGCCACCCTGTCGGGAGAGGCGCCGTTTTCGGCCTCCATGGTCGTGAAGACGGGAAAGGGTTATGTCCCGGCGAAGCGGGAGCGGGATGTCGATCAGCCGGAAGGGACGATCAACATCGATGCAATCTTCTCGCCGATCAAGAAAATCAATTACACCGTCACGTACGCCCGTGTCGGCCAGGTGGCGGATTACGACAAGCTGATTCTCGAGATATGGACCGACGGAGGCGTTCTGCCCGAGGATGCGGTAGCGTACGCCGCGAAGATCCTGAAGGATCAACTGGACACCTTCATCAATTTCGATGAAGTGGAGGAAGAAGAAGCGCCTGCGCAGGAACCGGAGCGGGACGTCAACGAAATGCTGCTCCGCAGTGTCGACGACATGGAGCTCTCCGTGCGCTCGGCCAACTGCCTGAAGAACGCAGGCATCAAGCTCATCGGGGAGCTGGTCCAGAAGTCGGAAGCGGAAATGCTCAAAACGAAGAATTTCGGAAGGAAATCGCTTAACGAAATCAAGACGATTCTGGACGAAATGGGCCTGAATTTCGGGATGAAGCTCGAATTCCCACCCTGGAACCGGGCCGCCGATGCGGATGAGATCGGCGGAAGCCGTGACAGTTAACCAGCCGTAGAGGAAAGGACCGGACTCATGCGTCACCGGAAACTGACAACGAAACTCGGAAGGACCTCCAGCCACCGGAAAGCCATGTTCCGCAACATGGTTACTTCCTTCCTGAAATACGAAAAGATCGAGACAACGGACATCAAGGCGAAGGAACTGCGTCGCATCGCGGAAAAGATGGTGACGCTGGGAAAGCGGGGCGATCTGCATGCCCGGCGCCAGGCCCTCGCCTATGTGCGGGACCGGGATGTCGTGGAGAAGCTGTTCGAACAGATCTCGTTGCGGTTCAAAGATCGCAGGGGAGGCTACACGAGAATCGTCAAGACTGGTTTCCGGACGGGGGACAACGCTCCCATGGCCCTCATCGAGTTCGTCGGGGAAGAGAAGGAAAAGGCGCAGAAGGCCAAGAAGGCATCCAAGCCCAGGCAGAAGGCGTCATAGATCTGCAGCCGGCCGGGCCGGCTGTACAGTGAACCATCGAGAGGCAGGCCGATGAGGCCTGCCTCTCTTTTTTCTTGTCTTTTTCCAGGTTCGGAGCTACGTAACCAAAACGGGAAAAAACGGGTTCATATCCCGAAAAGGATAACCGGCGAAAGGAGGTACCATGGCGGATATCAAAATCGGAGAAGTTGTGAAGTTCTTTGCGAAACCAAGCGTCGCCGCCGTCAAAATCACGGACGGGGAACTCAAGGTCGGGGAATCCATCAAGTTTTTCGGCCATACAACGGATTTGACGCTGGTGATCGATTCCATGGAAGTGAACAATCAGAAAGTGGAAACGGCCGTAGCCGGCGATTACATCGGGATCAAGGTGCCCGATCGGGTCCGGCCCGGAGACGAGGTCTTCAAGGTCGAATAGCCGGGCAGGACGTCATCATCAGGTTCGGGAAGGCCATGGGCTGGCGTATCGAATCCGCCGGATCCATGGCTTTTTCTTATTGACCTCGTCGGTGTGTTTCGATCATGTCCTATCAGGAATCTCTTCAGTACATCTCCAGCCTCGGCGGAATGGGTATCCGGCTCGGCCTGGACCGTCTGAAGCGCGTTCTGGACCGCCTGGACAGCCCCCAGGAGGCCTGCCCCTCCGTCGTCATCGCGGGAACAAACGGAAAGGGGTCCGTCGCCGCCGTGATGGCTTCCGTTCTTCAGGCCGCGGGACTCTGCGTCGGCCTCTATACGTCCCCTCATCTGGTGGACCTGCGGGAAAGAATCCAGGTTGCGGGCCGCTGGATCGGGAAGGATCATTTTTCCCATCACGTTGAAGCAATAAGAAGAAAACTTCCTGGAGACCACCTCACCTATTTCGAGTTTCTAACCGCCATCGCGTTTCTCGAATTCCGGCGTGCCGTTGCCGATGTCGCCGTCCTTGAAGTCGGAATGGGCGGCAGGCTCGATGCCGCCAATGTCATTGCGGACCCCGTGGTCTCGGTGATTACGACGATCGGCCTGGAGCACACGGCTTACCTGGGCAGGACGCTCCGGAGCATCGCCGTTGAAAAGGCGGGTGTCATCCGGGAGGAGGGGGTCTGCGTCACCGGCGTGCACCAGCCGTCGGTTCGGCGTGTTCTCGATGAGGAGTGCCGGCGGAGGAATGCAACACTCTTTAGACTGGGGCGGGATTTCAAGGGCCGGCCCACGGGCAGGGAAAGCTTTTCATATCGGGGGCGGATCTGGAGGGAGCGATCCCTGCCCTGCCCGCTCCGGGGACGGCATCAGATCGATAACGCCGCCGTCGCCATCGCCGCCCTGGAGGTGATGGCCGAGCGTGGATTTCCGGTGGACATGGCGTCGATCCGGACCGGACTGGCCATGACACACTGGGCCGGACGGATGGAAACGATTCCGGGAGATCCGACGATCATCCTGGATGGAGCCCACAATCCTGCCGCCATGTCCGTTCTCTGCCGGGACCTCAAACGGGAAGCGGCCTCCCGGCCGGTGGTCTTCCTGTTCGGCGTCCTGGAAGACAAGGACGCCGCTACCATGCTGAAAAAAATGTGCGGCGTGGCATCGGAAGTGATTCTGACCGAAACCCTTTCGGAAAGGGGCCTGCCTCCGGGAGAGCTTCGGAACCTCGCCTCCCGTATTCTGTCCGTTCCGTTCGACATCTGCCCGGATCCCCGGGAGGGCTTGCAGAGAGCCCGGGAAAAAGCGGGGAAGCACGGCCTGATCTGCGTGACCGGCTCGCTCTATCTTGTCGGTGCCATGAAAAAGCTGTTCCCTCCCGCGGCAGAATATGATAGGGAAAGCCCTCCGTAAATTCAGGAATGTACTAAGGATATCCGCTTACAACCGAGAACGGGACCCATGGGTGCAGGCCAAGACAACCGCATCATTACGCTTTTCCTGTTTCTATTTCTTCTCTTTCCTGTCTTCATTCCTTTGATCGCTGTTGCGGCTGTAGAGCCCGCGGCCCCCGTTTCGACGATTTCGTCAACAGATTCCACGCAAAACGGTGCCATATCGGGAGATGCGAATGACCCGGGGGTGGAGAAACCCGTCCGGCAGGAAAAAGCGGATGCGGAAAGCGAAGTCCATGCGGCGCAGGTCTCTGTGACACTCTCCGGAATCATAACGGATCCTTTTGGTAAACCTCTTCCCGAGACCCGGGTGGAGATGGTTCACAGGCCCCAGACCCGGGTCGAAACCGACCACGACGGTCGTTTTTCCATCTCCGGTTTGCCCGGCGAGCCGCTTCTTCTCAAGGTCACCCGGGCGGGATTTCTTCCCCTGTTCATTTCGCGGCCGGAGCCTGGGGCTCCTGCAGCGGAAGACCCTGCGCGGTATGTCCTGTACCCCGATGAGGAGAGCGTTCCCCCGCCTGCCGGAAAGGGCGGGCCGGTCCAGGTTGAAGCGGACCGGTTTGGATATGAACAGGACCCGGAGGCATATCTGGCAGCGGGCAATGTTTTTGTAACCTATGACAGTACCGTCCTCGTGGCGGAGAAGGTCCGCATCGACCGGACAACCGACGAGGCGTCGGCGGAGGGGCACGTGCTGATCCTCGGCGACGGGGACATCCTGGAGGGAGACAGGGGGACGCTCAAGATCGAGGCCAAGACGGGGGTCATATACCAGGGCCGCCTGTTCCTGGCGAAGAATCACATGTACGTCCAGGGAGACCGGATCGAAAAGCGGGCCGAGGCAACCTACCGGGTGGAGAATGTCTCGGCCACACCCTGTGACGGGGACAGGCCCGACTGGCGGTTTACCGGCCAGGAGCTTGACGTCACCGTCGACGGGTACGGCAAGATCTATCACGGGCGTTTCGAGGTGCGGAACCAGCCTGTGATCTATACCCCGTTCCTGATGTTTCCGGCCAAGACGACGCGGCAGACCGGCTTTCTCCTGCCCTATTTCGGCTATTCAAGAGATAAGCTGGGCGTGGATGTGGACGTACCGTTCTACTGGGCCGCGACCAAGAACATGGACGCCACGCTTTACACGCGCGTCATGACCAAGCGGGGAGTCCAGGAAGGGCTCGAAGTGCGGTATGTTACGGCGGGCGGCTCTTTCGGCACGTTTTACGGCGATGTCCTCAGTGACCGGAAGGAGATCAGCGAGGACCTCGGTTTCATAAGCCGGAACTGGTCATCGGGCCAGCGCAGGTGGGCTTTGTGGTGGAATCATGAGACCCGGTTCGCGAACAACAGCTACATTCGGGCGGACATCGCCAAGGTCTCCGACGCCTTCTACTTCCGGGATTTCTCATCCCACAACTATTTCCTGTCTTCCTACTCCAGCGATCCGTCGGACCGTTTCCGGAGGGTCTCTTTCCTGGCGAATGAATCCCTGACCCAGTTGGATTCAAGCATCCGTTATGTGAAGGACTGGACCAACGCCAACCTGACCGCCGCCATCCGCTATACCGACGACTTTACCAAGTCGACCAATGCGGCGACCCTGCAGCGCTACCCGGAGATCACCTTCACCACCACGCAGCAGCAGATCCCGGACACGCCCCTGTACGTCCAGTTCAACGGCATCTATGACTATTTCTACCGGAACACCGGGCAGAAGGGGCACCTGCTGGACGTCAAGCCGACCATCAGCTTGCCGAAGACGATATTCCAGCGTTTCCAGGTCAAGCCCTTTATGAGCTGGGAGGGGACGTTCTGGAGCCGGGACGACGGCGTCAGCCTGACCACGGACACCCGCCAGGGAGAGCGGCAACTCTTCCACATGGGAGCCACCATGTCGACGGAAGTCCAGAAAATCTTTTCCGTCAACCTGCTGGGCGTGGACAAGATCCGCCATGCCATCAAACCGGAGGTGACGTACGGCTATATCCCGAATACGGCCCAGGCGGACATTCCCGATTTTGCCACCGCGGTCAGCGAGATGAACGCCATCACGTATTCCGTGACAAACACCCTTACGGCCCGCCGCAAGGACAGGAAAACGGGCAAAACGACCTATCAGGAATGGGTCCGCCTGAAGCTGGCCCAGACGTTCGACATCATCGAGGCGCGGCGGACCATGGAGGTGGGGTCGGCGGGAAACAGGCCCTTCAGCGTGATGGACATGGAACTGGACCTTACACCGATCTCTTACCTGACCTTTGCGGCCCGGAACAAGCTGGACGTCAACACGGGAGGATGGACGCAGACCAATTACGATCTGACCCTGTCCGACGCACGAAAGGATTCGATCACGGCGGGATACCGATACACGAAGGATACCCTGGAGGAGTTGAATCTGACGATTAAGGCCGTCATCACGCCATCCCTGGACATCATGTATACCCATCGCCGGAACCGCCTGGACAACAAGGACGTGGAACGGACGTACAGCCTCCAGTACAGGCGGCAATGTTGGGAGATCAGGGTCAGTTTCTCCGACAACGTCACCTACCTGGCGAACGGTGTGGAGGAGCCGGACCGGGTCTATGCGGTCAAGCTCTCCCTGTACGGCCTCTGAGCCCCGTGCGCGGAGCGCGGATAACAGCCCGCCCGCGTTTCCGCAAGCATTCCGGACAAGGATTTTTCCTTGACAAACCCACCCGGATTGCGTAGGTTCCACCTTTCAATTTTACATGGCTGGTGATCATCCGATGAAGACATACAGCGCCAAAAAGGAAGACGTACAGCGGGACTGGTACGTCGTGGACGCCGAGGGAAAGACGCTCGGCCGGCTGGCCAGCGAGATTGCATCGCGACTGCGGGGCAAGCACAAACCGGTCTATACGCCTCACGTGGATACAGGGGATTTTGTCATTGTTGTGAATGCCGGCAAGGTGGTTCTCACGGGCAAGAAACTCACCGACAAGATGTATTACTCGCACTCCGGTTATCCGGGAGGACTGAAGTCCATTGCGGCGGGAAAACTCCTGCAGACCCGGCCGGAAGAGGTGCTCCGCATTGCTGTCCAGGGCATGCTTCCGAAGAACACCCTGGGAAGGCAGATGCTCAAAAAGCTCAAGATCTACAAGGGCAGCACCCATGTCCATGAGGCCCAGAGCCCCAGGACACTCGAGCTGTAGGAAACAGCAGGGAAGATTCGATCTGGAGAGGAACATGGAAAAACGCTTCTATGCAACGGGCAAGCGGAAAACGGCCATCGCCAGGGTGTACATGAAGGAAGGAACCGGCCAGCTGGTCGTCAACAAGCGCAATTTCGACGACTACTTCACCCGGGACAGCTTGAAGATGCTGATCCAGCAGCCGCTGGAGATCACGGGAAAGAAGGGTCTTTTCGATTTCTACATCAACGTGAACGGCGGCGGCAGCGCAGGCCAGGCCGGAGCCGTCAAGCACGGAATTGCCAAGGCGCTCATCGACTTCGACGCCGATCTGCGCTCCGTCCTGAAGCGGGCCGGATTCCTGACCCGGGACTCCCGCATCAAGGAGCGCAAGAAGTACGGCCAGCCGGGGGCCAGGAAGCGATTCCAGTTCTCCAAGCGCTAACGGAGAGGGGGGCTTTCGGGCCTCCCTTTTTTTTTCCGCCCCTTCCGGGCATTCTAATTCCCTCAATCCGGCGTTCGCCGAAGCCGGAGATTCCTGGTGGCGATCCATGAAAGTCGGTATTTACGGAGCCAGCGGATACACGGGCCAGGAGCTTCTGCGGATCCTCCTGAACCATCCCCATGTGGAAGTCACGGCCGTCACGTCCCGGCAATACAAGGGAATGGCCGTTTCCGATCTCTATCCCGTCTTTACGGACCGGACAAACCTGACCTTTCTCGACGCCTCTCCGGAAGAGGTGGCCAATGCGGCGGACTTTGTCTTCCTGGCCCTTCCGCATGGCGGGGCGATGAACGTGGCCTCCCATTTTCTGGATGCCGGGAAAAAGGTCGTCGACCTGAGCGCCGACTTTCGCCTCCGGAAGGTGGAGGTCTTTGAGGCCTGGTACCAGAAACACGGTGCCCCGGACCTGATCCGGGAAACCGCCTATGGGCTTCCCGAGCTGTACCGGAACGAGATCCGGTCGGCCCGCTTCGTCGCCAATCCCGGATGCTATCCCACCAGCATTATCCTCGGGTTTGCGCCGCTCCTGAAAGAGGGCCTGATCGACACGGAGACGCTCATCGCCGACTCCAAGTCCGGCGTGAGCGGCGCTGGCCGGGAGGCCCAGATCGGCTCGCTCTTCTGCGAGGTCGACGAGGGGTTCAAGGCCTACAAGGTGGGCCAGCACCGGCACACGCCGGAGATCGAGCAGGAGTTGGGTGTTCTCGCCGGCCGGGAGATCTTCCTCTCGTTCACCCCCCACCTGCTCCCGGTGAACCGGGGAATCCTGAGCACCCTCTACGCCCGCCTGACGCGGAGCCTGTCCACCGCGGACCTGACGGATCTGTTCTGCCGTTTCTACGAGCGGGAGCCCTTCGTCCGGGTCTACCGGGAGGGCAGCATTCCCAACATCTCGTCGGTCAAGGGAACCAACTTCTGCGACATCGGCGTCGTGGCGGACAAACGGACGGGGCGGGTCATCGTGCTGTCCGCCATCGACAACCTCGTGAAGGGGGCCTCGGGGCAGGCCGTCCAGAACATGAACCTGATGTGCGGTTTCCCGGAGGATGCGGGGCTCGGCATGCTGTCCGTGTTTCCGTGATGCCTGCCTGACATGCGATGCGGCTCCCCCGGATCGCAAGGACAGGCTGTTTCGATTATCCTGCAGGCGAAGCGTTGTAACGATTTCCTGACGGATCGCCTGCCCACGGAGGAGCTTTCATGTCCCTGAAACTCTACAACACCCTGACGAGACGGAAAGAGGAGTTCAAACCCATCGCGCCCGGAAAGGTGGGCATGTACGTCTGCGGGATCACCGCCTACGACGTCTGCCACATCGGCCATGCCCGCTCCGCCGTCGTCTTCGACGTCATCACCCGCTACTTCCGCTATGCCGGCTTTGACGTCACCTACGTCAAGAACTTCACCGACGTGGACGACAAGATCATCGAGCGGGCCAACCGGGAGAAGACGACCATCGGGGACATCTCGGAGCGATTCATCGCCCGGCACAACGAGGACATGGGGGCCCTCGGCATCGAGCCTCCCACGGCGACGCCCAGGGCGACGGAAAACATCGACGGCATGATCCGCCTCATCCGGACCCTGGAGGAAAAGGGGCTGGCCTATGCCATGGACGGGGATGTCTACTACTCCGTGGAGGGATTCAGGGGCTACGGGAAGCTCTCCGGGCGCAACCTGGAGGACATGATGGCGGGCGCCCGGGTGGACGTGAACGAGCGGAAGCGGAACCCCATGGATTTCGCCCTGTGGAAGGCCAGCAAGGAAGGAGAGCCCTGGTGGGACAGCCCCTGGGGACCCGGCCGGCCGGGCTGGCACATCGAGTGCTCCGTCATGAGCCAGCGCCTTCTCGGCGAGACCTTCGACATCCACGGCGGCGGCGAGGACCTGATCTTTCCCCACCATGAGAACGAGATCGCCCAGTCCGAGGGCGCCTACGGGAAGCCCTTCGCCAACTACTGGCTCCACAACGGCTTCGTGCGGATCAACTCCGAGAAGATGTCCAAGTCCCTGGGGAACTTCTTCACCATCGAGGAGATGCTTCGGCGTTATGCCCCGGAGGTCCTGCGCTTCTTCATGCTCCAGAGCCACTACCGGAGCCCCGTCGACTTCTCCGAGGAGTCGCTGGCCGAGGCCAGGCAGGGCATGGACCGGTGCTACAGCACGCTCAAGCTGCTCCAGGACGCCCTGAAGGCGGGCGAGGGTATAGCGGAGGCCGACCTGTCCTCCCTGGCCGGGAAAGAGAAGGACCTGGCGGAGGTCCTGTCCCGTCTGCCGGAGCGGTTCTCCGAGGCCATGAACGACGACTTCAACACGGCCCGGGCGCTGGGCTACGTCTTCGACGTGATCCGCCACCTGAACGGCTATCTCCTGGACAAGTCCTTCCACGTTGCGCCCGCCTCCATGGCGGTCCTGCGCCAGGCCCGGGAGACCCTCGACGGGATCGGCCGGGTCTTCGGGCTGTTCCTGGTGGATCCGGAACGCTACCTCCTGGAGGACCGGGCGCGGGAAGCGGCCAAACGCGGACTGGACGTGGCGGAGATCGAGCAGCTCATCGCGGGGCGCCGGGAGGCCAGGGCGAACAAGGACTGGTACAGGGCCGACGAGATCCGGAAGGAACTGGCGGCCCGGCAGGTCGTGCTGAAGGACGGTCCCTCCGGGACGACCTGGAGCATCCAGTAGGCAAACCGGATCCGCAAACGGACAAGGGCGCGGGCGAATGGCCGGAGGGTCATGGGCCCGCGCCCTTTTTTATATGGTTCGGGATCGGGCGATTCGCTTTCCGGCGGTGTCCGGCGCTTGTGCCGACTGATTCAGGGCAGGCTCCAGGGGGCACGCCTTTTTTCGTATTCCTCCTCCGGCAGTTGAATCAGGACCGGCTGCGCATCCGTTTGGAGCCAACGCAGGACCCGCTCCAGGTCCTCCGCCGACAGGGCCGTGCATCCCTCCGTCGGCGAAGCGGGTCCCCGCCACCGGTGCAGGAAGATGCACGAGCCGGCCCCCGGCAGGACGGGATCTGCGTTGTGCTCGATGACGGCTCCCAGGCGGTAGAGATCGTCCTCCCGGAGCATCGCCTCGCGGCTCTTCCAGTCCGGCTCGATGCCCGCGCTGTCCAGGATGCGGTTGTAGGAGGCCGACGCCGGGTCGTCGATGCAAAGCGTCTCCGGCGTGATCCGCCTGTAGGGGAGCCGGATCCAGGGGACATCCTCCGGCGCTGCGTACCCGAAGGCCCGCCGGACGTAGAAAATACCCGCCGGCGCTTTCCCGTCGCCCTCTCGCTTCCGCGGCTGTTCCGCCTCTGTCAGGGGATGAATCCCCTGCCCCCAGGCAAGGCCGTCTCTCCCCACCATAACGGGCATTTCGCCGGGCTCGAATCGCCAGGGCAAGCGCAGATCCTCCCGGGAGCAGAGCCGCATCATGCCTTCCGTCGCGCTCCATCCCCCGGCCCTCACAACCAGGGCCTGCCGGCACTTCCACGGCCAGGCGTCCCCGAGACGCTCC
>CAZODI010000043.1:0-28425 GCA_964578535.1 uncultured Syntrophaceae bacterium
GATGGATTGCGGAAACCGCTTCTGGCGATTGAGGAGATCAAACGTGGAGAAGAAACCTTTCCCGAATATCGATCCGAAAATATTTCTATCTACGTTATCAATGGTTTACCGTATATCGTGGAGAGTATCGATTAAAATATCCCAAGCAATTTAACGCAAAACCTGCGCCATATTTTGGGAGCAAGCGATTGTCTTTTCTCCGACACGTCCAATTCTCCTTTCAGTACAGTAAGATAGTTCATCCTTTGCAGATCTGCTTTTATTGCAGGGGCGAGACTTAAGAGCATGTTATTGGATGAATTCATACCAAAGTATCAAAGGTGTGATTTTTTGGCAGACCGATAAAGCATATGACTATTTGACATTCATACAATTTTCCCAGTGTCTTAAAACAGACCAGCCGTTGGATGAATGCCATCCACTGGGAGTGTCAAAACAAAGGGAAAAGGTTATGAACGGAATACTGCTACGCTTGTGTGTGAGTTAAAATTGAATGCCGAGGGTGGGTCAACTTTCAAATGCCAATTGCCATGCCCTGCTGTCTCATAGAACTGATTTGATATGCTTTCTGGTGGGACTTTATTCCTGAGCCGGCTACACGCATGCTCTGGGAAGGGCTCTCATGCGGGAGAACAGTGCTCTCGGCATCCATCGCGCCTCGGCCTCAAGGTGCCGTGCCGTCAATGTCACTTGGATTCGTTTTGTTTAAATCACCTACAACTGCTCAGCCGGGTTGATCTATAAATATTATGAACTACGGGCTGAAAGAGAGTAACATAGAAACCATCCAGAGCGTAGCGATCGGCCGGATTATCGGGTTTTGTAATATTTTAGTTTGACCTATGAGGTCAGGATACTGCCACTAATGTTCCTAGGCGCTGTTTCTAACTAACTAGCGTATCGAGAAGGCGATGCTTTGTAGAAACGCATATAGAACATTGCCAGCAGTTCCCTGAATTGCCCCTTTAATTATTAACTCTTCAAAGTGTTCCCAAAGCGATTTATCATTAGCCTTTATGCTTTCCACAATTTCTTTAATCTCTTTCTTGTCCCGTTCAATACTTTCTCTTTCTACAACCGCTATTAAGGTGTCAAGATTTTTCCTAGAACTTTCATTCGCATATAGATACAAATTTTTTAATATAGAGATCAATTCATTTTTATCATCTTGGTGGGCATCAAGCAGTTTCCAAAGATTTCTTGCCTCCTCTTCTAAGGATTCGATTCTTGAATTGAAATGGCCACGTTCACTATATAATAGTTCTTTAGTTTGCCTGAGTTCTAATGCCACGATTTCCAATTTCTGTTTCAGCCTGAGCACCTCAAAGGAGTCTGTTAAGAATTGGTCTGGTGCTAATTCACCAATTACCACAAGGCCATAGTCTCTTAAATCTTTCTCTATTCTTTCTTTTTCACCTTCTGGAGTATCCACTATTAATACAACTCTATTACCTATTTGTTCTATCTTTACGCCAACATCTTTCTCTGGATATTTGACTGAAAGAACATGACTAAAGTAGCTTAGAATTCCTATGCATGCCTGCTTTAATTCTGGGGGGAAATTTATGCTTCTTATAATTTTTTCCGATGATCTTGATAATTTGATACTTAAAAGTTCAGATATGTTAAATAATATATTGCGTGCTATAATGGTTCGAGCAATATACATATGTATTTGATTATATTTCTTACTTATCAAATCTAATCCTATTCTCATCTGAGGAAGATGCTCCCCTAACATACCACTTTTTTCAATTTGCGAATTTAACAACGCCTCTAATTCGTTTACTATATTAATATCCTGCACTTCTTTATATTCTACTGGGAATTCCGCTTCTAAACCGGAAATTACATTGTTTATCATATTGAAAGAGTCGTTTACTGTTAAATCGAAATTATCGTCCTTTACGGTTCTGAAGATAGCAGTGAATATTAACTTAGATTTTAGATATTCAAAATTTTTGTATATGTAATACATTGAATTTTTTAACCTGTCCTCTTTAGGCATTAATCCTGAAATACTACCACTGCCTATAGGCTCTTTGGTAAAAATAAGAATATCTTCTATTAATATGAAGATTCGGCCTGGAAATCTTCCTGCGTTGTAATCGCCTATAGTTATAGGGCGCATATTATCATTGCTTAATATTTGCATAAATTACCTTCTTTTTTACCGATACATGACTCGGACATAATCTAACGGTCTATTTATGGCCGATTCGCTGCATGTGGTCGTTAGGCTTACATAGTACGCCTTCTTCGGATTGATATCTTGTAAAGATCCAAGATCACACTTCCCAGGAAGATGTGCGGCAATAGCACTCCAAGTAGATCAATGGTATTCACCTGTTCCCCGATCTCTCGAAGCTCAAGAAACTCAGCACGTGCAACTGCCTTGATGCTGCCCTTTGTCGACGAATCTGCAACAGTGAGGCCAACTGAAAATGTCTCTCCTGGATTTAGGAGATCGATGTTCACCTTAATATGATCAGTTCCTGCTGTTGATGTGAATGATGCCCCGTCTGGTGCTGTAAGCTCGTGATCGAGGACCGTTCCACCCTCAGTACACTGGATCTTGACGGGTAGTGCACCGAGAGGCCTGTTTCCGATGTTTCTAAATAGGACGGTGTGAGAGTCTAGTCGTTGAATCGAATTCCCGTCGTAGGTAAGGGCTAATTTCTTCGGACCAGCCTGAACGACGTTTCTGCTTGTCACAGAAAAGCCAAGCCTGCGTTTGTCTCTTCGCCAGTAAGAAACGACAAGTCCGAGCAGGTACGCCGCCAAGCTCCCACTAAGCGCGCCAACAACGAATTGGTTCTGTTTAATGAACTCCCACATACGTCCCCCTGTTTGCAACAGCGACCTAATAATTAATATACTAAGCTCTCTTTTTCCGACATTTTATTCAATCTTCATTATTTTATGATGAATGTAAATAGAATATTTTATCAATAAATCAGCATAATAGAAATTATGCTGATTGGTATTTTTTGATAATAAAGACCAAAAGCCAAATTGGTATAATATGGGAAAATTGCAACAGTAAAAAATGAATTCTATCTGAAAGGGAACATTCCCCTAGAAAATACGGTGCAATCCTTTTCAGGAAAAAACTCTAATATATAAGATATTACTCATTTTCTTGAAATATTTTACTAATTAAACATATAATAACATTCCCATTTTTCAATAATATAAAGTTATATACTTATATTCGCTCAATTCGGTCATGATTCTGGAGTTTGTTCTTACCGCACAGCAGTTAAACATTCTCCAGCGTTAAAGATGAACCACCCTTTGACCAAGGAATAATGGTGTCAAAGTGAGAATCTTCTTCCGAGCCATATCAGAATTATCGAGTGGTTGCCTTTGAGCTCGAAATTCATACCCCGCTGAAGACTGACGCCTTCACGCTGACACATCTCGATATAGGGTATGATTTCGTTAGGCATTCCCCATCAGCCCTTCCGCCATCCCCCTGATCCTCTCCCCCATCGCCACCTTCTTCCTCCACTCCTCCGGGATGCCCCTCTCTCCGTAGTATGCCCCGGCGATCTGGCCGTAGATGGCGCCGGTGGTGTCGGCGTCGTTGCCGAGGTTGACGGCCAGGAGGCAGCCCTCCTCGAAGGAACCACTCTTGTGGAAGGCCCAGAGCGCCGCTTCGAGGGACTGGACGACGTAGCCGGTGCCCTTGATCTCGGGAGGCTCCTTGTGTTTGAAGGATCCGCCGGCGATGTCGGCGATTTCCGGGATGAGAGGCTTCGCTTCCCAACAGCCGGGATCGGGCGAGTAGAAATCGGAGAGGAGATCGTTCTTGCCGGCGCCGTTCAGGGCGCCCCAGAGGAGGGCGCCGAAATAGCGGCAGGCGTCGACGGCGGCGAGGGCGCCATGGGTGGTGCGGGAGCTTTCACCGGACTGGTCGATGGCCTGCCGGGCGTCCCTGTGGAAGAACATGGGCACCGGGGCGAGGCGCATGAGGGAGCCGTTGCCGGCGGAGAAGGGGTCCGTGGAGCCGCTCAGGGGATTGCCGGTCTTCTCGAAGGCCGTGAGGGCGGCGCAGACCGTCGAGCCGATGTCGAAGCATTTCCCGTTGCTGCTGAGATAACCCTCGCGCCACCACCGGCGGTAGCGCTCCATCTGATCCCTGGCGTTCATGCACCGGCAGGCGATCAGGCTCTCGGCCAGGCAGAGGGCCATGGAGGTGTCGTCGGTCCACTGGCCCGGCTCCAGGCCGAAGGGGCCACCGCCGATCATATTCACGAGGGGCATGAAGGTGCCGGGGGCGCTGAACTCAACGGTCGTCCCCACGGCATCGCCTACGGCGAGGCCGATCAGACAGCCACGGAAGCGTTCCGACTTGTCCATTTGTCTGGCTCCGTACAGATTCTGCTGAGGGTGAATGCGACGGATGATGAAATGCCCGGCGTTGCCGGTCAGGCAGCGCCGTCGAGGAGCCCGATATCAGACCTTGTTCGTTTTTCGGTAACGGGTGACCGCGGGTGACGAAATTCTGGAGGATTCCCGCACGGCGAGATTGATAGCACAGCCACAGGAATACCGCAATGCCTGCAGATAATTTGTTATGTCATTTTAGGTATTGGAATCGGTAGACGGCGGGGCTGTCATGGGGGAATTCGGAAAGCGAGGGGGAACGATGATAAGAAGGGAAACAGAATCAGCAGAAAAGGCAAGATTTGCTTGTACCGTACAAAAAACCGACCTGCTTTTTTGGGGGGGGCGCTATTCGGGCCTGTCTTTTGTGTGGAGCGCGACGGGCCGCCAGGACAGCGTGTCCCTGATTTCCTGGACCTTGTACGAGCGGTGCATGTTGAAGTGAAAGATCGGGATACCGGCGCTGCGGAGGGCGTTGTCGACGAAATCGTTCCGGGTCAGGCCTTCCGACTCGATGGGACCCCGGTTGTGGAGCTCCACCACGAACATCACCTCGAACGTCAGGGGATGGTACGCGACGAAATCGAGGTGCCGGCCCTTGATCATGTTGAAGGCGATCCGGCGGGCCATCCCTTCCAGGCCCGGCTTCACCGCGATCACATCAGCCATGCGAACCTTCGCCATGATCCGGTATTCCCTGGCCACCGCCTGTTCCAGGGCGCCCAGGAAAGACCGCTCCGTCGGGCTCATGAGAAAGGTCACTTTTTCATACGGGAAACTCCCTTCCGCACACTTCTTGTTTCTTGCCGGCAAAATCTTCAGAAGGCCCGTACCGGCCGCCGTCAGGAGGAAGTTGACGACCGCCGAGGTCAGAATTCTTATGGACACGCCTGCTCCTCTCAAGCTTTCCATCAAACCGCCGAACGATATACCCCGTCCCTTCCGCTGTTCCATTGCTCCCTTTCCCGTAACCCCTGCCGGAACCGGTCTTCGACGAGCCGCCGAGAAAGGCCTGACGGTGACGTCCGGGACAAGTTGGGAATGGCAATTTCCGGGGATGTTCGATTGGAACGCGTCTCGGAGCCTCCTGCGGCGGCACCGTCCGGGAGTTCGGGGGAACAACTCCCCCGGAGTCCGGCAGGCGTCCTCGGCGAGCCCCGGGAAACATCCCCGAAAGCACTCAGCCTTGTCCACTTGTCGGCTCCGCACAGGATCAGATTCTGGCACATACAGCGGATGAGGATCGGCCCGGCATCGCCCGTGCGGCAACGCCGTGAAGGAGCCCGTTCAGGACATGCTTGCTCTCTTTGCTCACGACCAGTTGCGGGCACTATATCTTTCGTTTATCCCCGCATGGTGAAGCGGATAACACAACAATATCGAAATAGCAAAGCTCTATCATATACTTTTGCCTTCACTGGCATATCGGGAAGCCAGTGGGGACAGATTCAATCCGTTGTCCGGTTCAGATCCGGGGGATGTGTTTAGCAATGGTGGTGTGTCGGCACATTTTTCAGGCCTTTGAATATTATAGAAATGACAAAGCTTCTTAGATACTTTATAACATATTGACTTTTATGGTCTATTGACACCTGCCCCAACATCCCTTAAATGTTTTCCGGTACACTTTTTTACATATGAAAACGAATCGGCCCCGTGGCTTTTCCGCTTCAATGGTGTTCGATGGTTGCCGCGGGTGAACGGTTCTCTGCCGGAAAGGAGTAGACAAGATGACAGAACGGAAAGGTTTAAGCAGGCGGGACTTCGTCAAAGCAACAGCGGCCGGTGTAGGCGCGGCGGCCCTGTTCGGCGGATTCGCTCCCAAGGATGCCCAGGCAAAATTGCCGAAGAAGTGGGACGCCGAGGCTGACGTTGTGATTGTCGGCGCGGGCGGGGCGGGGCTTGCCGCTTCTCTGCAGCTTGCATCGCAAGGCAGGAGTGTCATCCTCCTTGAGAAGATGCCCGTCATGGGCGGCAGCAGTCTCATCTGCGGCGGCGCCCTGGCCTTCGCGGGGACGGACCTGCAGGCGAAGGAAAACGTGAAGGACTCGAACGATCTGTTCTACAAGGACCTGATGAAGGTCGGCGAGAACAAGAACGTGCCCTCTCTGGTCAAGGCATACGTGGACAACCAGCTCGAGACATACGAGTGGCTGAAGAAGGCCGGCGTGCAGTTCGTCAAGCTGGGCATCGCCAGCGGAATGAGCGTGCCCCGATCCCACCAGGTGGTCCCGGCGGATCTCCTGAAGGTCCTGAACGACGCGGCGAAGGCCAAGGGTGTCAAGTTCATGATGGGTACGGCGGCCGAGCGGCTGGTCGTGGACGACAAGACCGGCAGGGTCCGCGGTGTACGGGCTTCGAGGCGGGGCAAGGCCTATTTCTACGGCGGGAAGAAGGGCGTGATCCTGACGAGCGGCGGATTCTCGCTCGACAAGGACATGCTTGCCAAGTTCGTCCCCCCGATGGCCTTTTCCAAGGCCATGGTCGGCCGCGGATCCAACGGCGACGGCCTGAAGATGGCATGGTCCATGGGTGCCGACATCAAGGACATGCCCTACATCAAGGCGACCTTCGGCTTCTCCCTGGAGGCCCAGACCATCAAGGACGACTTCGCCCTGATGTTCTACCAGGGCGCCATCATCGTCAACAAGGACGCAAAGCGCTTCGTCAACGAGTCGATCTCCTACAAGCTTGTCGGCGACGCCGCCCTGGTCCAGAAAGACGCCATGGGCTTCCAGATCTACGATGCATCCATCCGGACAGCCGGGGAAAAGGATCCTTTCGGCAAAACCGGCAGCCTGGAAAAGAAGGGTGCCATCCAGAGCGCAGCAACGATCCGGGAACTGGCGCAGAAGATCGGCGTCTCGGCGGACGCCCTGGAGAAGACCATCCAGGAATACAACGCCGGTGTGGATTCCGGCAATGACGCCATGGGCCGGAAGACCCTCGTCGCGGCCTACGGAAAGCCCGTGAAGATCGAGAAGGCGCCCTTTTACGCCTTCGCCTCGACGGCATACATCCTCGGCACCTACGGCGGCATCCTCACCAACGAGAAGGCCCAGGTCGTGGATGTCTTCGGGCAGCCCGTTCCGGGCCTCTATGCAGCGGGAGAGATCATCGGCGGCGTCCACGGCGCGGCCTACATGACCGGAACAGCCTTCGGCAAGGCGCTGATCTTCGGCCGGATCGCCGCGAAGAACATCGTCGCCTAAAAATTGAGTCAGACGCATTATTGCGGTGCGACAAAGAAGAACGGGGGGCAGATGAAAGTCTGTTCCCCGTTTCTGTTATCAGGTATGCTTCCTTCAAATCACGGGAAAGGGATCCGACCCCTTTATCACGATGGAGGGTGGAACCATGCGCGTACTGATCATCGGAATGGGCAACGTCGGTCTGATGCACGGGTGGGTGCTGTCGGAGGGCGGCGTGGACGTGACCCATGTTGTGAGAAAGGGTTCCCGGACAAGGCATTCCGCCGCCGTCCCCATGGACGTCATGGATTTCCGCCAGGATCCAGCCGACTGTTACCGTTCGTTTTATCGGCCGAAGGTCATCGACGGGATCCCGCCCGGTGACCGGTACGATCTCGTCATGGCAGCCACGAACCACCTGCAGGTCGCGGACGCCGTGAAGCAGTACCGCGACCGTGTCCCGGATGCGGACTTCCTGATCTTCTGCGCCAACTGGAACGGGCTTGCGGAGATCGACGCGATCCTGCCGAGGAGCCGCTATCTCTGGGGGTACTCCGTCTTCAGCGGCGCGAAGGGTGGGGACGGCGTCCTCTATGCCAACATCCAGAAGATTTACCGAATCGGAGAGGTGGACGGGAAGAAAACGAAGAGGCTCCGGAGGATCGTCAAGACGTTCTCCAGGGCGGGTATCTCCCCGGAGATCAAGGAGAACATCATCGAGTGGCTTTGGGTCCACCAGGCGATCAACGCGGGCCTTCTCGGCATGATTTATTCCCGTCGAGAGTTCCCCTCGGAAGAAACTCCGATGGACTTCTGGATCCTCTGCGTCCGGTCCGTCAAGGACGCCCTGAAGGTCCTGGCCGCGCGGGGTGTCGACTGCGGGAAATACCCGGACACGAAGGTGTTCCTGATCGAGAATGATGCGGAGGCCGCCACGCTGCTCCGGCGTGGAATCCTGGGCGTGCCGCACTACGAGCGCATCCGGGACCACAGCCATCTCGATGCGAATCCGGAAGAGATGAGAAGGTTTTACCTGGACGTCCTCGAGACAGGCGAGGCGCTGGGGGTGGACATGCCGCACCTGGCGAGCCTGAAGGACAAAATATAAACCGATCTGTTCTGCGGCAGTCGGATCACTTTGCATCCAGCTCTTTCCGCAGCAGGTTCGAGCTCCGGAACTTGACCGTTTTCCGGGCTCGGAGGGTCAGCGTCTCCCCCGTCTGCGGATTCCTTCCCTTGCGGGCGCTCTTGTCGAGAACGCACCACTTGCCGAACCCGGAGATCAGGACCTCTTCACCGGTCTCCAGCCTGTCCTGAATGATCTCAAAGACCGCGTTCACCAGCCTCCGGCACTCGGGCTTCTGGAAATCCGTGTTCCGATACAGCAAATCCTCGATTTCTTTCTTCCTCATGGTCATGGATGTTTCCCCTTTGAAGCATGTTATTTCTGCACCCTGCACAGGCAAGGGCGTTCATGATTCCGGCCGGACCGGCGTCCCGGATTTATCCACCTTCCTGATCGGCGATGCCGCGCGGGTGAGCATCTCCGTTCTTCCGAACAGTTGAATCCCCAGATAGCCGCGGACGGACAGGGCATCCGGCGAAACCATCCTGATGGTCCCGCGCCAGGAGTATCCCCTGAGCGGATCGTAGATGACCCCATATTCCCAGTGGCCGTCGCCGGCGAAGCGGAAATCCGACATGATCGTCAGTCCCAGGATGGGCCTCGCTCTTTTCGCCGGATCGGGATTGTCGCGGTCGATTCGGGGCTTTCCTCCCATGCCCCGGGGATCCGTCATTCGGTAATTCGGTTCCTTCAGCCACACGATCCGGCCGGCATACACCTCATTCTGCCGGTAGATCTCGATCTGTACATCCTTCCGCTGGGACCACCATTTGCCGACGATGTCGTCCGGACGTGCGGCCGCCTCAGCCGGACCGCACAGGATCAGGCAGACAAAGACCGCCAGGGCGAGGACGCCGCCCCTCCCGGACATCCCGAAGGGGGATGCACAGACGCACCCCCCGGGGATTCCCACATCATTTTCTGTCTGGAAAACGACGAAGCGTTTCATGGATCTACAAACGTCTTCCGGTTGCGTCGGTTTGCACCCGCCGGGAGGTGTCCGGGCGCTCAGCCCGGGGGATCGATGGATTGGATGTTGATTTAGACGACGTTCCCGTTCTTACGAAAGGATCGTCCGGGGAGGAGCGCGGTCCGACTTGGAGGCAAGGCAGGTCTCTGACGGACTCGCAGAGTCCATGCAGATCGAGGAATATGCGAAGATTAAGACATTATTGAACGTCCAGGGGTCCAGGGCCGCTGTGTCGCAGGGACTCCCCTTGGACAACGACGTGCTCTCGGCATCCCCGTCCGAAAAGGGAGCGGCATTCCCGATCGCCTTGACCTTGTGCAGGCCGAACTGGAATTCGTCGAGGCCGTCCGTAACCGCCGCCGCCAGAAAGACGATCAGCAGGATGACGCCGATACTTTTCGGGATTGCCGGTCTCCGCATGACACGTCGCCTCGGGATCGGGGGAAGGCCCCTTTTGATGTGTCTGACGGCCGGATGGTAGCCGTCTCTTCGATAAAATCAAGAAGATTCAGAGGCCCGCTGCCCCGGACCGAAGCGGTGGAAGAAGGCCTGTGCAAAAGAAGAAGTTTAAAAAACTCAGATTTGAAATCTGATTTTTTTTGTCTTTCCATCTCATACACCTTACAGGATTACCGGCATCGAGAAAAGGGGACGGATTTGAAATCCGTCCCCCTTGCTGATGACTTGAGCAACCGGTTTAGCCTTTTTTCCTGCCCTTCTTCGCCGGTGCCTTGGTCATGGCCGCCTGCTGTCCGGCGATACGACCCATCACAAGGCAGTTCGCCAGGGATGCACCGCCGATGTAGTCCTCATAGTAGAGGCCGCCGGCGCATTCTCCCGAGGCGTAGAGGCCCGGGATGACCTTGCCGTCTGATTCCAGGGCTTGGGCCTTCTCGTTAATCTTGATCCCGCCGAAGGTCAGCGTGATCCCCGGTGACAGGGGATAGAAGGCATAGAACTTCGGCTTCTCGACCTTGAAGGCGAAGGCGGCCTTGGCAGGCTGTGCGTCCATGGCCTTTCCGTCTTTCACGGCGGCATTGAAGTCGGCAACCGTCTTCTCCAGGGCCGCGGCGGGGACGCTGATTTTGGAGGCCAGTTCACCCAGAGAGTCCGCCTCCACGATGTCGATGCCGAGGCCTTCAAACTGCTTGATCGATGCGGCAACACCCGGCTGCTTCTTGATTTCCTCGTCGAAGATCATGGCCACGACCTGGCCGGGCTGCTTCATCGAGGCCTTGCCGTTGGCGACGTACCCCAGGGATTCGTCGACGTAGCGCTTCCCCTCCCGGTTGATTCCCAGGGTGTATGCAATGGCCATGAAGGGGTTGCCCGCCGCCGTGTTCTTCGGCGAAACGGCTGCGACGTGGACAGAGGCCATGCCCCCCATGTTGACCCACATCGCGCCGGCCTCGCGGGCCATGTTCAGCCCGTCGCCGGTCGCCGACGTTACGCCGCGTACCATCATGTCGTCCGCATTGGGATCGACGAAGGTCTCCAGCATCTCGCGGTTTCCGCCGTAGCCGCCCGCGGCAATGATCACCGCGTCGGCCATGAAGTCCTTCAGCCCGGCGGCGTCTTTCGCCCGTACGCCGACGACGGCTCCCCCGTCGCTCATGATCAGCTGCATGGCCTTGGTATCATAGACAATTTTCCCACCTTTTCCGGTCAGGTTCTTCCGGAGCGTCTCCAGCCCCTTGGGCATCCCCTTGTAAGCGCCGGGTTTGAAGACGACGCTCTTGACGCGGTAGCCCGCCACGGTGATCGGGTCGGTCAGGTCGGCACCCAGCCCCTTCATCCACATGACGGCGTCCATGGACTGGTCGGCCAGCACCCGGGAGAGCGCCGCGTTCCCCTTGCCCGAGCTCTTCTTCATATAGTCCTCGAAGTACTCGTCCCTGGCAGCCTTGGTGTTCTCCCTCGGCACCGCGATGAGCCCGCCTGCGAGTTTCGAGTTGCCGCCCTGCTCTTTTTCGCTCAGTTTCTCCAGGACGGCCACCTTCGCTCCCGCGTTTGCGGCCGCCACGGCAGCCACCATCCCGGAAAACCCCGTTCCGATGACGACAACGTTGAATTTCTCAGTTCTCTTTGCCTTCGGCAGCAGGGCGGCCTGCGCCATGTCAACCCTGCCGAGGGTGAGCAGCCCGGCGCCCAGCCCCAGCCCCCGGATAAATTGTCTCCTGTTTACGGAACCGAACCTTTGCTTCTCCATAGGTGCCTCCTTTCTTATGTGCAGCGTCCACACCGCGAAACCGCGCATCCCTCGCCGCTTTCCGCCGGCACGGCGACAGGCGGCAGGGACAGGTATTCCCCCGCGATTTCGTCACTTCCGCACGAAACACGATCGGGAGCCGCGGGCGGAACGATCCGCCTCCCGAGGCCCGCCTTTACGGCATTTTGTATTTAAAATCCTGGTGACAGTTGAGACAGCTGATTTCCGACGGTTTGTGGATGTGATGACACTCTTCGCACTTGGGCTGTTCGCCCGGGTTGATGTGGGGGGACGCGTGGGGGTTGGGAACGGCCTTGCTGCTTTTCTGGATGAGCTTCGCCAGGTCCCCGTGGCAGGTCATGCACTGGTCACCCGGTACGACGGCCTTCGGCGGCTCCTCCTTGTGGCAGCTCTTACAGGTCAGGCCTGCCTTCTGGTGCTTCTCGAGTCCGGCGGCGGCTGGAGCAGCCTGATCCGTCCCGTAGACGGATACGGCTGCGAGGAAGCAGACAAGAACGGCAAGGACACAGGAGACTGCCAGGCCTCTCTTCTCTCTGATCCGTTTCATGGCTCCATCCTCCGTCGGAGAAAATAGCAGACCCTTTTCGAAAGCTCAAGAAAATCGAAAAACTGAAAAGGACGATAAATCCCTTTTTTCCCGTCATGTTTCCATGATCCGCCGGATGGGCTTCAAGAGGACCAGGATGATCAGTCCGGCCGTTCCGGCCACAGCGGCGACCAGCAGGAAGAAATACTCCTTGGGCAGCAGGTCCCAGAAGTGCCCCAAATAGCCCGCCAGGTAGTTGCCGGCGAACTGGCCCATGCACCAGATGCCCATCATCATGGAGATCATTCCCGCCGGGGCCATCTTGGTGACCAGCGACAGGCCAACCGGCGACAGGTACAGCTCCCCCACGGTCAGGACGATCGTGAAACCCACCAGCCAGAGCATGCTCACCGGAACGCCGTCCCCGTCAAAGGCGTACGCGGCCGGGACGAGCAACAGAAAGGAAAGTCCCAGAAGAAAGCAGCCGACGGACATCTTCGCCGCCGTTGAGAGCTCCCGTCCCCGCCGGGCCTGCCACGCCCAGAACGTCGTGATGAGCGGCGTGAGGAGGAAAATGCAGAGCGGATTGAGGGACTGGAACCAGGTGGCCGGCACCTCCCAGCCGAAGAGATGCCGGTCCGTGTCCGCGTCGGCCCACAGGGCGATGGTGTTCCCCTGCTGCTCGTAGGCCACCCAGAACAGCATGACCACGAGGCAGACGGCAACCAGCCCGAGAACGCGCCGGACATTGCCGCCGCCCCGGACGGGAACTTCCGGATCGCTTTTTCCCTGAGGCACCGCCTGCCGCTGCAGGTTGTCCGGCGCCAGCCAGCGACGGCCCCACAGATAGATGAACAGCCCGGCCACCATGCCGACCCCCGCCGCACCGAATCCATAGTGCCAGCCGTACACCTCGCCCAGGGTGCCGCACACGAACGGGGAAAGAAACGCACCCAGGTTGACGCCGACGTAAAAGATGCTGAAGGCCCGGTCCCGCCGAGGATCCCCGGGCTCGTAAAGGCTTCCAACCTGGGTGCAGATGTTCGGCTTGAAGGCGCCGCTGCCCACGATCAGCAGGGCCAGCGCCGGGTAGAACAGGGACTCGAAGGCCATGACGAAGTGCCCGGCGGCCATGAGCACGGCGCCGATGATCAGGGTCCTGCCCTGCCCCAGGACCCGGTCCGCCAGGAGCCCGCCGAAAAAGGGCGTGAAGTACACCAGGCCCGTATAAAGGCCGTAGATCCGGGAGGCGTCGCCGTGGGAAAACATCAGTTGCTTGGTCATGTAGAAGATCAGGAGCGCCCGCATTCCGAAGTAGGAAAAGCGCTCCCACATCTCGGTGAAAAACAGGATGTACAGTCCCTTGGGATGCCCCCAGAGCGTATCGTGCGGGGAAGGCATGCCGTCTCCTATTGCGTTTTGTAGGATCGGGTCCTTGGAATGGCCGCGCTTCCGGCCACATCCGCGGACGGGAAACGCGGAACGCATCCCCGGCCTCTTCTGAAAAAACAGGGGGCGTCCCGCGTTCCTATTGCCGGATCAGGCGGAACCCGATGCTCTTGAACCCCGTCCCGGGCGGGAAGGAATAGCGGATCGTTGTACGGCAGTCCTGCGCGCGGTCCAGCCAGCAGCCCCCCCTCAGAACGCGGGCCGTTCCCTCATCCGGCCCCCTGGGGTTGTCCCGCGGGCTCGACGGGTAGTAGCTCTCCCCGAACCAGTCCTGCGTCCACTCCCAGACGTTGCCGGACATGTCGTAAAGACCCAGGGCGTTGGGCTTCTTCTTCCCGGCCGGGTGTGACCGGTCCCCGGAGTTGGCGTCGTACCAGGCATAGTCGGCCAGTTTGTCGTCACTGCTGGTACCGGCCCATTTCTCGGCCTTCCCGCCGTCGCGCGCGGCATATTCCCATTCGGCCTCGGTAGGGAGGCGGTACTTCCGGCTTCCCATGCCGTTCAATTCCGCAATGAAGGACTGGACATCCGTCCAGCTTACGCTCTCCACCGGGCAGTTGTCGCCGCAGTCCTTGAAATGGGAGGGATTCTTCCCCATGACCTTCCGCCACTGCGCCTGGGTCACCTCGTATTTGCCGATGTAGAAACCGTTCAGGCAGACTTCGTGAACGGGCTTCTCGGAGGGCAGCCCGTCCCCGAAGGTGTCTCCCATCCGGAAGCACCCGCCCCGGACGAGCACGAACTCCATCCCCGTCACCGGGTCCGTGAAGGTGCGGGCTTCCCCGGCCGGCGGCGCGGCCGGCGCCTCATTCCCGGCGTCCTCCGCCGCGGCAAGGTCGCGGGTGCGGCCGCCCGGTGCGGCCTTCGCGGGCGTGAAGTAGAAGTCCCCCTCCAGGGAGGAGAGTTCCCAGGGGACCTGGCGTCCGCCCGTTTCCCGGCCCAGGTGGTGCCGGACGTTCTTGAAGACCTGCTCGATGGTCAGGCCGGGTTCCTGGATGGACTTGAGGAACGCCGCCGCATAGGGGCTGTTCCGGCCGTCCCCGTCCAGGGCTACCTGCCCGGGGCCGGTGGAGTAGGAAATGAAGGTCCCCGCGGGGGCGCTGCCCAGGACGGCCAGCCCCCTGTTCATGGAGCGGAATCGCCGGGAAAAGGGGTTGTCGCGGCAGGCGTCGAGGATCACGATGTTCAGGCCGTTGTTGGCATTGGCCATCTCGTCGAGGACGCGCCCCGCATCCAGGGCCTCGTACTTGATGTCGGACTCCTTGTCGATCCGGGCGCCGACGGGAAC
Source organism: uncultured Syntrophaceae bacterium (assembly GCA_964578535.1). Classification (GTDB taxonomy): domain Bacteria; phylum Desulfobacterota; class Syntrophia; order Syntrophales; family PHBD01; genus PHBD01. The sequence goes on from CAZODI010000043.1 coordinate 15,173, forward strand.
CAGGTAGTTGACCCCGGCGACCTGCAGCCCGTGGCCGGCATAGTAAAAAAGCCCAACGCCTCCTTGTTTCAGTCGGGTCCCGAAATCCCCGAGGGCCTCCTCCATCTCCCGGAGGCCGGCGTTCTTTTTCAGGATCACCGTGAACCCAAGGCGCTGCAGTGCACCGGCGATGTCGGAGGCGTCATTGACGGGATTTTTCAGGGCGGCAAAGGTGTAGGCGGCGTTGCCGATCACCAGGGCCACGCGCTGCTCGGCGGCGGCCGGGGCTCCTCCCGCTGCGGCGAACAGGAGAAGGAAGACAAGGGAAAGCAGGGCATGCCTGGCGTTGATCCGGATCATCTGGCCTCCCGTCAGCGATGATGGATGGGGCGGATCCGCCGCCGGACGGTTCAGGCCAGGCGGCAGACCAAGGTATATAGAAATCCCGCCGGCATTTCAATGAAAGACAGGAAATCCGGGCCGCGATGTGATAGACAAGAACTGCCATCCCGCCACACAACCCCATAAGGGAAACGATCTTTTTTCTTTCGAGAGGGCCCATGAAGAGAAGAACATCGAGGTGTATTGCGTCTTCCGTCCTGCTTCTTTCCACCGTTTTTTTCTGCCTCTCCTGTACGACCCGGATCGTCTCCCATCCCATTGAAGGTTCCGCTCCCGCCAAGGGGATTGCCTACCATCTCCCGGCAACGGAGTTGACCTACCGGATGACCTTCCGCCTTGCCGACTGCGGCGGAGGCATCGAAATCACGGAAACCGCCCTGGAGCACCGGATCGTACCGGACCGGGCCGCCGGCACCTGCCTGATCGACTCCTCCCGGTTCGGCAGCCTCTCCAAGACGATCCCCCTGGCGAAGATCACCATCGACAACGGCCTGTTGACCTCCATCACGTATGAAGCGAAAGACGACACAAAGGACATCGTCAAGAGCGGCGCCACCCTGCTCGGGGAAGTCGTCTCCGCCATCTCGCCGGTCAAGCTGCCTTCCCTCGGGGGCGCCCTGTCGCTCCTGGCAGGCACCCGGTCGCTGAACCAGGAGCCGATGATCCGGTCCTTCCGGTTCACGGGAGACTCGAGGGGCTCCGGGTCGCAGGGGGCGAACCGCTGCAACCGGACCGCGAAGGACAGCCTGGACGAGTACCGCTTCCTGCAGGAGCACCTGAAGGCCATGAGGCGAAAGCTGCACGATGCGGAGGCCGAAATCGCCGACCGGAAGGACGGCGCGGCGGACCGGATCCGGGACATCGAGGGCGTCATCGGGAGAACAAACGCCCGCCTGGCCGAGTTGGACGCATTTCTCACCCTGCAGTACCGGATGCCGATCATGATCGGGGCGGCGCAGTGCGAGAGCTTCGGCGAACTCACCTTCGACGGCGCGCCCTTCTCGAAATGGTTCGGCGGCGAGCAGGGCGACGCCCTGGGAAAGCAGATCGCGTCCTGGGCCGCGGAGAACAGGCTGTCCTGGACGATCGGCTCCTGCCGGCCCCGGGCCGGAAAGGACGGAAAGCCGGAACGTCCGGAAGGGCTGTACTATCGGATCCCGGCGCAGTGCAAACTGGAGATCACCAAGGACGCCTTCGTCTCGTCGCACCCGGTTGAGCTGATGCAGTGCGGACGGCTCGCCGTCCTGGAGATCCAGAACGGCGCCTTCCAGGACAATTCGCACCGGGTTGAATTCGACCCCGTGACGGGCGAGATCCGGACGTTCGAGTTCAGGGACAACGCGGCGCGGGCCGCCGAGGCCCTGGGCGGCGTCACCGACGCGGCGAAGAAGGCGGCCACCCCGGATAAATAACGAATCCATCCCCCTGCAAAGAAGGAGATAGACCATGCCCCCTTATTCCAGGCGCAGAATCGCGGTTTCCTGCCTGCCGGCCCTTTTCCTGATTCTTTTCCTGGCCTTCCCCCACCCGGCCCGAGCCGCCTACGACTACGAGGACGAGTGCAGGGGCGTCACCACGACCACGCCCGCCATGGAGCAGGCCAACTTCGGGAAGGACCGGACGATCGACACAAAGGTCTGCCTGGGCCCCGGAACCTACAACTACGCGTACGTCAACATCGTCGACGGCGGGAAGCTGATCTTCCTGGACGCGAAGACCGACTTCTGGGCCCGCTCCATCCTGATCGAAAAGGGCGGCAGCCTCGTCGCCGGCTCGCCGGACCATCCGTTCGGGAAGAAGGACCTGAAGAACGTCCTCACGATCCATCTCTACGGAAGTGAAAAGGATAAGGGCATTGAATGCCTGACGAAGGGAAACACCTGCGGCGTCCCCGAGGATGCATGGCTCCACGGGGACGACCAGAAGGTCAAGGGCCTGCCGGGCGGGGCGCCGGACGATTACTTCTACGCCTACAAGCCCCTTCCCACGGATGACGACGCGGGCCCGAACGCCTATTTCGGCCGCAAGGTCCTGGCCGTGTCCTACGACGGCACCCTGCTCCTCTTCGGGCGGAAGGGGGCGACCTACAGGGACCTCGATCCGGGCGATTCGGGCACGAGCTGGGGAAGGCTCTCCGCCAGCGTGTACAGCAAGGAGCTGAAGCTGGACCTCGACCGGATCGTGGAAGACTGGGACGAGGGCGACCAGATCGTCGTCACGACGACGGACTACCTCCCCGGCCACTCGGAAGTGCAGACGATTGCGAGCATCCAGAAGGACAACCGGGAGTCGGACATCTTCCTGAAGGGGTCCGTGGTCTACCCGCACTCCGGAGAGGCGTATTCCCTGGCAAAACACGACATCCCGGACCGCCTCACCAGGGAAGGCTTCCGCCGGCAGTCCGTGGAAACCCGGGCCGCCGTGGGCCTCCTGTCGCGGAGCATCCGGATCGTCTCGGAGGCATGTGCCGACTATGACGGCTCGACCTGCCAGGGCATGCCCGAGAAGGAGGGGGTCTTCTTCGGGGGCCACACGATCGTCCGCCAGGGGTTCCGGCAGCTCCAGGTGCAGGGCGTCGAGTTCCGCCAGCTCGGGCAGGGCGGCCGGCCGGCCCACAGCCCGGTCAACTTCCACCTGACCCGGCGGGCGCCGAAAAACACGTTCGTCCGGGACTGCTCCATCAACGAGTCGATGACCCGCTGGATCGAGCTGAGAGGCGCACAGAACGTCACCCTGGAGCGCAACGTCGCCTACAGGTCCATCGGCCACGGCTACGTCCTCGCCGAGGGGACGGAAACGGACAACATCCTTCGGGCCAACCTCGGCGTCTATGCCCGCCCCGCCGTGGAATACCGGGACAATCCCCGCAGGGTTCCCGGCATCAACGTCAAGACGAGCGGCAAGCAGTTCCTCCAGGACGGGGGGGATTACATCCACCCCTCGGTCTTCTTCATCATGAACGGCTACAACACGATCGAGAACAACATGGCCGCGGGCGCCGGAACCTGCGGGGCCTGCTACTGGTTCGTCCCGTCCCTGGTCAGCGGCCTTTCCAAGAGCAAGAAGTGGGAGGGCTACGCCGCCATCCAGGTCACCAAGTCGGGAACGGCACCGATTCGGAGCTTCAAGGGCAATTCCTGCAGCACGGCCCAGCACTCGCTGATCACCGTCGACACGACCGGTGTCTGCCGGGGCGTCTACACGGACAAGGCCCCGGACAGCCCGGCCCTGCATCCCGTGGCGAACCCCTTCGCAAAGCAGTTCGAAGACCTGCATCCCATCGTCCCGGTCGGGGCCTTTCTCCTGCCGACGCGGTGCGCGACAACGCCGAAGCACCCGGACGATCTCTCCTGCCCCTCCGTGAACGCCGCCGACGACCCCCTGTACTGCCTCAAGGGACAGACGGACAACTGCGTCATCAGCGCCATCCAGTCCTACACGTCGTCCTTTCACTGGGCACAGCAGAACTTCGGGGCCATCTGGCTCCGGTCCAACTGGTTCCTCCTGACGGACAGCGCCCTGACGGACGTCCTGAACGGCGGCCTGACAATGGTCTCCGGCGGCAGCTACGACCAGGTGTACAACGGCTACTGGGCTCTCACGCGGCGCAGCGTCTTCATCGGCAGCACCCAGGACGAGGCGAAGAATCCCTTCGCGACCAGTGCCGGACCCGCCATCGGCGACAGGACCGGTCTGAAATGCGCGGATGGGGGGGAGGCCTACTGCCTCATGAAGGATGAGGGGGTCAGCTATCCGACGGACAACTTCGCCATGTACCAGCGCCTCTACAACATCTACGACGGGCCGGTGTACCAGGAGAGCAACGCCTTCCTGAACATCCGACGGCGCGTCCTGAAGTGCAGCGATCCGTCAAACGGGATCTGCAATGACAGCGGCTTCATGTACGGCCCCGGAAACCGGAGCCTGGGCATTCCGAAGGCCAAGGAGGGCGCAGACCGCGGGCAGTGCATCCTGCCGAACGCGGCCATCGGCTGGAAGCAGCCCAACGCGTTCTACTATCCGCCGGCCTTCCATTCGAGGAACCTCTACTTCAACGGCGTGGACATCCGGCATTTCATCATCGTCCCGCTCTTCAAGCCGGGCACCGCCATCGTGGACACGGCCAAGGTGAAGAACGAGTACTGCACGTTCCACAGGAGCACCGTGGCGGATCTCTTCAGCACAGATTTCACCGACATCGACCGCCAGACGGAGCTGAACGACGACGACGGCACCCTGAGCGGGCTGGCGGGTGCAAAAGACTCCGGGAGCGGCCGGACCCTGGACTGGACGATCTCCGTGAACCGGGACCGGTATTTCGAGACGCCCAGGGAGACGGTGGAATGCCTCTCCGAGCAGTCCTGCTTCCAGGTCCCCTACGATTACGTCTCCGCCGTCGTTTACCCGGAGTGCGCGGGCCGGGGAAAAGGAACCTGCGACGACATCAACAAGTGGGCATCCCTCTGCGAAAACCGGTTCTGCTACGGCATTCCCCTCTACCGGCAGTACCTGATCGACCGCCCCGAGCCCATGCTGGGCGATCCAATTGTTCTGAGTGCAGGAGACGCCTTCGCGGAGCCCATGGAAATCCTGCCCATCCAGGGCATCCGGCTCCAGGATCCGGCCAACGGCGGAAAGACGACCGTCACGGTCGACACGGACAAGGTCTCCTGCTCCGGCGCCGCCTGCGACGCCTACAAGACCGTCCGGCGGGTCAACTCCGACGCCTGCATCAGCTCCCTCGCCATCCAGGATAACGAGTCGAAAGACAAGGGCGCCACCACCTTCAAGCTGAAGGGTGTCGTGAACTGGCAGGCCGGAGATCCCGTCATCATCACGGATCCCTACGACAACAGGAAGGAGATGCACACCCTGTCCCGCGTGGACCGGTCGGCTCCCGGCCCGGGGGCATATTCGACCATTACGATCGCGAGCGGGATCACCTGCGAAACCTGCAAGTACTCGTACGGCGTGGTGAAGCGCATCGACCCGTCGGGCAACTGCGTGAGTCCCGCCGGCCTGACCAAGGGCCTCGCGAAAGGGGGCGACAGCACGACCCTCTCTCTGGACCGGGTGGTCGACTGGAACCGGGGCGAGTACGCCAGTCCCGAGCAGAGCATCCGCATGATGGGCGCCGACCTGTTCCAGCGGAGCAGCCTGATCGTCAACAACGGCGCCTACTACCTCGACACGACCGTCAGCGGAGACACGCAGAGGACCGAAACGCAGGCCATCGCCGGCGGGTCACAGCCGGCAAACGTGACCGTCTTCGAGGAGGGCAAGCGCTACAGCGTCTTCCTCCTCTATGCCAAGCCCGCCACCCGGGTGACCTTCCAGCTTTACGTCGGGAAGGGCCGGGACAAGGCCGCGACCGAGGCCGACACCGGCCTGGTTCGCGTGGGCCTCAACCGGACGATCGAGGGCGAGGGGATCGGGCAGAATCCGGAGCCCCGGGCGGACAACGCTGCCGTCATCATCAAGCCGATCAACATCGCCGCGCAGAAGAACTGGCCCGCCTCCTGGACGCGGAGCTACGACGCCGGAAGCGGCATCCTGACCGTGACCATGGACATGGGGGAATTCCAGAAGGCCTTCGACGACGGGGTGGCGGAATCCTGCCGGCCCGCCACCTTCTGCGAGTGGAATGCCACCAGGAAGGCATGCCAGTACAAGAAGCAGGACATCATCGACTTCCAGGGGGACGACTCCGTCTGCCAGTGGTCCGTGAAGGCCATGGAGTGCCCCAGCGGCGGCTGCTTCGGTTTCCAGTTCGGTCTGCCGGCCGATTTCCGGAGGGACGACGCGAACCACCGGCCTGCCCCGGTGAAATACACGGACTGCGGAAAAATCGATCCCAAATGCTCGTTCGACAAGGCCTGGAACGTCGGCTGGGCCTATCCGTCGGACCCAAAGCTCCCCGTCGATCCGGCCCTGCCGGAACAGTTCGAAGAGCTGCTGATCAAGGATGTCCGGCTGGACGACGCCACGAACCGGTCCGTCGTCACCGTCAGCACGCCCGTCCAGTCCGACAGAAAAACCTACCAGGCGGTCCGCCGCATGGATTCCGGGAGCGGGCAGGTCACCGGATGGGCCTGGCTGGCGAAGGACGCGACGGTGAACAAGGGGGACGTCGAGTTGAGGCTGGACCGGGCCGTGGACTGGAAAGCCGGGGAGAGGATCGCCGTCACCGCGGCGAGCCGGTGCGACTACAAGAATCAGATGCCGTCGCCTCTTCCGGTTGACCTGTGGCGATGAGAAGGGCCTTTTTTCTGTTTCCCGTTCTGCTTTTCCTCTTTCTGGCCCTGCCGGGCCCGGGAGGGCAGGAAACAGGGGCGGCACCGGGCGGCGGGGTCAGCGGCACCGTCCACGACGACCGGGGCCCTGTGGCCGGCGCCCGCGTCCGGATCCAGGGCGCGAAGGACTTCGTCGTTTCGGACGCCGCCGGCAGCTTTGTGATCCGGGACGTGCCGGCCGGAAAGCCCGTCGGCGTCAGCGCCTGGAAAGAAGGCTGGTACTGCGCCATCGCCCGCGACGTGAAGGCCCCGAGAGAGGGCCTCCGGCTCCGGATGATCCGCATCCAGATCAACGACAACGCGAAGTACGAGTGGATCCCGCCGGTGGGGAAGGACGGCTGCTCCTCCTGCCACAATGCGTCCCTCATTGCGATGAGCCTTGAGGACGCGCATATGAAAGCCGCCGTCAATCCCCGCTTCCTGACCATGTATGCGGGCACGGACACGAAGGGAAACAAAAGCCCCGCCACGCGCTACGCACCGGGAACCGGCGCCTGGAGCACGTCCCTCCTCCCGCAGCGCCCCGATCCGGGCGGGCCGTATTACGGGCCGGGCTTCGTCCAGGACTTTCCGGACACCGCCGGAAACTGCTCCGCCTGCCATGTACCGGGGGCCTCGCTCTCCAAAAACGTCGATCCCCGGTCTGTACAGGGCGCCGACCGGTACGGCGTCCACTGCGACTTCTGCCACAAGGTGGCGGACGTCCATCTGGACCCGGTCACCCGGATGCCCTTCCGGGACGTCCCGGGCGTCCGGGCCATGTCCGTCCGCAGACCCTTTAAAAACGACCCGGAGCGGCCGCAGCTCTTTTTCGGCACCTTCGAGGACGACAATGTCCCCGAGGAGGACACGAACCTGCCGCTGCTCAAGGAAAGCCGCTACTGCGCCCCCTGCCATTTCGGCGTCTTCTGGGACACGGTGGTCTACAACTCGTACGGCGAGTGGCTGAAGAGCCCCTACGCCGACCCGAAGTCCGGCCGGGCAAAGACGTGCCAGGAGTGCCACATGTCCTCCCCGGCGATCCACAAGGGAAAGGCCCTGACCAACGTGGCGCCCGGAAAGGGCGGCATCGATCGCGATCCTGGCGCCCTTCACAACCACAACATGACCGTCGGCCCGGAGCTTCTTCGCAATTCCCTCTCCATGAACGTCGAAGCGCGGAGGAAAGACGGGCGGCTCGCCGTAACGGTCGACCTGCACAACGACCGGACGGGACACCACATCCCCACGGACACCCCCCTCCGGCACCTGATCCTCCTGGTGGAGGCCCGGGACGGGCGCGGGAGACTCCTCCGGCAGGTGGACGGACCGGTCCTTCCGGAATGGTGCGGTCCGGCAAAGGGAAGGAAGGGGCATTACGGAGGCAGGCCGGGAAAGGCCTACGCGAAGCTGCTCAAGGAGAGGTGGACGGAGGTCGTTCCCGCCGCGGCCTACTGGAAGCACACCGACCTTGTCAGCGACAACCGGCTGGCCGCCCTCGCCCGCGATGCGTCGTCCTTTGCCTTCGACCCGCCGGCGAAGGGAAAGGCCACGGTCACCGTCACGCTCCTCTATCGCCGGGCCTTCATCGGGCTCATGGAGCAGAAGGGCTGGGACACGCCCGACGTCGTCATGGCGAGATGGAGCCGGTCCGTGAACTGATCGCCCGCCGGGAGGCAGAGACCTTCTTTCTTCCCGGGACACGGCGGCGCCGGGACGGGATGAAGCCCGTCTTTCTCATTTGTGGAAGTACTTCCCGCCGATCCCGCGGGCGGCGATGAGGCCGGAGATGGCCGCTCCGACGATGCCGCGGCTCTTGCCCGTGCCGTCCCCGGCCACGAAGATCCCCCCGACGTTCGTCTCCAGATTCCCGTCCGTGGGGAAGTGCGTGTCGAAGAACTTGATCTCCGGTGCGTACAGCAGGGTGGACGGGTGCAGGACCCCGGGCACCAGCTTGTCCATTTTCTTCAGGGACTCCCAGAGATTGTCGATGATGCGGGCGGGCAGGCCGAGGGTGATGTCCCCGGGCGTGGCGTCGCAGGTCGCCCGGCAAACGCCGAAATGCCGGGGCGCGCTGTCGAAGGTTTGCCGGGAGCTTCTGCGCCCCTCCCGGAAGTCCCCCACCCTCTGGACGATGGGCTTTCCTCCCCCCAGCAGGTGGAACTGCAGGGCGATCATGTGGCCGAACTCGGTCGTGTCGGAAAAGGGCTCCGTCAGCGAAACCGTGTTGATGAGGGCGAAGTTCGTGTTGCCGGTTTTCCGTCCGGACAGGGCGTCGCCGTTGACCAGCCTGAAGCGGTCGTAGCTCTCCAGCCGCACCCTCCCCCCGGGATTTGTGCAGAAGGTCCGGACCCGGTCCCTGTGTCGCGCCGTCCGGAACACGAACTTCGGGTCGTACACGATGTCCGTCACGGGGTCGTAGAACCTGCGGTTCAGCTCCACGCGGATTCCCACGTCGATGGGCCCGAAGGTGTGCCGGACGCCCACCTTCCCGGCGGTGTCCCGGAACCAGTGGGCGCCGCTCCGCCCCGGAGCGGCCAGGACGATGTTCGCCTCGTGGCGGACCCTTTTTCGCCCCTGCAGGCAGGACACGCACCAGCCGCCGCCGTCCTGCCGGGCCAGGGACGTCACCGCCGTTCCAAGGAGAAACTCCGTCCGGGCAAGACGGCCCCTCAGGTAGTCGACCACGGCCTTCCCGTTGTCCGTACCCCAGTGCCACTGCTCCGGGGCGATGAACAGGGCGCCGTGCTCGCGGGCGATGTCCGAAAGCGCCGCGATCTTCTCGTTCCCGTCGATGAAGGTGACCTGCCGGCAGGCCGGAAAGCCGGTAAAGACCTCGCGGACCTCCCCCATCAGTCGCCGGGCCGAGTCCGGATCCAGATGCAGCTCGTCCAGGTCGATCCCGATCCGGTAGTCGAAATTCAGCTTGCCGTCGTTGAGGAGCCCCCCGGCCGGATAGGGCCGCCGGTCGAGCACGGCGACGCGCTCCACCCCCAGGCGCTCCAGTTCGAGCGCTGCGAAGAGCCCCGCGGGACCGGAGCCGATGATCAGGACGTTGTAAGGTTCCATGATTCCCCTGTTGTGATGTTGCCGTGCCCTGCGGCAGACGGGGGGCGGACCGGAATCCGCCCCCCGACCGTCCAAGCCAGAATCCGTTCGTCAGATCTTCCGGTCAACCCCCTCCCAGTATTGCTTGCGGAGGACCGCCTTCTGGACCTTGCCGGCTGCCGTGCGGGGGAAGTCGGCCACGAACTCCACGGACTTGGGCACCCGGTAGCCCGCCATCTTCCCCTTGCACCACTCGACGATCTCCTCCGGCGTCGCCTCCTGGCCGGGCTGGAGCCGGACCAGGGCCTTCACGGACTCGCCCCACTTCTCGTCGGGAACGCCGATCACGGCCACCTCGGCAATCTTGCCGTTCTTGATCATCACCTCCTCGATCTCCGCGGGATAGATGTTCGCGCCCCCGCTGATGATCATGTCGGACTTGCGGTCCACGATGGTGATGTAGCCTTCCTCATCCATGAAGCCCATGTCGCCGATGCCCAGGTAGCGGCCGTGGAAGGAAGAGCGGTTCGCCTCGGGGTTCTTGTTGTACCCTGACGTGACCATGGTTCCCGCCACGACGATCTCCCCCACCTCGCCCCGGGGCAGGTCCCTGCCGTCCAGGCCGATGACCTTCACCTCCTGGCCGAGGGCGGCGCGGCCGGAGCTCAAAGGGTACTTCAGGACTTCACTGGGCTTCAGGCACGTGGCCACGCCCATCTCCGTGGCGGAGTACTCGACGTAGAGGGCCTCCTCCCCGAAGACCTTCACGGCCGCCTCGCGCGTCCTCGGCAGCGTGGGGGCGCCGGCGCAGATGACCGTCCGGACGGAGCTGACGTCGTACTTGCCCGGGGCGGCCCCCAGGACCATCAGGATGAAATCCAGCATCACCGGCGCCAGCGTCAGGTGGTTGATCTTCTCCCGGGTGATGATCTCCAGGATCGCCGCCGGGTCGAAGGGCGGCAGCGGCGCGATGAAAAGCGTGCCCCCATGGAACAGCGTGGCCCCCCAGTCGTAGGCGATGCCCGCGGAGCTGTACGACGGCATGGCCTGGAGGCCGTGGTCGTCCTCCCGGTAATTATGGATGAAACAGATCTGGTAGATGATGCTGCAGACGGAGCGATGGGTGATCAGGACGCCCTTGGGTCGGCCCGTCGTCCCGCCCGTCTGGGCGAGGCCCACGGAATCGCCCTCCCAGACGTCCACGTCCGGCTCCTCCCCGGACCCGGAGGCGGCCAGTTCGTCGTAGGAAAGCATCCCCTCGGGGACGGGGCCCTCGGGGCGCATGACGATGATGTGCTTCGCCTGGAGATTGCCCCGGATCTCCTGGATGACGTTCAGGACAGGCCAGTCCACGAAGACGGCCTCCGCCTCGCTGAAGTTGAGGATATACTCCACCTCGTGGCCCACGAGCCGGAAATTGACGGGAATGAACACGCAGCCGATCTTGGCCACGGCCAGGTCGGCCTCCACGCAGCGGTCGGAGTTGTGGGCGAAGATGCCGACCCGCTGGCCCTTCTTCAAACCCAGGGTCAAAAGCGCGTTGGCCAGGCGGTTCACCCGGGTGTTGAACTCCCGGTAGGTGTAGCGGCGGTCGCCGTAGACCACGGCGAGGCGATCGGGAAAGCGGTCCGCGTTGCGGCGCAGGAACTCTCCCATGACGAGCTCTTTCGGAAAACGGTTCTCCTTGTCCTTCTCCTGGTACCAGTCCTCGATCATGCTCTTCCCTCCTTCATTGAAGTTGAACAGATTCTAAAACCGAACAGGAACACGGAAAACAATGACGGACCGTCATGCACGACTGCCGGGTGGACAGGTTATTTATGCCACAAGGATCGCCCGGGACAAAGCCCTATTTGCAGCGTCAATCCGCGGTTGACAAGCGATGGAGGCATCGCATACCATGAAACCCCAAGCGGCAAACCGCGTTGTTACCTTCCACTCCCGTCCACTGAGCCAAGTCCTGAACCGATCCGGTTGCCTGTCCATCCACCGGAGAAGAAAGAAATGGAGGTGAACGGAACATGAACATCCTGACGCAGAAGACATGGTCCCCCTACACCGCCGGTGCCGTTGCCGGCCTGCTCCTGGTCCTGTCCGTCTTCCTGACGGGGAAGTACTTCGGGGCCTCGACGACGTTCGTGCGCATCGCCGGTTTCGTCGAACAGGCCGCGGCACCCGAAAGGGTGACCGGCATGGAGTACTTCATCAAGGAGAAAATCATACTGGACTGGCAGGGCATGTTCGTTCTCGGCGTTCTCTTCGGCTCCCTGGCGTCGGCTTCCCTGTCGGGGGAGCGACGTGCCGTCCCGGTGCCACCCATGTGGGAGGCCCGGTTCGGGCCGTCCCGCACCCGGCGATGGACCGTGGCCTTCCTCGGTGGCGCGGTGGCGATGTTCGGGGCACGCCTCGCCGACGGGTGACCCAGCGGCCACGGCCTGAGCGGTCTGGCTCAGGTAGCCGTCAGCGGTTACATTTCCCTGATCTGCTTTTTCCTGGCCGGCATCATCGTGGCCGGAATCCTGTACGGAGGAGGTGAGCGGCAATGAACGAACTGCTGACCGGAGCCGTTACGGGCATCCTCTTCGGGTTCATCATGCAGAAGGCCCAGGTGATCCGTTACGACAAGCAGTTGGGGGCCATGCGCCTGAAGGACATGACTATCGTGAAGTTCATGCTGAGCGCCATCCTGGTCGCCATGGTGGGCATTTACCTGCTCCTGGACCTCGGGATGGCGAAACTCTCCATCAAGGCGACGATCCTGGGGGCGAACATCATGGGAGGGCTCATCTTCGGCATCGGCTGGGCCATCGTCGGCTATTGCCCCACGACCGGCTCGGCGGCCCTCGGCGAAGGGCGCTACGACAGCCTGTTCGGCCTGCTGGGAATGGTTCTCGGGGCGGGGATCTACGCCGAGGCGTTCCCGTTTCTCAAGGAGACGGTCCTGACCTGGGGCAACTTCGGCAAGATCACAATCCCCGCCGCCCTCGGCGTCAACCACTGGATTGTCATCGTCATCCTGATCGCCACCTTCCTCGGCATCTTCCGCCTGTTCGAGAGGAAGGGACTCTGACGGACGAAGGGGAGCGGGCTCGAACCGTCACGGGGAACGATGCGGGGGAACGGATTTCAAATCCGTTCCTCTTCCTTTTTCCTTTTTTTTAAACAGATCCCGCCGCAAATGGATGGTCGAATGGCGGGAGCAGGGCTTCCCTCGCGCTCAGAAGCGTTTTTCCGACCCTGCAGCGTCTCGCTCCGCTGCAAAGTCATAACTCGCGCCTGGCGGCGCTCAGACAGATGACTTTGCGGGCGCTGCGCTGCGACGGCAGGGTGCCCCGAAAAAGCCGCTATTCGCGCTCCGGGAAGCCCCCCTCCCCGGCGGACGTTCGCGGGGGCGCGACCGGGGGTTTCCAGAGGAGCAATCAGGACATTTTTCCCATCCCTCTTGCCTTACGGACCATCGACGACGGATCGCGGGAAAAATGGCCGCGACAGCGGAAGCCCCCGTGGCAGCCCCCGCGCCGATACGCTCGTGGAAAGAAGAGACTTCCGATT
>CAZODI010000044.1:0-25658 GCA_964578535.1 uncultured Syntrophaceae bacterium
CGCGGCCGGCATAAGAAAGGGCTGCAGACCACCAATGGCCTGCAGCCCTTTCTTTGTGCTGATGGAGTGAGTGGCCGGTGCTCAAGATATCGGTTATCGCGACATATTGATCCGCACGTCCACTCGCCACACGAAATACTGCTATCTACTTAGTTCTTTCTTTGCACTTTTTGTTGCCTTCCTCGTATTTATCTTTCGCCAAATATTTGCACTTGGTGAATCCCTTTCGGTCTTTCGATCCGTCCTGCCCGAACTTTTCGTGGCATTTCTTGTTGTCTTCATCCAACACTTTTTTCACCTGAACGCCGCAATCCACCAATTCCTTGCCCTGGAGGGCAAAGGCACTGCTTGACGCCAAGAAAGCAACCACAACCATTCCGATCAACAGTTTTTTCATACATCCTCCTTTCAATTTTTTTATGAAATCTCTTGAGCACGACTCCGAAATGGACACCGGTGCGGTTTATAAACCGGCCCGGGCTCAAGAAAATTCTCGATATCGATCGTTCCTGTTCACAATTTGAACGTTCAACCTTCTTCTTCCCGACCGCTTTCTCGAAATCGCCTGCTCCGTCAGCGGCACAGCCGGATGGTTTTCCCCTTGTCGAAGGTCGACACGGACGGGCCGCTGATAAAATCCCGACCGGGCTTTTTCACATAAATGGACTCCATGTCCGTGATGGTGATGCTCTTGGTCTCAAGCGGAGAAAGAGACAAGGTCCAGTCGGAACTCTTCTTGTTGGCGAACTTGATGATCACCCTCACGCCGCAGTCGTTGTAGACGTTGAGCCTGAAGTCCTCCCACTCCCCCTTGCTCTTGAATTTGGCGTTCTCCGCTTCGATATCGAAGCTGGCGTTTTTGTCGATCTGCGGGCCGTAACTGGCCATCTGGCCGTTCCCGCCCGTATTGTTGTACGTCACGGTGCCGAGCATCACGGGCGTCTTCTTGCCGCCCGACTCGATGTATCCCTTGACCAGGATGGGATGTTTGCCTGCGGACAGGGTGGACAGGGCGGCGGCAAAGCGGCCGGACCAGTCCCAGCGCAGGGACTTGTTTACCGAGGACGAGGGGTCCGGCAGGATGTTGAACTGGAAATAGCTGCCCTGAAGCTGAAATTTCCGTTTGAAGGAATGCGTTGCCAGCAGTTGGCCGTTGGTATGGAACTCGTAGATGAACATGACATCCTTGTCCTGGTTTTCGGCGGCGACCTGCTTGTCGAACCTCTTCGTAAATCCGACGACCCAGTCTCCCGGTACAAACTCCATGTTGGCGCCTTCATAGGTGGTGAGGTTCTTTGTCACCGAAAACTGAAGGTTCGGCGAAATCTCGCCTGTCAGCCCTTTCACGGGGATGCCCGACGGGATTGAAGAGCCGCCCGCCGGCGAGGCACTCTGATCAGACTGCTGTGCTGGCGCTGCGGGCGCCTTCTTGATCGGCGGGATCACTTTTTTCAGCGCACCTTCCAGGGAAAACGCCTGGGCCTGAGGAACGCACAGGAAGAACCACGCAACAACGGCAACCGAAAAAATGCAGCACAGAGAGAGGGAAAATCGGCGGGGAAAGATCATGATGTTCTCCTTTTCGCGGTTGAGTTGAGGAAATTATTAGAAAACAATGATTGTTTTGCTGGGCTGTATAAAAGAAATGGCTCAGTATGTCAAAAAATATATAGCTTCATTCCCGTCGAATGGAGCCGGTTGCTGCGATTTCGGCCACAGCGACGCAGGTCGATCCGGTTCCAGTCCGGCATCGATTCGAGTGAGCCGGCTGCCGCTTGCCGCGACCGGGGTTCCCCGCGGGGACATGACTGAATCGGCATCGGCCGCGGACAATGGACCGATGGAATCGGACATCCATCCCCTCTCGAACGGCTACAGCCTCCCCGCCAGAAGCTTAAGGTCCGTCACGACGATCCGGTAATTCAGCTGCGCGGCGAAGAGATCCGATTCGGCCTTCATGAGGGCCGCCTTCGCCGTGAGATAGTCCGCTTCGAGACTCAGCCCGGCCTCGTACCGGTCCTTCTGGATCCGGTAATCCTCCTGGCGGTAGTCGACCACCTTCCGGGCGACGGAAATCAGCTCGACTGCCTGGGAGGCCTTCCGGTGCGCCTTTTCGATGTCCGCATTCACCTGCTCCAGCGTGTTGGCCAGGTTCTCTTCGGCCTGCCTTTTCAGGGCGAGGCGCTGCCTCTTCACGTACACATTGGAGACGGCATCCTGGATGTTCCACTGGAGAGAGACGCCGATGAAGGCGTCCCGGACGTTCCACCCCGGATCGAACCCGGAATGGATCGCGCTCTGCCGGAAGTGTGCATTGCCCTCCTGCCAGGTATAGCCGCCCATCACGCCGAAGTCCGGCAGGTAGCTGTACCGGCTGGCATCGATCGCATGCTCGGCCTTGGCTTTCTGAACGGCCGCCGCTTTCAAATCGCTGTTGCCGGTCTGCGCCTCCCGGGCCATGACGTCCACCGGCATGACATCGTATGCAGCGTCCTCGAAGGTTACCGGATCAAGGACGAACGGAGTGGAGGACGGCAGGCCGATCAGGTGCCTCAGGTCGGCGGAACAGTCGTCGATCTGGATCCGGATCTTCAGAAGGTTCTGCTCCTCGTCGGCCACGGCCGCCTTCAATCCCGCCAGGCTGGACGGCGTCGTCTTGCCGGCCAGGACGGCGCTCTCGACGTCGTGAAGCTTCCGTTTCGCCAGGGTCCGCTTGATCTCGGCCTCCTCCTTCTGCTTCTGGAGGATGAGCAGGCCGAAATAGAGCTTCTCCGCGGCCTGCTTCACCTGCATGATCGCCTTGGACTGCTCGATTTCCGAAATGTTCAGGTCCGCCTTGGAAATTTCAACACCAGACCGGATCTTCGGGATTTGCGAGACGGGCTGATAGAACCGGACTCCTGCGCTGGCAATATCGTAACTCTTCAGATCCAGGGCCAGGTCCACCGAGGGGACCGGCAGATGGACCGAGCCCGTGGAAACCGTGCCGAGAAATCCCTGGCTCAGATCGACCGTGCCGGCCACGCTGCTGTACTGATACGAGCCGCCGACCACGACGGCGGGGAAATACTTGACCCTGCTTTCGTTCACTTTCTGCCGCTTTTCATCCACCTGGAGACCTTTG
The DNA here is from genome assembly GCA_964578535.1 of uncultured Syntrophaceae bacterium. GTDB lineage: Bacteria > Desulfobacterota > Syntrophia > Syntrophales > PHBD01 > PHBD01. The sequence continues at coordinate 3,125 of CAZODI010000044.1, forward strand.
ATATGGAGCAGCCGGTTGTTCCGGACGGCCAGTTCCGTAACCTTCTGCAGGTCCAGCCGCTCCGGGCCGTCCTGGGCGCCGGCACCGGCCGGGAAGAGAATCAGGGCGATCAGGAGCAGGGAAGCGACTTTTTCCCGAAGGCCTGCGTGGACGGGCCTTTCATGCACAGCCGGAGACTCCGCCATGACGCCGGAAGGCTTGATCATGGCGGCGTAAAGAACGGGCACCAGGAGGAGCGAGACGACCATGGAGAGCATGATGCCCACGGCGATCACGCTGGCCAGGGGGCTCCACAGGGGCGACCCGGAAAGGATCATGGGAAGGACGCCGATCGCCGCCGCGCTGGCCGTCAGGAAGATGGGGCGCAGCCTTCTTTTCCCGGACTCCAGGGCAGCGGTCCGGATGGAAGCGCCGCCACGGCAGAGTTCGTTGGCATGGTCGATGAGGATGATGGCGTTCCGGACCACGATGCCCGACAGGCTGATCAGGCCGACAAAGGCGGTGAATCCGAAGGGGTTGCCCGTGATCAGCAGTCCCAGGAACGCCCCGAACATGCTCAGGGGAATCGTCAGCATGACGATGAAGGACTGCTTCAGGTTGCGGAACTGGAACAGGAGAACGAGAAAGATGAGCACCAGGCTGACGGCCAGCACCACCAGCATCTCCGAAAAGGTCTCTCTCTGGTTTTCGTATTCCCCGCCGTATTCGATCCGGAATCCCGCGGGGAGCGCGATTCTGGATATCTTTGGCCGCACCTTTTTAAGAACCTGCGAGGCCAGGAAGCCCTCCGCCGGCTCGCATTGAACCGTCAGCGTCCGGAGACCGTTGAGGTGCCGGATCTGGCCGTGGTGCCACTGCGGCTCCAGGGTCGCGATCTGGCGCAGCGGCACCGCCGCCCCGGTTACGGGAGACGGCAGGTACATGTTCCTGAGGTGGTCGAAGCTGCCCCGGCTCCGCTCGTCCAGGCGCAGCAGGATATCCACGGGCGTGCTGCCCTCGTACAGGGTCGACACGGGCGCACCGGTGAAGCCGGCGTAAATGGACCTGGCGACGCTTTCCGTGGTGAATCCCATGCGGGCGGCGTTGTCCAGGAGCCGGACGGAGACGCCGTAATAATCCTCCCGGAAGTCGGAGCGAATGAAGGCGGCGGAACGGGTTTCCCGGAGAATATCCTCCACCTGGCGGCCGGCGTTTTTCAGCGTCGCGATGTCGTCGCCGACGATCCGGACCTCGACGGACGCGGCGGCGGGGACTCCCTGCTGCATGAGCCTGGCCTGGATCCTCCCTTCGGGGACCTCCCCGTCCACCCGGGCGTTCAGTTCGCGCTGGAGCTGCTTCGCCTCCTCGTCGGTGTTCGTGTTCACGATCACCTGCGCAAAATGGGCGCCCGGCGGCTCGGGAATGAAGTTGTAATAGAAACGGGGTGCACCCATGCCGATGAAGCCGGCGCAGTTCACGACCCGCCTGTCGTTTTTCAGCATGCTCTCGATCTTCCGGACGGCCTGCCCGGTCTTCTCCAGCTTCGTACCCGTGGGCATCCACAACTCCACGATAAACTGGTTTCGCTCCGCCGCCGGAAAGAATTTCTGGGGGATGGCCTGATACAGAGCGACCGCCAGCAAAAGAATAACAAGGCAGGCGGAGATCGCCGCCCGGGAGTGGGCCATGCACCAGGCGATGGCCCGGTCGTATCCAAGCTGCATGAAGTCGAGAAGGGACCGGCCTCTTTTCCCGCGCTTTTTCCCGGCTTCTTCCCGGTCGTGAAGACCCTTCCGGATGAACGTCAGGCAGAGGAGCGGCGTCAGGACCATGGCGACGAGAAAGGAAGCCGCCAGGGCGATGGAGACGGTCAGGGGCAGGGCGATGATGAACTCGCCGACCATCCCCGTCAGAAGCGTCATCGGCAGGAACGCCGCAATGATGGTCAGCGTCGCCGCCAGGATGGGCACCACCAAGTCGGAGGCGCTCCGCCAGGCGGCGGTCTTCCGGTCCGCTCCCCCGTCCAGCAGCTCCACGTAGTTGTCGGCAACGACGACGGCATCGTCCACAACCATGCCCAGCGCCACGATCAGGGCGGCCAGGGAGACCTGGTGCAGCTCGATGCCAAGGGCGTGCATAACGCCGAACGTTGCGGCGACGGTCATGGGGATGGCCATGGCGGCCACGGCGGCCACGCGGAAAGGGAGGAGCAGCACGATGACCAGGATGACCGCGACGATGGCCAGCATGAACTCGCGAAGGAAATGGCCGACATTTTTCGAGACCACGGCGGGCTGGTTGACGATCGTGGTCAGCTTGACGCCCGCCGGGAGGAGCCGCGACGTTTCGGCAAGCTTCCTGTCCACTTCTTTCCCGAACTCGACGATGTTGCGGCCTTCGTGCATCTGCACGGCCAGGAGCATGGTGTTCCTGCCGTTGACCGTGGCCCTGGAGGCCGGCTCCTGGTACTGCCTCTGGATCGCCGCCACATCCCTCAGGCGGACCGTCTCGCCGGTCCTGGCCAGGCCGATGATCTGGTCGCCGATCTCCGCCTCCGTCCGGTAATATCCCTTGGTGTAAAGGCGTACCTGCGAGTCCGCAGTCGAGAGGTCGCCCGCGGGGCCGATGGTGTTCTGCGACTGCAGGACCATCATGGCCGTTGCAAACGTCATCCCGTAGCGCTCCAGCTTCGCGCTGTCCGCCGAGATGAGGATCTGCTCCTTCTGGCCGCCGATGCGCTTGATCTTCGAGACGGACTTGAGGGTCCGGAGGCTGTCTTCCAGCTTCCGGGCGCAGTCGTTCATCCGGGCATAGTCGGGATCGTCCATTTCAATGGCGATCATCAGCGCTTCCACGTCGCCGAATTCGAAATTCACGATGGGGCCCTGCACACCCGGCGGCAGGCTGACGGCCTTCTGGACAAGCAGTTGATGGTTCAGCTTGCTCCAGAACACATCCAGGTCTTTCACGCTGTCGTTCAGCCATACATTGATGAGGACGACCCCGTCGCGGGTGGTGGAGGTGGTTTTCTCTTTCCGGACCTCTTCATACTGGAACAGGTACTGCTCCAGCTTCTTCGTGACCTGCTCCTCCACCTGGAGGGAATCGGCCCCGGGGTAGAAGGCAATGACCTGCCCCACCCGGATACGGATCTTCGCGTCCTCGCGCCGCGGCATCTCCAGGAGAGAGTACGTGCCGACAGCGAACAGGATGAGGAGGACAGAGACGGTGACCTGGGGATACTTCAGGGATTTCCTGACGAAGTTCATGGTTCCGGCTTGATCGTGACGGGCGTTCCGTCGTTCAGCTTGTGCTGGCCTCCAACCACGACCTGCTCGCCCGGAGCGAGGCCGGAGACGACGGCGATGCTGTTTTCGCGGATCTCCCCGAGGGAAATCCGGCGCTTGAAGGCCTGTTTCCGGGTTTCATCGACAACGAAGACATAGGCCGCGTTGTCCGGGTCGCGCAGGACCGCTTCTCCTGGCACGGCCATGATCTCCGTCTTCCGACCGGACTGGATCCGAACGTCCGCCGTCATGCCCGGCCGCATGAGCAGATCGGGATTCCCGACCTCGATCTTCACGGGAAACGCCCGGGTCGTCGCTTCCGCAAGGGAGCCGATCTCCACGACCTTCCCGGCAAACTCCGAACCAAGGGAGGAAACGCGCACCCGGGCCTCGGAACCCATTCGGATGAACTGCAGGTCCGTCTCGGGAACGGAGGCGTTGACCTTCACGACGTGGATGTCGGAGACCGCGAAGACGGGCATGCCCGTACCAATGATCTCCCCGACCTCGACCCCGCGTTTCAGGAGAATCCCGCTGAAAGGCGTGTACAGCCTCGTGTCCGCCAGGTTTTTCGCCTGCAGCCGCTGCTGCGCCCGGGCCTGCCGAAGGCCGCTGGTGATCTTCGCATAGTCGCTGTCGGAGACACTTTTCCGCTCGTGCATGAGCGTCAGCCGCCGGTGCTCGTCCTCGATCTGCGCGACGGCGGCATCGGCCATCTCCTTGCCGATCCGGTAGCTCTCCGGGTCGAGACTGGCCAGGAGCTGCCCCGCCCGGACGGTCTCCCCTTCCCTGGCGGCGATGGAATTGATCTTCCCGGCCACCAGGAAACCCAGCCGGGCGGTTCTCAGCCCCTCGACGTTCCCGGTTACGGAGATCACCTTCTCGACATCCGTCTTCTCGATTTTCTTGACGACCACCGGAATGGGGGTGCTGACCTGCTCATTCGCGCTTTTTCCGCCGCTGCAGCCGGCCGCCAGGAAGATGGCGATCGACAGAAGGCAGGCGATGAAACAGACGATTTCGATGCGATTCCCTCTGGTTTTCAACATGCGGCGTCACCGTACAACTCATGCTTGTTCAGGCACCGGACGGCACTCGGGGCGGACGATCCCGTAGAAGAGCAGGTTCAGAAACCCGTCCACCCGCTCCTTCAGAACCGGCCAGCTCTCCACGTAAGCAAGGGGTGGATGGATGCGATGCATGATGAAATGGATCGACATCGCCAGCTGACTCGTATCGATGTCCATGAATATCTTCAGTAATTTCCCTTCTTCGAGAATGGCAACGAGCATGCCGATCATGTTCCGGTTGAAGGACAGCTCGATGTTGCCGTAAATGACGCCCAGCTGCTCCGCCATCTCGCGGGGGACGTCCAGCATCTCCCTCAGTCCTCGGGTGTGTTCGAGGACCGACAGGACCATGGCCCGCAGCTTCTCCCGGGGATCGGATTCCCCGGCGACGGCCTCCTCCATCTTCCGCATGATCTTCTCTTCCTCGGAGTGCAGCATGGCCTCGATCATCTCCCACTTTCCGCCGGGGAAATAGTGGTAGAGGGCCGTTTTCTTGACGCCGAGGGGACGGACGATGTCCGCCAGGGTCAGCTTGTCGAAGCCGTATTTCACCGACATCGTGCGGACCACATCGAGGATTTTTTCCTTGTCGAGATTTTTGGCCATGAGTCGCTCCAGAAAAACTTAACTTTTGGTTCAAAAATTAAGTTTTGCCTCGTCCATTGTCAAGATGATTTTTCGTGATGGAATCCCGGCAAAGCATGTTGCATTGTATTTTATACTAATGGCTTGACAAACCATCTAAAAGAAATACAATGCACCCATGAAGGCGAAGCTGGGAAAACAGGAAATGCAGATGTTGGCCTATCTGCAGATGCGCAAGCGTCAAACGGTCAAAACAGGCGATCTGACAGAGGCATTGCAACTGAGCCGGGAACAGGAGCGGGAGCTTTTCCGCCGCATGGCGCGAGGGGGATTGATCGCACGGGTCCGTCCCGGTTTCTATCTTGTTCCGGAACGGCTGCCGCTCGGTGGTTCCTGGACTCCGGATGAGACCCTTGCGTTGAATACGCTCATGGGAGACAGGCAGGGACGCTACCAGATCTGCGGGCCGAACGCCTTCAATCGCTACGGCTTTGACGATCAGATTCCGAACCGGGTCTATGCATACAATAACAGGATTTCCGGCGATCGGACCATTGGAGCGATCGAACTGACCTTGATCAAGGTGGCGGACGGACGTCTCGGCGATACGGAAGAAATGATAACGGCGGACGGCCGCATAGCCGTCTACGGATCAAGGGTGCGCACCCTGGTAGATGCAGTGTATGACTGGTCCAGGTTCAACAGCCTGCCTCGGGCCTATGACTGGATCCGGGGAGAACTGGCTGCAGGTCGAATCGGGGCGGCTGAGCTGGTGGATGTGACCCTGCGCTATGGCGACAAGGGAACGATCCGCCGGATAGGAGCACTCCTGGGGATGCAAGGTTTAAAACCGGATCTGATGCAAAAGCTGGAAAAGACATTAGATCCGTCCAAGGGCCTGATTCCATGGATACCGACAAAACCGAAACGGGGAAAGATCAATCGTCGCTGGGGGGTTGTATTGAATGAAAATTCATGAAGATCCTGATCGGTTCCGGGAGGCCATTCGTTTCACCTCAGCGGAAACCCGGTTCCTTCCCCGGCTGATCGAAAAGGATTACTTCTGTACCTTGATGCTGGACTACCTGTCGGCGGAGGACGGTTCTCTCGTATTCAAGGGCGGGACTTGCCTTGCAAAGATTTATGCCGGGTTTTTCCGCCTCAGCGAGGATCTGGACTTTGTCATCCCGACGCCCCCCTCAGCCTCCCGATCCGACCGCCGCACTCTGGTGGAAGGGCTCAAGAGGGCCGTCTCCCGGCTTGCGAGTGAGATCAACGTTTTCCGGATTGAAAAAGCGCTTATGGGCGCAAACAACTCAACCCAGTATGCCGCAGTCGTTACATATACATCGCTGATCAACCAACAAGAGGAAACGATCAAGATCGAGGCGGGGTTGCGCGAGCCTCTCCTGGCGCCTGTATCGCTCGGGAAGGCTCGTACGCTCCTCCTCGATCCCGTGTCGGGCAGACCGATAGCACCGGATATACCGGTTTCGTGTCTCTCCTGGAGCGAGGCAATGGCTGAAAAGTTGCGGGCAGCCTTGTCCAGACGCGAGGCAGCCATCCGGGATTTCTATGATATTGATTACGCTGTGCGGAAACTGGGTTTCCTTCCACTGGAATCATCCATCGCGGAACTGGTCGGGCAAAAGCTTGCCATACCGGGCAACGAACCGATTGATATATCTCCGGCACGGCTGGTGTCGCTTCGGCAGCAGCTTGACACGGAATTGAAACCGGTGCTTCGGGAAAAGGATTTTCGGGAATTCGATCTGGAGAGGGCCTTTGGGATTGTAAAGGAGCTGGCCGGCATGGTCGAGTGAATCAATCGGATGCCATACCCCATGGAATCAGGAACAGATCCTTTCAGGGGCCGCATCGTGTCGATCAATACCAAAATCAGCCCATTCCCAGGATCTTTCTCGCCTCGGCTGGCGTGGCGATGTCCCGGCCGTAGGCCCGGCAGATGCGGACCACCCGCTCCACCAGCTCGGCGTTCGTCTTCGCCAGCACCCCCCGGTCCACGTAGATGTTGTCCTCCATGCCCACCCGGATGTGGCCGTCCAGGATGAGGGCCATCATGGCCATGGGCAGGGAGCCCCGGCCGATGCCGATGGTTGACCAAGTGGCGTCGGCGGGCAGATGCTCGTGAAGGTGGAGAAAAGACTTGGGCGTCGCCGGCGCGCCCCAGGGGGTCCCCAGGACGAACTGGAAATGGAGCGGGTCGTCCAGCTTCCCCTCATCCCGCATCCGGACGGCCGTGACGAGCATTCCCAGGTCGAAGACCTCGATCTCCGGCTTCACCCCCGCCTCCCGCATCATCCGCGCGGCCTCGTCCAGGAATTCCGGGCTGTTGGCAAAAACGCGGCCGCCGAGATTGATCGATCCGGCGTCGAAGGAGGCCAGCTCGGGCTTCAGGGCCAGCGGCGCCAGGCGCTCCTCCGTCGGCAGGTTTCGCCCGGGAATGCCGCTGGTGGTGAGGCTCAGGATCAGGTCCGTCTTCTCCCGGAGGGGCTCCACGACCCGCCGGAACAGCTCCGGGTCCTGGGAGCCGAGGCCCGTCTCGGGGTCCCGGACGTGGAGGTGGACGATGGAGGCCCCGGCCTGCCAGGTCTCGATGGCGGAGGTGGCGATCTCCTCCGGCGTGATGGGGATGTGGGGGGCGACGTCGCGGGTCATGCGGCTGCCCGTGATGGCGGCGGTGATGATGACCTTGTCCATGAAGCGAATTCTCCTGAATGGTTTGATTCGAGGCGGATACCTGCGGCCGTCATCCCTCCGGGCCGCCTCGCCTGGTGCGTGGCAGATCCGGTGCCTTCCGGAAGCCGTCCAGCATGTGCATCAGGGCCAGCCAGGGATGCTCCCGGATCATCCGGGGCCCGGCGTAGCGCATGACCTCCCGGATCCGCTCCCGCATCTCCGGCCGGTAACAGTGGACGGGGCAGCGGGCACAGGTGGGCTTCTCCTCCCCGAAGGGGCACTTCGCGAGGCGCCCCTCGGCGTACCGGAGAAGATCGCGGCACTCCCCGCAGAGACCGCCTCCCTCCGGCCTGTGGACGTCCCGGCACCGGAGGCGGATCATGGCCTCCAGGGTCTTCCGCTCCCGGGACAGCCGCCGCCCGGCCGCTTCCATGGCCTTCGCCCCCGCGTCCCTTACAGGCCGACGGGTGGCGATTCCCTGGGGTAGGACACTTCGAAGGAGATCGCGACGTCCCGCTTTTCCCGCGGCTTCAGCGTGACTTCCCAGAGGTAGACACCCTCCTGGCCCTGGACGTCCTTTTCCTTCGGCTGGGGATCGAGCTTCAGATCCTTCACCTGGACCCGGTCGGTCCGGGAAACGGGCACGGCATCGAGAATCCGGACGGTGACGGGTTTCTCCTTCAGGTTCTCAACGGTCAGCGTATAGGAAAGCTCGCGGACGGTCGTGTTCCGCTCCATCCCGAAGAGGGTTTCCTTCAGTTTGTCCCGGCTCTTCACCCGCTGGACCTTCACCTCCCGATCGGCCCCCAGGTTCAGGTAGAATTCCTTACCGGGCCTCTTCTCCGCGAGCGTGGTCTTGCCCACGTAGCGCCCGCTGAAATAGACGTTCAGCGGCCCGCTCAGGAGCTCCGCGTCGGAGGCGGTCCGGCACACCAGGAAGGCGAGGCCGCTGGCTTTCGGTACGGTGTAGAGGAAGAAATCCCCCTTGAGGCGCTTCGTCGTCAGGGGCAGGATCGTCTCCTTGTCCCGCGACTCGATGCTCACCGCCTGAGGAATCCGGTACTCGAAGGACAGTGCACCCGCCTCCCGGGCGGCGGAGACGAAGGCAGCCTCCCGGACGGGGGCTTCGTCTTCCACGGCCCCGGCCAACGCCTCCGCCATCGGGGCCGGCGCCGCCATGGCGGCCTTGGCGCGGCTCATGCCGTTGCGCTCGGCTTTCCGGTAAGCCACGGGCGCGGGCCTTGGCAGGGAGAGGATCCAGGGGGCGGCCTCGGGAAGGTCAACACCCTTGAGGGGAACCACGTTGGAAAGGGAGAGGGCAACCCGGTCCCAGTCCTCTCCCGTCTTCTGCCGGATCCGGGAAAACAGGGACAGGTCCACGCCGTCCATGGAGGCGGGAACGGAGGCCCGGTAGAGGGCACCCCACGCGGCCTGCCGTACGATGTAGGACGCCTCGACGCGGATCCGCTGCTCCCGGGCAGCCCGGAAGGTCACCTCGACGACCTTCTTCGCCTCCCCCGAGGGTCTCCGCAGGGCCTGCAACTCCTTTTCGGCGACCGCGATATCCTTCCGGACGTCCTCGATCTTCTCATCCAGGGCCCGCCGGTCCCGCGCGACGCCATCGAACTGCGTTCCCAGGAACCGGACGGTCTTATCCAGGTCTTCCGTTTTCGGGAAAGACGTCTTGATGTCCTTGGGCACCTGCCCTTCGGAGAAGGTGACGACGGATTTCAGAAACTGCTCCTTCTTCGCCAGAACCTCCCTGTCGTCATTCAGGCGCCGTTCCGTCCGGCGCAGGGACCGGAGCTTCTGCTCCAGGGTCCGGATGTTCTCCTGGGCCGCCTCCCGGAGGGGAACCTCCCGGAACTGGACGCCCAGGATCTCCCCGTCCCCGAAGACCCTGGCCGTGACGGAGTCTCCGTCCACCTGGAAAGCCTCGACATCCAGGAGCAGCTCGTGGAGGCCCGGCTTCACGCGGAGCGAGGCCTCCCTGGTCACCAGGGCCTGGTCCGTGAAAAGCATGACGTCCCGGATCTTCGACGGGACCGTCTCGGAGGCCCCGGCCGGGATTGCCGGGGCAACCAGGAACAGCAGGAGAAGAAGGACGAGAGCCCACCCGGGGCAGTGCCGCATCCGATTGCCGGAAAACGGGGTTTTTCTCCGGAACATGATTTTCTCCTTTCCAGGGGAAGGGGTGAAGGCTTGAACCAGGTAACCGTGCCGCGGCAGAGGATACAATCCTCCCGGCCGTTGGGCAAGATGTTCTTTCGACCCGGATTTTTTCCTCTGCACGCGGCCCCCGATCATGTATAAAAGGACCGTTCCCTTGATTCGTCCCCCGTGGGCATTTCGCCCGGCATACTCCTTATCGGCCTGAGGCCGTCACGCAACGAGGTCCTGTCGAATGAAACGCTTCATCGCCCTGTGCATTCTCTGCCTCCTGCTGCTGCCCGCTGCCGGACCGGCGGCGGACCAGGACTACGGATACCCGATCCCGGGCGCCTACGAGGCCACGATCCTGGGGACCCCCGCTCCCCTCAAGGCGCCGCCCCCTGAGCGGATCCGGGTTCGCCAGGTTGTCGTCGACATCCGTCCCGCGCTCCGGAAACCCGATGTGTTCTTCTACGACGAGGGGCTCCGCTGTACGCTGGCCTATCAGAACGGGAAGGCGCCCCTGGTTTTCCTGATCGCCGGGACCGGCGCCGACGACCAGTCGCAGAAGGCGCTGGTGATGATGGCGGGCCTCTACAAGGCGGGCTACCACGTCATCACCCTGCCGTCCCCCAGCCACCCGAACTTCATCATCAACGCCTCCCGAAGCCACGTTCCCGGCGACCTGACCGAGGATGCGGAGGATCTCCACAGGGCCATGGAACTCGTCTGGGACAGGGTGAAGGCGGACATCGAAGTGTCCGAGTTCCACCTCTGCGGGTACAGCCTGGGAGGGACCCAGGCGGCCTTCGTGGCCAGGCTGGACGAGGAGCGCCGCACATTCAACTTTCGCAGGGTCCTCCTGGTCAATCCGGCGGTGAACCTCTACCACTCGGTCACCCGCATCGAGGGTCTCCTGGACAGGATCCCCGGCGGTCCGCGGAAGATCGGCACCTTCTTCAACCGGATGCTCGCCCGGTTCACCGAGTTCTACCGCCGGGGCGATTACGTCGACATCGACAACGAGTTCCTCTACGCGATCTACCAGGCTCACCTCTTCTCCCGCGAGGAAAGCGGGGCGCTCATCGGACTCACCTTCCGGATCTCCCTGGCCGGAATGATATTTGCCTCCGACGTCATGACCAACGGTGGCTACGTCGTGCCGAAAAACCGGGCCCTCGGCGCCACGGACCCGCTCGGCGACTATTTCCGGGTCTCCGTCCACCTGAGTTTTCTCACCTTCTTCGACGAATACGTCTACCCCCACTTCCGCGGGAAGCGGCCGGGCCTCGACCGGGGGGCCTACATCGATTCCCTGGGCCTCAGGAGCATCGAGGCGTACCTGAAGGCGTCCCCCAAGTTCGGGGCGATGACGAACGAAGACGACTTCATCCTTTCCAGGGACGAGATCGACTATCTGCGCGTGCTGTTCGGCGAGCGGACCCGGGTCTATCCGCGCGGGGGGCACATGGGCAATCTCGAATACCGGGACAACATGGCCGACCTGGTCGGCTTTTTCCAGCAATAGAGGGGTACCGCATGCCGTCTCTCTTCTTCCGTCGCGTCGTCCCGATCCTCGTCGCCGCCCTTTGCCTTGTTTCCCTCCTGGCCGGGTGCGCCGCAACGACGGCTCCCGGGGCGCTTCCCGAGGTCCCGGCCAGGCATACCATCCAGGAATTCCGCGACGACGAGGCGATCGCCGTCATCGAGGATCCCTGGGAACGCTTCAACCGCGGCATGTACAACTTCAACTATCGCCTCGATAAATACGTCATGGTTCCCGTCGTGAAGGGCTATGAGTTCATCGTCCCCACCCTTGCCCAGAAGGGCATCTCCAACGTTTTCAGCAACATCGGAGAACTCCGGACGCTCTACAACAGCGTTTTCCAGTTGCAGGGGAAAAAGTTCGTCATCACGCTCGGCCGCTTCCTGGCCAACAGCACCCTCGGCGTCGGCGGCCTGTTCGATGCGGCCACGCCGATGGGGCTGAAACGGCAGCACGGCGACTTCAGCCAGACCCTGGGCCGCTGGAACGTCGGTGCCGGTCCCTACCTGATCCTGCCCGTGCTGGGCCCCAGCACGGTGCGTGGAACCGGAGGGCTCGCGGTGGACGCGGGCATCCGTTACGCCGCGCTTTACGCCATCGACCCCCTCGGGAACGCCAACCACGGAGAGGTCATCCTCACGGGCATATCCGTGCTGGAGGCCGTCGATACAAGGCACCGGGTGCCGTTTCGGTACTACGAGAGCGGCTATCCCTTCGAGTACGATTTCCTTCGTTTTCTCTATTGCAAATGGGACGAGTTGCTGATCTTGAAATGACCAAAGACCAAGGAGGTTTGACCGTGACACCCCCAGAGGAATATCCATCCGGCGCACCGGTGGTGCCCGGCTTCCTGCAGCAGGCCGTCGACTACTGGGCGGATGCGTGGCAGCGCACGATCCTGTACTGGGACGTGCTCCGGCAGCGGGGCAACCAGTACCGACGGCACAAGGCGATGGTGGTGCCGCATGTTCTCCATTTCGAGGCCGAGCCGGTTCTCAACGGCCTGTTCTTCGAGCGGCCCGCCAGCTATGGACTGGTGCGGATCAAGCCGCCCGCGGGAATCGTCATTGACCCGCGGAAGCGCCCCTTCGTCGTGGTCGATCCGCGGGCCGGGCACGGGCCGGGGATCGGCGGATTCAAGGCCGACAGCGAGATCGGCGTGGCCATGCGCGCCGGACACCCCTGCTATTTCATCGGCTTCCTGCCCGAGCCGATGCCCGAGCAGACCATCGAGGACATCATCCGGGCCGAAGCGGTCTTCCTGGAAAAGGTGATCGAGCTGCACCCGGATGCGGAGGGCCGGCCCTGCGTGATCGGCAACTGCCAGGCCGGCTGGTCGGTCATGATGCTGGCGGCGCTCAGGCCGGAGCTGTTCGGTCCGATCATCATCGCCGGCGCCCCGCTTTCCTACTGGGCCGGCGTGGAGGGGCAGAATCCCATGCGCTACAGCGGCGGGCTGCTGGGGGGAAGCTGGCTCACCGCCCTCACCGGAGACCTGGGCAACGGCAAGTTCGACGGTGCCTACCTGGTGGAAAATTTCGAGAACCTCAACCCGGCCAACACCCTGTGGACCAAAAACTTCAACGTCTGGGCGAAGGTGGATACCGAGGCGGCCCGCTTCCTGGAGTTCGAGAACTACTGGGGCGGCCACGTCAACCTCAACGCCGCGGAGATGCAGTGGATCGTCGACCATCTGTTCGTCGGCAACCGGCTCGCCACCGCCGAGATCACCACCAGCGACGGGATCCGCGTCGATCTGCGCAACATCCGCTCACCCATCGTCTGCTTCTGCTCGAAAGGCGACAACATCACGCCGCCCCAGCAGGCCCTCGGCTGGATCGTCGACCTGTACGAGAAGGACGAAGACCTCTTCGCCTGCGACCAGACCATCGTCTATGCGATTCACGAGAGCATCGGCCACCTCGGCATCTTCGTGTCCGGCTCGGTGGCCCGGAAAGAGCACGATGAATTCGCCTCCAACATCGACCTGATCGACGTCCTGCCGCCGGGGCTGTTCGAAGCGGTCATGACCCCCAAGACCGGCGATGCCGCCAGCCCGGACCTGGTCCCCGGGGACTGGATCGTGCGCTTCGTGCCCCGCACCCTGGACGACATCCGGGCCGTCGTCCGGCCGAGCCTGGAAAACGATCGCCGGTTCGCGACGGCCCGCCGGGTCTCCGAAATCAATCTTGGCCTGTACCGCATGATGCTGCAGCCCTTCGTACAGACCTTCACCAACGACGCCGTCGCCTCGTGGCTGCACATGACGAATCCCGCGGTGCTTCCCTTCGAGCTCTTTTCCGACAAGAACCCGCTGATGAAGCCCCTCGCCCGGCTCGCCGAGGAAGTCCGCGGGGAGCGCCGGTCCCTGCCGCCCGACAACTGGCTGCAAGAGGTGCAGTCGGCGGTCTCGGACGGGATCGTCGCCGCCCTCGACGGCTGGCGCGACTGGAGGGACCGGAGCGTGGAGCAGGTCTTCCTGTGGACGTACGGCTCCCCCCTGCTGCAGGCGCTGGTGGGACTGCGGGCGACCGACACGGGCCCGCGAAGGAGGCCGGGCGTGGAACCGGAGCGGATCGAGTTCATCCGGGGGCGCATTGCCGCCTTCAAGGCCCGCATCGCCGAGGGCGGGCTGCACGAGGCGGCCGTCCGCAGCCTGATTTACATCGGCACACTGGAGGCGGGATTCGGGGTGGATGAGCGCCACTTCAAGGCCCTGCGCATGATGCGCGCCCGCAACGACGCCGTCACCCTGGAGGAATTCAAGCGAATGGTGAGGCGGCAGTTCTACAGCCTGCTCCTGGACCGCGAAGCAGCGCTGGCCGCGATCCCGGCCATGCTGCCCGCGGATGCCCGCTTGCGGGCGAGGGCCCTCGAAGCCATCCGGAAGATCGTCTCCGCGGCGGGGAAGCCCACCCGGGAAGCGTCCCGGCGGCTGGCCCAGGTGGAGCAGCTCTTCGGGACGGCCGCTCCGGCGCCGGGGGGGCCGGGCAGGACCTGACATGGGACGGCGTCTCCATCCTCCTCCCGGGGAACGGTACGGCCGCTCATGAAGGTCTACACCGTCGGCCACTCGAACCACACCTGGGAGGAATTTCTCGTCCTGCTGGAGCGGCACCGCATCTACGCCGTGGCGGACGTCCGCTCCCGTCCCTACAGCCGCCATGTTCCCCGGTTCAACAAGAGCGAGATCCAGCGGAAGCTTCCGGAATCGGGAATCGCGTATGCCTTCCTCGGCCGCGAGCTCGGGGCGCGGAGCGAAAACCCGTCCCATTACCTTGACGGGCGGGTCTGCTTCGATCGGCTGGCCCGGGATGAATTGTTCAGGCAGGGGATTGAGCGCGTTCTCAGGGGAATCGAAACCTATCGCATCGCCCTGATGTGCGCGGAGAAGGATCCGCTGGACTGCCATCGCGGCATTCTCGTGGCCCGCCGACTCCAGGAGCGCGGAGTCGAGGTGCTGCACATCCTGGCGGACGGAACCGTCGAACCGCACCGGGAGATGGAACGGCGCATGGTGGCGGGGCTGGGAATCGCGGAGACGGACATGTTCCGCGGCCGGGAGGACATCCTTGCGGACGCCTACGCCCGCCGGGGCCGGCAGATCGCCTATGAAAAAGCCGCGGAAGGTCCGTCGGCCGGAAAGGCCTGAATCGTGCGGTTGACGGTTATCCCAGTTCCACCGCCACTTCCCCGATTGCCTCGTCGAGGGTGGCGACCAGGTCGTCGATCTGGGCCTCCGTGATGATGAAGGGCGGTGCCAGGAGGATGTGGTCGCCGTGGACGCCGTCGGCGCCGCCTCCACCGGGATAGGTGATGAGGCCCTTCGCGAAGGCCCGGCCCCCCACGAGGGCGTTGACCTTCTGCGCCGGGGCGAAGGTCTCCTTCGTCTTCCGGTCCTTCACCAGCTCCACCCCGGCAAAGAGCCCCAGCCCCCGGATGTCCCCGACCATGGAGTGCCGGCGCAGGACCTGGAGCTTTTCGAGGAGATACGCCCCCAGGACGGCGGACCGGTTCACCAGGCCGTGGGCGTCCATGTAGTCGAGAACCGCCAGGGCAACGGCGCACCCCAGGGGGTTCTGGCTGTAGGTGTGGCCGTGGACGAAGGTCCCCGTGGCCTCCCGGATGACCCGGTGGATCTCCCCCGTCGCGATGACCACGTTGACGGGATGGTAGCCCGCCGAGAGGCCCTTGGCGCAGATGATCAGGTCCGGGACGGTGCTCCAGTGCTCGAGGGCGAAGTTCCGGCCCGTCCGGCCGACTCCCGTCATGACCTCGTCGGCGATCAGGAGCACGTCGTAGCGGTCGCAGATCTCCCGGATCCTCTGGAAATACCCGTCCCTCGGCACCAGGCAGCCCGCGGTGGCCCCGACGACGGGCTCGGCGATGAAGGCCGAAACGGCGTCGGGCCCCTCGTACAGGATGGCCCGCTCCAGCTCATCGGCACACTCCAGGGAACACGACGCGGGCTCCCGGCCCCAGGGGCAGCGGTAGCAGTAGGCCGGCGGGATGTGGGGCGTGTGGGGAAACAGGGGCAGGTAATACTTCCGCCGCCCCGTGTGGCCTCCCAGAGACAGGGCCCCCAGGGAGTTCCCGTGAAAACTCGTCCATCGGGAGATGACCTTGTATTTCGAGGGCTTTCCCCGGTCCACCTGGTACTGCCGGGCCATCTTGACGGCCGTCTCCACCGCCTCGGAGCCGATGGAGCAGTAGTAGACCCGCTCCAGCCCGGGAGGCGCCATCCCGGCCAGGCGCTCCGCGAGATCCACGGCGGGCCGGCTCGTGAACTGGCTGCCATGGGTGAAGGTGACCTTCTCCATCTGGGCCGCCGCGGCCGCGGCGATCTCCCGGATGCCGTGGCCGATGGAGGCCACCACGGCCCCTCCGGATCCGTCGAGATAGCGCTTGCCCTCCGTGTCCCAGAGGTAGACGCCTTCCCCCCGCTCCGCCGTGGGGTAGAATTTCGCGGGGCTCCGGTAGAAAACGTGGTCGTCGTTCGTCCGGCCGGTCATGTCGCTCACCCGTCCTTGATCGCTGTATCCGAGCCCTCCCCGGCGAAGGATCCGAAATCCCTCCCCGGGGCCGGGTCTATTTCTTCTGCGCTTCCACCATGGCGATCAGTCCCTTCCGGAGGCCACGCTTGATGGAGGTATAGGTCGCCCGGTCCTTCTTGGACAGGAAATCCGCCAGTTCCATGGCCTTCCCCGGCAGGACGTCGCCCGGGTAGATCGCCGAGGCGACCTTCATGGCCAGGGCCTCGGGTCCGGCGATCCGCTTTCCCGTCAGCATCAGCTCCCGCAGGCTGGGATAATCCGCGAGGGTGGCGATCATCTCGTGCATCAGGGGAGTGAAGGGCACCCGGACGTCCACCTCGGAGAAGCAGAAGAATCCCCGGTCCTCCCGCATCAAGCGAAAGTCGAAGCAGGTGGACATGACGGCCGCCCCGGCGAAGGTGTGCCCCACGAGGCAGGCCACCGTGGGCATGTCCAGGAGGGCGATCCGCACAAACAGGTCGTCGAGCTGCTTCGCCAGTTTCGGGAAGCAGTCCTTGGGCTGGGCGAGGAGCCAGGGCAGGTTGATCCCGTTGCTCCAGAACTTCGGGTCGTTGCTTGTAACCAGGAGGGCCGCGTTTCCCTCGGCCGCCGCGACCTCGTCCAGGGCGGCCTGGAATTCGGCGGTCCAGTCCAGGGTCATGGTGTTCTGTTCCGCGCCGTTCGTCATCGTGAGGACGAAAACGGCCCCTTCCTTCATCAGGTTCATTGTGGCCATGCGTTCGATCTCTCCCCCTTCCTTCTTCCTTCACAGGGATGCCCGGAACGGATCGCTCCGGGCATCCCTGCCGGATTTACTTCGAAAACTTCGCTTTCAGGTCCGTCAGGATGCAGAAATGCTTCCGCTCCTCGGCGATGATTTTGTCCACCGCGTCGTAGTTTCCGGGTCCCAGGAGCTGCTTGATCTCGTGGTAATAGTTGATGGAGTCGAGCTCCCGGCGGATCCCGAAATCCAGTGCCGAGACGGTGTCCTTGACCAAGGCCATCTCCTTGTCGAGAAGATCCTTCCGGAAGATGACGGCGTTGTCCACGTAGCTTCTCAGGTATGCCGCGTATTCCCCGGCGAACGACTCCGGCGGCGGAGGGGTCTTTTCCATGGCGGCGAAGATCTGGGAAAAGATCTTCCCGTGCTTCAGTTCCTCCTCGGCCAGCTTCTCGAAAATCTTCTTCGCGTCGTCGTCCTTCATGAGCTGGACGGCGAACCGGTAGAAATTCGCCCCGTTCTCCTCGACCCGGACGGCGAACTGAACGATATCCGTGGCATCAAACAGGCTTCCCATTGCAAATACCTCCTCGATTCTGTTTTTTTATTTTTTCACATCCACTTTTTCTTCCTGAAATACACGAACATCGACAGGCCCATCACCACGATCAGCCCCCAGAAGAGGTACGGGTAGCCCCAGGCCCACTCGATCTCGGGGAAATGCTTGAAGTTCATGCCGTACACGCCGGCCAGGAACGTCATGGGCATGAAGATGGTGGCGATGACGGCCAGCACCTTCATGATCTCGTTCATCCGGTTGTTGACGCTCGAGAGATAGATGTCGAGCATGCCCGAGAGCATGTCCCGGTCGTTGTCGATGGCGTCGTTGATCTGGATCACGTGATCGTACACGTCCCGCAGGTAGATCCCCGTGGACGGACGGACCAGGGGCGACTCCAGCCGCTCCAGGCGGCTCAGCACCTCCCGCAGGGGCCAGACGGATTTCCGGAGGAACATCCCCTCCCGCTTCAGGTGCAGAAGGGCGTGCAGCGTCGCCGGCACCGGGCGTTCAAGGACCCCTTCCTCCACCTCCTCGATCCGCTCCCTCATCCGTTCCAGGATGGCGAAATAACCGTCCACCAGCTGATCCAGGAGGGCGTAGGCCAGATAGTCGGCACCGCGGCTGCAGATCCTGCCCTGGCAGGCGGCGATCCGGTCGCGGAGCGTGCCGAAACGGTTGCCCTCCCGTTCCTGCAGGGACAGGATCCAATTGGATCCCAGGACGATGCTGATCTGCTCGGAAATCAGATCCCCTCCGGGTTCCTCGGTGCTGATGAAGCCTTTCAGGACGATAAAGATGTGGTCGTCCCCATCGTCGATCTTCGGGCGCTGCTCCGTGTTGAGGATGTCCTCCAGGATCAGGGGATGGAGACCGAAGACCTCCCCCAGCCGCTCCAGGATCTTCACATCGTGCAGACCCGCCACGTGGTACCAGACAACCCCTCCCTGGTCCCGGGGCGGGCGGACCACCTGGCCGGCGCTGACGGTGTGCTCCTCGAAATGCTCCCCCTCGTACCGGATCAGGGTAATCCGCGGCTCCTCCACGCGGCGCTCACCGATGTGTACAAGTGTTCCGGGGGGAAGGCCGGACTTTGCCGACCGCTTGATCCTGCGTCTCGCCATGGTTGCCTCTGCCGGAGAGCCCCAATCCCGAATGGAGCGATTATCCTTAACCAAATCACAGGGCAAAAACAAACAAAAAAACTCCGGGATGACCGCACCGGCCCAGCGGCAGGGCCGCCCCGGTGTCTTTCCCGTTGACATCGCCGGTCTTTCTCCATACAGAGGAACGACTTCCAGAGAGGGTGGAAAACGAGCATGACGGAGACGAACCTGGAGATGCAGATCGACGCCGTGGCCGGGATGATCGCCCGGTCGTCCAATATCGTCGTCTTCACCGGCGCCGGGGCAAGCACCGAGTCCGGCATCCCCGATTTCCGGAGCCCCGGGGGGATCTGGACGAAGTTCGATCCCGAGGACTTCACCATCGACAAGTTCCTCTCCAGCCCGCAGACCCGCCGGAAACAGTGGCGGTTCCTCCTGGAGAGCGGCCTCTTCACCGCCGCCGAGCCGAACCGGGCGCACCAGGCCGTGGCGGAGCTGGAGCGGATGGGCCGGCTGCGGGCCGTCATCACGCAAAACGTGGACAACTTGCACCAGAAGGCGGGAAACAACCCCGAGCGGGTCTACGAGCTTCACGGCAACATGGCCTGGGTGAAGTGCCTCGATTGCGATGAGCGCTACGCCCTGGAGTCGATCCTGTGGCAGTCCATGGGCGGTTCCGACGTGCCGGCGTGCGAAAAGTGCCGCGGCATCCTGAAGCCCGACGTGATCTTCTTCGGCGAGATGCTGCCCCCCCAAGTCCTGCGGGATGCCACCGAGCACGCCCGGAACTGCGATCTCTTCATTGTCATCGGATCCTCCCTGGTGGTCTACCCGGCGGCCTACATGCCCGCCTACGCCAAGGAGGCCGGGGCGAAGCTCGTCATCATCAACATGGCGCCCACCCCCTACGACATGGAGGCGGACCTGGTCCTCCAGGCAGGTGCGGGCGACGCCATGGAAAAGATCCTGGCGGGCGTCCTGGCCAGGCTGTCCTGACATGTGCCTGATCCTCCTGGCCTGGCAGGCCCATCCCGAATATCCTTTGATCCTGGCGGCCAACCGGGATGAGTTCTACGACCGGCCGACGGCGGCGGCGGATTTCTGGGCAGAGCGGCCCGACATCTTAGGCGGCCGGGACCTCCAGGACAGAGGGACCTGGCTGGGCGTGACCCGGCAGGGACGCTGGGCGGCCCTGACGAACTTCCGGGATCCGGCGGCCATCCGGCCGGGAAGGCCCTCCCGGGGCTGGCTGGTCAGGGATTTCCTGGAGGGCTCGGAATCCCCGAAAACCTGCGTGGAGCGTCTTGCCCCCCGCGTACCGGAATACAATCCCTTCAACCTGTTCCTGGGCGATCCGGATTCACTTTTTTACCTCTCCAGCAAGGGACCGTCGGGTGCCGTTCCCCCGGGCTTCCACGGGCTCTCCAACGCCCTCCTGGACACGCCCTGGCCCAAGATCCGCCGGGGCCGGGACGCCTTCCGCCGTCTCCTGGAGGGGAATCCCGAACCGGACCCGGAGGCCCTCTTCCGGCTCCTGGCGGACATGGAGCGGGCCCCGGACGGTGATCTCCCCGAGACCGGGATCGGCCTCGATTGGGAACGGATCCTGTCTCCACTGTTCATTTCGAGCCCGACGTACGGCACCCGCTCCTCGACCGTCCTCATGACGGACCGCCGCGGCGGGATCACCTTCATCGAGCGGTCCTTCCAGGGCTCCCCCGATTCCGGGGCGACGGCCCGCTTCACCTTTTCCCGGGAGACGACGCCATGAGCGGAAGAGAATACCCCGACCGGCCCCGGGTCGGCGTGGGGGCCATCGTCATTCATGCAGGCAGGGTTCTCCTCGTCCAGCGGGGCATCGACCCCAGCCGCGGCCTCTGGGCCATCCCGGGCGGATCCCTGGAACTGGGCGAGACGATCCAGGCGGGGGCGGAGCGGGAGATCCTGGAGGAGACGGGAATCGTGATCCGGGCGGGCGAGCCGGTCTTCACGTTTGATTTCTTCGAGCGCGATGCGGAGGAGCGGATCCGCTTCCACTACGTCATCGTGGATGTCATCGGGGAGTACGTCTCCGGCCGGGTGCAGAGCGCCGACGACGCGGCGGACGCCCGCTGGCTGTCCCCGGAGGATCTGCCAAACCTGCCCGTGTCGCGCAACACCCTGCGGGCCCTGCGGAAGGTGGGTTTTCTCCCGTGACCGGGTCGGGATGCAGATGAGATGAATACGCGGGGGACATGCCAGGGACCCATGCCGGGCACCCCCATCGAGGCATAAAGACGGATGGAACAGACAAGCGGAATGGAATTCTTTCTCTGCGTCCTCGGGATGGTCTTCATCGTCGAGGGCCTGCCCTATTTCGCCTTTCCGGCGCAGATCAAGCAGTACCTGGTGAAACTCCTGGAAATCCCCGAGCGCACGCTCCGCTTCCTCGGCCTGGGGGCCATTATCGTGGGGCTCTTCCTGGTCTATCTCGGCAGGCAATAGGGATGGATCCGTCGGACTTCGACTATTCCCTGCCCCCCGAGCGGATCGCCCAGGAGCCGGCGATCCAGCGCGACCGGTCGCGCCTGCTGGTGGTCCCGCGGGACCGGGACGGGCAGGAGGAGCGCATCTTCTCCGACCTTCCGGAATTTCTTAAGCCCGGAGACGTCCTGGTCGTCAACGACTCGCGGGTCATCCCGGCACGGCTGAACGGCCGGCGGGAGACCGGGGGAGCCGTTGAGATCCTGCTTCTCCCGCTTCCGGCGGGAGCGGATCCGGAGGGACGAACCTGGGAGGCCCTTCTCCGGCCGGCCCGCCGACTCCGGCCTGGCGACCGGATTCTCCTCCCGGAAGGGGCCGGCGCGGAGATCGTCGAGCGCATCTCCGACAAGAAGTGGCGGGTCCGGTTTCACGCCGGGGAGCCTTTCAACGCCTATCTGGACAGGATCGGACGGCCGCCCCTGCCGCCCTACATCCGCCGGGATCCCGGCGATCCCGGAACGGCGCATGACCGGGAGCGCTACCAGACCGTATACGCCCGTCCCCCCGGCTCCGTGGCGGCCCCCACGGCAGGCCTTCACTTCACCCCGGCAGTCTTTGCGGAGCTGGAGAAAAAGAATATTCCCGTGGCGCGACTGACCCTGCACGTGGGATACGGGACCTTCCAGCCGCTGCCGGAAGGTCCGCTGGAAAACGCCGGCCTGGACGCGGAACATTACGAACTGACTTCGGAAACGGCCCGCCTGATCAACGATGCCCGGCGCGTGGTGGCCGTCGGGACGACCTCCACCCGGGTTCTGGAGACGCTGGCCGACGAGAACGGGCGGGTGGCCGCCGGGGAGGGGTACACGAACCTGTTCATCCGCCCCGGGCACCGGTTCCGCTGCGCCGGGGCCATGGTGACGAACTTCCACCTCCCCCGGTCGTCCCTCTTCATCCTGGTCTGCGCCTTCGCCGGGACGGAGCGGATGAAGGAGGCCTACCGCCGGGCTGTGGAGGACGGCTTCCGGTTTTACAGTTATGGGGATGCGATGCTGATCCTGTAACTGTGAACGGCTGTTGAAAAAGGGCGTCTGCTGCGTTGCCCTCCTACCGCTCCGCTCGACGTACCACTTGGTACGCCTCGCGGCCCGGGATTTCGGGCGCCTTGCATTCAACCCTTTTTGAACAGCCTTCGGATGGTGGTCTCAGCAGGCTGTTCCTGCTCCTTGGGAATCACGCCTCTCAAAAGGCGGCGAATGGGGCTTCCCTCGCGCTCAGGAGCGTTTTTTCGACCCTGCATCGTCTCGCTCCGCTGCAAAGTCATAACTCGCACC
>CAZODI010000045.1:0-3058 GCA_964578535.1 uncultured Syntrophaceae bacterium
GCCTTCCGCGTGAAGTGCGAGGCCGACAACTCGGACTGCACATACTACGGCGTTTCCTTGATGAGGGGTGTCCAAGGTCGCCTGGAGCATTCGAGCGGCAGCGGCTGTAGCGAGGAAACGTATTACACTGAGGAAGACGACATCTCGGACAACATGTTCGCCCAGTTCGGCTCAAATTCTGGGGCTCGCCCCAGGGCAACGGACATCAGTTGTACGGGGGCCGACCGGTTTGTTCCCAACACCTGGACCAGCACGAATGCAAGCCAGTCCTCGAGCTGGAATGCCGGTGTGACCCTCTCGGGTGGAGCTCCCCTGGACGGCATCCCTTATGTCGTTTTCTGGCAGAAAGACTGGAGCACATCATCGGGTGGAATCTGCGGAGGAGAGACTTCTCCCTGGAACTGGCTGGCCTTCATGCCCCTGGTCGAGGCAAAGGTTACACAGGTTTACTATTATCCTGCAAACACAAGCACGGGACGACCGGCGGGATGGTATGAAGCCAATATCACAAACGGTAACTCTCCCTTCGGATCAGCTTCCGGCAGGCGCGGACCTTTCACCGCCTGGAAGCTGAGAGACAAGTACGGCGTCCTGAAGACGTCCACCCAGGAAACCCGCACGGTTCTCGGCATACCCGGTTACGATCCCAGTACAAGCACCAATTTGCTCGTCCGCGACACATCGTTCCTGCCGGTGAACAAATGGGACAGTGCCACAGATGCCGTTGTGGGCTTCATCCTGCCAAATGTGAAAGACAGCACATACAGTAGTTATTCGGCCAACGATTACCAGTACCTCAAAGCTTCTCGAAATTACAGGATCTATCCAAAACCGTGGGTAACCCTTGCAGCAAGGATCGTGGAGATGGTGGGAGACTTCGACTGCAATTCGTCGAACGGCGACGAACGAGTCAACGCCATCATGGCCTATATCTCCGACCCGGACGGCGTTGCCGGGACGTTTGGAGGAACAAAGGACACGTATCGAAAACCGTACACCCAGAATCCCAACTATCCGACCACCACGAGCTACACGGTTCGATGGCCCGACGTGGACGACTATTTCACCATGATGGTCTGGGACCGGGGCAACTACACCAGCCAGGCGATAGAACAGGCATCGACAAGCTGCGGCTGGATCAACGTGGATGTGAAACTGGTTGAAAAGGGCAAGGACAGCGACAACGACAATGTCGTCGCCTACACGGCGTTCCTGACCACGGAGCCGCCTTATTTCACGAGCGCATACAACCACCCCGAGTTCGGGTACCACACAGCAGGTATCAGCGCAGCCTCGGGCTGTGTCTCGCCCCATTGCGAGTCGGCTTATTTCACGGACGGCTACTGGCAGGCCTACAGGGGAGGGGTGAGCGGGATGCTGCCGGGGATTCAGTCACAGTAAACAGGTTCGTCAGAAGGCTTTCACAGCCCCCTTCCCGTCCGGAGGGGGGCTTTTTTGTATCCCGTCCCGATCCACTCAGAGACCTTCAGCGAAAAGACATACACGAGAATACCCGCCAGGATGTCGATGACATAGTGCTGCTTGCAGGTCAGGGTTCCGGCAATGATCATCACTCCCCAGGTCACGAACAGCCAGCGATGCTTCTTGTCCAGGCTGTAGTGGATCGCCAGGCAGCAGTTCGCCGTGTGGAGGCTGGGGAAGCAGTTGTTCGGTGCATCGAACCAGATCCAGAACCGGTTGAACAGGCTCGTCAAAGGATCGCTGAAGTAATAGAGGTCCCGCGGAAACGTGACCGGGAAGGACAGGAAAAAGACCAGGCAGGTCAGAAGCTGAACATGGGTGATGTGGAAGATTTCGTTGACTTCATGATCTTCCCGAGACCGGGCGATGACAATGAAGGCGTAGACCAGGTAGCTTACATAGACGGGAATCATGAAGGGGAGAAACGGAATCGCCTGGTCCAGCCAGGTCACCGGAAGCTGGATCGGCTCACGGACCGGGAAACGGTTGGTCAGGACGTAGGTGAGGATATACGGCGTCCAGATCAGGTAATAGCTCAGGAAGTGCTTCTGCTTGCGGACGAGAAGACGCGGCATGGGTTCGAATCCCGGCCCGGCAGCTATGCGCCTGCTCCGCGGGCCTTCCTGCCGCGGAGCCGATACGCCGCATAGGCGATAAAGATCACGATAGACAGCCACTGGGAGGCGGAAAAAAACCACCAGTACGCCCGGTCGAGATCGTCCCGGATGAACTCGATGAGAAACCGGAACACGGCGTAACAGAGCACATAATGGATGAAGACCTCCTTTCTGCCGCGCCGGAAGGCCCGCCAGGAAAGGACCGACAGGACAAACAGGAAGACGGCCTCGATGAACTGCGTCGGGATGACCGGCAGCGATTCGGAGGGTATGAAATGGCTCTGTGTCAGCCCCCGCCGCCAGTGCTCCCGGGCGACCGCCGAGCTGGAGGGAAAGCGGATTCCCAGTAGATCCGACTGCACGCCGTAGCAGCAGCCGTTGAGGAAGCACCCCACCCTGTTGAATCCGACCACCAGGAAAAGAACGAACGTCTTGCCGTCCAGGTAGCGGATGAACTTCCCTTTCAGATCGTTGATCGACATCAGGAAAACGCCGAGGGGATAGAAGAAGATCGCCCCGTAGAGCACCTTCGTCGAGCCGATCGGGTTTGTGAGGAGAATTTTCGACAGGTTCAGGCGGCTGCTGATGTGGGGGGGGATATTATCGAAGAAATAGTGAAAGTAAGTCGCCCCCTGGATGCAGCAGGCCATGATGATGAAATAATAGAATGAGGATTGCGTGAAGGTGCGGAACTTGGGCGGGATGCCCTTTTCCTTCCACAGGGGCTCCTCCGAAAGGACGAAGGCGATCCACCCGACCAGGATGCCCGCCAGCAGTGCGAGATAATAGGAGGAATAGGAGTGACCGGCGATGTAAGTCCTAGGGAACATGCTTACCTCTTCTGAGTCAAGGGCTCTTTTCCTCGCGAAAACTACTTGAGTGCATAGCCCCTGTCAAGGACTTCCACCGGAAATGTGATAAAAAATCAATGAAATGCATGAAGATGATGTTCGAAATCC
>CAZODI010000045.1:3158-25600 GCA_964578535.1 uncultured Syntrophaceae bacterium
CGCTACTGCTCCACGACGCCGGGATAGAAGCCTGTCTGTCCTCCTCCGCTCAGGGACCCGAAGAGATAAAAGGCGATGTCGTCGAAGTAGGTGTTGATCGCCAGCGTCCCCAGGGCATGGAGACCGAACTCCGGCGGGAAGGTCTCAGCCGTGTAGGGGCCTGCATTCGTCCACTTGTTCGTCCGGATGATGCCGTAGGCCTCGTTGCCGGTCGTGCCCCCCCATGAGGCGGATGTTCGGATCCCCGTTCTGCGACGTATTCAGCGTCGCGTTCCACTGGACGATCGTGAAGTAGTCCGTCGTTGCCGACCAGTCGGCGCTGACGTTTGTCACGGGCCAGTAAAGGGCGTAGCTGGGATCGCTCAGCAGCACGGTATTTCTCGGGTTGCCGAGCCTCGCATCGTCCGTCGCGTTGGTGCTCGCGGTGCCATAGGCCGATTCGTCCGCAAAGAAGACCCAGACGTAATTGTCCCGGGTCCGGAAGCCCCATGACGCATCCGTCGAGGCTCCCTTGACGGCCGCCGGCAGAGAGAACCCGGCTTCGATGTTGTTCAGGAGAAGAACGATATTGTTGTCGCTGTCCTTGATCTGGCGGATCACGACGGCCGTCCCGCTTCCCCCGGTGATGGTCTCACCGATGCTGATCGCCGTGGTCGGCGTGCCGGTCAGCTTGATGGACCCCGCCTCCAGGATCCGGACCAGGATGGTGGACCAGGGTTTCAGGAGCGACGTGCTGTCCACGATGCGGTCGCTGCCCGTCTCGCTCAGGGTCTTGTAGGCAAGCCAGTAATCCGCCGCATTCGCCTGGTTGCCGTTGCGGGTCCAGAGAACGATCATTGGCTTGTCCGAAAGCGTGTTGTCGGGAAGCATATCGTCGGATATCCCGTCGGTACTGGTTCCGCTCCCCTTGTTCGTCCGTACGAACGAGACGCCGTAATAGGTTTCCTGCTGGCCCGGATTCTTGGCGCGCAGGATGACACCCGTCGCATAGGTTGCCGGCCGGTTGGTGAACGTGCTCCCGGTTGCGGTGCCTGTCGCGATCTTGACCTGGGCGTCGTAGCTCAGGTAGCCGCCCGCCAGGCTCCAGGCTGTGTAGAAGGGGCTCGGATTGCTCGGGGCGGACACGTAGGCCTCCACCGTGGGCTGGTTTCCTTTGCTGGATCCCCCCGTGGTCTGGGTCACATTCAGGGCGTCGCTTCCGTTCACGTCAACGACATCGAACTGGCCCGACGCCGTGGCGCCCGTCTTGATAAAGTCGTCCGGGGGAATCTTGTTGAGCGGGTTGATTCCCGTGTAGCCTCCACCCGGCAGGGCCTCGACGGGCAGGGTGTAGGTCAGCAACCGGCTCGCATAGATGCTCGAAGAGGTATCCCCGGCGGTCCCCGTGGATTTCAGACGAATCACCCTCTGGAGAACGACCCTTTCGTTGGCACCCAGATTCACATAGGTGGTCCCCGTATTGTTCAATTTGATGATACCCGACAGGGTCCGTGTATTCCGGTCAAGGGTCCTGTAATAATAAAGGTCCGAATATGTGATCGTTCCCTGCGTCCCGGACACGGTCA
Source organism: uncultured Syntrophaceae bacterium (assembly GCA_964578535.1). Classification (GTDB taxonomy): domain Bacteria; phylum Desulfobacterota; class Syntrophia; order Syntrophales; family PHBD01; genus PHBD01. The sequence goes on from CAZODI010000045.1 coordinate 4,724, forward strand.
TGATCCGGAAAGCGCCTCCTTTGGCCGGGAAGAGGGAAAGGTCGTCCGCCGCCCCCAGCACCAGAGTCGCCGGCATGGGCTGGCTTGTCACCGTCGTGGTCAAAGACGCCATCGGGAAAATCCGGCCGCTCAACGGAGTCAGGACGGCTCCCGTGAAGCCGATGCTCGAGCGGTCCGTTGCGACCGTGTAGCCCGAGCAGGTCGTAATGTTGTAGTTCAGCGCGGCGCTGTTGTAGACGGCCAGCTTGCCGGTGGTTCCGGAGGCTGTCGCCGCCGTCACAATCTCTGTCGGCACAGTTCCGAAGGGCGTTCCCGAGGAGCCGCTGTCGGTCTTGTAGTAGAAGGATTCGATCGCGAAGGCGAAGCCCCCGGACGGTCCGCTCAGGCTGAACGACTTGCCGTTCAGGGCCGTCAGTGTGTCGTCCCTCGCCTCGCCGGTCGCATCATGAAGATACCGGCTGGCCACGTAGCGGAGCCCGGATTCCGCCATGTAGTAGGCCTTGTGGTCCAGGTTGGCCGAGACCTCGTTGAGGGTCGCAGAAGAGAACATCGGCAGGATGGCAGCGGCCAGTACGGCCATGACAATCATGGTCAGCACGAGCCCCACCAGGATGAAGCCGGACCGGTTGCCGACCGGGCGCCGTTTCGAGGCCCCTCTTTTCTTTATACGATTCAGGAAGCTCATGGTCTGCTCCTTGCCTTTCCATTAACCGACCGGGGCGTTGATATTCCCCGTATTCCTGGGATTGACCGTCGTCGTGAATTCCAGGTAACCGCCCCCGACATCCTGCCGGGTCAGGCGGAGAACGATGTTGATGCGGGCCAGCAGGTTGACCGCATCCGTTCCCAATACCCAGGCCGATCCGTCGGATTTCGAATAGGTCATCGCAAAGCCGGCAACGTTGTCCACCAGGGTATCCCCCGATGCCAGGGCCGTTGCCCCCTCAGCAAACTTCAGAGTCGTCCCGACCAGGCCGATGGTCCGGTTGTCCGAAACGGCTCCCATCGGGGCCGTGAACATGATGCTCGATCCACCCGCCGTCGTCACGCCCTGGATCTCGACCATCTCCCGGGTCATCCGCGACAGGGCCAGTTGGGCTTTCTGGGTCATCGAGCTGTTGTCGCGGGCGAACATGTATCCATCCACGGCCCGGACGATACCCATCCCGGCGACGGCGGACGCGATCCCCACCAGGATCAGGACCAGGATCACCTCCAGAAGAGTGAAGCCGTTTTCCTTTTTCAACTCTGTCTTCAAGGCCTCATCTCCTTATCACTGGGTGAAAAGGGCCGTAACCGACTGATCTCCCTTGCGAAGGGTCACTTTGATGATATTCGGGTCGGTCCCGGTCTCTGTTCCGCCGGCTGCCGGAAATGCCGTATTGACCACGGTCGAGCTATCGATATCGGATCCATACCTGGTATTGACTTTTGTGGCGGAATCGATCTGGGCTGCGAAGGTGGTCAGGTTGAACGGTGTCGTTTTCAGGGCCGCCTGGTAGTCGGCCGTGATTCGCTCCATCACCTGGAAGACGGTAAATTCCTGCTTCACCCACAGGATCGGGATGCCGCTCTTGGTGATCCCCGTCCCCATATAGACAACCAGAAGAGTGCCAAGGATCGCCGCCACGACGAGGGTGACGATCAGCTCGACCAGCGAAAACCCGTCCTCTCCATGGAATCGTTTGAAGCTGCTCATGGTATGAACCCTGTATTCTTCGTGATGGTGATGTTTTCCGATCCTCCGTAAGAAACCGTGATTGTTCGGTCCGCACCCTGCATGGCGGTTGCTCCGGCGTCCGTATAGGGCCTTCCGAAGTGATCGAAGCTGACGATGACACCGCTGGTCACGGAAGGACCATTGGCCGCGAACGTGACGCTGTCCGCATCCTGGCCGGGAAGAACAACCCGGTTTGCAACTGCGCCATTCTTGAACATATAGTAGCTTTTTGCGCTGTCAAAATGAATACCCCAGACCGCGTTGGTGCTCATGGCGCGGGTCTGGGCGAGCCGTATGTGGGTCTTGATGCTCTCGGCAGTGCCCTTGAGACTGTAGGGGTCCGTCGAGAAGCCTCTGGCAGCGACAACCGCTGCTACAATACCGAGGACCAGGAGGACTGCGATGATTTCTATCATCGTGAATCCCTTGGATTTTATAATCTTCGGGTGACCCATCTCATGCCTCATGATGACTATACCTTTAGTTATAGATACAACATGCAAGAGCAAAAAGTAACAGTATTTTTATTAGATGGCATTTTTGTTGTTACGATGTATCTACTTGTTATCTTTAAAGATAATCTTGTACATACGTCCGGCCGGATCATCCCATGGCTTTTTTTCAGCAGCATAGTACATTTTTTGGAAGGAGCGGTGCTGCGAACAAAGCGAGAAAAGAAGGGCGACCGATTCTGCATCGACCCCTTGCTGATTTGGGGATGGTGAAGCCTTGATTGGAAACCGGATCGGAGATGCCCGGCCCTTTCAGCTCACGGACGCAACATGCCCCAGTGTATTGAGCACCCCTTTTTTCTTTTCCCAATGAACCATAAGACGGAGTCGGCGGGAATCCGGCCGAACCGATGCCACTCTACCGTGTCAGGTGATTTGCCACGGTGTTCCTGTCGATGGTCAGGACGGGCTTGCCTTCCCCGTTTTTCGTGATTCCCTCCGCCCGGTAGGGATCGAACTCATAGCCGGCGATGATCCGCCCGAAGACTTCCCGCAGGGCCCGCGCGCCGATGCGCAGGTCGTCCAGGGCGTGGGTGGCGATCAGGTCGAGGGCGTCGTCTGTGATCATGAGGTCGATGCCCATGGAACCGAAGTATTCCCGGGCATATTGAAACGGGGAATCGTCGGCCTGCAGCATGATCTGCTTCAGGTCGCGCTTGCCGAGGTTGTCCAGGACGGCGATGGTGCTGAAGCGGGAGATGAACTGCGGATACATCCCGTACGTGAACAGGTCGGAAAGCTTCAGGGAGTCCTTCAGTGTAAAGCTGACCTTGTAGCGAATGCCCTGGGCGCCGAGCTGCGCGGTCTCCTTGAACACCCTGTCGTCGCCGTGCCTGGCGATCAGGTCATACACCTGGTCGTAGAGCTCTTCGAACGCACCGCCGCAAATGAAGAGCATCCGGGAGGTATCGATGGGCAGCTTGATCTTGCGCTTGCCGTCTTCATCATACAATCCCGTCTCCAGAAGAATGGTCTCCCCCTCGAGGAGGGTCAGCAGGGACTGCTGGATGCTGATTCCCGTCGGATTGACCTTTCCCGATATCTTTGAGGAGATCTTGTCGATCTCGTCGATGCAGACCGTGGCGTTTTCGATGTATTCCTTCATTTCCTCCGCCGTGGCCTTGAACCCCGTCGCGGCCATCACCTCGTTCTCGAGGTTCTTGAACAGGCGGATGGTGTTGATCGCCCCTTCCTGGTCAAGCAGCATGTTGGCGTTGGTGATGGTCATGATCTTGAACGGGTCCAGTCCTTCATGGTCGTTGTAGAACTGCTGAATCGACTTCATGATGGTCGTCTTCCCGGTGCCGCTGTTGCCGATCATCAGCACGCTTCCCGACCGGAGCCCTTCGATGTGCTTGTAGACCGCCACGGAGATCTTCCGGAGCACGTCTTCCTGACCCAGCACCTTGCCGGACAGATATTGAAAAATGTCGACGGGGAGATATGTTTTTGCCATAAATGCTCATCCTTGAGGATCTTGAAGGAACGGAACCTGTTTATCAGTGAAAACCATAAGCGAATCCTTCCGATATGTCAATTCGACCAACCCGGATTATATGTTGAGATCAAACCAGTTAAGATCAAACCAGTTGACGGACCAATTTAGAGGTGCTATTAATTGGGATAACAACAGACCACTCAGGAGGTTTCCATGAGTCCCAATGTGAAGTATTCGGAAGACATCGTTCCGATCAGCGATCTGAAGGTGAATCCAGGCCGGATCGTCAGCCAGGTGGACAAAACAAGCCGACCTGTCCTTCTGACCAGTCGTGGCAGGGGCGTTGCCGTCGTCCAATCGCTCAAAGATTATGAAGCTCAATCCGAGGAACAGGCGTTTCTGCGAGGGGTTGTACAGGGCTTGATGGACCTGGAAGAAGGTCGGGAAATGAGCCTGGAAGATGTTCAGAAGCGCCTTGATCTGGGCAAATAACCATGCCGCAAAAGAGACGAATCACCTTCGCTGCATCTGCGGTCAGGGATTTGGAATCCATTTCATCCTGGTACACCAATCAGCAAGTCCCCGCCGTGGGCGCAACGCTCCTTAAGGAAATCATCTCAAAAATTGAGAGGCTTGCCGACTTCCCGGAGAGTGGTCGCATCGTACCGGAGTTTGGCATTGCCAACCTGAGGGAAATCGTCTTTCCACCTTTTCGAATTGTTTATCGCATCGATGAAAACAGGGTAAGGATTGTTCGCGTCTGGCGGAGCGAAAGGCTTCTCAAAATGCCTTAACATGGATGACTCAAAGGTGTTGGCCAAAGCGTTGACCAAACACCCTCAGAAGCAAAAGAGGGTTAACCGATGACTCAGCTAACCCTCCGTTTTGATTGATGGTGCCGAAGGCGGGATTTGAACCCGCACGGGTTGTGCCCACTACCCCCTCAAGATAGCGTGTCTACCAGGTTCCACCACTTCGGCATGATTCGCATTTTCTCTTCTTCTCCGGGCTGTTATCCCGCCCGGTGCCTTCGCTTGACAGGCTCGCAACACTACAGGCTCCGCCGGTTTTTGTCAACCCGAAAACCGGTTCGCGGACATACAGACCGGCTACTTCGCGGCCGGTGCCTGGGCGGGCGGAGCCGCCGGGGCCGCGGGTGCCTGGGCTCCCTGTGTCGCAGGCGGCGCCGGAAGTGCCGGGACCGGCTGTGCCTTCTCCGCGGCCGGCCGGGCGCCCTTCACGACGGAGGTGGCTCCCTGAAAAGCCGGATGGGAAAGCACAAGGGACGTCAGCATGAAGACGACGGCCACGGCGGTGGTCATCTTGCTCAGGAACGTCCCCGGCCCGCTGCTGCCGAAAACGGTCTGGCTGGACCCCCCGAAGGCGGCTCCCATGTTGGCCCCCTTCCCCGCCTGGAGAAGCACGACGGCGATGAGAACGAAGCACATCACGATGTGAATGATGCTGATCAAGGTCTGCACGGAAGAAAACTCCTTTTATCCTTTTTGATAACGCACGATCCGCGAGAAGGAATCGATATTCAGGCTCGCCCCCCCGACGAGGGCTCCGTTGATCTGCCTGCTTTCCATCAGCCGGTCGATGTTCTCCGGCGTGACGCTCCCGCCATAGAGAATCCGGAGACCGGAGGATTTCTCCTCGCCAAAGAGCGCCGCAACACGGCAACGGATGAAGGCGTGAACCTCCTCCGCCTGCTCCGGTGTCGCCGTCCGCCCGGTTCCGATGGCCCATACGGGCTCATAGGCGACAACGCAACGGCCTATATCACCGGCATCCAAATTCTTCAACCCCGCATTTATCTGCCCTACAATGACGGGGAATGCGTTCCCCGCCTCCCGCTGGGCCAGGGTCTCGCCGACGCACAGGATGGGTGTCAGTCCCGCCTTCAGGACCGCGATCAGTTTCCGGTTGATCCAGGCATCTTCTTCGCCGAAAAGCTTCCTCCGCTCCGAGTGGCCCACGATGACCCAGCGACAGCCCGCGTCGGCCAGCATCGCGGCGGATACCTCCCCTGTGAAGGCGCCGTTCGGCTCATCGCTGACGTTCTGGGCACCCAGGCCGATGGGGGAGCCTTCCAATTCCCGGGAAACGGGCCAGAGGGACGTGAACGGAGGCGCAATGACGATATCCAGGTCCATCGGCTCCGGGAACCGCTCCCGGAGCCGCCGGGCATACTCCACCGCCTCGCCCACGGTCATGTGCATCTTCCAGTTCCCGGCGATCAGCGGTCTCGGCATCACGTTCCCTTACATTTTCCTTCCGATGTAGATGGCCAGGTCCCTCATGCGGCAGGAATAGCCGCTTTCATTGTCATACCAGGAGAAGACCTTTACGAAGTTCCCGTCGATGACGTTCGTCAGCGGGGCGTCCACGATGGACGAATAGGGGCTGCTGGTGAAATCCACCGAGACGAGCTCTTCTTCGCAATAGAGCAGGATCCCCTTCAGCGGGCCCTCGGCGGCTTCCTTCAGGGCTCCGTTCACCTCGTTGACCGTGACGTTCCGTCCCACCTCCGCCACGAAGTCCACCACCGAGACGTTCGGGGTGGGCACGCGCATGGCCAGGCCGTCCATCTTGCCTTTCAGGTCCGGGATCACCTCGGTGACCGCCTTGGCGGCACCGGTTGTCGTGGGCACGATGGACATGGCGGCCGCCCTGCCCCGCCGCAGGTCCTTGTGGGAGCCGTCCAGCAGGCGCTGGTCCATGGTGTAGGCATGGACCGTCGTCATGAATCCACGTTTGATGCTGAATCGGTCGTGGAGGACCTTCACCACGGGGGCCAGGCAGTTGGTCGTACAGGAGGCATTGGATATGATGTGGTGCTTCGCCGGGTCGTAGGAGGCCTCGTTGACGCCCATGACGAAGGTCCCGTCGATCCCTTTGCCCGGAACGGCCAGGATGACCTTTTTCGCACCCGCGTCGAGATGCCCGGAGACCTCGTCCTTCTTGCGGAACTTGCCCGTCGACTCGAGAACGATGTCCACACCGAGCTCTTTCCAGGGAAGATCCGACAGAGGGGACGTTACGTTGGTGACGACGATCTTCCGGCCGTTGATTACCAGGTCTTTTCCATCCACGACAACATCGGCCCCGAACCTGCCGTGGACCGAATCGTACTTCAGGAGATGCGCCAGGTTTTCCGGCTTGGCCCGGGAGTTGATTGCTACGATTTCAATGTCGTTTTCATAGCCGAGACAGGCCCGGACGAGGTAACGCCCGACCCTGCCGAATCCGTTGATCGCTGCCTTTACCGCCATGATCGCTCCTCTCCAATCGTTCGTATTGCCCGGCGATCCGGATCGGGGCCGGAAATGCATGCGTCCGGGTTTCCCAACGGCCCCTTCTCGCCCGGCGGGCGGATGATACCCGCCGGAGCGGGCCAAGTCAACCCGTTTCTTCCGGATTGGCAATCGATTGAAATCAGGACAAATCTCCAAAAATTTCCGCAGAAAACACAAAAATGCGGGTCGATTCGTCCCGCCAGGCGTCAGCCGGAAGACCGGCTTTATGGCAGGTTTCCCTGAGGAATGTTTCCGTATCCCAACAATACTCTACGGCCACCTGGGGCAAGAGCAGTCCGGACCTGGGTCCCCGGACGATATAGAGCCCGTGGACACCCACGCGGATCTCGCCGGCATCGCGGATCTCCCGGAGCGGTGTCAGGACGGAGATCTCCACGGACAGGTCCTTCAACTCCTCCTTTTTGAGCGCCGGGAAGCGCGGGTCTTCAAAGGCCGCCGCCAGGGCCATCCGCTCGATCGTCTCGTGCAGGGGCTTGACCGGCTGGATGTAGCCGATGCACCCCCGGAGCCGGCCCTGTTTCTTCAGAGTCACGAAGGCCCCCCGCTTCTCCCTGAGGATCGGGGTCGGCTGCTTCATCCCGGGCAGCTCTTTTCCCTCCAGCTCAGCCTGGATGGTCGATAGGGCCAGATGGAGGAGATCCTTCTTTTCCTGCTCTGTCAGTTCCATGGTCTTCCCGCTTTCCGGGGATTCTCCGGCGGCCCCTTCCACGATGGATCAGGAAGCGGCATAGAAGACCGCCGAGGCGTACCCAACCACCTCCCGCCGGTCTCCCGTCACATCCCCCGAATTGGCATATTTCAAAAGTTCTGCCTGTTCGGCCCCCAGGGCCCGGGCGGCCATCATCGTCGCCGCTGCCGGCCCGCCGCCGCAGGCCTCGCAGCTCCGGCGGGCCAGGTCCCTGAGGAGCCCGTCCGGGTTGAAGTTCTTCAGGTGATCGAGAACGACGGAATCGAGACGGACGGCCTCGCTATGCGAGTGAAAATGCGAGAGATCGGAGCTGCCGACGACCAGGGTCCGCAGTCCCGCAACGGCTCCGGTGATAACCTCCGCCAGCCGCCGGCACGTCCGCTCATCCTGGGTGCCCATGACCAGAGGAACGAACGAGAACTCCCCGAGGGCCACCTGCAGGAAGGGGAGCTGGATTTCCAGGGAGTGCTCCCCGGCATGGGCAGCGGGGATCTCGGCGACCGGCCCGTCCGCCTGCAGGAGCGACTCCGCCAGATCCTGGTCCACCGGTACCACCCCCAGGGGGGTCTCGTAGCCGGCTCCCCGCCAGAGGGCGACCCCGTCGAAATGCATGCGATGGGAAGGGGAGATGACGATCACCTTTTCATAGGGCGTATTCCGGATCAGCTTGTAGGCGTGGGCCGCCACCTGGCCGGAATAGGCATATCCCGCGTGCGGGGCTACGAGGCCGACGATGCGGCCCGGAATCTCCCGTTCGGGTACGTTCCGGAAGTACGTCTCGATGTCTCCCCTGAGGGTCTCGGGCCGGCCGGGATACCAGGAACCGGCCAGGATCGACCGCCGGACTTCCTTTTTCATGGCACTATCCTCCCGAAGGGACGGCTCCGGGCGCCGCCCCTATCACTTGAGCCGCCAGACCACGCCGTCGGGCGTGTCGGACACCTCCACCCCCATCTCCAGGAGAAGCCCGCGGATCCGGTCCGCTTCCGCCCACTGCGAGGCCCTGCGCAGGGTCTCGCGCTCCTGGATCATCCGGTAGGCCTCCTCGGGCAGCAGCTCTTCCTCGAATTTCATGACCCCCAGAACGCCGTCCACCTTCCGGAGGACCTCCAGCACCCGGTCCCTCTCCTTTTCGGTCAGCAGCCCCTGGGAGAGGGGAATGTTCATCCGGCGGACAAACTCGAAGAGGACCGCCGTCGCGACGGAGATATTCAGGTCGTCGTCCATGGCGGCGGCAAAGCCTTCCTTGATGTCGTAGATGTTCTGGTCCGTGTCCGGGAAACCCGCCCCCGGCGAGAACCGGAGCAGCCGCTGGATGAAGCCGTCGAGGCGGCGGACCGTGTTCCGCGCCGTGTCGAGGGCTCCGTAGGAAAAATTCAGGGGCTTCCGGTAGTGGGAGCCGAGGAGGAAAAGCCGGATCTCCCGGCCGCCGTATCCCCGCGCCTCCAGCTCGTCGAGCGTCACGATGTTTCCCTGGGACCGGGACATCTTCTTCGCCTCCACCATCACCAGCTCCGTGTTCAGCCAGTAATTCGCCGGCGCCTTGCCCGTGAAGGCGCGGCCGATGGCGTAGACGTTCTCGCAGTGGGGAAAGACGATGTCGGAGCCGCTGGCATGGATATCGAAGGTCTCCGCCAGGTACTTCAGCGAGATCGCCGCACACTCCAGGTGCCAGCTGGGCCGGACGTTTCCCCAGCGGGTCTTGTAGTAGATCCCCCGTTTCAGCTCGCCCAGGGTGGACCGCTTCAGGAGGGTGAAGTCCACCGGGCTGTCCTTCTCGTACTCGTCCAGGTCCACCGTCTTCCCCTGCTTGACCTTGCCCAGGTCGATGTTGGAGAGGCGGCCGTAGGCGTCGAGCTTGGAGATGTCGAAATAGACGGAACGCAGCTTCTCGTAGGCGTATCCCCGCTCCACCAGCTTCTCGACGAGCTGGATCATGGCGTCCACGTTTTCGCTGGCCCTGGGGAAGGCCTCGTCGCGGGTGATGCCGAGCCGGTCGAGCCCCTGGAGAAACGCCTGCATGCACCGCTCCGTGTAGGTCGCCAGCTCCATGCCCGCCCGCTCGGCCCCCCGGATGGACCGGTCCGCCAGGTCCACGATGTTCATGACGTGCTTGACCTGGTACCCCTTGTACGCCAGGTAGCGGCGGATCAGGTCGGAGACGACGAAGCGGCGGTAGCTCCCGATATGGGGCACGTCGTGCACGGTGGGACCGCAGGAGTGCATCAGGACGAGGTCCGGCCGGATCGGCCGGAAGAATTCCTTCTCCCGCGTCAGGGTGTTGTAGAATTTCAGCGTCGTCTCTTCCCGGTCCACAAACAGGCTGGTGCTCAGGTACCGCTCCCCCCCGTCGGGGAGGATGACAACGACAACCCCTTCCTCCATCTCCCGGGCCTTTTCCAGGGCCACGTAAACGGCGGCGCCGGAGCTCATGCCGCAGAAGATCCCTTCTTCCCGGGCCAGCCGGCGGGCCGTCTCGAAGGCGTCCTCGTCGAGGATGTTCACCTTTTCGTCCAGCATCTTCCGGTCGTAGATGCCCGGCGTGTAGGACTCCTTCATGTTTTTGAGCCCCTGGATCTTGTGCTGGAGATAGGGTTCGACGCCGACAATGCGGACGGCGGGATTCAGCTCCTTGAGGCGCCGGGACAGACCCATGGCCGTGCCGCTCGTCCCCAGGGTGCACACCACCGTCGTCACGGCACCTTCCGTCTGGCGCCAGATCTCTTCGGCGGTGCCCTGGTAGTGCGCCAGGATGTTGTCGGGATTGTTGAACTGGTCGGGGGCGTAATACTTCCCCGGGTTGTCGCGGACCATCTGGTAGCCCCGCTCGATCGCCCCGTCCGTCCCCAGATTGGCCGGGGTGAACGTCAGTTCGGCCCCCATGGCCTTGAGGATCCGCTTTCGCTCCTCGCTCACCGCCTCGGACATGACCAGGCAGATCCGGTAGCCCTTGACGGCGGCGATCAGGGCCAGGCCGATCCCGGTGTTGCCGCTGGTGGCCTCGAGGATGATCTTGTCGCGGGTCAGCTCGCCGCGTCTCTCCGCCCCCTCGATCATGGCCAGGGCGGTGCGGTCCTTGATGGAACCGCCGGGATTGAAACTCTCCAGTTTCGCCAGGATGCGGACCCTGGGGTTGGGATTCAGGCGCCGGATTTCGACGAGCGGGGTATTGCCGATGAGATTGAGAATGTCTGGATAGGATCGGTCCATGGGGATTTCCGGTGATGGAGGCAGCACCCGGACCGGCCGACGGTCCGGTGCGGGCGGGATTCTCAACTGTCGAGCTTCGGCACCGGGATCTTCAGGAATTCGATGCCCTCTTCCCGGAGGGTGTCCTCTTCCTGGGGGGTCGTGGTGCCCTTGATGTTCCGCTTTTCCTCGTCGCCGCGATGGATCTTCAGGGCCACTTCCGCGAACCGGTTCCCCACGTCGTCGAAGTTCTTGTTGAGAAATTCATGGAACATGCGGAAGGCCTGCGCCGGTGTGATCTCCCGCTGGTCCCGCGATTCCGGCCGGGATTCCTTCCCGACGAAGGCACGGCTGGACGGAACAATGGTGACCTCCACATCCCCGCAAACCGGGCAGGTGATGAAGTTCCCGCCTTTCTGCTTTTCGAAGGCCGTCCGGTCCTGGAACCAGCCTTCGAAGGTGTGGTTGTTTTTGCAGCGAAGGTCGTAAATGATCACGGTTGATTCCTAACTTGCCGGGATTACCGGAATCCGGGCGGAAAAAAGGGGTGGACATTTATACCCGGATTGTATATGGTGCCGCCCGTGTCGGGATGTGGCCCAGCCTGGTAGGGCACTGCATTCGGGATGCAGGAGTCGCGCGTTCAAATCGCGCCATCCCGACCATTTTTTCCTTCCTTCTCCTACCCCCCCACCACCGAGGCCATCTTGAAGATCGGCAGGTACATGGCGATGATCATGCCGCCGCACACCCCGCCGAGGAAGACCATCATGAAGGGCTCCAGGAGGGCGGTCAGGGCCTCCACCGCCGCATCCACCTCGTCGTCGTAGAAATCCGCGATCTTCGCGAGCATCGTGTCGAGGGCGCCCGTCGCCTCTCCGACGGCGATCATCTGGACCACCATGGGCGGGAAGATGTTCGCCTCCTCCAGGGGCTCGGCGATGGTCTTGCCCTCGCTGATGCTGTGCCGGACCTTGACCAGGGCGTTTTCGATGATCTTGTTGCCCGCCGTCTTGCTCACGATGCTCAGGCCTTCCAGGATGGGCACACCGCTGGACATCATGGTGGAGAGCGTGCGGGTGAACTTGGCCACGGCCACCTTCTTGATCAGCGGTCCGAAAACAGGAGCCTTGAGAAGCATGGCGTCGATGGTGAGGGTCCCCTTCTCGGTGGCGTAGAACCGCTTGAAGGCGTATCCGATCGCCACGATGATCGCCACCCCGACCCACCAATAGTTCTGGGTGAACTGGCTGGCGTTGACGAGAAACTGGGTCGGTCCGGGGAGTTCCCCCCCCATGCCCTCGAACATCTTCTGGAAGACCGGGATGACCTTGATGAGGAGCAGCGCCACGACTCCGACGGCGATGACGAGAACGGAGGCGGGGTACGTCATGGCCCCCTTCACCTTCGCCTTCAGCTTCATCGACTTTTCCATGTAACTCGAAAGCCGCTGGAGAATCACATCAAGGATACCGCCGCTCTCCCCGGCCGCGACGAGGTTGACGAAGAGCTGGTCGAAAATTTCCGGGTATTTCTTCAGGGCGTCCGTCAGGGTCATGCCGCCCTCGATGTCTTCCTTGATGGCCCGGATGATCGTCTGGAAGGTCTTGTTCGCCTCCTGCTGCGCCAGCAGGTCGAGACACTGCATCAGCGGAAGGCCGGCATTGATCATGGTGGCGAAGATCCGGCAGAAGACCACGACCTCCTTTTCCTTCACCTTCTGCTTCAGGAAAGGCAGGTACTCCAGCAGGTCCTTGGGCTTCGCCTTGACGGTAATGGACTTGAAGCCCTGGCGCCGCAGCAGGGTTCGGACAGCCGCCGGATCGACCGCTTCCAGTTCCCCCTTCTTGACGGCACCCGCCCTGGTCGTCCCCTCCCAAACATACGCAGGCATAGTCCCTTCCTTTCTTCAGATGGTTGGTGTTCCGACCTGCCCCCGGCAGGGATTCCGCCGGCGCGAGACCTCGTACAGGACGATCCCCGCCGCCACGGAAACATTCAACGAATCGAAGTCCCCCGTCATGGGTATCGACAGCAGGAAGTCGCATTTCCTGCGAATCAGGGGCCGCAGTCCCGATCCCTCATTTCCCATGACTACTGCCGTATCCCCTTCAAAGGACGTGGCATCCACCTCTCTGCCGCCCGTCGCATCCGTCCCGTAGATCCAGAATCCCATCTCCTTGAGGGCATCCAGGACCTGGGCCAGGTTCCCGATGCGGGCCACGGGGATTCTCCCCGCCGCCCCGGCCGATGCCTTCATCACCGCCGGCGTGACCGGCGCCGCCCGATGCTCCGGGATCACGATGCCGGAAGCCCCGAAACAGCAGGCCGTCCGGATGATGGCGCCCAGGTTCTGGGGGTCGGTGATGCCGTCCAGAACCACCACAAGCCGGTGTCCCCGGTTGCCATCCCCTCCGGCCGCCTCCTCCAGGGAGGCGTAACGAAAAGGGCGACAGAGGGCCGCCACTCCCTGATGGCCCGTCCGCCCCGCGAGCCGGTCAAGCTCCTGCCGATCCGCAAAACCCGTTGCGATGCCGCGCTCTCTTGCCAGCTTCAGCACCGGCTCCACAGCCTTTGCACCGCGGCCTTTCGCGATCAGGACCCGCTCGATGGCCGGCTCCCCGGAGCGAAGCGCTTCCAGGACGGGATTCACCCCGTAAATCACCTCGATGTCCCGCGGCAGCGCCATCCCCGCTCCAAATCCGACATGCTCTAAGCCGGCCTTTTCGACAACCCCTCCCCGATCTGCTCGACGATTCGATCCGCCTCGGCGGCCGGGTCCCGGGCCAGCCGGATGGGTCTCCCGACAACGACAAAGTCGGCTCCCGCCCGGACGGCCTCCTCCGCGGACCAGGCCCGCTTCTGGTCGTCTCCGGAAACCGCGTCGGCCCCCCGGATTCCCGGGGTGACAATGACAAAGTCCTTTCCACAGGCCTTCCGGATCGCCGCCGCATCGTGGGGCGACGCCACCACGCCGCCCGCCCCGGCGTCCCGGGCCATCCCGGCCAGGCGGAGAACCATTCCCTCCACGCCCTGGGAGAAGCCGATCTCCTCGAGGTCCTTCCCGTCCAGGCTCGTCAATACCGTCACCGCGAGAACGACCGGGGGATCCTCTCCCCGCTCGCCGGACCAGCGGCGGACGGTCTCCGCGGCATCGGCGATCATCCGCCTGCCCCCGGAGGCGTGGACGTTGAACATGGACACCCCCAGGCCGCAGGCCGCTTCGGCCGCCCGGGCCACCGTGTTGGGGATGTCGTGGAACTTCAGATCCAGAAAGACCTCCGCGCCCTCCTGCCGGATCCGGTGAACGATCTCCGGCCCCAGGGACGTGAAGGCCTCCTTGCCGACCTTGAACAGGCCCACGTGGTCCCGGAGACGGCGGACCCACGACAGGGCCTCATCGATCCCGCTTCCGACGTCGAGGGCAAAGATCAGCCGGCGTCGCGCCGGGTCACTCGGAGTAGTCTTCATCTCCGATAAATTCCGTCTGGTGATCCATCGGGATCTTGAAAGATTCCTTCAGGGCCTGCATCAATTCCGGGTGGGCGAACATGACCTTGCCCGCCGCGATCTCCCGCAGGGCCGCCACGATCTCCCGGTTGTTGCGGATGTCCGCCAGCGGCGCGGAGCCCTTCAGGAGCTGCCTGGAGCGCTTTGCCGCCAGGATCACCAGGGCGAACCGGTTGCCGGCGTTCTGAAGTGCGTCTTCAACGGTTATTCTTGCCATGAATCTTCATTTCCTCCGTTATTCTGGGATGAGTTTTTCAATTCGGCCGGTCCAGCGGGCCGTCCGGCACCGCTCGGCCCTGTAGATGGACCGGATGCTCTCCACTGCGTTTTTCACCAGGTCGTTGCAGACGACGTAATCATAGCCGTATGCCTCCCGGATCTCTTCGACGGCACGGCTGAACCGCCGCTCCATCGTTTCCCTTGCCTCGCTTCCCCTCCGGGAGAGACGCGACCGCAATGCGTCCAAATCCGGCGGCAGAATGAAGACATAGATACCACCGGGGAAGTTTTTTTTCAATGCCCGAGCCCCGCGGGTGTCGACGTCCAGCAGGAGGTCTTCCCCCTTCTCCAGAAACTCCCGCATCGTCTTCGCCGATGTGCCGTAAAGGTTGCCGTAGTTCTCCTCCCACTCGGCGAACTCGCCCTCGGCGATGCGGCGCCGGAATTCCTCCTCCGGGATGAAATGGTAGTCCCTGCCATCCACCTCGCCCCGGCGGGGCGGACGGGTCGTATAGGACACGGAAAAGCGCACCCCCGGGGTCTGCTTCAGGAATTCCCGGCAGACCGTCGTCTTTCCCGCGCCCGAGGGGGCGGAGACCACCAGGAAGATTCCCGATGTCCCGGTCCCGTCACTCAATGTTCTGCACCTGCTCCCGGATCTTCGCCAGCTCCGTCTTGATCTCGATGACCTGCCGGGCGATCTCCGAATCGCCGCTTTTGGAGCCGATGGTGTTGGCCTCCCGGTTCATCTCCTGGATCAGGAAGTCGATCTTGCGGCCCACGGCCTCGCCCGCGGCCAGCATCTCCCGGAACTGGTCCATGTGGCCGCGGAACCGGACGATCTCCTCGGTGATGTCGGTCTTCTCCGCCAGGATGGCCACCTCCTGGACCAGGCGGGCCTCGTCGGTGATGACCCCTCCCGCCAGCTCGCGAACCCTCTCGGACAGCCGCTTCTGATACTCCGCGACCAGGACGGGTCCCTTGGCGGCTATGGTGTCCAGCCAGCCGGTCAGCAGTTCGAGCCGGTTTCTCAGGTCGCTGCAGAGGATCTCCCCCTCCCGGTCGCGCATCTCCAGCGTCGAGGCGACCGCCTTTTCCACCACCTCCGACACGGCTTCCCCCGCCTCGGTCCAGGCATCCGTGTCGTCCTCCCGCGTGAAAGCGTCCCGGAACGAGGCGATCATCTCCAGCGTCACCGGCCCCTCCAGGCCCATCTTCTCCCGGATCTCCTCCAGCATGCGCCGGTAGCCCTGAACGGCGGGCCAATTGACCCGCAGGTTTCCGTTTTCGGGATCCGTCTCCCCGTTCACCCGGATCGTAACCTCGACCCGTCCCCGGACGAAGCGCTCGCCGACCTTGCGCCGGATCTCCAGCTCCAGGGCCGACAGGGCCGAGGGGAAACGGACCGTCACTTCCAGGTAGCGGTGATTCAGGGACTTGATCTCCGCCGTGATCTTTCGGCCGCCGCGGACGATTTCCGCCCGGCCGTACCCAGTCATGCTTCGGATCATGAGGATGCTCCCATTTGCTTGAGTTGCAGGACATACCGCTCGCGGAGGGTCCGGAACATCTCCCGGGTCTCCTCCGATGCGTAGTCCGGATACGTCCAGGGCAGGGTCTGGAACCGGCGGTCCCGGTACAGCAGGGTCAGGTCGGCGTAAACGCCGTCCCGCAGGTAAGGCCGGTGCGTGTAGCCCTTGCCGGTTGCCAGGATCAGGTGCGCCAGCGAGACGTATCCCGGATCGATGTTGACGGTTCGCCGGCCTCCCTCGGCCAGCCGCTCTTCCAGGGAGTTGGACCGGAGTTTGACATCCGGAAGGCTCTCCGGGGCAGCCAGGCGCTCGAAGGAAACGAAGCGCCTCTTGAGGGGCGACCCGAATTCCTCCTGGTAATATTCGGTGAACGAAAAGGAATGGCAGGGCCCAACGTAATCGGGAGTGCCGCAAACCTCGGCGAGGCCCCGGATCGCCTCTGCGATCCGCTCGTCCTGCGTGGAGAAAAAGCTCGCCACCAGCTTCACCGGTTCCGCGCTCCTGGGCCGGCTCATAGGACCCTTTTCAGCTCCTGCTGCGAGACCGTGGCGGTTCCGACCTTGCCGACCACGATTCCCGCCGCATGGTTCGCCAGGAAGGCCGCTTCCCGGAAAGTGGCCCCGGAGGCCACGGCCAGGGCGAACACGCCGATGACCGTATCTCCCGCGCCCGTCACGTCAAAGACTTCCTTGGCCTGGGTCGGGAAAAACGTGTGGCGGATCCGGCCGTCCCGCTCAAAGAGGCTCATCCCCGCTTCGCCCCGGGTTACGAGAAGCGCCTGGAACCCGTAGCGCTCCAGCAGGGCGTTGCCCACGTTCACGAGATCGGAGCCGGGGATATGTTCGGTACCGAAGGCCCGGGCGGCCTCATGATGATTCGGCGTGATCACGTCAAAGCCCCGGTAGAGGCTGAAGTCGTTCTGCTTCGGATCCACGCAGACCACCGTCCGCCCGCCCGCGAGAGCCTCCCGGATGCCGTCCAGAAGCTCCCGGGTCACGACTCCCTTGTTGTAATCGGAAATGACGACCGCCCCCAGCTCCCCGCGGAGGCTCCGGACATAATCAAGAATCCGCTCGATGCTGGCCGCCGCCACGGACCGTCGGCTCTCCCGGTCGAAACGCACCACCTGCTGGGAATGGGCCACGACCCGCGTCTTCAGCGTCGTCGGCCGTTCGTCTTCCTGGATGACGCCGCCGGTATCGATCCCGCGTTTCCGGAACTCGTCCACCACCCGGTCGCCCATGGAGTCCCTGCCGACCACGCCGGCGCCGAATACCTGCCCCCCCATGGCATAAACGTTGTTCAGGACGTTGGCGCATCCCCCCAGGAGAAGATTGTCCGACTGGACCTCCACCACCGGCACGGGGGCCTCCGGGGAAATGCGGGACACGCGCCCCCAGATGAAATGGTCCACCATGATGTCGCCCACCACCAGGACTTTCGCCCTGGGGAAGCCCTCGATGATCGATACCGCCCTTTTTTTCGTCAGGATGCCCTTCACATTGAACCTCGGGGACCGCCGGGAACTGCGCCGGCCCGGCTTGAACCGACGGATGCTATGTTTCCGGAGCCGGTTTGTCAATTCTTTTGTTCTGTTCCATGGTTTCCGCCGACGGTTCCCGGCCGTAAAACCAATTCCGTATTGACTTCACAATGGGAGTAGGTCATAATGCTAAAGTATTCGAGTAATAAAATCAAGCAAATACGCAGCTTCTTCAAACGGGATCCTTGCAGACCATGACCTCCAACATCTTGCGTTCCGCAATCCTTGTAGCACTCGGCGTTGCCGTAACCGGGTTTTTCTCAACCTGTGCCGTCGTCTTCTCCCTGCTGTCGCCGGGTGAGAACAAAGTCCACCGCCTGGCCCGGATGTGGTCCCGGACGATGCTCGCCATGTCCAGCGTCAAGGTCCGGATCATCGGCGCGGAGAACGTTCTCGAGGACAGGCCGCAAATTTTCATGGCCAACCACCAGAGCGACTACGACATCTTCGTCGTCCTCGGCCACATCCCCAGCCAGTTCCGCTGGATCGCCAAGAAAGAGCTCTTCAAGATCCCCGTCTTCGGCAAGGCCATGCGCAACGCCGGTTACATCGAGATCGACCGCCAGCACCACGAAGCGGCCCTGCGCAGCATCGACGAAGCGGCGGAAAAGATCCGGGAGGGGAAATCGGTCATGTCGTTCCCGGAGGGGACCCGCAGCCGGGACATGACGCTCAAGCCCTTCAAGCAGGGGGCGTTCCACCTGGCCATCCGGTCCGGCGTCCCGATCATCCCCGTCTCCCTGGTCGGCACGGGCCGTGTCATGCAGAAGCGGTCCCTGCAGATCAACCCGGGAAACGTCATCATGGTGATCGACAAGCCCATTGAAACAAAGGACTACACCATCGAGACCCGGCACGAGCTCATCGAGCGGGTCCGGAACACGATCCTGCACAATTACGAAACCTACAACGCCTCCGAGGACACAACGAGGGGGGCGGCCTGAATCCATGACGGGCAAGGCTCGGGATAACAACCGCAGAAAGAGGGAAATCTTAGGCGTTGTCGGCCTCGCCCTTTCGTTCTTTCTCTTTCTTTCGCTCATCTCCTATTCCCCGGCAGACCCATCCCTGACCCAGTATGTATCGGACGATCCGGCAGTGCGGAACATCTTCGGGGCCGCCGGATCCTATACCGCCGACGCCCTCATCCGCCTGCTGGGATTCGGGGCCTTCCTGATCCCCATCCTGGCGCTCGTCGCCTCGTTCCGGTTCTTCCTGGATGAAGCCTTCCGGATCCGGGCCGTTCCGGCCTTGGGGGCGGTGGCCCTGCTCCTTGTCTGCTCCGGCCTCTCGAGCCTGCTCCTGTCGAAGATCAGCGTCTTCGGAATAAGGCTGCAGGCCGGCGGCCTCCTGGGAGGAGTTCTCACGGATGTCCTGATTTCGGTGCTCAACCGGGCGGGAACGTTCCTTCTGTACCTGCTGGTTCTCCTCATTTCCCTGATGGTCGTCGCGGACGTCTCCGTAGCGACCCTCTGGCGAGGCCTGAAATCCGCATCCCTGGCCGCGTGGAACCTCCTGCGCCGCACCGGGCGGGAAAAGCCCGAATCTCCCGCACGGAAGGAGGTGGAGCCCGCCGAAGAAAAGAAAAGGGACGACCTGCCGGAGCCGATCATCGAAGCGCCGCTGCCGGCGGAAAAACCGAAGCAGAAAAAGACCGAGCAGACCCATTTCGATTTTCTCGAACGGGTGGGAGACTACCAGCTTCCCCCGCTCTCCCTCCTCGACCAGGCGGACAAGCGGGACTCCCGGGTCAAGCGGGACAGCCTGATCGCCAACGCCCGGATCCTCGAAAAGAAGCTGGCCGATTTCGGCGTCGAGGGCCGCGTCGTGGAGGTAAAGCCGGGACCGGTCGTCACGATGTACGAGCTGGAGCCCGCACCCGGGGTGAAGATCAACCGGATCACCAACCTGACCGACGACCTGGCGCTGGCCCTCCGGGCCCCCAGCATCCGCATCATCGCGCCCATTCCCGGCAAGGGGGCCATCGGCATCGAGATCCCGAACCACGAGCGGGAGCCGGTCCGCCTCCGGAACGTACTGGACACGGAAGCGTTCCGGGAGGCGAAGCTCCGCCTGCCCATCGCCCTGGGGGATGACATCGTCGGCGCCCCCGTCATGGCCGACCTGGCCCGGATGCCCCACCTCCTCATCGCCGGCACGACGGGCTCCGGGAAGAGCGTCTCGCTGAACGCCATGATCTGCAGCATCCTCTTCCGGGCGACTCCCGACGAGGTCAAGTTCCTCCTTATCGACCCGAAGCGCCTGGAGCTGTCGGCCTACGAGGGGATTCCCCACCTGCTCCATCCCGTCGTGGTGGACCCGAAGAAGGCGTCCATGGTCCTGAAGTGGGCCGTCGAGGAGATGGAGCGGCGCTACCGGGTCATGGGCGAAGTGGGCGCCAAGGGCGTGGACGGGTACAACCGGATGATCGAGAAGGCCAGGAATGACAAGGCGAAACGGCAGGCCTTCGGGCTGGAATCCGCCAAGGCAAAGCCGGAGGCCGCTCCCGAGATGGAGGATGCCCTGCCCCCGGAAGCGGAGGGCCAGGCCCTGGCCGCCATCGCGAAGGCCCCGGAGGAGCACGTCCGCCTCCCCTACATCGTCATCGTCATCGACGAACTGGCGGACCTGATGATGGTGGCCCAGCGATATGTCGAGGAATCGCTGGCCCGGCTGGCCCAGATGGCCCGCGCCGCGGGCATCCACCTGATCCTGGCCACCCAGCGGCCCTCGGTGGACGTCATCACCGGCGTCATCAAGGCCAACTTCCCCACGCGCATCTCCTTCCAGGTATCGTCGAAAGTGGACTCCCGGACCATCCTCGACCAGCTCGGGGCGGAGAGCCTGCTCGGGGCCGGCGACATGCTCTTCATGCCGCCGGGGACCTCCAAGCTGGCCCGCATCCACGGACCCTTTGTCTCGGAGAAGGAGATCGACCGCATCGTCATGTTCATCAAGAAGCAGGGCCAGCCCAGCTTTGACCCCTCCATCACGGAGTACCGGCCCGAGACGTCCTCCGCCGAGAGCGACGAGGATGTGGATGAGAAGTACGACGAGGCGGTGGCCCTCGTGGCGGACCTCGGGCAGGCCTCGATCTCCCTGGTCCAGCGCTATCTGAAGGTGGGCTACAACCGGGCCGCCCGGATGATCGAGCGCATGGAAGCCGACGGCATCGTGGGACCCGCCGACGGCGCCAAGCCCCGCAA
>CAZODI010000046.1:0-17930 GCA_964578535.1 uncultured Syntrophaceae bacterium
GGCAGGGTGCCCCGAAAAAGCCGCTATTCGCGCTCCGGGAAGCCCCCTCTCCCCGGCTGACGTTCGCGGGGGCGCGACCGGGGGTTCCCAGAGGAGCAATCAGAAAACGTTTCCGGACCCCAGGCTCTTCGGTTTCAGAAGGCGAAGAGCGGAAACGTTTTCGCGACGGCGGGAGCCCCCGTGGCAGCCCCCTGCGCCATCCCCCTCGAAACGGTGGGCAGTGCCCGATCGGAAAAATGTCAGCGACAGCGGCACACCCCAGTGGCAGCCCCCGCGCCGATACCCTCATTCCACAAGGGTAACAGGATATCCGTAAGGAAAGAAAACGTAAGATGGGGAGGAACGGATTTGAAATCCGTCCCTCTGTCCCACAAAAGAAAAGGGGCCAGATTTGCAATCTGTCCCCCTTTCCATTCCAAATGACTTCTTGAGATCTCGCGCTTCGAACTTACTTCTTGTCGGCAGCGGCGGGAGCGGGTGCTTCTTCGGCCTTCTTCTCGGCCTTCTTCGCCTTCTTGGCCTTCTTGGCCTTCTTCACGGGCTTCTTGTCTGCCTTGGCATCAGCCTTCGCATCTGCCTTCGCATCGGCCTTCGCCTCAACCTTCGCGGGCTCGGCCTTCGCCGGGGCAGCCGCCTTCTCCGCCGCGATCGCGGACGTCGTGAAGAGGAACACCAACCCAACCAGCAACAGCACCAAACGTTTCATCTACATGTACCTCCTTCATGGAATTTTGTTTTATGTTTCCGTTCCTCCCGAAGAGGAACAGTCCCATACGATTTGAATCCGCCTTACTTCGACGGGACGGGCGCTCCAGGCTTCCCCTTCGCGTCCGCCTTCTTTCCGGAAACCGCGTTCGTCACCCGGATGGCCACGTCCTGATTCTCTTTTTTTACGTAGGAAACGGTTACCTTGTCACCCACCTTTACATTTGCCGGTTTTTCCAGGATGAATTCCATCGTCTCCACGGTTGCCGAATTCCCCTTGACCGGCCGCTCGATCCGGATCGTTGTCCCGGTCACCTCGACAACGACACCGCTGGCGTGCATCCTCGTGATCTTCGAAGATTTCGCCTTTCCGGGGGCAGCCTTGATCGGTTCGGCCTTCACGGCCGGTTTGGAGACCTGCTCGGCGGCAATTCCCATTCCGCACATCACGAGGGCCGCGGCGATCACCAGTACAACCAGACGTCTCACGAAACAGTTGCCTCCGTATCGGTTTGAAGTTCGTAAGGCAACAGTCATGCCACAGCGGGACAAACTCGGCGATCGTGCCAAGTCTCTGCCGTTATGGATATTTTTTTCGGGAAGGAACGATCTGGTGCGGGACGGAGGTGGAACGGGCGCTGATTTATTCCCCGCATGCTGGGGAATTATGCACCAGCACCCCAGCCATCGAGAAGCTTCATGGCCCGGATGTTCTCCAGGGTCCGGCGGAGGTTCTGCTCCGAGTGGGCCTCCACGGTCATGAGCGGCCTGGTCCTCAGCGCACGGAGCCTGGCGAAGAACGCGGGAAAGGGGAAATTGCCTTCACCGACGGGTAGATGCTGGTCCGTCTGTCCGAGGTTGTCGTGGAGGTGAACATGGCCCAGAAATCCTTCCAGACCGTCCATCCATTCCGCCATGGACGACTCGGAAAACGCGTTGCAGTGGCCGGTGTCGAAGCAAAAGCAGGATACCGACGGATCCAGGGCCGCCAGCAGGGGCTCCAGCTGAACCGGGTGGGTCTCATAGACATTTTCCAGGGCGATCTTGGTTCCGCTCGTTCGGGCAAGGGTCTCGAAGTGCCGCCAGGTCAGGATGCTCGCCTCCAGCCAGGCCCCCTCCTGGGAGATGTAGTACCGGGGATCGAAGGCGGGATGGCAGACGACGACCCGGGGGCGAAACAGGGGAACCAGCTCGAACACCTGCTCGATCCGCCGGATGCTGACGCGGCGGATCTCCGGATCCACCGCTCCAGGCCGCAGGTCGATGAAGGGGGCGTGAAATGTGACGGGCACTCCGGCATCCCGGAGCCGGCCGGCGACCCGTCCGAAATCATCCTTCCCGAAGGCGTCCAGTATGACATGGCTGAAGGATATCTCCGGCTGCATGCCCTCCCCGATCATGAGATCCAGGTAGCGCTCCTTCAGGAGCGAAAAAGGGACATGGATGTGAATCTTATCACGAATACCCTGCATGATCCTCCGTCCGGCGGCCGCTTGCGCACCATGGAGTCGTTTATCATATGCGCCCGGAATTGTCCAAAAGGGGGACAGGGAGATTTGCGTTGACAGCAAGTGCCGGGGCTGATATTAAAAATGCGAAGTGATTTCGTCTGGATGGGATGCCGGTGGCACCCGGATACCGCTCCGGACTTTCGGAAAGGAGACTCGATTGGCCCCCGAGCAGAACGACTCCCGAACACTGGCCCTTCACTGCGTCAACGCCTGCCTGACCAAGAAAGCACAAGACCTGACGATTCTGGACGTCAGGAACCTCTCCTCCTTCACGGATTATTTCATCCTCTGCACCGGCACCTCGGACCGGCAGGTCCAGGCCGTCTGCTCCGCCGTGCAGGAATACCTGAAGGAGCGGGGCATCCGTCCCCTGGGCATCGAGGGGGAAAAACACGGGCGCTGGATTCTCATGGACTATGGAGACGTGGTGATCCACATCTTCTATGAAACCGTGAGGGAGCTGTACGACCTGGAGCGCCTCTGGTCGGAAGCACCGCAGTGGAAAGTCCCCGATGAGGCGACTCATCTGGACGCCATCGGGGAGGCCCCGGCACGTTGAGGTCCTTCCTGGCGGGCCTGGCCGACCTGGTTTTCCCGCCCCGCTGCCTTTCCTGCGGTGGCGACCTGGAAGAAGGGGCGTCCATCGCCATCTGCGAAGGATGCCGGGCCGGAATCGGCTATATCCGGTCACCCCTCTGCATTGTCTGCGGGGAACCCTTCGCCTCCGACGTCGAAAAGGATCATGTCTGCGGCTCCTGCCTGACCAGCCCTCCGCCTTTTGCCGCCGCGCGCTCCCTGGGACGGTTTGACGGGGTCCTGATGGCGATGATCCACCGGCTCAAATACCGGGAGCAGTCCCGCCTGGCATCACCCCTGGGGTACCTCATGGCTTCGGGCGACTATCCGGGTTTTCGCATCGGGGAGGCGTCCCTTGTCATGCCGGTTCCCCTGCATCTGCAACGCCTGCGGCAACGGGGCTTCAACCAGTCCCTGCTTATGGCCGGAGCCGTCGGGAAGCGACACGGCATCCCCCTCGACGCCCGTTCGCTCCGGAGACCCGTCGCCTCCGAACCCCAGGTGACCCTCGGCAGAAAGGAGAGGGAGCGAAACGTCCGGGGGGTTTTCGCCGTCGCGGACGGAAAGCGCATCCGGGGAAAGAGCATCCTCCTCGTGGACGACGTCTATACGACGGGGAGCACCCTGAAAGAATGCGCCCGGGTTCTCCTCCGGGCCGGTGCCCGGGAGGTCTCAGTTCTCACCCTGGCGAGGTCGGTGGAAAATCCGCGAGAGCCCGTGGATGGTATGCAAAACAGCCGCCGGGAGGCGTGACATCCCGGAAATGCATTGATCGAACAGGGAGATTCCATGAACAAAATCCTGGACCGCCGGACCCTGAAAGAGGTCCTGTCGGGGCTCCGCGCACAGGGCAAGCGGATCGCCTTCACCAACGGCTGCTTCGACATCCTC
This sequence comes from uncultured Syntrophaceae bacterium, assembly GCA_964578535.1. GTDB lineage: Bacteria > Desulfobacterota > Syntrophia > Syntrophales > PHBD01 > PHBD01. The sequence goes on from CAZODI010000046.1 coordinate 3,684, forward strand.
CACGTCGGCCATGTCCGCTATCTGAGGGAAGCAAAGAAAACCGCCGACGTCCTGGTCCTCGGCCTGAACTCCGACCGCTCCGTCCGCTCCATCAAGGGAGAGCGGCGGCCCATTGTCCCCGAGGGGGAGCGGGCCGACGTCATGGCGGCGCTTGAGATGGTGGACTATGTCACCCTCTTCGACGAGGACACGCCGGGTGAGCTCATTGCGCTCCTGGAGCCGGACTTCCTTATCAAGGGGGGAGACTGGAGCGCGGAGACCGTCGTCGGCCGGGACGTGGTCGAAGCCAGAGGGGGAAACGTCGTGATCGTGCCCCTGACGGAGGGAGCCTCGACGACGAACGTCATCGGGAAGATTCTCGACGTTTACGGCTCCGAAGAAAAGTAGCCCCGCAGGATCCGTTCAGATGTTCATGTGCCGGGGTTCGTGGCGGAGGATCCGGCCCGGCAGTTCCCCCGTGTGGTCTCCGCCGTCGATCACCACCCGGCCGTTCACGATGACCTGCTCGATTCCCACCGGGTATTGGTGGGGATCGCTCCAGGTGGACCGGTCCATGACACGGTCCGGATCAAACACGACCATGTCCGCGAACCATCCCTTCTGGATACGCCCCCGCCCGACCAGCCCGAACTTCTCCGCCGTAAGGGACGTCATCTTCTCGATGGCCCTTCCCAGGGACATGATCTTTTCGTCCCGGACATAGCGGCCCAACATGCGCGGGAATGTCCCGTAAGAGCGGGGATGTGGCTTGTCCCGGGAGAGGAGTCCGTACGGGGCCAGGGCCCAGCCGTCGGACCCGATCACGACCAGGGGGTGCAGGATGATGCGCTTGAAGGTCTCCTCGTTCAGGGAAAAATTGATCATCCCCACCTGGTCGTTTTCCTGGATCACCAGATCGAGAATGAAGTCGAAGGGATCCCGGCCCGAGTCGCAGGCGGCCTGGAGGACCGTCTTGCCCACGAGGCGGCCGCTTTTCTCCGTCAGGACGGAGGCGATCTGGATATTGTCCCAGCTTCCAAGCTTCTCCTCCTGCCGGAGGAGGTGCTCCCTCAACTCCCGCTCCCGATCGGTGCCCCGGATCCGGATCAGGTTTTCCCGGATGGATCCGTCTTTGATCCAGCGCGGGAAAAAAACGCTCAGGAAGGTGGACGTGGCGGTGTAGGGGTAGCGGTCGGCCAGGATGTCCAGCCCGTGGGCCCGGACCTCCGAGATCCGGGAGAGCACATGGTGGACCTTGGGCCAGTTGCGGGGATAGGCCAGTTTCAGGTGGGAAAGCTGGAGGCTGGCCCCGGAGGCCCGGGCTACGACAATGGCCTCCTCCACCGATTCCGCCAGGAAGTCCCCCTCGTCCCGCATGTGGGTCGTATAGATGCCGCCCCAGTGGGACACAACGGAGCACAGGGCGATCAACTCCTCCTGGGGAGCGAACATGCCCGGGGGGTAAATCAAGCCGGAGGAGAGGCCCATGACGCCGCTCTGCATGGCCCGATCGAGAAGCTCCTTCATGCGCTCGATCTCATCCGGGCGGGCCGTCCGGTCATCCGGGCCGACCACGGACTGCCGGAGGCTGCCGTGTCCCAGGAATGTAGCGTAGTTTACGGCCGTCCCGCTCTCCGCGAGGGCGTCGAAGAAACCGTTCACGTCCCGCCAGGTGAGATGGATCCCGTAGCGATCCCGCAGCAGGCTCTTCTTTTCCTCCATGAAGTCACCGGCCAGCGGGAACAGGGTGAATCCGCAGTTCCCCGCGATCTCCGTGGTCACCCCCTGGCGAATCTTGCTCTCCGCCCGGGGGTTGACGAGAAGCTCCAGGTCCGTGTGGCTGTGGGGATCGATGAATCCGGGGGACACGGCCTTCCCGCGGGCGTCGATCACCCGCCGGGAACGGCCAGGGTCGACACCCGGTGCAATCAGCACGATGCGGTCCTCCCGGACGGCCACGTCCAGATCGAGGCCCGGCGTCCCGAGTCCGTTGAAAACGTGCCCGCCCCGAATGAGGAGATCGAATTCCCTGTCCGTCTTTCGTGGATTCATGAGGGGAGCCCCTGTTTGAGAAGGGCGCCGGTTCCGCTCCCGGCCCGACGTCGTTGAATAGAGCAGAAAACGGGGAAAAAGGAAAGTTGGAAAAGATCGTCCGGAAGGCCGGAAGCCCCGGCAGGGCGCAAACTTCCCGTTGCAAGATGAAGCACACGTGGTATATACGGTGCGGCTTGAATGTCTGCACGAATCTCGGTGGAATGCCTGTCCGGCCACGTCCGGCACGGCGATCCGGCTTCGGAAAGCAATCACGAGGAGACAGATCATGGCGGACCCGTCGCAGCAGGATGCCTTTGTCAAGGCGATCCAGGCCAAATTCGAAAAGAAGACGAGAGAACACGAAATCGAGCAGTTGGAATACTGGAAAGGCCATCTGGACCGCCTGACCGCCATGAAGCCCGAGGGCGTCGGCGCCCTCCAGGTTCAGATTCGCAAGGTTGCGGAGATGATGGCCAACCGGATCCGGATGATCAAAAGAGAATCCTGATGAAAGACCTCGCCAATTTTCTCTTCGAAGTAGGGATGCTCCAGCGGACGCCCCGGACGGGCTTCCAGTTCCTGGGAACCGGCGGGGAATCCGTGGCGGAGCACGTCCTCAGGACCCTCTTCATCGGCTATACCCTTTGCCGCATGGACGGCCAGGCGGACCTTCGCAAGGTCCTCCAGATCTGCCTGTTCCACGACCTTCCCGAGGCCCGGACGGGTGACATGAATTACGTGAACAAGAAATACGTCTCCGTGGACGAAGAAAAGGCTGTAAGCGACCTGGCGTCCACCCTCTTTTTCGGCGACGACATTCGTGAGGCGGTTCGGGAATTCAACGAGAAGAAGACCCGCGAATCGCTGATCGCCCACGATGCCGACCAGTTATCGCTGATCCTGGTCCTGAAGGAATGCGGCGACCTGGGAAACAAATACAGTGCGGAATGGATTTCCTATGCCCGCAAACGCCTCTGCACGGAGAACGGCCGGGAACTTGCCGCCGCGATTCTGGAGACGCAATGGTCCGACTGGTGGTTCAAGGAAAAGGGCGACTGGTGGGTAAACGGCAACCGGGGCTGAGGCCGCGAAAGGAGGAGTAGCCATGCATCGCAAGCAGTTCCAGCTCATCATCGTCACGGGTCTCTGTGTGCTCCTGCTCTGGGGATGCGCAACCACCAAGGAAAAGCAGCAGGAATCGGATCGGCGCCTGCGCATGGCCCTGGCATACATGACGTCGGGCCAGTTCAACCCGGCCCTCAAGGAACTGATGGAGGCGGAGCATCTGACCCCGGACAACCCCCGGATCCACTATGCCATCGGCCTCATCTACATGGAAAAGAACATGCCCGCCGAGGCCTTGAAATCCCTCAACAGAGCCCTGGAACTGAAGCCCGACTACTCGGAAGCCCACGTTTCCGTCGGCACAATCTATTATTCCATGGGCCGCCTGGACGAGGCCATCGCCTCCTTCAACCGCGCGCTGTCTAACGTTCTTTACGAAACTCCGGGTCTTGCCTTCTACAACCTGGGACGCACCTACGTCCGGAAAAAGGACAATCCGATGGCCCTGCGCATGTTCACGGAGGCTATCCAGCGCGACCGGGGCGGCTATCTCGTTCCCCTGGTCGAATTTCACATCGGACTCGTCTGGATGGGGGAGAACAAGTGCGACAAGGCCGTCGGTCACTTTGGAAAAGCGGTGGAACTGTCGCCGGCCTACACGGAGGCGCACCTGAAACTCGGTGAATGCCAACTCCGCCTGGAAAGAAAGGCGGATGCCGTCAAGTCGCTTGAGACGGTCGTCCAGCAGGCACCGAATACGGATTTCGCCACCCGGGCGCGAGAGCTCCTGAAACTCCTTTCACGCTGAGGCCTTCCATGGCATCCAAGAAACAGAAGCGATCTAACGAAGTCCGAACCCGCAAAAAGAAAAAGGGCTGGCGGACCCTTGCCCTTTCCGCCGCCGCGCTGGTCATTGTGGGCCTCCTCATCTTTTTCTTCGTCACCCTGTTCGATGCCCTCTTCCCGACCTCCGGGAAGGGAACGGCCCAGAGAAAGGAAAAACGGGAGGTAACCCTGTACTTCTCGGATGCGAACGAGCGTTTCCTGGTTCCTGAGAAGCGGTTCGTACCAAAAGAGGCGACGGACGAAGAACAGGCCCGGGAAATCGTCAAGGCCCTCCTGGCCGGATCGAAAACGGGCCACACCCCCACGCTGCCGGCAAAGGCGGACGTCCAGAGCGTCAAGATTCTGCCGGATGGAACCGCCGAGATCAGTTTCAGCAAGGCTTTCGTGAATGCCCATCCCGGCAGCGGGACAAGCGAAACGGCAAGCATTTACTCCCTCACGAACTCATTGTGCACAAACGTCCCCGCGATCAAGAGAGTCCGGATCCTGCTCGACGGCAAGGAACTGGCGTCCATCCGGGGGCATATCGACACACGGAAGCCCTTTGCTCCGCGTGACCTGACGGCGCCAGGCGCCAAGTCCTGAGATCCCGGCGGAACGGACATGTCGGTCAAGACGAAATTATCCAGAATCCGGAACATCGGTATCATCGCTCACATCGACGCGGGGAAAACCACCGTGACGGAGAGGATTCTCTATTACACGGGCCGCTCCTACAAGATGGGCGAGGTTCACGACGGGGAGGCCGTCATGGACTGGATGCCCCAGGAGCAGGAACGGGGAATCACCATCACCGCGGCGGTCACGACCTGCACCTGGGAGAACCACGAGATCCACATCATCGACACACCGGGCCACGTCGATTTTACCATCGAAGTGGAGCGTTCCCTGAGGGTTCTCGACGGGGCCGCTGTGGTCTTCGATGCCGTCGGCGGCGTCGAACCCCAGTCGGAAACGGTCTGGCACCAGGCGGACAAGTACGGTGTTCCGAAGATCGCATTCGTCAACAAGATGGACCGCGTTGGTGCCGACTATTTCCGCACCATGGACATGATGCGGGAACGCTTCCACTCTCTCCCCCTGCCGATCCAGATTCCCGCCGGACGGGAAGACGGATTCCAGGGCATCGTCGACCTGATCCGCCGCCGGCTCGTCACCTGGGACAACAGCACCCAGGGCCAGAGCTTCACCATTCAGGACGTCCCCGACGAATTCGCCGGGGCCATGCAGGAGCACCGGGATCGGATGATCGAGATCCTGGCTGATCTGGATGATGGCATCGCGGAGAAATACCTGGCCGGCGAGGAAATCGGCGAAGAGGAAATCCGGTCCGCCGTCCGCCAGGCGACACTCTCGCTGAAGGCCGTGCCGGTGATGTGCGGAGCCGCCCTCAGGAACAAGGGCATCCAGCCGCTGCTCGACGCGGTGGTCCAGTATCTCCCCTCCCCCGTGGATGTTCCCCCCGTGCGGGGCCATCATCCCGTGACCCGGGAAGAAGAGGTGCGACCCAGCAGCGCCTCGGAACCGCTGTGCGCCCTGGCCTTCAAGGTCCAGCTCGACGAGGGGCGGAAACTCACCTATCTCCGCATCTATTCCGGCCAGATCAAGGCCGGTGGCGAGATCTTCAACGCCGGCAAGGGAAAGAAGGAAAAGATCGCCCGCCTGCTGAAGATGCACGCCAACAAACGGGAGCGCCTCGAGACAGCCCAGGCGGGCGACATCATAGCCGTCGTGGGGCTCAAGGAAACCGCAACCGGGGATACCATCTGCGACGAGGGGCATCCGATCCTCCTGGAGCCGATGGACATCTACGAACCGGTCATCAGCCAGGCAATCGAGGCGAAAACCCCGGCGGACCAGGAGCGGCTGTCCGTTGCCCTGGCCAAATTCGCGGATGAGGACCCCACCCTGCGGGTGAAGTACGACGAAGAGACGGCCCAGACCGTGATCTCGGGCATGGGAGAGCTGCACCTGGAGATCATCATCGACCGCCTGACCCGGGAGTTCAACGCCCATGTCAACGTTGGCAAGCCCAGGGTCGTCTACCGGGAAACCATTCAGAAGTGCCTGGAGCTGGACGGTGTGTTCGAGAAGGAACTGGGGGACCGGCGCCATTATGGATCCGTTCGGCTCCGTCTGGAACCCCTGGAGCGGGGAATGGGCAACGACATCATAAACCGGATCGACCCCGCCCAGGTACCGGAAGAGTTCCACCCGGCGCTCATCGAGGGGATCCGGGAAGCCATGTTCAGCGGAACCGTGGCCGGCTACCCGGTCATCGATGTCCGGGTCACCCTTCTGGGAGGAGCCTACCGGGACAGCGAGTCTTCCCCGCTCGGCTACAAGATCGCCGCCTCCACGGCGTTCCGCGAAGGATTCACCCAGGCGGATCCGGCGCTCCTGGAACCGGTCATGCTGGTGGACATCCTGTCCCCATCGGAATTCATGGGCGAAGTGATCGGCGACATCCATTCCCGGAAAGGGGAAGTTCAGGCCATCACACCGCGGGGACCCATCAGTGAAATCCGGGCGAAAGTACCCCTGCGGGCCATGTTCGGATATTCAACCGATCTCCGTTCCGCTACACAGGGCCGGGCGACTTTCTCCATGCATTTTCTCGAGTTCGGCAGAAGCGGATCGTGACCGGGTGCACGGCCGCTCCGGAGGACCACTGCCACCATGAAAGCACTGGGAAAGAAACTCCACCGCCTGTACAGCCTTCCCGCCATTCAGGTCGCCCTGCTCACCCTGAGCGTCGTCGTCCTCTCCGCCCTGGCGGTCCACTACTTCGAGCACATCCGGCAGGAGGCGAACATCACCTCGGTCTGGGACGCGGTCTGGTGGTCCATCGTCACCATGGGCACCGTCGGGTATGGTGACAAGTATCCCGTTTCCGTCGGGGGTCGCCTGGTGGGAATCCTCGTCATCCTGTCGGGGGTGGGCCTGATGTCCCTGTTCACGGCCACCATCGCGTCTCTCTTCGTCGAGCGGAAGATCAAGGAGGGAAAGGGATTGGATACGTTCAAGGAAAAGGACCACATCGTCCTGTGCGGATGGAACCAGCATACGGAGGAACTGCTGAACGGCCTGGTCCGGCAGGGACTTGCGGGAGACAGAACCCTGGTCCTGATCAACGAGCTGTCCCCTGATGATCTCGACCCCCTGCGCCTGAAATACCACGACCTGAAATTCATCCGGGGCAATTTCGTTCAGGAAGAAGTATTGATGCGGGCCAACATTTCCGGGGCCGCCTTTGCGATCCTCATGGCGGACCTGTCGGGAGGCCATCCCCGGGACCGGGTGGACGAGCGGACAACGCTGACGGCCATGACCATCCGTTCCATCAATCCCCGGATCCGAATCATCGCCGAGCTCCTCAACAGCGAGAACAAGGCCAGCCTGAAACGGGCCCATGTCGATGAAATCATCGTCCGGGGCGAGCACATCGGCGCGCTGATGGCCAGCGCTGTCGACTCACCGGGGCTTCCCAGGGTCTTTTCAAACCTGATGGCCCTGGGAGAGACGAACAAGCTTTGGCGTGTCGATATCCCCCGGTCCTTCGTCGGGAAACCATATCGTGAACTGGCGGATTACTTCCGGGACAGCCATAGCGCGATCCTCCTGGGAATCGTCCGGGACAAGGCTGCCGTGAGGCTGGAAGACCTGCTCTCCGACAATACCTCCGTCATCGAAAGCTTCATCAGGGATAAAATCCGGGAGTCGAAAAAGGACTTCCTCTACGAGCAGGACGAGGCGAAACTCTCCATCAACCCCGACAGCGGTTATCCGATCGCCCCAAACGACCATGCCGTAATCCTGTCCAGGAACAAGCCCCGGCACAGTTGAGCCGTGGCGGAATTGAACCGAGGGAAAGCCGGCCATGAACAATGAGAGCATCTCCTTCCTGCAGGAACCGGAACTCTTCCGCGAGCTGAAGCCGGAGCAGATCCGCGAGCTCATCAACATCTCCAGGCGTGTGACATTCCGCAGCGGGGAAACCGTCATGCGGGAGGGCGAAGAAGGAGACTCTCTTTACATCATCCTCGACGGGACGGTCGAAGTGGTGAAGAGCCTCGTGCTTCCGGGCATGGAAGAGGACGACGCGACGGACAGGAGCAAAGTCTTCACGCGCCTGAGTGCCCGGGACCATGCCGTCTTTGGTGAAATCGCCCTCCTGGAGAAGCAGAAAAGGACGGCCACCATCACCGCCCTCACGGACTGCGTACTGTACGAGATCAGCAAGGACGATTTCCTGCGGCTCGCCGAGGAGGATACAGACCTCGGATACCGGGTGGCCTTGAATCTGGCCCGGATCGTCAGCAGCCGCCTGAGAAAGGCCGACGAAGACACCATCAAGCTGACCACAGCTCTCAGCATCATCTTGAAGCAGACCTGAAGGGGAACAACGGGATTACGCTGCCATGAAAAATGAAGGCAAGACACCCGCGGAACGCTGGTCAAAGCCTATCCTGGACAAGGACAAGGTCCTGGCCAGCATTTTTCGCATCAGCGCGCTCCTCACCACCCCCTCCCGGGTTGATGAAATCCTGGAAAGGATCCTCGACGAAGTGGTCGGCACCATCGGATTCGACCGGGGAATCATCCGTCTCTTCGACGAAACGAAACGGTTTCTCCACGCCAAGGTGATGAAGAATTACACACCGGAGGAGCGCAACCGTGTCTTCTCCGCCCCCCTGGACATCAAGAAGGACGACTGCATGGCCGTGAAGGTGGCCCTGTCCGGGGAGCTCATGACCATTGAGGACGTGGCCAATGATGACCGCGTCACCGACCTGGACCGATACCTGACGAAGATCATGGATGAGGGGTCCATCTTCATCGCCCCCCTGAAGATCGACCAGGAAGTCATCGGAATCCTCGCCGGGTTCAGCCGTGAGCACGTCACCTTCTTCACGGAGGAGATCCGCCTTTTCCTCACCTACGCCAGCCAGATCAGCATCATCATTCACGCCACCCGGCTCCTGGAGACCAATGCCGAGAAGATCCGCCAGCTCCTGGTCCTGGAGCAGGCCGTCACCGAAATGAACGAGAGCTACACCCTGGATCACCGGATCATGGACATCATGATCGTGAACGCCCTCCGCATCGCCGCGGCGGAGAAGGTCCTCGTCTATTTCCTGGACGTGGTGAAGGAACGGTGCCTGATCAGCGACGGCGAGACGGTCTTCATCCACGACCAGGCGACCTGCAACGAGAAGATCGGCGACGGCCTGATCCACAAGGCCCTGGAGTCCAATTCGATCCTGGTGTCCACCGATCCGGCCGGACAGGACGTGAAGTCGCTCTACGAAGACTATCCGTCGGAGATCGCCGTTCCTTTCAACATCCGGGACAAATTCCGCGGCGCCCTGTATCTGGCAAAAAAAGCAGGGGGATTCTCCCCGGACCACATGAACCTTCTGGACATTCTCGTTAAGAACGCCGCCACGACCTACGACAATGCCATCATGCACTCCATCCTCTCCCTGGAGGCGAAAACCCTCAAGTCGGAGGTGGAAAAACTGCGCGAAAACCAGGAGATTCTGCTTGGATACCACAACATCCTCGGCAAGTCTGAGCAGATGATCAACATCTTCCATATGATCGAAGACATCGCACAGCATGACACGAACATCCTGGTCCGCGGGGAAAGCGGCACGGGGAAGGAGTTGATCGCCCGGGCGATTCACCGCCAGAGCAACCGCAAAGGGAAGCCCTTCGTCGACGTCAACTGCGCCGCCATTCCCGGACCCCTCCTGGAAAGCGAGCTCTTCGGTTACGAGGCGGGGGCCTTCACGGATGCCAAGAAGCGGAAGATCGGCCTTCTCGAATCGGCCCAGGGGGGAACGATGCTCCTGGACGAAATCGGCGACATGAGCTTTCCCCTGCAGGCAAAATTCCTCCGCATGCTGGAGGACCGGCACATCCGCCGTCTGGGAGGCACAGAAAACATCCCCATTGACGTCCGGTTCGTTTTCTCCACCAACAGGGACCTCACGAAAATGGTGGCCGACGGCGAGTTCCGCGAGGATCTCTTTTACCGGATCAGCGTCGTCCCGATCGCGCTGCCCCCCCTTCGCGAGCGGAAAGCGGACATCCTGCTTCTGGCCCGTTACTACGTGGACGAGTTCAATCGAAAATTCCGAAAGAACGTCCGTGGATTCACCAAGGAGGCCCAGGATGTCCTCCTGAATTATCCCTGGCCCGGCAACGTCCGGGAGCTCAGGAACATCATCGAGCGGGTGATGATCCTGCAGACGATCGGGCCGTTCATTACCGTGTCTGACCTGCCCATGGAAATGAAATCCGTATCACCGTCGGGAATGCCAAAGATCTCCCTGGAGAATTTTTTCTCTGAGATCTCCCAGGGCGGGATCAACTATGACGAGGTCGTGGAAAAGATCGCCCATGACATCAAGGAGAAAATCATTGCACAAGCCCTGGACCGATGCGGAGGAAACAAAGCAAAGGCATCTAAATTACTTGGAATATCAAGATTCAAATTCATACGCGAGGAAAAGAAGCTTCTCGGTCAGAATAAACCGCCGCAATGAACGTGCATATCTCGCACACCTGTTCACATTCCGCACAGTATCAATATATTCTTTAGTTACAACTATTTAAGCAATATCAGAAAGGAATTCGTGCGTTAATCGCACGCTTCTTTTCCCCACGACTGTGCCCACTCGCCCGCCTCCCTGCCACCAACTCCCGTTCACACAATCCCATCCCAATTATTACACACGCATATTCAATATGTTACGACATCTATACCCTTTCACCCCCTGCATTTCCCTCTTCTGGCATCGAATTTGCGATAACGATTACCAAACAAACCCGAGCACCACTGGGAGATAAAAGAAAACAAGAATCCGGCAACGAATGCAAAAGAGTTCAACGGACAAAGAGAAGCGCAAGAGTTCGGACCTCGATTCGGTTTCTTCGGTCATTCAGGGTAACGGTCAAGGGTTAACAGAAGAAGAATTTTTCCTGTCTGCAGAAGGCGGGGCGTTCAGCGGTAAAAAAAACGAACAGCGTGAGGAAAAGAAAGGAGTTGTTCCGAAAGAGCAGAGCATCCGTTTTTTTCTTCCAGAGACGTTTTGACGCGACTGCCGAGTGTGATGATTGTTTTTAATCGGTGGGTGGTTTCTGTTCCCTCCTTTCCACCCACCGACCCCCTAAATCGATTCTGGGAGGCATAGGTTACCGGGTACCTCCCAGTTTAATATGGGCGGATGGTTTTCAGGTTCCCTCCTTTTCCATCCGCCCTTTTTTTGTCTCTTTTTCACACCCTCCCCATCCCATCAGTACCCGTCTTCATCCTTTGCCAGTTCCGAGGCACTTACCCTGTGGCGGAAAACACGGTAGACCCAGACTTGGTAGGCAATGACGATCGGGACAAACACCAGCGCCACGACGGTCATGATCTTCAGCGTGTAAGGGCTGGAGGAGGCGTTGAAGACGGTAGCGCTGAAAGCCGGATCGAGCCGGGATGGTACCAGGTTCGGGTATAGCCCGGCGAGGCCGGTTGCCACCGTCAGGAGAACGGCGGCGCAGGAGGCGAGAAACGCCCCCAGGAAGCGGCCTCTCCCCATGAAGAAGCGAATGCCCGCCAGGGCCGCCAGCGCAGCCAGAGGGAATCCGAGAAGGATCGGGAAGGCGGTGAAATTGCGGTCGAGCCCGGTGGTTGATGCGGTGTAGAAAAGAAAAAGGAACAGGAAGACCGCCAGGGCGGCCCAAGCCTTCCCGGCAAAATCGGCCGCCCGGGCGGCCAGGGCGCCTTCGGTCTTCCAGGCGAGCCACAGGGCTCCGTGGACGGAGAAGAGCAGGAGGAAAAGAAGCCCCGTCAGGATTCCATAGAGGTTCAGAAGCCCGGCCACCCCACCCTGATACCCGTCGGCATTAATGGGGAGACCGAAAAACAGGTTTCCGAAGGTAATCCCGAACAGAAACGCGATCAGCGTGCTGCTGATGGAGACCGCCGTGTCCCATCTCCGTTTCCAGGATTCTGTCGTCCCTTTCCCCCTGAACTCGATCCCCGCCCCCCGAACGATGAGGGCGAACAGCACCAGCAGGAGGGGTGTATAGAGCGTGCTGAAGAGCAGGGCGTAGACCCCGGGAAAGGCGGCGAACGTGGCGCCGCCCGCCGTCACGAGCCATACCTCGTTGCCGTCCCAGACGGGACCGATCGTGTGCAGCATCACCCCGCGATCCGTGTCGTCACCACCCAGTACCGGAAGGAGGATTCCCACACCCAGGTCGAATCCGTCGGTCATGAAGTAGACCGCCCACAACAAACCCCACAAAACGAACCAGATCACCTGATATTCCATATCATGCCCCTTCCGGGCCGGCTGCCTTCACCCGCAGGGGATCCGGCCCCTTCCGGGCGAATTTCGCCAGCAGGTAAACATCCAGAAGCCCGAGGAATCCGTAAAACAGGGTGAAGCCGATCACCGACAGGAGCACCTGCTCCGTAGAAATGTTCCTGGAAACGCCCTCGGCAGTCCTGTAGACACCGTAGACAAGCCATGGCTGGCGGCCTACCTCCGCCACCGCCCATCCAAGCTGGGCCGCGATGTAGGGAAGCGGGATGGCATAGAACAGGATCTTGAGGAACCACGGGTACTCCTCGATCCGGTTTTTCCAGGCGAGATATAGGGATAAGGCCGACAGGAGCACGAAGAGCCCACCAAGACCGACCATCAGCCGGAAGCTGACAAAGACCTCCATGACGGGCGGCCGGTTTTCTTTCGGGAAATCCTTCAGCCCCTTCACCTCGGCCTGGAAATCGCCGAAGGAGAGAAAACTGACGACGCCGGGAACGGGGATGGCCTGGACGGCGTTCCGTTCGTTCTTCGCATCGGGAACGAGGAGCAGGTAAAAGGGCACGGCCTTCCCGGTCTCCCAGTGGGATTCCATGGCGGCCAGCTTGGTCGGCTGGGCCTTCGCTACATCCTTGGCGGCGAAATCCCCTGCACCGATCAGGAGAAGGGAGCTGACGAGGCCAAAGACGGCGGCCATGCGGAAGGAGGCCGTGAAGAGAGGCCTTTCGTTCCTCCGGAGCAGATGCCAGGCAGAGATCCCCAGGACGAAGAATGCGGCCACGACATACCCCGAGAGTACCGTGTGGAAAAATTTCCACCATGCATAGCTGTTGGTCAACAGGGCCCAGAAATCGACCATCTCCGCCCGGCCGTTCCGGATCACATAACCCACCGGGTGCTGCATCCAGCCGTTGGCCAGGAGGATCCAGAGGGCTGAAAGGTTCGTGGCGAAGGCGACCATCCACATGGCAAAGGCGTGCATGCCCTTCGAAACGCGGTCCCAGCCGAAGATCCAGAGCCCGATGAACACCGACTCCAGGAAGAAGGCCACCGTCGCCTCGATAGCCAGCGGAACGCCGAAGACATCGCCGACGAAACGGGAGTATTCGGCCCAGTTCATGCCGAACTGGAACTCCATGGTGAGTCCGGTGACGACGCCGAGGATGAAGTTGATAAGGAAGAGCTTGCCCCAGAAGCGGGTCATCCTCAGGTACATCGGGTTTCCCGTGGCGACCCAGCGGCTCTCCATAAAGGCCACCAGGATCGACAATCCCAGGGTCAGCGGAACGAACAGGAAGTGAAAACCGGCCGTGGCGGCGAACTGCAGGCGGCTCAGCGCAAGAGCGTCCATTGGGACCAACCTCCTCGGGAAGCGAACAGCGAAGGCATGATAAACGGAGATGCCGGGTTTTGCAAGCCTGCCGGACCGGTCTGCCGGACGGGTCGAAATGTTTTGCCACCCTTGACACACCCCCGTCCCATCCCGTATGGATCACTCATGCCGGTCCGTCAGGGACCGGGATCGGTAAAAGACAAACATGGAGAAGTCCCCCCATGGCTCGCGAAATCGAGCGAAAATACCTCGTCTGCAACGACTCGTGGCGCTCGGACGATGACGGTGTCCTGTACCGCCAGGGGTATCTCAAGTCGGACCCGGCCTGTCTCGTCAGGATCCGGATCTGCGGGGAACATGCCTTCCTGGCCGTCAAGTCCCTCCTCTCGGGGCTGACACGCCTCGAATACGAATATCCCATCCCGCGGGCCGACGCGGAAGAGATGCTGGAACGGCTCTGTCCCCGGCCGTGGATTGAGAAACGGCGCCGGCAGGTCCGATACGGCGGACTGATCTGGGAGATCGACGAGTTTCTGGGGGATAATGAAGGCCTGGTCCTGGCGGAGGTCGAACTGGAGCGGGAGGATCAGCCGGTGTCGGAGCCCCCCTGGACGGGCCGGGAAGTTTCCACGGATTCACGATATTTCAACGTGAACCTCGCCC
>CAZODI010000046.1:18030-24479 GCA_964578535.1 uncultured Syntrophaceae bacterium
AACCGGGGTCACGGTCGAACCGACAAGCCGCGGGGTCCTTACAGCGTGCACCAGTTTGCAGGGGATGCGGCGGCATTCCTGAAGGCCATCGGGACCGTACCGGCCCACGTCGTGGGGTTGTCCATGGGGGGCATGACGGCATTCCAGCTCGCCGTCGACGAGCCTGGACTCTTGAAAAGCCTGACCGTCGTCAACAGCGGTCCGGCCATGGTCCTCACGAATTCCAGGGACCGCCGGGCGTTTTTTCTCCGCCGGCTGATCGTGCGTTTCCTGGGAATGCGGAAGATGGGGGCCATCCTGGCGGACATGCTGCTGCCGGAGCCGCACCAGGAGGACCTTCACGACACCCTGATCACCCGCTGGGCGGAAAACGACCGGCGAGCCTACCTGGCTTCCATGAAGGCCATCACCGGCTGGAGCGTGGCCGACCGCATCGGGGAGATCCGCTGCCCCGTCCTGATTGTGACGGCGGACCAGGACTATACGCCCGTTTCTCTCAAGGAGGCATACACCCGGCGTATTCCCGGTGCGGAGCTGGCTGTGATCCGGCAGTCGCGCCATCTGACGCCGATCGATCAGCCTGAGGCTTTCAACGAGGTCCTCCTGGGATTCCTTTCCGGTCTCGCCGGCGGTCCCGGCTCCCCGATCCTCCACCCGGAATACCCGTAAAGCGGCATCATCCGGCGCGCAGCCGCCCTACCCTCTCCAGGCCTCCGCCTCGGCCCAGCGGGCAAAGAGGCGCTCCCGGCGGCGGAACTCCGCGGAGTGAACGATCCGCCTGCCGTTCCTCACCACCGCTCCCATGTCGGCGTGGAGCATCTCGTGATAGACCACGTACTCCAACACGTAGAGGGGAACGGCCTTCCGGTCCAGCCAGGGATGGATGCGGATGGTTCCGGTCCGGCTGCTGAAGCTTCCCAGGATCCGGCGCCGGACGCGACGGGACGCCTTTCCCCGGCCCCAGGTGATGGGAACCGAGAGACGGCCGTCAAAATAAAGCGGGTTCAGGCGGTCGAACACCGACTGGAGGTTGAAGCAACGGCCCTGCGGTTCGATACGGACGGAACGAAAAGCAGGCTCAGGCAGGTCCCGAAGCCGGTCGCGGATGAAATCGCCGATGAGCGGACCGGGATTTTTCCGGGTGCGGGCAAAGCGGGCAACTTCCCGGAGGACGTCGTCCCCGGCATCGAGAAAGATCCGGTGCAGGCGGAGCCGGACGCCGTCGGGGTCGGTCCGGACGCGGATCATCGAGACATGGTTATCCGTGAGGACGAGATGGACGGGACGGCGCAGGCTCGTCTCCAGGTGCTCCCGGAGGTCCTGCTCGCCGGATGCAAAGGGAAGGGAAAGCTGCTGCATGGGTCCGCCGGCAGGCCGGAGAGCCTTCCGGCGGGGCGAAGAAGCGGACCGTGTCACTTTCTGCGCTTCTTGATCCGGTTCTTCTCGTCCACGAAGACGCACTTGGGGGTCCACTTCTGCGCGGTTTCATCATCCACCGTGACATAGCTGGCGATGATGACCAGATCGCCCCGGGAAACCTTGCGGGCGGCCGCGCCGTTCAGGCAAATGACTCCCGACCCGGCCTTTCCGGTGATGGCGTAAGTCGTGAACCGCTCCCCGTTGTCGACGTCGTAGATCGCCACCTTCTCGTAAGGGACGATATCCGCCGCCTTCAGGAGTTTCTCGTCGATGGTAATGCTGCCCTCGTAGTGAAGGTCCGCATCGGTGACCGTGGCCCGGTGGATCTTCGATTTCAGCATGAACCGTTGCATGACGCGCCCCTTGCTCGAAAGGATTCTTTTTTTACGCCTTCGGCGTCCCGGGCGTCGGCACGTCCAGGGACTCTCCGAAGACGGAGTTGTCGATGAGCCTCGTGTTCCCCACCCGCACGGCAAGGGCCATGACGCAGGTTCCCTCGATCCGCTCCACGTCCTTCATGGTCGCGGCGTCGCATATCTGCACGTAGTCGATATTCGTAAAGGGGTGGGATGAAATGAAGGATTTCGCTTCCGCGATGATGGCCGCGGCATCGCGCTCGCCGCCGGCATACCGTTCCTGGGCCCTCTTGAGGGAACGGGAAAGGCTGAGGGCGGACTCCCGCTCCTCCGGCTTCAAGTACGTATTGCGGGAGCTCATGGCAAGCCCGTCGGCCTCCCGGGTGGTCGGCATGGCCACGACTTCCAGGTCCATGTTGAGATCTTCCACCATGCGCCGGATCGCTGCGAGCTGCTGGAAGTCCTTCTTGCCGAAGACGGTAGAGTGGGGCTTCACGATGTTGAAGAGCTTGCAGCAGACGGTGGTGACGCCCCGGAAATGCCCGGGCCGCGAGAGGCCGCAGAGGTTGTCGGTGACTTCCTCCACATTCACGTAGGTCTGATAGCCCGGAGGATACATCTCCCGGTTCGACGGAAAATAGATGACGTCCACTCCGACCGATTCGGCCAGGCTCCGGTCCCGGTCGAAGTTCCGAGGGTAGCGGTCCAGGTCCTCCGTAGGGCCGAACTGGGTCGGATTGACGTAAATGCTTACCACGAGGCAGTCGGCCCGCCTGCGGCCTTCCCTCATGAGGTCAAGGTGCCCCTCATGGAAAAAGCCCATGGTCGGGACGAAGGAAACCGTCTTTCCCTGCCGCCGGAGCGACTCCGAGAAAGCCTGCATTTCCCGAACCGTTTCGATGATCTGGATCATCATGACCATCCCGAAAAAAAAGCCTCGCCGTCGGGAGACGGGAGGCCTGGTTTGCTGCGGGCTCATTTCTTTGCCTGACCTTTCCGTCTCGGTCCGTCTCCGGATCCAAGCGGCAAAAACGCCGTATCAAACGGGGTTCCCGTTGTCAAGGGCTTTTCGCGAGGCTTCCAGAAGAATGGTACTGAGGCGGCCGAATTCGGCGGGAGACAGGGTCTCTCCCCGGCGCACCGGGTCGATCCCCGCGGACCGGAGGAGGACGCCGAGGTCGCTGCCCGCGGGCAGTCCCAGGGACGCCCCCTTGAGATTGTTGTAGATTGTCTTTCTCCGGCTGGCGAAGGAGGATCGGACGACCGCCGTGAAGTAGGCCTCATCCTCCAGGGGAAACGGAGCTTCCCCGAGAAACTCGAAGCGCAGCACCCGGGAGTGGACCCGGGGAACGGGGTAGAAGCAGCCCGCCGGCACATCCAGGCGACCGGACACGCGGGCAAAGGCGGCCACCATGACCGAGGGGATACCGTATTCCTTCGTCCCCGGAGACGCCGTCAGCCGCTCCGCAAGCTCCCTCTGGAACATCAGCACCGCCCTCCGGATCCGCCTCCGGTGCGCCAGCAAATGGAACAGGATCGGTGTCGACAGGGAATAGGGGATGTTGCCGACCACCGTGATCCCCTCCCCGCCCTCACCGCCGGTGAGCTCGGAGAAATCGACCTCCAGGACATCGCGGTGGACAATCTTTACGTTGTCCCGGTCCCGGAAACGCTCCTCGAGGATTTCCGTCATCCGCGGATCCACCTCGACGGCCAGGACGCGCCCGGCCACCCCCGCGATCCGTTCCGTCAGAACCCCTGTCCCGGCGCCGATCTCAACCACCGTCCCGGCGCTCCCGATCTCCGCCATGGCGGCAATCTTCTCCAGGATATTGCGGTCCTGGAGAAAACACTGCCCCAGCTTTTTTCTCGGCCTGAGCCCCCGGGAACGAAGGACTTTTCGCGGTGTGGTCATGTCTTTCCGGCCCTCCAGGCGACAAGAAGCCGCCTCGCGACGAGATAGGCCGGCAGTGCGAAGACCGGCGCAAACAGGAGTCCCCCGATCTGGAGGGGCAGGAGGATCTCCCAGCCCAGTCCGGCGACGGACGCCAGCGAATAATCGGGCAGGACCAGGGTGCACCGTTCCATGCCAAGCAGGAGGCGGCCCGCCTCGTATTGGGAAACGTACAGAACCGGAATCGTCAGGGGATTGGAGATGAGCCAGGATCCCAGGTAGGCCGCCGAGAGATGCTGGCGAAAAAGAGCGGCTGCGGCCAGAACCAGTGTCGTGTGGAATGGAATCGTCGGGGTCGCACCGATGAAAACGCCGATGGCGAACCCGAGAGAGATGTGCCGCGGATCCCCCCGGAGGCTCACGAAGCGACGGTAGAATCCTGCGAGCCATTCCTTGAGCGGGTTCATCGGAGCGAAGACAGGGGCCACCGGGATACAGCATTCAGGTCGAAGGAATCCCTCATGCCCATGGAGAGCCGGTAATCGCCAACGACGGCGATCATGGCGGCGTTGTCGGTGCACAGAACCGGGGGCGGGACAAGCACCTCGATCCCGTGCTTCAGGGCGTCTTCCTGGAACCGCATCCGGAGGCGGCTGTTGGCGGCTACCCCCCCGCAGACCACTACCTGCTTCAGACCGTTTTCCTCCGCCGCCCGGAGGGTCTTCTCCACGAGCACGTCGACCACGGCCTCCTGGAAACTGGCCACGACCCCCGGCATTGCTTCCGCTGCTGGCATTCCCTTCTGTTTCACGTAGTTCAGGAGCGCTGTCTTGAGGCCGCTGAAACTGAACTCCAGGCTGTCCCGCATGGCCCGGGGAAACGGCACGGCGGACCGGTCCCCCTCCCTCGCCAGGCGGTCGATGACAACCCCGCCGGGATAGCCGATGTCGAGGAGCTTCGCCGCCTTGTCGAAGGCCTCCCCGGCGGCGTCGTCCCTCGTCTGTCCGAGGATCGCGAAGCGCGTGAAGTCGTCCACCCGGTAGATGGTCGTGTGCCCGCCGGAGACCACCAGCGCGGCGAAGGGAAAGGAAGGCCGGCGTTCGGACAGGAAAACGGCCGCTACGTGCCCCTCCAGGTGGTTGACCCCGACAAAGGGAAGCTTCCGTCCGAAAGCGACCGCCTTGGCCGCGGAGAGGCCCACCAGGAGGGATCCGACCAGGCCGGGTCCCCGTGTGACGGCGATCCCATCAATCTCGTCAAGTGTGGTTCCGGCGTCGTCAAGGGCCTGCAGGATCACGGCCCCGATGGCCTCGATGTGCTTGCGGGAAGCGATCTCCGGCACGACGCCTCCAAATCGGCTATGGACGTCGATCTGGGAAGCGATGACGTTCGAAAGCATGACACGGCCATCCCGGACGACCGCCGCCGCCGTCTCGTCACAGGATGTCTCGATGGCCAGAACCAGCATGATCACGTTCTCCCGGTGTTTTTCGTTTACAATCAGGTCGGGAGACTATATAGAAGTCGCCTGATTTTGTAAAGTTCGCCGGATCCCGGTCGTCCGGACAGCGATCAAACTTCGGTCCGGCCGGGAAGACGACGGGGAGCACGCCGATCATGGAGATCAATACGGACTTTCTGATCCTGGGCAGCGGAATCGCTGGCCTCAGCCTCGCCATCAAGGCCGCCGGCCTGGGCAGCGTGGCCATCGTTACCAAGAAGGAAAAAATCGAATCCTCCACAAACTACGCCCAGGGTGGAATCGCCGCCGTCCAGGCGGAAACGGACTCCTTTGCCGCCCACATCGAGGACACCCTCGTCTGCGGGGCCGGGCTCTGCAGGCCCGACGTGGTGAAGTTCGTCATCGAAGAGGGACCGGAGCGGATCCGGGAACTGGTGGAGTGGGGGGTCCAGTTCACCCGGGCCAAGGATCACCCCGACCGTTTCGACCTGGGCCGGGAAGGCGGACACAGCGCGCGCCGGGTCCTGCACGCCCACGACCTGACGGGCCGGGAGATCGAGCGGGCCCTGTCGGAAATGGCCGCCTCGAAACCGAACATCTGTATTTACGAAAACCACTTCGCCATCGACCTGATCCTGAAGTCCCGCATCCCTGGACAATGGTTCACCGAGGACGACCGGTGCCTCGGCGCCTACGTCCTGGATATCCTCCGCGGCGAGATCCACACGTTCCGCGCCCGCTTTGTGATCCTGGCCACGGGCGGCACCGGCAAGGTCTACCTCATCACCACGAACCCCGACATCGCAACCGGAGACGGCGTGGCTATGGCCTACCGGGCCGGCGCCCGGATCGCCAACATGGAGTTCATCCAGTTCCATCCGACCTGCCTGTACCACCCGGAAGCCAAGGCGTTCCTGATCAGCGAGGCAGTCCGCGGCGAAGGAGCGATCCTGAAGCTGAAGAACGGCACCCCGTTCATGGACCGGTACCACCCCATGAAAAGCCTCGCCCCCCGGGACGTGGTGGCCCAGGCGATCGACAGGGAGTTGAAGAAATCCGGAGAAGAATACGTTCTCCTGGACATCTCGCACCGCGACCGGAACTTCGTCATCGGCCGTTTTCCCCACATCTATGCCCGCTGCCTCGAATTCGGCCTGGACATCACCCGGCAGCCCATTCCCGTCGCCCCGGCGGCCCATTACCAGTGCGGGGGCGTGGCGGTTGACGCCTACGGGGAGACGAGCATTCCGGGAGTCTTTGCCAGCGGCGAAGTGTCCTGCACCGGCCTGCACGGGGCGAACCGCCTGGCCAGCAACTC
>CAZODI010000047.1:0-18462 GCA_964578535.1 uncultured Syntrophaceae bacterium
AGGTGACCACCGATGCCGTCCAGGTCTTCGGCGGGTATGGCTATGTCCGGGAATATCCGGTAGAGAGGATGATGCGGGACGCGAAGATCACCCAGATCTACGAGGGGACCAACCAGATCCAGCGTACCATCATCGCCGGGCAGATCCTGCGGTGACTCAGGAGGCGGCGTCCGCCGCCGGAAGATGAACCCATCAACCGAACCATTCCAGACGAGGAGGATTCATGAAGTATCCAGAACTTTCGTATGAATCGTTTTTCAGCTGGGTGAACCGCTCCCGGATCATGTACTCCCCGGGCCTGCGGAGCGAAGTGGGCTATGAGATGGCCCAGCTGGGCGGGACCAGGGCGGTGATCTTCACCGACAAGGGCCTCGTCGGCGCCGGGGTGGCCGGGATGGTCGCCGAGGCCGTTGAGAAATCGGACCTCGAGCTGGTCGGGATCTTTGACGGGATCCTCCAGGACGCCCGGATCGACCTCATCAACGAGGGGGCCCGGTTCTACCGGGAAAAGGGCGCCGACTGCCTGATCGCCGTCGGCGGCGGGAGCGTCATGGACACGGCCAAGGCGGTCAACATCCTCATCGGGGAGGGCCTGGACGACTTCGCCCCCCTGGCCGCCCAGGCGGCCCTGTGGGATGGGGCGAAGCCTCTCCCGCCTCACATCGCCTTTCCGACGACGGCGGGAACGGGCTGCGAAATCACCAACGCCATGGTGGTCCTCGACACGGAGGCCCACGCGAAGCTGCAGGTCACCCATCCCTTCTGCAACTCCGACATCGCCATGCTCGACCCGGAACTGACCCTGAAGCTGCCGGCAAAGATCACCGCCTTCACGGGCATGGACGCCCTGACCCACGCCATCGAGGGCGTGACGTCGAACAACGCCCAGCCGATCTCAGACGGCCTGGGGTTTCATGCGATCCGCATGATCTGCCGTTACCTGCCCGTGGCGGTCCGGGAGCCCGACAATGTCGACGCCCGGGGGAACATGCTCCTGGCCAGCACCATCGCCGGGATGTGCTTCGTCAACGCCATGACCGGGGCCGTCCACGCGCTGGCCCACACCCTGGGAGCCCTCCATGGCATCCCCCACGGGTTGGCCAACGCCATCATGCTTCCTCACGTCATGGAGTTCAACCTGGAGGAGCGGCCGGAGCGGTACATGATGGTTGCCGATGCCATGGGGATCCCCGTGGACGGGAAGGATCCGCTCGAGGCGGGACGCCTCGCCGTCCAGGCCGTGAAGGATCTCCTGAACGAGGTGGGCCTCACCCAGACCCTGAAGGACTTCGGGGTCCCCGGCCAGCGGGAGGCTCTCCAGCCCCTGGTCGAGCTGGCCTCCGGGGACGGACAGATCAGTTACAACCCGCGATACGTGGAAGAGGAAGACATCATCAACCTTTACCTGAAAGCGCGTTAGAAAGGAGAAGGCCCATGGAATTCTGGAAGGACCCGCAGGAGGCCGTCACGGCCGTTTTGAAGCTCCACGAGAAAGTGTCGCAGGACCCGGAGCTTGCGGAGGGGATGAAAAAGGTAAACCAGCTCATCCTGTACGATTACACCGAGAGCGGCCCCGGCTGCGCAGTCTGGGTGGACTCACGCGGCGGCAAGCTTGAGTTCGGCGCCGGCGATCCCCCGGGGACACCGGACCTGGTCATGAGCCTCTCCGCCGACGATGCGCACCGGTCCTGGTCGGACAAGCTGAACCCGGTCATGGCCATCACCCGCAAGAAGATCCGGGTCAAGGGCTCCGCCGTCGGACTCCTGAAGCTCGCTCCAAAGCTCAAGAAGGTGGCCCTTGCCTACAACGAGGTCCTGCGGGAGCTGGGCTGGGAGGACAAGATCATCAAGTAATCTCCGGAACCCCGGCGGGGGACACTCCAGGCCCCCGCCGGGGCGCCTTTTCTCTCACGACAGGGAGGGAGGTAAGACCATGTGCCGCTACTGCGTGGAATACGGCAACGGGACAAAATGGTATTTGAATCCGGACAATTACCGCCCGGAGCTGTTCCAGGCCCCGGGACACAACACCGCCTACGACATGCTCTCGGGGGTCTACAAGAACAGCTTCGAGGTCGGCGCCGTCGCCGACAGCGAGGACACGCTCCCGGACTACAATTTCGGCGGCGCCTTCAACATCGCCCTTGAGAAGATCACCCAGCACCAGGGACAGGTCCTTCCCCTGGAGGACGCCCTCCTGGTCATCGACATGACGCCGGGAGACCGGTTCCTTCTGATGCACTGCGCCTGCCGGCGCCATTTCGGCCACAAGGACGTCTATTCCTGCCTCTTCTTCGACCCCGTCGTCGACCGGGCCCTGGAGCAGCGCCCCTGGGAAACGGACAGCAAGGTCATCACCCGGGAGGAAGCGAAGGAATTCGAGAAGGAGATGGACCGCCTGGGCTTGGTCCATTCGCTGTGGGACTCCGGCGTGGACTCGGACGGAAAGCCGCCCATCGTGATGTGCCACTGCCTGGAGACAGACTGCATGCCCACCCGCATGCGGGCCCACTTCGGCATTGTCAACGCCCAGCGGAAAGGGGAATATGTCGCCGTTGTCGACCGCAAGAAGTGCGCGGAGGGCTGCACGAGGATGCCGCTCTGCCTCCCCCGCTGCCCCTTCGGAGCCCTGCGGTACTCGCCCCTGGACATGATCGCCAGCGTGAACATCAGCCGCTGCTTCGGCTGCGGCCTGTGCCGGCCCGTGTGCCCCACCGGGGCCATGAAGCTGGTGGACCGGACAACCTACCCCGCTCTCGTGGACGAGTGGTGACGGCGCGAAGGAGGTGCCTGCGATGGAAGAACACGTGACGCCCCGCTACCGGATCGCCGTGGACGAGGACGCCTGCGGCAACGCTGTCGAATGCCTGAAATGCGTCCGGACCTGCCTCGACCACGGGCCGAACGTCCTGGGCTTCATGAACAAGGAGGCCCCGGACCCGGATAAATTCGTCCCCCGAAGGCTGGAGGATATCGACCACAAGATCATCTCCGGCTTCATGATCAACTGCGACGGCTGCGGCGAGTGCGTCGCCGTCTGCCCCAAGAGCGCCCTGACGCTGGTCGTTCCGGAGCCGCAGGTCCCCCGGGCCCTCATCCCCCGGGACGGCAGCATCGTCCTCTGCGGCACGCTGGCCGACGGGACGGAAGTGTTCCCCGAGTAGGATGAGCGGAAACGTCCTCCGGGCGGCCTGCGCCGCCTTCCTTGCCGGCCGGGGCTACGCGGCCCGTACGGATTTCATCGTGCCGGGAACGGACATCCGCGTGGACGTGGCGGCGGTCCTCCCGCGGATGCGGGACCTGAAGATGAGGCTCAAGCGCGGCTTCGTTCCCACGGGGATCCTGCACCCCCTGATCGGCTCAGGCTGGGTGCCCCTGGAGGAGATCGCCCGCCGGACGGGATATCCGCCCGGATACATCACGTCGGTACTCGAAGAGGCGGCCCGGGAACAATGGGTCGAACTCGACATGGAAAGCCGTACGCCCCGCTGCCGGATCCGGGATTACCGGCCTCCGGCGAAGGAATGCCTGCTGGCCTTCGACGGCACGGAGCACCTGGCGGAAAAAATGGAGGCACTGGAGGCACTGGACGGGTGCTACTCCCGGGCCCAGTTCCTCTTTCCCTATGACCTGGACGAAAAGACAACCGAGGCCGTCATCGCCCTCGGGGCCGGGGTCGTCCGGCACCACCGGGAACATGGCGTTTTCCAGGAGCTCGTTCCCGCGGAGACCCTGGAAATCGAGGATCCGGGCCGTTTTGCCCTGATCGTGGAGTACGTCCTGTACGAGCATATCTGGATCCGGACCGGGGAGATTCTCTGATGAAGAAGCCGCGCGTCTTCTCATTCACGGGCAAGGGCGGATCGGGGAAAACGACCCTGGCGTCCCTGATGCTGGCCGCCATTCTACGGAACGGCTCGTTCCGGGACATCCTCGTCATCGACGCCGACCCGGACGCAAACCTCTCGGCGACCCTCGGGATCCCGGTGGAGGCAACGGTCGGACAGGCGGTGGATCGACGCCGGAACGAGCTCAAAGGGTCGGCGGGGCGCGGAAGGAAGCTGCGGTTTTCCCTCTGGGACACGATCCGCCACGACCGCTCCTTCGACTTTCTCGTCATGGGCAGGACCGCCGGCGAGGGCTGCTACTGCGCCGTCCACTCGGCCCTGACGGAGAGCCTGCTGGACACGATGGCCATGTACGACCTGGTCCTGATGGATTTCGGCGCCGGGCTGGAGCACTTCAGCCGCCGCGCCGGGAATCCCTCGGACACCCTTTTGATTTCCTGCGATCCCTCACGGCTCAGTTTTGACACGGCCCGGCGGATCGAGGAACTCGTGCGGGAGCTGTCCCTGCCCTACGACCGGATCTACGCGGTGGGCAGCCGTTTCCCCCGGGAGTCGGAGGATCTCTTCTTCCGGCTGGCGCGGGAGGCGGGGATCGAGCCCCTGGGTGTGATCCCCGCGGACGACGACGTGGCGGCCCGCAACCTCGCCGGAGAAGACCTGCTGTCCCTGGACCCCGGTAACCCGGCCCTCCGGGCCGCGGAGAGCCTGTTCGAAAGGCTTGTCGCGTCGGGACCGGCGTCCTGAATCACGAAACCCCTTATGCCCCGGGACCTGCGGAGAACCGGGGCCATTTCCCCCAGGAGGTACGGCCATGAAAGGCAATACAGGCAAGATTCTCAACGTGGATCTGACGTCAGGTAGAGCGGAGACAGAGGCCCTGCCGGAGGCCTGGTACAAACAGTACATCGGCGGCAGCGGACTGGCGGCCAAGCTCTTCCGGGAACGGGGGCGCTTCGACCTGGACCCCCTGGATCCGGCGGCCATGCTGATCTTTATGAACGGTCCCTTCGCGGGGCTCCGTCTCTCCGGGGCCAGCCGGAACAGCGTCGCCGGGTGCTCCCCCCTGACGGGCCACTGGGGCGACTCCTCCTGCGGGGGGTACTTCGCCCCGGAGCTGCGCTACTGCGGCCTCGACGGCATCGTGATCACGGGCCGGGCCGGCACTCCCTCGATCCTCGTCCTCGAAGACGACCGGGCACAGGTTCTCGACGCCTCCGACCTCTGGGGGAAGGGGACCGAAGAGACGACACGCCTCCTGAAGGAGCGCTACGGGAAGAACGCCCGGACACTGGTCATCGGTCCTGCGGCGGAGCGGCTGGTAAAGTTCGCACTGATCCTCAACGACGGGCACCACGCCACGGGCCGGGCCGGCTTCGGCACCCTCATGGGGGCCAAGCAGCTCAAGGCCATCGTCGTGAAGGCCTCGAAAAAGACCATGGAGTTGGCGGATCCGGAGGTCTTCGAGGCCCTCCGGAAGGACCTGAACGAGCGGATCAAGGAGGCCCTGGCGTCCAACGTCCTCCACGAGAACGGCACGGCGGCGAACCTGATGGGGGGTGTCTACAGCGGCGACGTTCCCGTGAAGAACTGGACCTCCAACTTCTGGGAGGAAGCGGCGGAAGCCCTGTCGGGAGGGACCCTGACGGAACTGTACCTGACCCGCCGGGGGGCCTGCGCCTATTGCGGCATCGCCTGCAAGCGGGTCGTGGAGGTCAAGGACGGCCCCTTTGCCGTTCCCGAGGGTCCAGGCCCGGAGTACGAGACCATCGTCGCCTTCGGGACGCTCATCGGGAGCATCGACCTGGCAGCGACCTGCAAGGCGGGACGCCTCTGCAACGACCTCGGGATCGACAGCATCTCCGCCGGCGGGACCATCGCCTGGGCCATGGAGGCCTTTGAGCGGGGCGACCTCTCCCTGGAGCAGACGGACGGCGTGCCCTTCGTCTGGGGCGACATGGCGACGGTCATCGACACGATCATCCCGAAGATCGGCCTCCGGGAGGGGAAGCTCGGCGAACTCCTTGCCGACGGCAGTGTGAAGGCCGCCGGGAAGATCGGGAAAGGCCTCGAATACACGGTTCACAGCAAGGGGCTGGAGGCGCCCATGCACGACCCGCGAGGCGGCGGGCACGGGATGGCCCTGACCTATGCCGTGGGTGCCCGGGGGGCCTGCCATGTCGCGGATCCGATGCTCTTCATGGAGATGGGGGCGCGGTATTACCCGGAGATCGGCTTCGACCTGATCCTGGAACCGCAGACCTCGGAGAACAAGGCCGAGGCCGCCGTGACGGCGGTGGCCCTGGGGGCCATCGAGAACAGCGCCTGCTTCTGCAACTTCGCCGATGCCGAGGTGACCATCCCGGACTGGCTCACCCTCTTCAACTCCGTGGCCGGCTACGGATGGGACGCCGAGGAGATGATGCGGGCAGGCAGGCGGGTCTATTTCCTCAAGCGCCTCATCAACCACGGATTCGGCCTCACAGCGGCGGACGACAGCCTGACGCCCCGGATGCTCGAGCCGGGCAAGGACGGGGAGGCCGATGGCTCCCAGGTGGACCTGGCATTCATGAAGGCCCGGTTCTACGAACTCATGGGCATCGACCCCGAGAAAGGGATCCCGACCCGGGAATCCCTTGAGGCAGCAGGCATGGCCGAAGAGGCGGCCCGGGTCTGGGGCTGAATTCCTGACCGGCGACAGGCGGACCTTGACTTTTGGCCTCCGTTCTTCCATGTAAAAGGAAATCCAAAGGAAGGGAGAAGGCTTATGAAACGCATCCTGTTTGCCGTCGCCGTCGTTTTCCTGTTTGTCACCGTCGCGGCCGCCGCCGGTCCCAAGACGTACCAGGTCACGGGGCCGGTCCTGGAGAAGAAGGACAACATCATCGTCGTCCAGAAGGGGAAGGACAAGTGGGAGATCGCCCTGTCGAAGGATACCAAGGTCAAGGGCGATCTCAAGGTCGGCTCCAAAGTCACCATTGAATACACCATGACGGCCGCCGCCATCGAGGTGAAGGAGGATAAAAAGGCCGACAAAAAGGCTCCCGCCAAGAAGTAGCCGGCGGGTTCCCGCAGGCATGCACGGCGGCCCCGCCCACCGGCGGGGCCGCCCTCTTTCCCGGCCTCTCCCCGGCCGGACATCCGGAGGAATCATGGCTCAACAAACCCCGCCGATTCTCGTCGCCAGAGGCAAATCGGACCTCTTCCTGTACCCGAAAATGGCCAACCGGCACGGGCTGATCGCCGGAGCCACGGGCACGGGCAAGACCATCTCCCTCCGCGTGCTGGCGGAACAGTTCTCCGCGCTCGGCGTTCCCGTCTTCCTGGCCGACGTCAAGGGGGACCTCTCGGGAATCGGCCGGCCCGGCGGGGATCACGCCAAGGTGGCCGAGCGCGTGAAAGAACTGAAGATGCAGGAGTTCTCCTTCTCCTACGAAGGCTATCCCGCCGTCTTCTGGGACGTCTTCGGCGAAAAGGGCCACCCGGTCCGGACAACGGTCACGGAGATGGGGCCGATTCTCCTGTCCCGGATCCTCAACCTGAACGAGACCCAGAGCGGCGTCCTGAGCATCCTCTTCAAGATCGCCGACGACAACGGGTTCCTGCTACTCGACCTCAAGGACCTGCGCGCCATGGCCCAGTACGTGGGAGACAACGCGGAGACGTTCCGGCTCGAGTACGGGAACATCTCCAAGGCCAGTGTCGGCGCCATCCAGCGGAACCTCCTCGTCCTGGAGGAGCAGGGCGGGGAGAAATTCTTCGGCGAGCCTGCCCTCAACATCGACGACCTCCTGCAGACCGACACGGCGGGGCGGGGAACGGTCAACATCCTCTCGGCCGACCGGCTCATGCATTCCCCCAAGGTGTACGCCACGTTCCTCCTCTGGCTCCTGTCGGAGCTCTTCGAACACCTCCCCGAGGCGGGGGATCCTCCCAAGCCGAAGCTCGTCTTCTTCTTCGACGAGGCCCACCTCCTCTTCGACGACGCCCCGAAGGCCCTGGAGGAGAAAATCGAGCAGGTGGTGCGGCTGATCCGCTCCAAGGGGGTGGGGGTCTATTTCGTCACGCAGAACCCCCTCGACATCCCCGACGCCGTCCTCGGCCAGCTCGGCAACCGCATCCAGCACGCACTGCGGGCCTTCACGCCCCGGGACCAGAAGGCGGTCCGGGCCGCCGCGGAGACCTTCCGGGCCAATCCCGGTCTCGACACGGCCGCGGCCATCCTGGAACTGGGTGTGGGGGAGGCCCTCGTCTCCATGCAGGATGAGAAGGGCGTGCCCGGTATCGTGGAGCGGGCCTGGATCGCTCCGCCCCGGAGCGCTCTCACACCCCTGACACCTGCCGAGCTGCTCGGGATCGTAAAGGAATCTCCTATTTACGGCTCATACGAAAACGTGGTGGACCGGGATTCGGCGTACGAGAAACTCAAGGCCCGGGCGGGGCAGGAAACGGAGTCGATGCTTCCCGCGAAGGGAGGGAAAAAGGAGCCCAAAAGCCAGACGGAGCAGCTTGTCGGCGCCCTCACCACGAGCGCCGCCCGCGCCATCGGCAGCCAGATCGGCCGGCAGCTTATCCGCGGCGTCCTGGGATCCCTGTTCGGAGGACGGCGGTAGCAGAAGTCCTTTTCGGAACTTCTCCGAAGAGACGGATGCCGCAGCCACGAGAAAACAGGGGACGGATTTCAAATCCGTTCCTCTTCCTTTTTCCTTTTTCTCCCCCACCAGCCGGATCGCCATTTCTTTTGTTTCAAGCATTGCGGCGCGGGGGCTGCCACGGGGATTCCCGCCGTCGCGAAAACGTTTCCGCTCTTCGCCTTATGAAACCAAAGAGCCTGGGGGCCGGAAACGTTTTCCAATTGCTCCTCTGGGAACCCCCGGTCGCGCCCCCGCGAACGTCGGCCTAAAAAAACTCTTCCCCCTATTCTTTCGTTACAAACAGGCAAGGCGCGTTGTTCCCAAATCAAAAGAATTTGGGAAATGTCCCTATTTTATCCTCTTCCTTATTGCATCCTTTTTTACAGAAATCCGGCGCGGATGGGAGGGCATATGGGCGAAGGGCTTCCCTCGTGCTCAGAAGCATTTTTTTTTCGACCCTGCAACGTTTCACTCCGCTGCAAAGTCATAACTCGCGCCCGAGGGCGCAGAGACTGATGACTTTGCGGGCGCTGCGCTGCGACGGCAGGGTGCCCCGAAAAAACTGCTGTTCGCGCTCCGGGAAGCCCCACTCCCGGACGAACATTCGCGGGGGCGCGACCGGGGGTTTCCAGAGGAGCAATTGGGACTTTTTTCCCATCCCTCCAACCTGACAGGCTGTCTACGAGGGAACGCGGGAAAAAATGTCCGCGACGGCGGAAGCCCCCGTGGCAGCCCCCAGCGCCGTGATGCGAAGTGTAAGAAAGGAAGAGGAACGGATTTGAAATCCGTTCCCCGGTTTCGCGGATCGGCCGGTGTCCGGTCAGGCAACGGCGGGCGGCGGTTCCGCGGGCGGCTGCTCCACGGGTGGAGGCGGAGGCTGGACGTGGAGGCCTTTCATCCGGGTCCCGAACCGGCTGAAGATAACCCCGCCCAGACCCAGCACGACGGCCAGCACTTTCACGATCGGCCCGATATAGGGAATCCACCCGGCGAACCAGAGGATGATCAGGCCCCAGAAGGTCTCGCGGACGATTCCCTGGTTTCGCCTCTTCACCAGGGCGTACATCTGCCGGCCGACGAGCTGCGACATAGCGATGAACCCCGTCAGGGCCGCCACGGTCATAATGACGACCTCCAGGGGAATCAGGACGATCCCGATGACGGAGATGGCCAGGAGGATCGCCAGGGGCACCGCCAGGATCAGGGCCAGGAGACCCCAGAGCGAAGAACGCAGGGTTTCCTCCCGGATGGTCGTGGAGATCACAGCAATGGGCTTCGGAATCAGGACCGTCACCAGCATGGCGATGATGAGGAGGCAGAAGAAGATCGCCAGGGAAATGACGGCCAGGACCCAGGACCAGCCCTCCGCTTCGTCCTCGACAGCGGAGGATACGAAGGCCCAGAAGTTGGTGGTGTTGATCGCGGTGACGCTCCCCCGAATTTCCGCGCCCCGTCCCCGGACAACGGTTCCCCCGATGGAAACCACGTCGCCCTCGACGAGGGCGCCCCGGCTCAGCACAACCGACGCCCCCACGGCCACGACGTCCTTTTCCACCGTACCGTTCACCGTCACCTGACCGCCGAAGGAAACAACGCGCCTTGCCTTCGTTCCCGCCTCGACGGTGATGTCGCTGCCGAACTGGACGATGGAAGCGGCCTCATGGCCCGCCGCGGAAACGGATGCGGACAGCAGGAGAAAAAGAAGAACGCAGACGCAGATCCGGATTTTCATGACCCGGTCCTTTCTTTGGGCCGGCCTCCCGGCTTCCGTTTTTTTCCGTGGATCATAGCCTGCCTTGCGGCAGGTTTCAATCATCGCCATCCGGCAAAAGCGGATGGCCACGCAATCCATGCCGTGAAACGGCCCGCTCCTATCCGAGAACCTCCCGCACAACCCCGGCGATCCGGCCGGCGTGACCCTCCGTCTCCTCCCGCGTCGGGCCTTCCACCATCACGCGGCAGAGGTTCTGGGTCCCCGAATATCGCACGAGGACCCGACCACGGCCGTTCAGCGCCGCTTCCGCTTCCCGGATGGCTGCCATGACTTCCGGCACGGTCTCCAGGGCGGGGCGGGACTGTGTCTCTACGTTGAGAAGCACCTGGGGATAGACCGTCATGAGGCGTCCCAGCGCCGAGAGGGAAGCCCCGGCCCGGTCCATCGCAGCCAGGACCTGGAAGGCCGTGAGGATGCCGTCGCCGGAGGAGAGGTGCTCCAGAAAAATCAGGTGGCCCGAATCCTCGCCGCCGAGGACGGCCCCCCGCTCCTTCATGGCCGCAAAGACGTAGCGGTCCCCGACATCCGTCATGATCGAGTCGATCCCCATTTCCCGGAAAGCCAGCGTCAGGCCGATGTTGCTCATGACTGTGCGGACGACCAGGTTGTTCGCGAGCCGTCCCTCCTCCCGAAGCCGACGGCCACAGATCGCCAGGAGGGTATCCCCCGTGAGAACCCTGCCTGCCTCGTCCACGGCAATGACCCGGTCCCCATCGCCGTCGAAGGCGAAGCCCGCATCGGCCTTCTCCTTCACGACCCTCCCGGCGAGGCTGCCCGGGTGCTGGGAGCCGCAGCCGTCGTTGATGTTCTTTCCGTCGGGCCGGGCGAAAAGGACCGTCACCTCCGCCCCCAGGGCGGCGAAGGCCTCCGGCGCCACGCGGTATGTCGCCCCGTTTGAGCAATCGAGGATGATTTTCCGGCCCGCAAGAGAAAGACCCGGTACGGTCCCCCGGAGAAAGGATTCATAGCAGCTCCGGGCGTCATCGAGGGGACGGGCCATTCCGGGGGAGTCGGGAAGCGGTCCGGCGCCGTTCTCCCGATCGCCCAGGATCAGCCCTTCAATGGCCTCTTCGGCGTCATCGGGCAGCTTCGTGCCTTCCGCGGAAAAGATCTTGATCCCGTTGTCCTGGTAGGGATTGTGGGAGGCCGAGATGACGATCCCGCAGTCGGCCCGCTTGTCCGCCGTCAGAAAGGCCACCGCCGGCGTGGGGATGATGCCGGCCAGGAGGGCGTCCATGCCGGTCGAGCAGATTCCCTCCACCAGGGCCCGCTCGAGCATTTCACCGGATTCCCTCGTGTCGCGCCCGAGAACGATCCGGTGGGCCGGCTGCTCCCGCTGCAGGAAGAAAAGGGCCGCCGCGCGGCCGATGCGGAAGGCCATCTCCGCCGTGATCGGGTAACGGTTGACGGGTCCGCGGATTCCGTCCGTTCCGAACAGCTTTCCCATTCCACTCCTCCTGGAAGTCATTCCCGGACCGGACGCTGGAACGACCGGGGAAAACGGCGGCTTTCATCTCCCGGCCGGGAATCGGCGGCGATCCTATCCTACCGAAATGTCTTTTGCAACCCGGATTTCGAATCCCCGGAAAGAAGGGAAAGAGTCCGTTGTGCTCCGCCTTTTTTTGGTATACACAGGTTCCCCACCGCAAGGAAAGGAGATGCAGTCCATGCGCGCGAAGGCAACCGTCATCGGCGCCGGCAACGTGGGGGCCACCGTGGCCCAGAGGCTGGCGGAAAAGGAACTGTGCGACGTCGTCCTCATCGACGTCGTCGAAGGGGTCCCCCAGGGAAAGGCGCTGGACCTGAGCCAGGCGGCCCCCATCGAGGGACACGATGCCCTTCTTACGGGGGCAAACGCCTATGATGAGGCCGGGGGATCGGACCTGATCATCGTCACCGCCGGCATCCCGCGGAAACCCGGAATGAGCCGTGACGATCTCCTGGCGACGAACCGGAGCATCGTTTCCGCCGTGACGAAAGAGGCCGCCGCCCGTTCCCCCGAAGCCGTGCTGATCGTCGTCAGCAACCCCCTCGATGCCATGTGCCATGTTGCGTACGAGGCCAGCGGCTTCCCGAAGAACCGGGTGATCGGCATGGCCGGCGTCCTCGACGCCGCCCGCTTTCGCTCCTTCATCGCCCGGGAGCTCGGCGTCTCCGCGGAGAACGTTCATGCCACTGTGCTGGGCGGGCACGGAGACACCATGGTCCCCCTGCCCCGCTATACGACCGTCGCCGGGGTTCCTCTCCCGGAGCTTCTCCCGCCGGAGCGCATCGAGGCACTCGTGGCCCGGACGAGGAACGGCGGCGCCGAGATCGTCGGGCTTCTCAAGACCGGCAGCGCCTACTACGCCCCGGCCTCGGCGGCCGTGGACATGGCCGAGAGCATCCTGAAGGACCGGAAGAAGATCCTTCCCTGTTCGGTCCTCCTCGATGGCGAGTATGACATCCATGGATTGTTCGTGGGGGTTCCCGTCAAGCTGGGAAAGGGCGGCGTCGAGGAAATCATGGCCCTGAAGCTGATGAAGCGGGAATGGGAAGACCTGCAGAGGTCGGCCGCGGCCGTCCGGGAACTGGTGGACATTCTCTCCCGCCTTGGGTAAACTTTCCCCGCCGCTGCGAGCAAAGCCCCTTGACATTGCCGGTCCGGGCTCCTATAACGCCCGCAGCGGAAGGATGAATCGCATGAATGCACCCCTCAAGACCCGGTTCGCCCCATCTCCCACGGGCTATCTCCACATCGGCGGCGCCCGGACGGCCCTTTTCAACTGGCTGTTCGCCCGCCGGCACGGCGGCGTCTTTCTCCTGCGCATCGAGGACACGGACCAGCTCCGCTCGACGGAGGAATCCACCCGGGCCATCCTGGACGCCATGACATGGCTCGGCCTGAACTGGGACGAAGGCCCTTTCTTCCAGGCAGAGCGCGTC
Source organism: uncultured Syntrophaceae bacterium (assembly GCA_964578535.1). GTDB lineage: Bacteria > Desulfobacterota > Syntrophia > Syntrophales > PHBD01 > PHBD01. Next base: position 13,179 of record CAZODI010000047.1, read on the forward strand.
GGCATCCACCGGCAGATGGTCGAAAAGATGGTGGACGAAGGGAATGCCTACTGGTGCACCTGCAGCCAGGAAGAGCTGGAAGAAAAAAGAAAGACGGCCCTGGCCGAGGGACGGAAGCCCAAATATGACGGCACCTGCCGGGACCGGCACCTCGCCCCGACCCCGGGCGCGGTGGTGCGGTTCCGCTGCCCCGAGGGCGGAGCCACCCTGATGCGGGATCTCATCAAGGGCAACATCGTCTTCCAGAACGAGGAGCTGGACGACCTGATCATCCAGCGGGCCGACGGGTATCCCACGTACAACTTCGCCGTCGTCGTCGACGACGCCCAGATGGGAATCACCCACGTCATCCGGGGAGACGATCACGTGAACAACACGCCCCGGCAGATCCTTCTTTATGAAGCCCTCGGTTTTCCCGTGCCGCTCTTCGCCCACGTCCCCATGATCCTCGGATCCGACAAGGCCCGCCTGAGCAAGCGCCACGGCGCGACCTCCGTCATGGCCTACCGGGACATGGGTTACCTGCCGGAGGCCCTGGTGAACTACCTGGTCCGTCTGGGCTGGTCCCACGGAGACCAGGAGATCTTTACCGGCGATGAACTGACGAGCCTGTTCGACCTGGACACCGTGGGCAAGTCCCCGGCGGTGTTCAACCCGGAAAAGCTCCTGTGGCTCAACCAGCATTACATCCGGTCCTATTCGCCGGACCGGCTGGTGGAGGCCCTCCAGCCCCTCTGGCCGGCGGCATCGGACCCGGCCCGGGAGCCTCTCGTGTGCGGGGTGGTCCGGGATCTCCAGTCCCGGAGCCGGACGCTTCTTGAACTGATCGACGGGGCCGCCTTCTACTTCGCCGAAGAGGTGGACTATGATCCCAAGGCGGCGGAAAAGTTCCTGACGCCGGCCTCGGCCGCCAACCTGGAAGCGGTTCAGATGGAATTGCCCCGACTCGAGAATTACTCCAAGGAGGGCATCGAGACGTTTCTTCGCACCCTGGCGGAGTCCCGCCAGGTGAAACTCAAGGACATCGCCCAGCCACTGCGTGTAGCCCTGACGGGAAAGACCGTGAGCCCGGGAATCGACGAGGTCATGGTAACCCTCGGCCGGGAACGGACCCTGAAGCGCATCGCCGGTGCCCTGTCGCACATTCGCTCCGGGAACTCCTCCTGATCCCCGAAACGCCCTGAAACACCGGATGGTCTGCGGGAACGGCCGGTTTTTCATTGACCTGCCCTGCTGATTGTGGTTATTTAGGTGCCGTTGTTATTGAACCCATTCACAATGATTCCCCATTCAAGAAAGGAGATTGGTATTATGAAGAGCCGGTTCTTTCGGATCCTGGTGATTCTCTCCTGCCTGGTTCTGCTGCTCGCCGTCGGCTGCGCAAAGAAGGCAGTCAAGGAAGACACGGGAATGCAGGAACAGAAAGTCACCGCCCAGGCGACGGCAGACGATGACGCTGCCAAGAAGGCCGCCGAAGCGGCTGCCCGAGAGCGCGCCCTGAGAGAGGAAGAGGCACGCCGGGCCGCGCAGGAGCGTCTCGCCCGTGAGAAGGCCGAGAAGCTCGCGGCCCTGTTCGCGGATGTCAACTTCGATTTCGACAAGTACAACGTCAAGCCTGAATTCCGGGACCGTCTGGCTGCGCAGGCTGCCTACCTGAAGGAAAGCGCCGCGGATACGCTTCTCGTCGAGGGTCACTGCGACGAGCGTGGAACCGCCGAGTACAACCTGGCCCTGGGTGAACGGCGTGCGAATGCCGTCATGAAGTACTTGATCGACCTGGGTATCGACAAGGGGCGGATCAAGACGATCTCCTACGGGAAAGATCGTCCCCTCGACCCTGCTTCCAACGAAGAAGCGTGGGCCAAGAACCGCCGGGCTCATTTCGAACTCAACGCAAAATAACAATGTGATGCCCCTCGTATGAGGAAGCTTTGTCTTGTCCTTTTTGTTCTGATCGGTCTGGCCGGGGTGTCCGGTTGCGCCACCTCGAAGGACCTGAGAAGGGTCCAGGGAGACCTGCTCGCCCGAATCGAGGCGACGGAGCAGAAAATCGCTGCTCTGGACCAGACCGATCAGACCATCAAGGGTGATGCCAGGACCGTCTCGGAATCCGTAACGCTGCTGCAGAAGCGGCAGGCTGAAACGGGCGCCGACCTGGCGGAGGCAAAAGACCAGATCCGCCAGATCCGCGGCCTCGTGGACGGAATGAAGAAAGACATGTCCAGCGGCGGCGGCCGTCAGGACGAGTTGAAGGAAAAGATCGACGCCCTCTCCCTGAAGATCCAGTTTCTCGAGAATTACCTGGGGATCAGCAAGAAGGACGGTGGCGAACCGGCGAACCGGACCAACGGAGGCAACGGTAAGGAGACAAAGGGGAAGTCTGACCGGGAGTCCCTCTACGGGGCGGCCTACGCCACCCTGAAAGAGGGAAAGTACGAGAAGGCCCGCGGAGAGTTCCAGAATTTCCTAAAGAAGTATCCCCGCACCGAGCTGTCCGACAACGCCCAGTTCTGGATCGGCGAAAGCTACTTTTCCGAAGGCAAGTTCGAGAAGGCCATCCTGGAATATGAAAAAGTCATCAAGGGCTATCCGGACGGGGACAAGGTTCCCCCGTCCCTCTTGAAGCAGGGGCTCGCCTTTGCCCAATTGGGCGATAAAACCAGCGCCCGCATGATTCTGCAGCAGATCATCAAGGACTACCCAAACACGAGTTCGGCCCGGACGGCCCGGACGAAACTCAACGAGTTGAAATAGAGGAAACACTTCGGCAGCATCAAGGAAAGAAAGGGAGACGGCACATCCGCCGGTCTCCTTTTTTTATGGATTCCCGCCGAGCTCCCGGATTTTCCGCGGGAGATCGGTACTCGACGGGTTCAGCTTGAGCGCCTTTCGATAGGCCGACAGGGCCTCTTCCCGATCCCCGGCCTTCGCTAAGGCATCTCCCAGATGTTCGGCAATGGTGGGATCGTCCGGGACCGCGAGAGCGGCCTCACGGAGATACCGGACGGCTTTTCCCAATTCGTTCTTCTTGTAGTATACCCATCCCAGGCTGTCGGTAATGTACCCGTTCCCGGGCTTTGCCTTCAGGGCCTTCAGGATGAGCCGTTCCGCTTCATCGAGGTTCATCCCCCGGTCCGCATAGCTGTATCCGATGAAATTCAGGGCATCCGCGTGGTCCGGTTCGATGGCGAGAATCCCCTTCATCAGGACGATGCTCTCCTCAAAGCGGCCGCTTTTCTCGTATAAAACCCCCAGGCTGTAGGGAAGATCCACGTTCCGGGGAAGGACGGTCATTCCCTGGCGCAGCACATTTTCAGCCGCCGCCGGGTTCTTCATCTCCTCGTGAAGCGAAGCCAGGTACAGATAGAGCCCCGGGTAGTCCTTCCGATTCTCCAGGGCCTGGCCGGCCGTCCGCAGGGCCTCGTCTTTCCGGCCCGCCTTGTTGTGCAGGAAGGCCATCCGGACCCGGGCGTTCCCGAAGAACTCCGATTTCACCGCCACCTCGCCGTAGGCGGCAATGGCCCGGTCCGCGTCGCCCCGTTCTTCATATGCCGATGCCAGAAGATACCGAAGGCGGGCATCGGCAGGCTCTTCCCCTGCCAGGGTCTCCAGCATGCCAACGGCGCGGGGATAATCCTTTCGCTCCAGGTAGACAATGGCCAGGGTCAGCCGGAGATCCCGGTTGTCCGGCTCGATCTTCAGGGCCTCCTGAAGGGTCTGTTCCGCATCGTCAAACCGCTGAAGCCGAAGGAGCATCTCCGCCAGCCGGAGCCGCACCCCCATGCGCAGGGGATACTGCTCCATAAACCGCCGGTACGTATCTACCGCCTTCTCCGTCTGCCTGCGGGTTTCGTAGAAGTACCCCAGGTCGATCCAGGCCGCCTCAAAGGCCGGTCGCAGCTCCAGGACTCTCCGGAACCCCGCTTCGGCTTCCCCGTCCCGCTTCAGCTCCTGGAAAATCTTTGCCCGGTGGTAGAGAGCCGCAGCGTGGTCCGGATGAATTTCGAGGAGACGGTCGTAACAGGCCAGGGCCTTTTCGTGCCTCCCGGATTCCGAATAAAGGGCCGCCAGGTGCAGCCAGGCCATCTCATTCTTCCGATCCAGCTCCAGAACCTTCCGGAAAGAGCGCTCGGCCTGGACCGTCTCCTTCCGGGCGGCCTGGGCTCCCCCGAGAAGGAGATAAATCATGGGTTCGCGGGGATGCCGGCGCGTCGCGTCCTGAAGGGTGGCGATCACCTTCTCCGGGCTTCCTTTTTCCGCGTACAGGACCGCCAGCTCGATGGTCAGCTCCACGGACTGTTCGTCAAAGCGGCGTGCGGCCTCCAACTCGGCGATGGCCTCGTCCATTTTTCCGTCCAGCATGTACTGGATGGCTACGGAATAGTGGAACATGGCCTTGGCGTCGCCCTGACCCGGCACGGAGGCAGGGCCGTCCCGGAAAGGCGCCGTTGCACACCCGTACAGGGAAAGGAGGATGGCACCGGCAAGGAAAAGCAGGTAAGGGATGGAACGGGTTCGCTTTTTCATCGCATGGCCCTGTCGTCGCCGCCTACCGGACGGACCGCCTCCGATGCGGAAACCACGCGGATTCCATGACGACGGAGCATCGGGATAACGTTCCGGAGGGCTTGGATGGTGCCGGGATAGGGGTGGCCGATGACGACCGGCGGCTGCGCCGTATCGGATGTCCCTGCCAGCCGGAGGATCTGCTGGAGGATCTCGTCCTTGGAACGACCGTCGATAAACAGGTCTCGTCTCCCGAAGGGAACGCCCGTCTGCCGGGCCGCTTCATGGGCCCGGCTCCGGACGGACGTCCGGCTGTCGATAAAATAGAATCCCTTTTCATGAAGAACGTTCATGACAACGACCATTTTTTCCGGGTTCTCCGTGAACAGGGACCCCATGTGGCTGTTGACTCCCCTGGCATGGGGCACAGCCCGGATATCCTGTACAAGCTGACGGCGGATTTCCTCGTCTTTCATGCCCGTCCGGAGGACCATTGCCCCCGGGTTGGCCTTTGTCTCAGACCGGGGTTCGAGGGGCAGATGGAGGATCACTTCCCGTCCGTCCCCGTGAATCATGGCCGCCGCCTGGGCCGCTCGGGCGCCATCGGGAAGGACGGCGAAGGTGATGGGCGTCTTGAGCGAAAGGAGATCTCGGACCGGGGCCAGATCGTGTCCGATATCGTCGATGATGATCACCACCCGCAACGGGCCCTTGGCCGCTTCGGGCCTCGGCTCCGGCCTCGGCTCCGGAACATTCCGCCCGGCCCTGTCCTTCTCGG
>CAZODI010000047.1:18562-24467 GCA_964578535.1 uncultured Syntrophaceae bacterium
GGCCTCGGCTCCGGCCTCGGCTCCGGAACATTCCGCCCGGCCCTGTCCTTCTCGGCGGGAACGGCTTTGGGAACGACAACAGCGGGAACGGCCCGGGCCGGGGCAGCCTTGCGCAGGGGCACCTGCGCCCGGCGTGTCTCCCGCTGCCGCTCCACATGCAGAAAGTATGCAATGGCGACAATGGCTGCGACCGCTGCAAGGAAAACGATCCAAGCCTTCCACTTCCCCTTTTTCCCGCGTTTTCTGCCTGCCATCCGTCCGTTCCGGCTTCGTCCTCGCCGGTCCCCCCGGACGGGGCGCCCGGGGGACGGCTCCCTTTTCCTCAGCTGCTGCGGGTTCCCTTTCGGAAGAGGTCCCAGCTCTTGAGGATGTCGATGGCGCTCTTGAGCTGGTTATCCTGGGTGACATCCCCCATTTCCTCCCGCCTGGGCAGCGGCCGCGGCTGAAGAGGAACCTTCGCCGGACCTTCCCTGACTTCCCCGTTCTCCCTGGGGGAGGGGATGTGACCGGCCAGATCCTTTTCCCGCAGGGGCTCCTCCGTTGATTCCCGTTCCTTGCCGTCGACGATTCTCGTCCTGCGGATCACGATGTCCGGCTGTATTCCCTCCGCCTGGATGGAGCGGCCCTTGGGTGTATAGTACTTTGCCGTCGTCAATTTGAGGGCCGACCCGTCGTCCAGGGGAATGACCGTCTGCACGGACCCCTTGCCGAAGGTCTGCGTTCCGAGGACGAGGGCGCGCCCGTTGTCCTGGAGGGCACCGGCGACGATCTCCGCCGCAGAGGCGGTGCCTTCGTTGACCAGTGCCACGATGGCGCAACTCGGCTCGTTTCCGTTGTCCCGTGCCTTCGCCGAGCTCTCCACGGATTTCACGCGGCCGCGGGTGGACACAATCATTCCCGATTTCAGGAACACATCCGATACCTGGACGGCCTGGCTCAGAAGTCCGCCCGGGTTGTTCCGGAGGTCGAGGACAAGCCCCTTGAGGGGATTGGTCTTCTTGGTCACCTCGGCCAGGGCCTTCGCCAGATCTTCCGCGGTCCGTTCCTGGAAAGAGGAGATGCGGACATAGCCGATCCCATCCTCGAAGACCTTGGACCGGATGCTCACAATCTGGATGATGTCACGGGTGATGGTGATATCCTGCGGCTTCGTGGTTTCGTCCCGCATGATCGTGATGATGACGTTTGTTCCTTTCGGCCCCCTGAGTTTCTTGACGGCATCCATGATCGTGATGTCCTTGGTGGACTTGCCGTCGATCCGGATAATCGCGTCACCGGCCTTGACACCCGCCCGGTAGGCCGGCGTGTCTTCGATCGGCGAGACGACGGTGAGGACGTCCTTTCGGATCGTGATCTCGATGCCGATGCCGCCGAAGCGCCCCTTGGTCTCCACTTCCAGTTCCTTGTACATATCGGCCGTCATGTACGAGCTGTGCGGATCCAGGGACCGCATCATGCCGTTGACGGCCCCCTGGAGCAGGGTCTTGGTCTCGACCGGCTCGACGTAATTCTTCTCGACGATGTCGAGGATCTCGTTAAAGGTCTTGAGGCTCCGGTAGGTGCTCCGGTCCAGGGCCGAGACCGGGCTGTCTCCGGCAAGGCCGATGAGGATCGCCAAGGCCGACAGCCCCAGGAGAAGGATCCCCGTCTTCACCGTTTTCCGTTTCATTCTTACCTCCCCTTGCCCGGTGTCATATTCCTTAAATATGGAAGTTTTAAAACCTACTTCTTTTCCTTGTAAAATTCCATCGCATTTTCTGGGCCTGCGGCGCATTCCGGTACTTTTTCCACAGACCGCCGCCCAGGGTCGGGTCCCGGCTGTCCCGTCGCCCAATCGATCTGGCGGCAGATCCCGCGCAGGATCTTCACCTCCCGGGCCTGAAGCTGCACCCGGGAAAAGAGCCGCCGTACATGGAGCATCCAGTATTCGGGATTCTGCCTGTTGATGAACCCGATCCGGGTGAGGACATCGCGCAGGTGCCCGTACATTCCCTCCAGCTCCGCCGACGAGGCAAGCCGCGGCCGGAAAGCGGGAGGTGGATCCACCGCGGCGACGAACAGCTCGTAGCAGAGAATCATCACGGCATGGGACAGGTTGATGGACCGGAACGCCTCGGAGGCGGGAATGTTTACAACGGTATGGCACAGGCGGAGCTCCTCGTTGGAGAGCCCCTTGTCCTCGGGACCGAAGAGCAGGGCAATCCGGTTGTTCCTGCTGAGATCGCACATCCTCCGGGCCATTTCCCGCGGGGAGACGCCGGGACCGCGCGCGGACCCCCGGCGGCCGGTCGTTCCCACGAGCCACGTAAAACCGGCCACGGCCTCCTCCAGCGTTTCGCAGCATTCCATCGTATCCACCAGGTCCCGGGCGGCATGGGTGGCCCGCTGCAGAATTTCCTCCCGGTCGAGGGGCTCCCCTCCGACAACGATCAACTTCCCGATTCCCATGTTCTTCGCACACCGGGCCACGGACCCCACGTTCCCGGAAAATTTCGGACGGCAGAGCACCACCGCCACGTTTTCCATCCGCACCCGGATTTCCTGATCGTCTTTTTTCTTCATTTTCCCCGTATCCTTTAATTCCGGCGGGGACCCTGATACCACAAAACGGAGCGGCACGCATTTTTTGATTGTCCGCTCCCCCTCCTTCTGCTATCGGGCACGGGAAAGCATGTCCTCCCCGGCACGGCCGGGATCGCGGATCCGGCCACACCATGCAGGCAAATAACCATGGAAGAATCCCATCTTAAGATGCTGGCCGAGGGTGCCCGAATCGCCGGGGTTCCCCTCGACACGGCGCAACTGGCCCTCTTCCGCCTGTACATCGACGAGCTCCTCCTCTGGAACCGCAGCCACAACCTCGTCGCAACGAGCGACCCGGAAGAGATCGTCATCCGGCACGTCCTCGACTCGCTCGCACCGGTCCCCCGGCTTCCCCTTCGCGACGGGCGCCTGCTGGATATGGGGAGCGGCGCCGGCTTTCCGGGCATCCCCCTCCGGATCGCCTGCCCGCGCCTGGAAGTCCTGCTGCTGGAAGCGTCCCGCAAGAAAGCGTCTTTCCTGAAGCGGACCGCGGGGATCCTCGGCCTGGACGGAATCGACGTTCTTTGGGAGCGGGCGGAGGATTATCTCCGGCGGGCAGGCGTCGCCGGATCCTTCGACATGGTGATTTCACGGGCCTTCTTGCCCCCGTCCCGGTTCGCCCTGGCCGGCTCGCCGTTCCTGAAGCCGGAAGGATACCTTGTGGTCATGGCCGGTCCCGGCACCGACCGCCGGTCCTCCCCCCCGGAGGAGGCCCGCCTCGAACCGGTTTCGATCCACGATTATGAACTGCCTTTTTCCGGGGACCGGCGAAAAATGTTTATCTATAAAAAAGCGTGCAATATCCGTTAGTTATCTAAAAAAATCTCCTTTGAAAAAACCTTGATTTATGGTACCGTTCCGTCGCGTCAGGGGGGTGAATGCGTTCCAGTCCCTTTCCCCAAAATCATGCGTAAAATCATAAGCATCGCGAACCAAAAAGGGGGGGTCGGCAAGACCACCACCGCCATCAACCTGGCGGCTACCCTCGCCGCAGCGGAACGGAAGACGCTTCTCATCGATGCGGATCCGCAGGGGAACGCCACGAGCGGCCTGGGCATCGGCCTGGAGGCGCTGCCCGAGCGCAACCTGTACACCGCCCTCAGCGGGGATGGCTCCCTGCAGGACGTTGTACTGAAAAGCCGTCTTCCTTTCCTCGATGTGGTCGGTTCCAACCAGGACCTGACCGGTGTGGAAATCGAATTCGTCACCATGGAGGACCGGGAAAAGAAGCTTCGCCGTCTGATCCGGTCCTCGGATTCAGGCTACGAATACGTGATCATCGATTGTCCGCCTTCCCTGGGTTTTCTCACGCTGAACGCCCTGGTGGCGGCGGACAGCGTCATCGTGCCTCTGCAGTGCGAATACTTCGCCCTGGAGGGGCTGGGACGGCTCCTGGCAACGGTCAAGCTCGTCCAGGCGAGGCTCAATCCAGCCCTGGTGCTGGGGGGAATCCTCCTGACCATGTTCGACGGACGGAACACCCTGTCCCGCCAGGTAAGCGAAGACGTCCGGCGGCACTTCGGGGACAAGGTCTTTCAGACGGTCATCCCCCGGAATGTGAGACTTTCCGAATGTCCCAGCCACGGGCTGCCGATCATCCTGTACGACGTCCGCTCCCGGGGCGCCGTTTCCTACATGGAGCTGGCCAGGGAAATCATGGAAAATGGAGGAAGCGGTTCCTGATGTCGACGAAATCTTCCCTGGGAAAAGGCCTGGGCGCCATGTTTCCGGAGCTTCTCAAGCGGGTCGACGAACGGCCTTCCTATATCCAGTGCGGCATTGAAGAGCTGAAGCCCAACCGGTTCCAGGCCCGCAAGTCTTTTCGGGACCAGGAACAGAAGAGTCTGGTCGCCTCCATCCGCAAAAGCGGCGTCATCCAGCCCATCGTCGTCCGCCGTGCGGAGGAAGGATACGAAATCATTGCCGGAGAGCGCCGATGGCGGGCAGCCCAGCAGGCAGGACTGAAGGAGGTCCCCGTTGTGATCCGGGAGGCTGGGGATCTCGACGCGGCGGAGTGGTCCATCGTGGAGAACATCCAGCGGGAGTCCCTCAACCCGGTGGAGGAGGCGGATGCGTTTCGCATCCTGGCGGACAAGTTCGGCCTCTCCCAGGAGGACATCGCCCACCGCGTTGCGAAAGACCGGTCCACCGTGGCGAATGCCCTGCGTCTCCTCCGTCTTCCTTCGGAGATCCTGGAGGGACTCACGGCGGGAAAAATTTCATCCGGCCATGCCCGCTGTTTCCTCTCTCTGGAACAGGCGTCGTCCCAGCTCCAGGCCTACCGGACCGTTCTCGAGCGAAAGCTGAGCGTCCGGGAAACAGAGCGGCTCGTCAAAGGACTCCTGACAAAAAAGGGCAACAAAGACCGGAAAAAGGAGCCGCCCGGCTCGGTTCATCTGAAACAGCTGGAGACGTCCCTGGCGGAGCGTTATCTCAGTGCGGTACGGATTTGCCAGGGCCGGAAAAGCGGGAGGATCGAGATCCGTTTTTCCGGAGAGGAAGAGCTCAACCGGCTGATTCGGCTCCTTTTGGACGGGAAACCCTGATTCGGTAGCGGCCCACAGGGACATCCAGGCAATACAGAATTCATTTATCCACAGCTGTTGATAAACTTGTGGATGAGGTAAATAGATAGTGGATATTATTTGGGAAAAAGCAACCAATCTCATTCAAATGCAGGTGAGCCAGCAGAACTTCGAGACCTGGATCCAGCCGATCCGGGTCACGGCCATCGAGGGAAACAGCATTCAGTTCTCCGTTCCGAACAAATTTTTCAAGGACTGGCTGAACGACAACTACCTGTCCCTGATCAAGGAAAGCCTGAAACAGGTTTCGGGGATCGACCTGAGTGTCCATTTTTCCGTCAGCAAGGGAGACGGACGGCCCGCGGAGACACCGGCGGAAACGAAGAAGATGGAGGGCAAAACCGCACGGAAAGCACCAGCGGCCAGGTACGATTCAAACCTGAATCCGAGCTACAGCTTCGAGCGGTTCGTCGTCGGCTCATGCAACCAGTTTGCCCATGCCGCCGCCGTTTCCGTCGGGGAATTGCCCGCCAAGAATTACAACCCGCTTTTCATATACAGCGACGTGGGTCTGGGAAAGACGCATCTGCTCAACGCCATCGGACTGCTCACCATGCATCTCTACCCGGACATGAATGTGGTCTATGTGTCGGCGGAGGAGTTCGTCAACGAGCTCATCAGTTCCATCCGATACGACCGGACGCCGAAATTTCGTGAAAAATACAGGAAAATTGATTGTCTCCTGATCGACGACATCCAGTTCATCGCCGGCAAGGAAAGGACCCAGGAGGAATTCT
>CAZODI010000048.1:0-21748 GCA_964578535.1 uncultured Syntrophaceae bacterium
TTTCACTCCTTGGGCCGCTGGTCGACGATCCGGGTGGCCTTCAGGGTCTGGCCCGGATTGAAGATCTCCGCAAACGGCACGAACTCCACCTTCGGTGTCAGCTCCACGGCCCGCTTGACTTTCTCTTTCAGCTCCCCTTCCATCCTCGCCTTGTCCACGCCCTCATCGGCTCCGACCTTCAGGATCAGGAGGTCCATGGAGTAGGGATCGTCGGCCTTTTCCTTGGTGACGATGAACTGGTACTCGATGACGCCCGGGGTGTTGGCCACGGCGTCCCGCATGGTCTCCGGGTTGATGAGGGTCCCCTTGACCTTCATGAGCTCGCTGGTCCGGGTGCCGTAGGTGCTGCCCACGGTCGTCACGATCCGCTGGTCGTTGCGGCCGCAGATGGGGCAGGGCTCGTTCGTGATGGCGACGATGTCGCCCACGAGGTAGCGCAGCAGGCAGGTGCCCCGGCGGTCCAGGTGGGTGATGCACAGGAGCCCCGGCTCCCCGTCGGGTTTGCGCTTCCCGTTCTCGTCCACGGCCTCGAAGTAGTACATCTGGGGCACCCCGCAGTGGGCCCCGCCCAGCTCCGCGCACTCCTGGAAGGCCGTCTGGCTTTCGGTGAACCCGAAGGCGTTGCTGATGAAGACCTCGCCTGCCCCCATCTTCTGGAGGCGCTTGCGCATGTCGTCCCGCATCCCCTTGGGCACCGCCTCGCCCAGGGCCTGAATCTTGTTGATCCGGGAGAGATCGCGCCCCTGTTCCTCCGCGGTCATGATGAGCCGCCGGATGTAGGAAGCGATCCCCGAGAGGGCGTTGACCTTTTTCTTTTCGATGTCCTCGATGGCCTGCTGCATGGAGCGGTGGATGCTATACGGGAATCCGGGCAGCGGCGCGCCGGTGAAGCCCCAGCACATCGTCATCCCCACGGCGGAGGCGAAGTGGACCGTCTTGTAGTACCCGATGTGGGGAATGAAGTGGAACGGGAAGAGGTTCATGAGGATGTCGTCGGGCTCGAGGTAACAGATCTTGCAGCCGATGCGGAACATCCAGGTCTGCAGGAACATGTCGTAGGTCGTGTTGTAGAACCGGGAGGGAAGCCCCGTGGTCGTCCCGGTCGTGTAGGTGACCTCATAGAGGATGTATTCCATGATTTTGGCGAAATCCATGTCCAGCTTGAAGGATTCGCCCCGGTCCTTCATGTAGTCGGCCTTGCTCGTGACGGGGATCTTTTCCAGATCGTCGACACCCCTGATCGACCTGGGGTCGACGCCCCACTCCTTGAACTTCTCCCGGTAGTACGGGCTCTGCTTCTCCAGCCTCTCCATCTGGGCGACCAGGTTGGCGTCCTGGGCGCTCCGGATCTCCTCCTTGCTCTTGAAGGCGAGGTCCAGCGGCTGGTCCCCTTTGTACAGGGGAATACTGTCGATCCAGGCCATGATCTCTTCTCGGTTCCGCGGTGCTTTGAACGCTTTCGACATGCTTTCTCCTCCTTATTTAGATTGACTGGTCAGTCATGTCTGTTGCCACAAAGAACGTCGCTTCCAGAAACGGGATGAATGGCTTTACACGGCCTTCAGGCACCGTGCAGTGACATGGCGGGCACGGATTGCTTCGCAGAGGCCCTCCATGTCGGTGATGGGGTCCGGAAACACCGTCCGGCAGAGGCCGACGCTCCTCAGGTCATGGGCGTCGCTGCAGCCGATGCCGGCCAGGTTCCGCTTTTGCATGGCCTCCTCCGCCAGGGCGGCGCTTTCGCGGTCGTAGGAGGGATGGGCCACCTCCAGTCCGTCCAGGTCGTAGTCGTAGACCCGGAACCCGGCGCCGTAGAAATCACTGTTGGAGGATACGATTTTCTTGAATGGATGGGCGGCGATGACGACGCCTCCCTCCCCGTGAACCAGTTCGAGGATCGTCTCCAGGGAACGGCTCGATCCGAGGCTGCGGGGATATCCGAACAGCAGAAATTCCCCCTGGAATTCCCCGCGCTTCGTGTAGCAGGCCACCTCCTGGCCCGCCAGGACGAGCAGGTCCTTCACGCCGCTGGCTTCGACGAGCTCCTGAAGGTTGTCGTCGGACCAGCGGATCCCGTGCTCCGTCAGGACGATGCCGTCCAGACCCGCCTCCCGGGCCTTCCGGAGAAGGCCCGACGGGGGCAGGTTGCTGCAACCGGAGTAGCGGTTGGTATGGATGTGAAGGTCCATCTCCATGGGAACCATTCCGCGGGCTGTTGAAAAATACCCGTATGCTGCGTTTCCCTCATCCTGCGCCGCTCAACGTACCTTGAAGTACGCCTCGCGATTCAGCATTTCGGGGGCCTTGCATCCGGTCATTTTTGAGCAGCCCTTTCAATCGTTCATGATCCTTTTTTATTCGCTCGTACGTCGAAGGGCACGGGATCAGGGCAACGCCGCAGGCAGCCCCTTTTCAACAGCCCGTCCCATTATAAGCCCATCTGCTTGCTGATCACTTCATTCATTATCTCGTACGTCCCGCCGCCGATGGCGAACAGGCGGGAGTCGCGGTAGAGCCTCTCCACCAGGTACTCCCGGCAGTAGCCGTAGCCGCCGTGGATCTGGACGGCGTCGTAGACCACCCGGTCGCAGACCTTCGTGGCGAAGTTTTTCGCCATACAGGCCTCCTTGTAGGCGGGCAGGCCGTTGGCGAGCCGGGCGGCGACGCTGTAGCTCATCTGCTTGGCCGCCTCCACCTGGGTCGCCATCTCGGCGAGCTTGTGCCGCGTCACCTGGAAGCCCGTCAGGGGCTTGCCGAAGGCGATCCGCTCCTTGGCGTACTTGATCGATTCCTCGAGGGCCATTTCCGCCACGGCATGCGCTTCCACCGAGAGGTAGAGGCGCTCCTTCTGGAAATTCACCATGATCCCGACAAACCCCTTGTTTTCGGTTCCCAGGAGGTTCTCCACCGGGACCTCGCAGTCGTCGAAGCTCAACTCCGCCGTGTCGGAGGACCACCAGCCCATCTTTTCGAGTTTCTTCGAGCAGGTGAATCCGGGCGTCCCCTTTTCGATGATGAGGAGGCTGATGCCGCCGTGGCCCGGTCCGCCGGTCCGGACGGCGGTGGTCACATAGTCCGCGCGGCTGCCGCTGGTGATGAAGGTCTTGGACCCGTTGACGATGTACTTGTCGCCCTTCCGGACGGCCCGGGTGAGGAGGTTCGCCACGTCGGAGCCGCCGCTCGGCTCCGTCACGCCCAGGACGGCGATCTTGTCGCCCGCCAGGACCGGGGGGACAAACCTCTGCTTCTGCTCTTCCGTGCCCAGGGCCAGGATGGGGGGCACGGCGATGGCGCTGGAGCCGAGGCTCGACGGGAGGCCGACGGCGCCGCAGCGCATGATCTCCTCCGTGTAGGCCACCTGGTGAAAGATGTCTCCCGGCGTTCCGCCGTATTCCTCGGGATAGCCGAGCCCGATGAAGCCGGCGTCGCCGGCTGTCTTGTACAGCTCCAGGGGGATAATCCCCTCTTCTTCCCATTCTTCGAGGTGCGGCGCGATCTCCCGGGCGACGAACCGCCGGACGCTGTCCCTCAGCATATCGTGTGATTCACTGAAATAGTCGTTGTACATGGATCTGTCCTTTTGCTTCTGGAATCCTTTTGATTCCGTTCAGTATATGGCCGGGTGGCCGTCTCCGGTGCCCGGAACGTGCATTGCGTAGCCGTCTCCCGGAGGATGCCCCTCGAAATCCTTTGTTCTCCGCTGCTCTTCCGCGGCGCTGGTTCCCCCGAGGATGAAGGGAGGGCCGTCGCCCGTCCCGCCCGAGGGGGAAAGGCAGAGGACCGCCGCATCGTCCAGGACCTGCCCGGGCCGGTCGTACCGCTCGAACAGGATGTCCGGGAGCTCGTCCACGGGATGGCACCTGCAGACCTCGCCGAGTTCCCCGGCGTCGCCCTCTCCCGACGGGAGAAGGGCGGCGAAGCCGTCTGTGGCGAAGACCAGGCGGGACGAGGCGTCCAGGGAAATTTCCTCGACCTGCGAAAACCGGTCGGCCCGGCCGACGAACCAGAAGTTGTTTTCCGTCAGCCTCCGCACCGTGCCGTTTTCCATGTCGATCCGGTACAGCAGGCTGTCGCCCGCGTGAAACAACAGGCCCCGGAGGCCCCTTTCCATCCGGAAGAGCAGGACTCCCGTAAAGGTGCAGCCGTCGGACGGGTAAAGATCCCGGATCAGCATTGCTGCAGCCAGGAGCACACGTTCCCGGAGGATGGCCGCTTCGTCCTCCCGGAGAATCCGGTCCGCCCGCAGGCCCGGAAGCCCGTCCAGGATCGTGTTGAAGCCTTCCATGACCCGACGGACCGCCCGGGGATTCCGGTCGGATCCGTCCCCGACGGCGAAGAAGCCCTTGTCGGGGTAAATCAGGATTCCGTCGCCGACTCCCGCAGCCGGCGACGATCCCGTCGATCCCGCCCGGATCCGCGCCCCGAGAAGACCGGGGCGGCGGACCGAACGGCGGTGATGATTAAAAAGATAGCCCGGGTCTTGCAAGGTACCCTGCTCAGCCTTTCGGTTTTCTCCCGCAGAGGGCCCTCGTCGTATAGATCACGACGTCTTCGCCCCGCTGGTTCTTGATGGCGTTCTTCGAGACGATGACGCCCGTCTTGTCGTCCTTCGGATCCAGCTTTTCCACGGTTACCTCGCAGTGGATCGTGTCCCCGATCTTGACGGGGCCGGTGAACCGGACCGAATCCATTCCGTAAAAGGCGATGAAAGACTTGGGCAGGGCGACGTACTGGCCGAGCCGGAAGATGAGGGCGCTGCCGATGCACAGGCTCAGCATGCCGTGGGCGATCCGCTCGCCGAAAAAGGCCTTCTTGGCGAACTCGACGTTGGTATGAATGGGGTGCCAGTCCCCCGTCAGCATGGCAAAGAACGTGATGTCCGTCTCGGTGATGGTGCGGGCGGGCGATTTCAGAACTTCTCCAACGGTGTAATCTTCCAAAAACAGCTTGTCCATGACTTCTCCTCTCTTGAAATGGTGTCTCCCCTTATCCGGGATATAAAGGGCATCGGCTTTTATATCCCTTTTCCTCTTCCTCCTACAAGCTGTCTTCCGGGATGCGGATGGCCGATTCGTCCCGGAGCCGGATGATGCGGGCCCGCCCGAAGACCTGGGGGAGGAGGTTGTTTGCATAGTAGGCCGCGGTGTGCGCTTTTCCTTCATAGAAGGCCCGGTCCACTTCACTGAGGTCCCCGGCCTGGAGTTTATCCCTGGCGATGAGGGCCTGCTCCAGGAGCAGATGGGCAATGGCGACCTCG
The DNA here is from genome assembly GCA_964578535.1 of uncultured Syntrophaceae bacterium. Taxonomy (GTDB): domain Bacteria; phylum Desulfobacterota; class Syntrophia; order Syntrophales; family PHBD01; genus PHBD01. The sequence goes on from CAZODI010000048.1 coordinate 5,258, forward strand.
GCAACACAGTCGAGGAAGCGGGTGGAGGTCAGCGGAACCAGGTCCACGTTCCCTTCCTTGAGGAAGGAGCCGTAGAGCAGGGCCAGCTCCATGACCGTCTCGAGGGCCTCCTCCAGGAGGGTGAACTCGCCGGAGAGAACGCCTGCCTTCTGCCCTTTCCGGATCAGGTCCATGACTTCGTCCATCCAGTCCCGGAAGACCTTTCCGCCTGCCATGTTCAGCTTCCGGCCGATGAGGTCCACCGACTGGATATAGTTCGTGCCGTCCCAGATGGAGAGGATCTTGCAGTCCCGGGTGTACTGCTCCACCGGGTACTCCTTGGTGAAGCCGTAGCCGCCGAGGATCTGGATGCCCTCCCGGCCCAGCTCGAAGATCCGGTCGGAGCCGTAGGCCTTCACCAGGGGCGTCAGGAACTCCAGCCGGCCCAGGGCAGTCTTTCGCTCCTCTTCCGTGGCCGCCGCCTTGGACAGGTCCTCCATGAAGTAGGCCTTGAAGACCAGAGCCCGCATGCCTTCCGTTATGGACTTGATATTCATCAGCATCCGCCGGACGTCCGCGTGCTCCACAATCCGCACCCGCTCTCCCTTCCTGCCGAAGGGCACGCCCTGGATGCGCTCCCTGGCGTAGGCCAGGACGTTGGCGTAGATGTTCGTCCCGAAGGCCACCGACTCCAGGCCCACGGCCATCCGGGCCAGGTTCACCATGTCGAACATGTAGGCCAGGCCCATGCCGGGCTGGCCGATCAGGTAGCCGCGGCAATTGCCGTTCTCGCCGAAGTTCATGACGCAGGTGGCCGAGCCGTTGAGGCCCATCTTATGCTCGATGCCGATGCAGGACACGTCGTTGGGCTCTCCGAGGGAGCCGTCCTCGTTCACCCAGATCTTGGGCACGGCGAAGAGGGATACGCCCTTGGCGCCCGCCGGAGCCCCCTCGATCCGGGCGATGACGAGGTGGATGATGTTTTCCACCAGGTCGTGCTCGCCGGAGGTGATGAAGATCTTCGTACCCTGGATCCTGTACAGGTCTCCGTCCGGCGTTGCCTTCGTCGAGACCATGTGGGCGTCGGAGCCGACCGCCGGCTCGGTGAGGCACATGGAGCCGCTCCATGTCCCGTCGTACATCTTCCACAGGAAGCGATCCTTGAGCTCCGGCGTTCCGTACTTCTCGATCATCGCCCCGTTGCCGGGTCCCATGCCGGCGTAGCAGCCGAAGGCGAAGTTGGCGGCCATGAAGAATTCCTGGGCCGCCTCGGCGATGACCAGGGGGAGCCCCTGGCCGCCGAAATCCTGCTTGGTGGCGAGGGCGAACCAGCCGCCCTCCTGGAACACCTTCCAGACTTCATGGAAGGATTTGGGTGCCGTGACCCGGCCGCCCTCGAACCGGGCTCCTTCCCGGTCCCCGTCCTGGAACGTCGGCGCCATGACGTCGGCGGCGATCTTCTGCGCCTGCGAGAGAATCATGTCGAAATCCTCCCGGGTGAAATCCCGGTAGGCCTCCAGCTCCAGGAGCCGCTCGATTCCGAGCTGCTCGAACAGGACGAACCGAAGATCCCGGTCGTCCCGCTTGTAAAAGTTCTGGCCCATTCAAACCTCCCTTTTGGAAAACCCCTGTTTGATCACCGAAACGATCTGTTCCTTGGCCTTTTCGATGGGGAATTCCTCATGGTTGAATTCGGGGTTATAGACGTACTGACGGATCGTCATGTCCACGGCCCCATAAATAATATAGGATGCGATCAGGGGTGAGATCTCCCTGCAGTAAATGCCCTGCTCCTGTCCCTCACGGAACACGTCCGCCAGGTTTTTCAGGAAGGCGTTGTATACTTTCCAGTTTTCCGGCGAGTAGAACTGCGAGTGGCGGGGCACGTCCATGATGAGCACTTTCATCATGTCCGAGTTGTGCTGGTAACTCCGGAAGATGAAGTCGATGATGGCCAGGATCTTCTCGCTCGGATCGGAGACGGCCTGATTGATCTCGGCCATCTTCTCGAGGAGCACCTGCCACCGTTCCCGGAAGATCGAAAGGAGGATGTCGTCCTTGCTGGAGAAGTAGTGGTAGAGGGAGCCATAGGCCACCCCGGCCTCCGTCGAGATGTCCAGGGTCCGGCTGGAGTAGTACCCTTTCTCGGCGAAGACCCGGACGGCGGCTTCCAGGATGATGTCGCGTTTGGTCTGCGTCTTCTCCGCCATATCGGTTTCCTCCTCGTACGGAAGCGGATTGGTCGACGACGGGCGGGGCCGGCGGTCCGGTACCGCCGCGGGATCATTCATCCGCGGCGGCCGGACGTTACGGCCCGGAATCAAAAGCGCTTTTCCCGTTGATTGGTCGACATGGGTGCTTCCGTCCGTCAGATGATACCCTTTTCTTTCAGGGGCGCAAGCTCCGTCTCTCCCATTCCCAAGAGCTCACCGAAGACTTCCGCATTGTGCTGGCCGACGTCCGGGGACGCTCCCTCGACGGGGAGAATCTGGCCGTCGATCTTGATGGCCACGCCGGGGACCTTCACCTTGAGGCCGCTGGAGTGGGTCACTTCCGCGACCAGGCCGCGGGCCTCGGAATGCGGATTTTTCAGCATGTCGCCCGCATTCTGGATGGGCGAGCAGGGCACGCCGTTTTTCATCAGCATGCCGAGCAGTTCCATGGTCCCATGCTGAACCGTCCAGCCGACGATGATCTCCCGAAGGTCAGCCTCGTGCACGCAGCGCTGGTAATTGTCGGCGAATTTGGGGTCTTCCATCAGGTCCTCGCGTCCCATCACCTTGGCGAGGGCGCCGAAGTTGTTGTTGTTCGCCGTGGCGATCATGAGCCAGCCGTCCTTCGTCTTGAAGGTGTCGAAGGGGGTGACGTAGGCGAGGCGGTTGCCGAAGCGCTGCACTTCCTTTCCCAGGTTCATCGGGCTGAGGAACGGAACGTCCTGCGTGTTGAGGACGCAGTCGAGCATAGCGACGTCCACGTGCATGCCCTGGCCCGTTGTCCGGGCCTGGAGGACGCCCATCACGATTCCCAGGGCTCCGAAGGTCCCGCTGAGGTAATCCACGGCGGCGTTGCCGGTTCTCGTGGGGGCGCCGTCGGGGAAGCCCGTGGACATCATCATGCCGCTCATGGCCTGGATGACCGCATCGTAACCCGGCAGGGGGGAGAGGGGGCCGAACTGGCCGAACCCGGAGATCGAGCAGTAGACGATCTTGGGGTTGACGGCCTTGATGGTCTCGTAGTCGATGTTCCAGCGCTTCATCGTTCCAGGGGTGTAATTCTCAAGAATAACGTCCACTTTCGCGGCCAGCTTGCGGAAGAGCTCCTGGCCCTCGGGCTTGTTCAGGTCGATCGAGAGGCCTTTTTTGGCCCGGTTGATGCTGACGAAGCCCAGGGGTACGCCGTCTTTCTGGGGGGGGAACAGCCGCGAATCCTCTCCCCGGCCCGGCCGCTCCAGCTTGTAGACTTCTGCGCCGTAGTCCGCCAGAAGGGCGCCACAGTATGGCCCCGAGATGGAACTGGTGAAATCGATTACCTTCACGCCTTTCAAAGGTTTCATCATTCTCTCCTTTCCCTTTGACTTTACAGGATGATCCTGTGTTGTGGCAAAAAGTGACTGACCAGTCAGTCACAAGACGATTAACGAGATCCCGCTACCTTGTCAAGGGATTTTTTTCACGGACCCTCCGCCGAGAAATTGCTTGACAAGGTACAGGTTTTGTCCTTTATTCAGCCCTTTCTTCCGGATGAGGTGTTTCCATGCAAATCCCCATCGGACAGATACCCGAGGAAGGCAGAGCCTGTTCCTTCCATAAAGGGGAGGGCTGGCTGGAGGAGTTGCCGGGCGGAAGCGGGCCGTTGGAGTTCACGGTCGGCGGGGTCCAGGTCTCCTGCACCCTCAAGAAAGTCCGCGAGGCGATTTACATGGAAGGCTCCCTGGTGACGGAGGTTCAGGGCGAGTGCTGCCGATGCCTGGAAAAAGCACGGTTGCCAATCCAGTGTGAATTCCGCTATATCTTTCTGCCCGAACCGGATATACACGCGGAGGAAAAAGAGCTGTCCCGGGATGACCTGGATTGTGTGTATTACCGGGAAGAGATCATCGATCTGGAACCGGTGATCTACGAGCAGATCATGCTTCAGGTTCCGATGAAGATGCTCTGCCGGGACGACTGCCGGGGATTGTGCGGTTCCTGCGGGGCCAACCTGAACCGGGAGGCCTGTACATGCCCCCCCCGCGGGGGGGACGAGCGCCTCGCCGTTCTGAAAAAACTGAAGCTGAAAAATTCTTGAAAACGAGGAACATCGGTCATGCCAAACCCAGTCAAGAGACACTCCAAAACCCGCCGGAACAAGAGAAGGTCCCACGATTTCCTGACCCCGGCCCTGGCGTCCGCCTGCCCGCAGTGCGGCGAGCCGAAACTTCCCCACCGCGTTTGCCCCAATTGCGGCACCTACAAGGGCCGCGAGGTCGTGCCGGCGGAAAAACTGTCGTAGTCCGAGCCGGCCGTTCAGGAGAGGGCCGTCCATGTTCCGACTGGGACTGGTTTTTCCCGGACAGGGATCGCAGTATGTGGGAATGGGCAGCGACCTGTACCGCGAGTACGCCGCCGCCCGAGAAGTCTTCGACCGGGTCCGGGACATCCTTGGCTTCGATGTGGCCTCCCTCTGCTTCGAGGGACCCCGGGAGGCCTTGGACCTCACGGTCAATACCCAGACGGTTGTTTTGACGCTGGAAATCGCCATCTACGAAGCTTTCCGCCGCGAGGTGCCGCTGGCTCCCGAAGTCCTGGCCGGCCACAGCCTGGGAGAATACGCGGCCCTCTATGCCGCCGGCGCCCTGTCCCTGGAACACCTTTTCCCCCTCGTCCGGGCCCGGGCCAGATACCACCAGGACGCCGTTCCCCTGGGGGAAGGGGCCATGGCGGCGATCCTGGGACCCGGAGAAGATGCCGTACGGGAAGCCTGCAGCAGGGTTTGCTCCGACGGGGAGGAGGTTACCCTGGCCATCCACAACGCCCCCGGCCAGACCGTTGTGTCCGGGCATGCCGCGGCGGTGGAGCGGGCGGTGGAAGAGATTCGGCAGGCCGGCGGAGCCCAGGCGGTGAAGCTGCCCATCAGCGTTCCCTGCCACTGCCGTCTGCTTGCTCCGGCCTCGGAGCGCCTCCGGGAGGACCTTGAGAGGATCCCCTTCGGGGAGTTTGCCGTGCCCGTTATCCCGAACTGCGATCCCGGCGTCTTCTATACCCGCGAAACGGCCCGGGATCTTCTGTGCCGGCAGATCGTCCAGCCGGTCCGATGGAAAGAGACCATCGAAAAAATGGCCGACCTGGGGTTGGATACGATCCTGGAGATGGGGCCCAAGCGCACCCTGTCGGCCCTCATCAAACGCATCGACCGGAGGTTCCGCCTGCTGAACGTGGAGAACGCGGATTCCCTGAGGAAAACCGCGGCGCTCTTCGCGGAGGAGATGGAGCCGAAACTGCAATCCTGAAGGAGGAAACGGTTCATGACACTGGAGGAAAAGGTCATCAACATCATCATGGAGCAGCTCGGCGTAACGCGCGAGGAGTGCGTTCCCGAGGCGGCCTTCATCGAGGACCTCGGCGCCGACTCCCTGGACCTGGTGGAATTGATCATGGAGATGGAAGAAAACTTCGGCATTACCATTGCCGATAACGAACTGGAAAAAATCCGCACCATCCAGGACGCCATCGCATTCCTCAAGAGCAAGGGTGTTTCCTGATCATTCATCGACCGCAGGCGGATTTCATGACGAACAGGAGAAGGGTTGTCATCACGGGCCTGGGGGCTGTCACCCCCGTGGGCAACTCCGCCCGGGAGGCCTGGGAAAACATCTGCGCAGGCCGGTCCGGCATCGGACCCATCACCCGGTTTGACACCACGAGCCACCAGACCAGGATCGCCGGCGAGGTGAAGAACTTCGATCCGCTGGCCTTTGTCGATCCGAAGTGGCTCCGCCGCCTCGACCTCTTCATCATTTATGCCCTCGCCGCTTCCGACATGGCCATGGCCGATGCGGCGCTGACGGGGGACACAGCCGGGGGAGACCGGGCCGGAACGATCATCGGATCCGCCATCGGAGGCCTCTCCAGCATGGAGACCGCGAAGGAGGCCTACGACCGGGGAGGCCCCCGGAAGATCTCCCCGTTCGCGCTTCCAGCGGCCCTGGGCAACCTCGCAGCGGGCCACGTGTCCATTCGGTACAGCCTCCGGGGTCCCATCAACTGCACCACCACCGCCTGCTCCGCCGGGAACCACGCCATCGGGGACTCCTACCGGATGATCGCCGGCGGTTGGGCGGATGTCATGCTTGCCGGCGGTGCCGAGGCGGCCGTCACGCCCCTGGGGATCGGCGGCTTCAATGTCATGCGGGCCATGTCGCTCCGCAACGACGAGCCGGAAAAGGCCAGCCGTCCTTTTGACCGGGATCGAGACGGATTTGTCATCTCCGAAGGATGCGGACTCGTCGTCCTGGAGGAGATGAACCGGGCTCTCGACCGGGGCGCCCGGATCTATGCTGAGGTCGCCGGATACGGCTCCACGGCGGACGCCTTCCACCTGGCGGCGCCTCCGCCGGGACACGCAGGGGCGGCCCGGTGTATGCGGGAGGCTATCCGGGACGCCGGCCTCCGGCCGGAGGACATCGATTACATCAATGCCCACGGGACCTCCACGCCCCTGAACGACGCCTACGAGACGGAGGCCGTCAAGGCCGCTTTCGGGGAGCACAGCCGCCGGCTGGCCGTGAGCTCGACGAAATCCATGACGGGACACATGCTTGGTGCCGCCGGCGGGGTCGAAGCCATCTTCACGGCCAAGGCGTTGGAGGAAGGAATCCTGCCTCCGACGATCAACCTGGACAATCCCGATCCGGCCTGCGACCTGGACTACGTGCCGAACAAGGCCCGCCGTCAGGAGATCCGGACGGCCCTGTCGAACACGTTCGGGTTCGGAGGGGCCAATGCCGTGATTGTCCTGCGAAAGTTTGCACCATGAACATGCAGCCCCTCATTCTCGGCTCCGACCACGCCGGTTACGACCTGAAGGAAGCCGTCAAGGCGGTCCTGGTCAAGGGGAACATCCCCGTAACGGACGCCGGTACGAACGGCCCGGAGCCCGTGGATTACCCCGACTTCGCCCGCCCCGTGGCGGAGGCCGTCGCGGCGGGCCGGTTCCCCCGGGGGATCCTCGTCTGCGGCTCCGGCATCGGCATGGCCATTGCCGCCAACCGGTATCCCGGTGTCCGGGCGGCCCTTTGCCTGGACGAAGAGACGGCCCGCCTGAGCCGCCTCCATAACGACAGCAACGTCCTCGTTTTGGCGGGACGCAAGACCGATCCGGAGACGGCCCGGCGCATCGTCCGGACCTGGCTCCTGACGGAATTTGAAGGGGGGCGCCACGCAAAGCGCCTCGACAAGATCCGCGTGATCGAGGAAGCCCTGCACCTGAAATAAACCACGAGAACGGGAGGAAGACGGGACCCATGACGAACCTGAAAAAGACCGATCCGGAGATCGCCGACGCCATTCTGCGGGAGACGGTCCGGCAGGCCGGCAAGCTGGAGATGATCGCCTCGGAGAACTTCGTCAGCGAGGCCGTTCTGGAGGCTCAGGGCAGCATCATGACGAACAAGTACGCCGAGGGCTACCCCGCGAAGCGCTACTACGGCGGATGCGAATACGTGGACGTGGCCGAAACGCTGGCCATCGAGCGCTGCAAGAAGCTCTTCGGCGCCGACCATGCGAACGTCCAGCCCCACTCGGGCACCCAGGCGAACATGGCCGTCTACTTCGCCACCCTCCAGCCGGGCGACACGGTTCTGGGCATGAACCTCTCCCACGGCGGGCACCTCTCCCACGGCAGCCCCGCCAACTTCTCCGGGAAACTTTACAACGTTGTGGCCTACGGGGTCCGGAAGGACACGGAGACCATCGATTTCAACGAGGTGGAGGACCAGGCGAAGAAGCACAAGCCGAAGCTGATCGTCGTCGGTGCCAGCGCCTATCCCCGGACGATCGACTTCGAGGCCTTCCGGCGGGTCGCCGACTCGGTCGGGGCGGTCGTCATGGCCGATATCGCCCATATCGCGGGCCTCGTGGCCGTGGGGCTCCACCCCTCGCCGGTGCCCGTCTGCGAGTTCGTCACCTCGACGACCCACAAGACCCTCCGGGGGCCCCGCGGCGGCCTCGTCATGTGCCGCCAGGACTTCGCCCAGGCCCTGAACAGCCGGGTTTTCCCGGGCATGCAGGGGGGGCCGCTGATGCACGTCATCGCGGCGAAGGCCGTGGCCTTCCAGGAGGCCTTGCAGCCGGCCTTCCGGGACTACCAGGCGCAGATCGTGAAGAACGCGAAGGCCGTCGCGGACGCGCTCATGAAAGAGGGCTTCCGCCTCGTCTCCGGCGGAACCGACAACCACCTGATGCTGGTGGACCTCACGGAAGCAGGCGTGACCGGCAAAGATGCCCAGGAAGTCCTGGACCGGGCCGGGATCACCGTCAACAAGAACGGCATCCCCTTCGACACCCGGGGCCCCATGGTGACCAGCGGGATCCGGATCGGCACGCCGGCCCTGACGACCCGGGGGATGAAGGAAGACGAGATGCGCCTCATCGCGGGCTGGATCGCCCGGGTCCTCCGGAACCCCGGGAACGAGGCCCTGGTGGCGGAGGTCCGGGCGGACGTCGCGGCCCTCTGCGAGCGGTTCCCTCTCTACGCGGAGCGGATCCGGGCGGGGTCATGACGGAAGACGGGGCGAAACGTCCTTCCTGGGACGAGTACTTCATGGACATCGTCGGGGTCGTCGCCCGGCGCTCCACCTGCGTGCGGCGCAAGGTCGGGGCGGCGCTGGTCCGGGACCGGCGGATCCTGTCCACGGGGTACAACGGCGCCCCCTCCGGGATGGCCCACTGCCTCGACCGGGGCTGCCTGCGGCTGGAAATGAACGTTCCCTCGGGGGAGCGCCACGAGCTTTGCCGGGGGCTGCACGCGGAGCAGAACGCCATCATCCAGGCGGCCCTCCACGGCGTCAGCGTCCGGGAGGCGACCCTGTACTGCACGAACCAGCCCTGTGTGATCTGCGCGAAGATGATCATCAACGCGGGGATCATCCGGATCGTCATCCGCGACGGATACCAGGACGACCTGGCGGCGGAGATGCTCCAGGAGGCGGGCATTGAGGTATCCAGAACATGAAATGCCCGTTCTGCGGAAATGCGGAAAACAAGGTCATCGATTCCCGGGTGAGCAAGGACAGCAACTCCATCCGCCGCCGCCGGGAATGCCTGGGCTGCGGAAAGCGCTTCACGACCTATGAGTATGTCGAGGAGGTCTTGCCGGTGGTGGTCAAGAAGGACGGCCGCCGGGAGCCCTTCGACATGCTGAAGATCAAAAACGGCATCAAGAAGGCCTGCGAGAAGCGGCCCATCCCCACGGAGGCCATCGAGGCGATCATCGAGCGGATCGAGCAGGCCTGCCAGGAGTACCAGGGCAAGGAGATCCCATCGACGGACATCGGGGAGCAGGTCATGCGGGAGCTGAAAGAGCTCGACGGCGTGGCCTACGTTCGGTTCGCCTCGGTGTACCGGTCCTTTAAGGACGTCGGGGACTTCATGGAGGAGCTGCAGGACTTCCTCCAGGCGAACAAGGGATCGCAGAAATAGCCGGAAGGCCGGGGAATACGGGTCATGTTCACGGGGATCATCCAGGGGTTCGGCACCGTCCGGGGGCTCGCGAAGAAGGGTCCCGAGGGGCGGCTGGAAGTGGATTCCGCCCTGGATCTTTCGGACATCAAGACCGGCGACAGCATCGCCGTCAACGGGGCCTGCCTCACGGTGACGACGCGGGAGGGGAACCGCTTCTCCGCCGACGTCTCAGCGGAGACCCTGGAGCGGACGACCCTGAAGGGACTCCGGACGGGGGTGCGGGTGAACCTGGAGAAGGCCCTGCGCCTGACGGATTTCCTCGGCGGGCACCTCGTCCTGGGCCACGTGGACGCCGTGGGACGGATCGTCGAGAAGACCGACCGGGGCACCTCGATCGTCTTCGGCTTCGAGATTCCCCGGGAGTTGGGAAGGTATGTTGTGGAAAAGGGCTCCGTCGCGGTGGACGGCATCAGCCTGACGGTAAACCGTTGTGAAAATAACCGTTTCTATGTTAACGTCATCCCCCACACGGCGGGACAGACCACCCTGGGATTCCGGAAAGTGGCCGACGCCGTGAACATCGAGACGGACATTCTGGGCAAATACATCGAGAAGCTTCTGCCGGGAGGAAAGGGCGGCCGGGGGATCGACCTGGCCTTTCTGGCGGAGCACGGCTTCGGCAAGGGATATTGAGACATGGCTGTCAGTTCGATCAAGGAAGCATTGGAAGACATCCGGAACGGCCGGATGGTCATCCTCGTCGACGACGAGGACCGCGAGAACGAGGGAGATCTCTGCATGGCGGCTCAGTTCGCCACGCCGGAGGCCGTCAATTTCATGGCCCGCTACGGAAGAGGCCTCATCTGCCTGACCCTGACGGAAGACCACGCCGACCGGCTCCACCTGTACCCCATGGTGCGGGACAACCGGTCCCGCTTCGGCACGGCCTTCACCGTCTCCATCGAGGCAAAGCACGGGGTCTCCACGGGGATCTCGGCGGCCGACCGGGCCACCACCATCCGGGCGGCTGTGGACGACAGCGCCCGGCCGGAGGACCTGGTCAGCCCGGGCCACATTTTCCCGATCCGGGCCCGGAAGGGCGGCGTCCTCGTACGGACGGGCCAGACGGAGGGTTCCGTCGACCTGGCCCGCCTGGCGGGACTCAAGCCTTCCGGCGTCATCTGCGAGGTCATGAAGGATGACGGAACGATGGCCCGCATGCCCGACCTGGAAATCTTCGCCGCGGAGCACCACCTCAAGATCGTCACCATCGCGGACCTCATCGAGTTCCGAATGCAGCACGAGCGGCTCATTCACCGCTCCGCCTCGGCCATGCTGCCGACGAAGTTCGGCGGCGATTTCCGCATCACCATCTATGAGAACGATGTGGACGACATCCTCCACATCGCCCTCGTCAAGGGCGAGATCACGCCGGAAGACGAGGTCCTCGTCCGGGTGCACTCCGAATGCGCCACCGGCGACATCTTCGGGTCCCTCCGCTGCGACTGCGGCGACCAGCTCCAGAGAGCCATGAAAATGGTGGAGGATGAAGGCAAGGGCGTGATCGTCTATATGCACCAGGAAGGGCGGGGCATCGGCCTGGTGAACAAGATCAAGGCTTACGAGCTGCAGGAACAGGGCCGCGACACCGTGGAGGCAAACCTCGATCTGGGGTTCAAGGCGGACCTCCGGGACTACGGCATCGGCGCCCAGATCCTCGCGGACCAGGGCGTCCGCAAGATGCGGCTCATGACGAACAATCCCCGCAAGGTGGTCGGCCTGGAGGGATACGGCATCACCATCACCGAACGGATCCCCATCGAGATTGAGCCGACGGACTGCAGTCTCCGGTACCTGGCGGTGAAAAAGAAGAAGATGGGGCACATGCTCAACGGAGTGTAGACGGATTCGGGAAGGGATGGGCAATGCCCCTTCCCGGAGAGGACAAGACCTTTGCCTCGGGCTGTTCAAAAAGGGTTGGATGCAAGGCGCCCGAAATCCTGAGCCGCGAGTCGTACCGTTTCGTACGTCGAGTGGCGAAGGACGAGGGGAACGCAGCAGACAGCCGTTTTTCAACGGCCCCGGACGGGAATGGAGAAAAGACATGCCGAAAACGGTTGAAGGAAAGATCGTCGCCAAGGGGATGCGGTTCGGGATCATCGCCAGCCGCTTCAACGATTTCATCTGCGGCCGCCTCATCGAGGGGGCCCTGGACGCCCTCGTCCGGGCCGGCGCCGACGAGAAGGACATCCTGGTTTACAAGGTCCCGGGGGCCTTCGAGCTGCCGCTGGCTGCGAAGAAGGTGGCCAAGAGCGGCCGGTTCGACGCCGTCATCTGCCTGGGGGCGGTCATCCGTGGGGCCACGCCCCACTTCGAGTACATCAGCGCCGAGACGACCAAGGGAATCGCCATGGTCGGACTGGAGACGGAAGTTCCCGTCGCCTTCGGGGTCCTCACGACCGATACGATCGAGCAGGCCATCGAGCGGGCCGGTTCGAAGTCGGGCAACAAGGGCTGGGACGCCGCCATGACGGCCATCGAGATGGTCGACCTCTTCCGGAAAATCTGAAAGGCCCGCCGGAAGGCGGCATCAATAAATACCCATGCAAGTCAGAAGAAAGGCCCGGGAAGCGGCCGTACAGATCCTTTACGGCCTCGATGTCCAGGAACGGGACCCCTGGGAAGCTCTTGAACACTACTGGCAGAACTTCGACCGTTCGGAGATGCCTGCGGACGCGCGCGAATTCACCGCGGACCTGGTGACCGGAACGTGGGAGCGGCGGGACGAGATCGACGGGCTCATCGGAAGCTGCTCCGAGCACTGGTCCCTCCCCCGCATGTCCAAGGTCGACAAGGCCATCCTCCGGATGGCCGTCTACGAGCTCCGGTTCTGCCCGGACATTCCCCCCAAGGTCGCCCTCAACGAGGCCATCGACCTGGGGAAGCTCTTCGGATCCGAAAACTCGGGAGCCTTCATCAACGGCATCCTCGACGCCCTGCACGGCCGCTTCGGACGGGAGCTAAAGCCCCCGGAATCCCAGCCCGGCACGAAACCGTCCGGCGGGGAAGAGCCGCCCGGTCCGGAGTCGAGCCCGGACTGACGGTCCGCCGCCCCGCAACAGCCCGTTTTTCCCCAATCCTGTTGAAAGAACAGACCCGTTGTGTTACGGAGGGACAACATCTCTACGCTAAGGGAGCCCGCCATGAACATCAAGTACAACCCCTGGGAAATCGAAGAGAAATGGCAGACGAAGTGGGAGGAGAACAAGACGTTCCACGTCCATGAGGAGCCCTCGCGGAAGAAGTACTACCTCCTGGAGATGTTTCCCTATCCGTCCGGCCGGATCCACATCGGCCACGTCCGCAACTACGCCATCGGCGACGTCGTGTCCCGCTACAAGCGGATGAGGGGCTTCAACGTCCTGCATCCCATGGGCTGGGACGCCTTCGGCATGCCCGCCGAAAACGCCGCCATCGAGCGGGGCATCCATCCCGCCGTCTGGACGAACGACAACATCGCCAACATGAAGAAGCAGCTCAAGCGGATGGGCTTCAGCTACGACTGGGACCGCGAGATCTCCACCTGCGAGCCCTTCTACTACAAGTGGGAGCAGCTCTTCTTCCTGTGGATGTACGAAAAGGGCCTTGCCTACAAGAAGACCTCCTCGGTGAACTGGTGCTCCAAGTGCCAGACGGTCCTGGCCAACGAGCAGGTGGAGGCGGGGCTGTGCTGGCGCTGCTCCACCGAGGTGGTGGAAAAGACCCTGGACCAGTGGTTCTTCCGGATCACCGCTTACGTGGAGGAACTCCTGGAAGGCTGCGACCGGCTGTCGGGCTGGCCCGAGCGGGTTCTCACCATGCAGCGCAACTGGATCGGAAAAAGCCACGGCTTCGAGATGATCTTTCCCATGGCCGACGGCAACGGCGAGATCAAGGTCTTCACCACCCGGCAGGACACCATTTACGGGGCCACGTTCATGCTGGTCGCCGCGGAGCACCCCCTGGTCCTGGAGCTGGCGAAAGGCAAGGAGTGCGAGAAGGAGGTCCAGGAATTCGTCGAGAAGATCAAGCGGCAGGACAAGAACCTCCGCACCTCCGACTACTATGAGAAGGAGGGCGTCTTCCTGGAGTCGTACTGCCTCAACCCCGTGACCCACAAGAAGATGCCCATCTTCGCGGCCAACTTCGTCCTGGCCGACTACGGCACGGGCTGCGTCATGGCGGTGCCGACCCACGACCAGCGCGACTTCGAGTTCGCCAAGAAGTACAACCTGCCGCTCATCGTGGTCATCCAGCCGCCGAACCGGGCGCTCAACGTCCAGACCATGACGGAGGCCTACGTCGATGAGGGGATCCTCGTGAACTCCGGGCCGTTCAACGGGATGGAGAACATGAAGGCCCTGGACGCCATCGCCGACCACCTGATCTCCCTGAACCGGGGCCAGCGGACCATCCAGTACCGCCTCCGCGACTGGGGGATCTCGCGCCAGCGCTACTGGGGTGCCCCAATTCCCATGATCTACTGCGAGAAGTGCGGCACCGTGCCGGTCCCCGAGAAGGACCTTCCGGTGGTCCTGCCGATGGACGTGGAACTGACCGGGGAGGGCGGCTCACCCCTGGCGCGGCACAAGGCCTTCGCCGAGACGACCTGTCCCGGCTGCAGCGGCCCCGCCCGGCGCGAGACCGACACGATGGACACCTTCGTGGAATCCTCCTGGTACTTCGACCGGTTCTGCTGCGCCGTCCACGACGTCAAGCCCGGCCTGGACCGGAAGGCCCTGGACTACTGGATGCCCGTGGACCAGTACATCGGCGGGATCGAGCACGCGATCCTGCACCTTCTCTATTCCCGCTTCTACACGCGGATGCTCCGGGACTTCGGCGTCATCGGCGTGGACGAGCCTTTCGCGAACCTGCTCACCCAGGGCATGGTCTGCAAGGAGACGATGAAGTGCCCCGAGCACGGCTTCCTCTTCCCGGAAGAAGTCAAGGACGGGAAATGCGCCTCCTGCAGCCGGGACGTCATCATTGGAAAAACGGAGAAGATGTCGAAATCGCTGAGGAACATCGTCGATCCCGACTATCTCGTCAAGAAATACGGCGCCGACACGGCCCGGGCCTTCTGCCTGTTCGCATCGCCGCCGGAGAAGGACCTGGAGTGGAGCGACCAAGGCGTGGAAGGCTCTTTCCGCTTCCTCAGCCGCATCTGGCGGATCGTCATGGAGGAATACCTGGAGGACATCCGGGACGTGGCCCCCTTCGACGGGAAGGTGCCCCTGGAGGGAGACCTGAAAAACCTCCGCCGGAAGACCCATCAGACGATCCGCAAGGTCACGGCCGACCTGGAAGACCGCTTCCGCTTCAATACCGCCATCAGCGCCGTCATGGAGCTGGTGAACGCCCTGTACCTGATCAACCGGCCCGGCAAGAGCGATACGCTGGCCCTCTCGGTGGTCCGGGAGGCCGTGGAGGCGGTACTGCTCCTGATGGCGCCCATCGTTCCGCACATCACCGAGGAGCTGTGGGAAATGCTCGGCCAGAAGACGCCCCTGGCCGACATGACCTGGCCGGCGTGGGACCGGGAAGTGGCCTCCGAGGAGGAGATCACCGTCGTGCTCCAGGTCAACGGCAAGGTCCGCAGCCGCATCACCGTGCCGGCCGACGAGGAGGAGGACAAGATCAAGGCGCTCGCCCGGGCGGACGAGAAAATCGCCAAGATGATCGAGGGGAAGCAGGTGGTCAAGGAGGTCTATGTTCCCCGCAAGCTCGTCAACATCGTGATCAAGGGCTGACGGGGAGGACGGACGACCATGAGGCTTTCGAGACGGCAGATCTTCTGGCTCATCGTGCTGGCCCTGACCTCCCTGTGGGCCTGCGGCTATCATTTCGTGGGCACCGGCGGTGACGGCATCGATCCGGCCATCAAACGGGTCCACGTCACAACCTTCGGGAATGCCACCACCGAGCCCAACGTGGAGAGCACGTTCCGGTCGGCCTTCATCGACCGGCTCATCCAGGGCGGGCGCTTCCAGATCGTCGACCAGGCGGCCCAGGCGGACGCCGTCCTGAAGGGCAACATCAAGACCCTTGTCCGGACACCCCTGGCCTATACCGCGGGGAACCTGGCATCGGAAGAGCGCTGGACTGCAATTGTGGACCTGTCCTTCGAGGAGAGGGAGACGGGGAAGGTTCTCTGGGCGAACAGCGACTTCAGCCTGACGGGAGACTACAAGGTGAGCCCGACGAGCCTTTCGGTGACCGAGCGCAACAGAAAGGAAGCCCTCATCAAGCTGGCCAGTGACTCAGCCGAGAGGGCTTATTCCATGATCCTGTCCGGTTTCTGAAAAGCCGGGTTACTTCGCTTGAATCGTGTTGACCTTCTTGGTCAGGCGGGAGACCTTGCGGGAAGCGGTCTTCTTGTGAAAGGCGCCCTTGGCGGCGGCCTTCTGGATCGCCGGGATCGCTTCGTTCAGCGCGGCCAGGGAAGCTTCCTTGTCCTTGCTGTCCACGGCCCCGAGGACCTGCTTGACCGACGTCTTGACACTCGACTTCACCATGGCGTTCCGAAGGCGCCGTTTCTCATTCTGCTTGCTTCTCTTGATCGCGGATACGTGTGTGGCCAACTGCCTTCCTCCTTGGGAAATTAAGGTTGAGACCTTTATCCGAAATACCCCTCCCTGTCAAGGTTAAAGTGCCTAAAGTCGTCAACAATCGCTTGACTTGGCGATGCCGATTGGATATGGTGCCCTCCGCAACAAGCCAATCCGACCAAGACGTGGGGATGTAGCTCAACTGGGAGAGCGCGGCGTTCGCAATGCCGAGGTCAGGGGTTCGATCCCCCTCATCTCCACCA
>CAZODI010000049.1:0-21602 GCA_964578535.1 uncultured Syntrophaceae bacterium
GCCGGGGAAGGTACTGGACAGACGGCTGTTGAAAACGGGCCGTCTGCGTCGTTCCCCTCGCCCTTCGCCGCTCAACGTACAAAACAGTACGCCTCACGGCTCAGGCCATCGGGAGCCTCGCATCCAGCCCTTTTTGAACAGCCGGGGAAGGTACTGGACAGACGGCTGTTGAAAACGGGCCGTCTGCGTCGTTCCTGTTGAAAGGAGACCTCCGCGGCGCATGGAAAACCATTTCCGGGATTACAACCTGGCCCTCTTCTCGGGAGTGCGCCGGGTCTTCACGTCAACAGGGAAGGGGCTCCGGCCGCTGGTGGAGTGCCTGGACGCCTTCCGGGACCTGCGGGACTGCGTGCTTCACGACAAGATCATGGGGCTCGCGGCGGCCCGGCTGGCGGCGGACTCGGGGATCGTGCGGGAGATCTTGTCCCGGACGGCCTCGGAGCCGGCGGTGCGGTTCCTGAAGGGGAGGGGGATCCCGCTGGATGTGGAGGAGACCGTCCCCGCCATCCTCACGATGGATGGCGGCGCCGTCTGTCCCGGGGAGCGGATCGCCGTGGCCGTGGAAGATCCTGTGCAGTTTGGAAAGGAAATCCGGGCCATGATCGCCTCCGGTGCGGCCGGGAGGCCCGCCGGTCAGTAGGCCATGCCCTTGATGTCCTCCACGTAGAGCTGGGCCGAGAAGGCCGCAACGGCTCCGTCGCCGCAGGCGGTGATGACCTGCCGCAGGGGAGTCGCCGTGCAGTCCCCGCAGGCGAACAGGCCCGGTGCCGACGTCCGCATTGCCCGGTCCACACGGACGGCCCCGTCGGGCTCCCGGTCGGCCAGGTCCCGGACGAGATCCGTGTTGGGAATCAGGCCCACGAAGAGAAAGACCCCCTCTGCCGGGATCTCGCGCTCCTCTCCCGTTTTCACGTCCCGGAGGCGGACGGCCTCCACGGTCTCCTTCCCGAGGATTTCCTGGACGACGGAGTTCCAGGCAAAGGCGATTTTCCCGTTGGCGAAGGCCCGGTCCTGGAGGATCCCCGTGGCGCGGAGACGGTCCCGCCGGTGGACCACGGTGACCTTCCCGGCAAAGTGGGTCAGGAACAGGGCCTCCTGGACGGCCGTGTTGCCTCCCCCGACGACGACCACTTCGCGGTTCCGGTAAAACGGTCCGTCGCAGGTGGCGCAGAAGGAAACCCCCCGGCCGATGTACTGTTCCTCCCCCGGGACGCCAAGCCTCCTCCAGGAGGCCCCCGTCGCCAGGACAACCGACAGGGCCTCGATCGTTTTGCCGCCCGCGCCGATCCGCCAGACCGGAAGGTCTCCCCGGCGGCCGGCTTCCAGGGATGTCGTGTCCTCGGACAGGATTTCCAGGCCGAACTGCGACGCCTGCTTCTTCAGGCGCTCCACCAGGTCGAATCCGTTGATGCCCTCCGGAAACCCCGGATAGTTTTCGATCATGTCGGTGATGGTGATCTGGGAGACCGTGGAGGCCCCCTGGACCAGGATCGTCCGGAGGTTGGCCCGGGCGGCGTAGATGCCTGCCGTCAGGCCCGCCGGACCTCCGCCGATGATGGCCACGTCGAAGAAATGGTCCGGGTGTGCCGCTTCTGCCATGGAAAGCCTCCTGCCCGCCGGTTGCGGAATGGTTTCCCATCCTTTAGACAATCGGACCGGCCGTGTCAACGGGAGGCCTTTTTCCCTTGGCAACCAGGGGAGGGTGTGCTATGAAACGGCGAATAAATCAGAATATTTATGGAACTTAATCCCTTCCGTTTCCAAGGAGAAAATCCCTTATGTCCGGCCATTCCAAATGGAGCACCATCAAGCGGAAAAAAGGTGCCATCGACGCGAAGCGAGGCAAGATCTTCACGAAGCTCGCCAAGGAGATCAGCCTGGCGGCCCGGCTCGGCGGCGGCGATCCCGAAGCGAACGCGCGGCTCCGCCAGGCGGTCATTGCCGCCCGGGATGAAAACATGCCCAAAGACAACATCGAGCGGGCCATCAAGAAGGGAACGGGCGAGCTGGGTTCGGTGACTTACGAGGAAGTCACCTATGAAGGATATGGGCCCGGCGGCGTGGCGCTGATGGTGGAGATCATGACGGACAACAAGAACCGGACGGTGGCCGAGATCCGACACATCCTCTCCAAACATGGAGGGAACCTGGGGGAAAACGGCTGCGTCTCCTGGATCTTCTCGAAGCACGGCAGCATCCTGATCGAGAAGAAGCTGATCGGCGAGGACGAGCTCATGGAGCTGGCCCTGGAGGCCGGGGCGGAGGATGTCCGGGAGGAGGAGAACGAATTCGAGGTCCTCACCGATCCGCTGTCCTTTGAAGGTGTCCGGAAGGTCCTGCAGGAGAAGGGCCTGAAGTTTCTCGAGGCGAAGGTGACCATGATTCCCCAGAATCTCGTCAAGCTCGAAGGGAGCAAGGCGGAGCAGATGCTCAAGATGATGGAGAAGCTCGAGGACAACGACGACGTCCAGAACGTCTACGCGAATTTCGACATCGCCGACGACGTGATGGAAAAAATGAGCTGACCGGTTCCCGCGCCTCTCTTTCGGCATGCGTCCGGATCATCCCTTGAGAATCCTCGGCATCGACCCCGGAAGCCACGTAACCGGGTACGGCGTGGTGGAGAAACGGCGGACCGGCCTTTCCTGCATCACCTTTGGCGAGATCCGCCCGCCCCGGGGGGCCTCGCTCACCAAGGCCCTTTCCGTTGTTTATGAAAGGATCGAAGGCCTGATCCGTGAATCCGCCCCGGACGTCATGGCCATCGAGGACATCTTTTTCGGAAAGAACGTCCGGAGCCTGATCCGCCAGGGGCACCTGAGGGGCATTGTCCTTCTCGCCGGGACCCACGGAGGGTTGCCGGTTTTTGAATACACCCCCCTGGAGATCAAGAAGGCCGTCGTCGGTTACGGCCGGGCGGAGAAAAGCCAGGTGCAGAGCATGGTGAGGGCGATCCTGAAACTCCCCGGGGAGGCGCCCGCGGATGCATCGGACGCCCTGGCGGCGGCCATCTGTCACGCCCATTTCGGAAAGGACGAAACCGTCTGATGATCGCCCGCATCCAGGGCATTCTTCTCGAGAAATCGCTCAGCTGCGTCACCCTGGACGTCGGCGGCGTGGGGTACCGCGTCTTCGTTCCCCTCACCGCCGTCTACAATCTTCCGGAGGCGGGCGAAAGGCTGGCCCTGCACATCCACACGCACGTGCGGGAGGATGCCATCCAGCTCTTCGGCTTCCCGGACCCCGCCCAGCGGGATCTCTTCCAGATGATGATCGCGGTCAGCGGGATCGGTCCCCGCCTGGCCATGAACATCCTGTCGGGAATCACACCGGAGGACCTGGCGGCGGCCCTCTCCCGGGGAGACCTGGCCCGCCTGGTGAGGATTCCCGGCGTGGGCCGCAAGATGGCCGAGCGGATGGTCCTGGAACTGAAGGAGCGGATCCTCAAGGCCGGCTTTACGGCCGCGGCGGGACGCGGCGAGGCGCTGCCGGAAGCCGCGGGCATGGAGGACGACGTCCTTTCGGCGCTCCTGAACCTCGGGTACAAGGAAGCGGCGGCGAAGAGCGCCCTGGAGAAGGCGGCCCGGGAGGTCGCGGAGCCGGCGACGTTGGATGGGTTATTGAAAGGAGCCCTGAAAATCCTTTCAGGCAGTTGAAAAGCGGCTGTCTGCGGCGTTGCCCTTGTCCTTCACCATTCGACGTACGAAAAAGTACGCCTCATGGCTCGGGACATCGGGCGCCTTGCATCCAACCACTTTTGAACTGCCTGGCGATGTGATGTTTCAGGCAGGCTGATGAAAAAGGGCTGCCTGCTGCGTTCCCCTCGTCCCTCACCCTTCGACGTACAAAAAGTACGACTCACGGCTCGGGACATCGGGTGCCTTGCATCCAACCACTTCTGAACTGCCTGGCATGTGTCATCGAATAGGCCGGGATTTGGCGGGAAACGGGCGGCTGTAATTCCGCCGGAAGTGAAAATGCCGGTTCCTGAACCGGAAAGGGAGATTCGGGTGGCGAAAAAGCGGAAAGAGGAACCACCGGAGGAGAGAAACCCGCTGGTCCATCCCGCGGTCCTGGAGGAGGATGCGGGGCTGGACATGTCCCTGCGCCCCCGGAGCCTGGACGAATACATCGGCCAGCCGAAGATCAAGGACAATCTCTCCCTCTTCATCCAGGCCGCCCGGGAGCGAGGCGAGGCCCTCGACCACGTGCTCCTCTACGGCCCCCCCGGTCTCGGAAAGACGACCCTGGCCTACATCGTCGCCCGGGAGATGGGAGTGGACATCAAGGTGACCTCGGGTCCCGTCATCGAGCGGCCCGGGGACCTGGCGGCGATCCTCACGAACCTCCACGATCAGGACGTCCTGTTCATCGACGAGATCCACCGCCTTTCTCACGTGGTCGAGGAGATACTATATCCGGCCATGGAAGACTACCACATCGATATCCTCATCGGACAGGGGCCCTCCGCCCGCTCGATGAAGCTGGGCATCCCCCGGTTCACCCTGATCGGCGCCACGACGAAGGCGGGGCTTTTGACCTCCCCGCTCAGGGACCGGTTCGGCATGAGCTTCCGCTTCGATTTCTACAGCCCGGAGGAGCTCGCGGTGATCATCCGGCGTTCCGCCGGGATCCTGTCCATCGCCATCGACAACGGCGGTGCGGTGGAGCTGGCCCGCCGCTGCCGGGGCACCCCCCGGATCGCCAACCGGCTCCTCCGGCGCGTCCGGGACTATGCCCAGGTGAAGGCCCGGGGAAAGGTCGACCTGGACGTGGTGGTCCGGGCCCTGGAGCTCTTCGAGGTGGACGGACGGGGATTCGATCACATGGACCGACGAATCCTCGTGACCCTGATCGAGAAGTTCGGCGGCGGGCCCGTGGGCATCGACAGTCTTTCGTCGGCCATCGGGGAGGAGCGATCCACGCTCGAAGACGTCTATGAACCCTTCCTGGTTCAGGAAGGCTATATTCAGCGGACCGCCCGGGGAAGGCTGGCGACGAAAGCGGCCTATGACCACTTCGGAATGGCCTGGCCCGGGACCCGCCAGGGGGAACTGCTATGAAAGTCCTGCTTCACATCTGCTGCGCCCCGTGCGCCATCGTCCCCGTGGGGGAACTCCGGGACGAGGGCCATGACGTCACGGGCATGTTCTTCAACCCCAACATCCACCCCTTCCAGGAACACCAGCGGCGCCTGGAGACCCTCCGGGAATATGCGGACATGGTTTCCTTGCCGGTCATCTGGCCCGAAGAATATCCACTGGAGGAGTATCTGCAGGCGGTGATTTCCCTGGGTACCGAACGGTGCACACAGTGTTACCGGATCCGCCTGGAGCGGACAGCCGAGACCGCCCGGGCCGGAGGGTACGATGCCTTCACCTCCACCCTCCTTTACAGCCGGTACCAGCGGCATGAACAGATCCGCGAAGTCGCAGCGGAAATGAGCAGCAGGCACGAGGTTCCATTCCTTTACCGCGATTTCCGGGAGGGATGGCAGGAGGGGCTCCGGAAATCCCGTCACATGGGACTCTACCGCCAGCCCTATTGCGGCTGCATCTTCAGCGAGAAGGAACGCTTCTATCGCCCGCCCCGGACGGCAAAGCACGCGGCCTCACAGGAGCCGTCCGCCGACCGGATGCCTCCCGGATGCGGATGACGGTGTACCGGGGCATGCTTTCGGTTCCCGGGCCTTACCCCGATTCCCTTTTCATGCTGATGGCCGCCTCTGTGTTCTTTTCGACACACCGGGCACGGATATTCGTTCCGGCAAGCTCGGGAATGGTTCCCATTAAGGGTTCAATATGAGGGGTCATTTCAAACCCCAATCCTGTTTTTCGTCAGGACGGGGGGGCATGGTGCAGAACTTGCTTTTTAATGCTCCATCACATCGGGAATCGCGGGTTTTATGCATTTACAAAGAACCATAAACGAAGAAATCTATTGTAACAGTACGGGCTTGCACTCGGGGCGGAAAGTCTCCATGACGATCCGGCCCGCCCTGGTGGACGAGGGGATTGTGTTCATTCGCAAGGATATCCCCTCCGGATACCGGATTCAGGCGGACTATAACAACGTGGCGGATACGACCCTTGCCACGACCATAGGCACCAACGGCGCCAGCGTTTCCACGGTGGAGCACCTCCTGTCGGCCTTCTCGGGCATGGGAGTCGACAACGCGATCGTGGAAGTGAACGCCCCGGAAGTGCCCATCATGGACGGCAGCGCCCTGCCCTTCGTCGAGATGCTCAAGGGGGTGGGAACCCGGACCCAGGGCAAGTACAAGAAAGTCCTGGTGGTTCGTCGGGAGGTCTCGGTCTCGGACGGGGTGGGGACGGCAATGTTCCTGCCGGCGCCGGAATTCAAAATCACGTATAAAATCGATTTCAAGCACCCTATTATCGGACAGCAGTCCCACTCCATGACTTTCACCGACGAGTGCTATGAGCGGGAGATTTGCCCCGCACGCACGTTCGGCTTTCTCCGGGACGTCGAATACCTGCAGGCCCGGGGACTTGCCCTGGGCGGCTCCCTGGGGAACGCCGTCGTTCTGGACGATGAGCGCGTCCTGAACAAGGAAGGCCTCCGCTTCCCGGACGAGTTCGTGAAACACAAGATCCTGGACGCCATTGGAGACCTGGCACTCCTGGGGATGCCCATCATCGGCCACTTTGTGGCGTACAAGTCCGGTCACAAACTGAACAACCTCCTCCTGAAGGAAATGATGTCCCGGGAGGAAAACCGGGAAATCATCGACCACCCGACCGCGGAGGCCGCCCCGGAGCGGTTCCGATCGCTGCGCATTCCGGCCTTTCGGGTTCTCGATGCGGCCCGGGCCTGATCGGGCTCAGAAAATACCAATCTTCCCGCCTTGTTGTAGCTTCCGCGATCCATATCTGGAGCTTGCAATTTCCGTGACAGTTCCTTAGAATCCCTCTTTGCTTTTCCGGCGGACAGGTTTCGGAAGGTTTCGAAAACCTGTTGTATCCGGGGGAGAATGCTTGCACCGGGGAAAGACATCCATGAAAAAAACCAGCTTGTTTGCATCGGCCGTCCTGATCCTGCTCACGGCCGTCATGGCTGCGGCCGCAGCGACGTCGAAGCCGCACATCCGGGATATCCTTGTAACCACAAAAGGAGAACAGGTTCTTCTTTACGGAAAGGTAGCCAACGGCTTCACCCCGGAGATGAACGCGGAGATTATGGCCGGGTTCCCCGTCCGGTTCACGTTTTATGCCGGCGTCTACCAGGATCGTTCCTTCTGGTTCGACCGCCGGCTCGCTGAAATCGAGGTCAACCGGACGCTCAAGTACGACAACCTGAAGAAGACCTTCCTGATTACCTCCGACGGCACCGCCGAGCCCGCCGTTTTTCAGACCCTGGGAGAGGCAAGGTCCGCCATGTCCGACCTGAACGGGTTCCCCGTCGGCTCGGTGAAGTCGCTTGCCAAGAACACGGAATATTACCTGAAGGTGATGGCCAAGCTGGACCGGGTGCAGCTTCCGCTCCGGCTGGAATACGTCTTTCTGTTCGTCTCCCTGTGGGATCTGGAGACGCCCTGGCACACGTACAGGTTCATCTATCGCGAATGAAACCGAATCGGAAGAACCCGGTCATCGACGAGAAGGAAGCCCGCAAGCGGCGGCGCGAACGGCTCATCATCCTCCTGACGGTGTGCCTGATCGTCCTTCTGGCCTACGTGGAGAGCAGGATCTCCTGGCGGGGCCAGGTCCTGCCCATTTCGGACAATGTCCTGATCTTCGGTTTCATCAACATCAACATCATCCTGATCATCCTCCTGATCTTCCTGATTGTCCGGAACGTGGTGAAGCTGGTGTTCGAGCGCCGGCGCGGCGTCATCGGTTCGAAGTGGCGGTCCAAGCTGGTGGCGGCCTTCGTGAGCCTGTCCCTGATTCCCACGGCTCTCCTGTTTGTCGTGTCCATCAACTTCCTTTCCTACAGCATCGAGAACTGGTTCAATGTGCGTCTCGGGGATGCCCTGAACACGACCCTGGAAGTGGCCCAGTACTATTACCAGCAGGGGACCGAATACGCCCGCTACCATGCCCGCGGCATCAGCGGAGAAATCACGGACAACCGCCTCTATGAGCCGGAGAAGCAATCGTACCTGAAGGCCCTCATGGAGCGGCGCCAGTCCAGCCTGAATATCGGGGTCCTGGAAGTGCATTTCGACAGCCAGGGGGAGGGGATGATCGTCCGCAGCAATCCCGCGGAGAGGATCCCCCCGTCTACCCTGACGGCCTCGCAGCTCGAGAAGGTCTATGCAGGGCAGGAAGTGGCGGAGATACAAACCAGCACGGCCGCCGGGGAGATCATCCGGGGGATCGCACCGGTTTACACGTTCCTGGTTCCCAGGGAGGTGATCGGGTATGTGACGGTCAGTTACATCATGCCCAAGGCCATGGTGGATAAAATGGCCGTCATCTCAACCGCGTCGGAACAGTACCGCCAGCTGAAAATCCTGAAAAACCCGGTCAAGTTTACCTATGTGGTCACCCTGTCGGTCGTGACGCTCCTGATCCTTTTCTTCGCCACCTGGTTCGGCCTGTTTCTGGCGAAGGGAATCAACGAGCCCCTCGAGGATCTGGCGGAGGCGACCCGGAAGATCGCCGCCGGTGATCTGGATTATCAGATCAACCTCGCCGGGGATGACGAGATCGGGGTCCTCGGGCAGTCCTTCAATGCCATGACCCGGGAGCTCAAGAAGTCGAACCAGCGCCTGGAAGAGGCGAACAGGGACCTGGAAGAGCGCCGGAAATACATGGAAACGGTCCTGGGTAACGTCTCGGCGGGCGTGATCGCCGTCGACCGGGACGGCATCGTTACGGCCGTCAACCGGGCTGCGGAGCGGATGCTCCATATCCGGACGGAACAGGTCCTCTGGAAATCATACCTGGACATCCTTACGGCGGAGCAACTGGTGCTTGCGCGGGAAATGCTGCAGGAAATGAAGGAAAGCCCGGAGGGAGCCCTTCAGAAGCAGATGGAAATCGTCGTGGAAAGCAGGGCTATCACGATCCTCATGACGGCAACGGACATCCGGGATGACGATGGACGCGACATGGGGGTCGTCGTGGTCTTCGAGGACCTGACGGAGATGCAGAAGGCCGAGCGGGCCGCGGCCTGGCGGGAAGTGGCGCGTCGCATGGCCCACGAAATCAAAAACCCCTTGACGCCGATCCAGCTTTCTGCCCAGAGACTGCAACGCAAATACGGGGATCGCCTCGGGGAGGACGTCAAGGTCTTCCAGGAATGCACGAAGACCATCATCGATCACGTGGACGTTCTCAAAAACCTGGTAAACGCCTTTTCCCAATATGCACGGATGCCCGTTACGAATCCGTCGCCCAATGACCTCAACGAGGTCGTCACCGATCCGGTGGTCCTGTTCCAGGACGCCCACAAAGACCTACGGTTCGACCTGGACCTCGATCCCGGAATCCCCCGGCTGCTCATCGATCCGGAGCAGATCAAGCGGGTCATGATCAACCTCCTGGACAACGCCGTGGCGGCGGTGCAGGGCTCCTCCGGACACATTGCCGTCCGCTCCGCCTTCGACCGGCGGAACTCCCGGGTGACGGTGGCCGTGGCCGACAACGGGTGCGGGGTGCCGCCACGCTACAAGATGAAGATTTTCGAGCCCTATTTTTCAACAAAAGTGTCCGGGACCGGACTTGGCCTCGCCATCGTCAGCTCCATCATCTCCGACCACCAGGGCCAGGTTCAGGTGGCGGACAACAATCCCTGCGGGACCGTTGTGTCTTTTTATCTTCCCGTGACGGAAGGGGACGGGAACGCAGCCATGAAGCAGCCTTCCCTGGAATCGGAGCATGCATAAGAACATCCTGATCGTTGACGACGAGAAAAGCATCTGCCAGTCCCTCGAGGGAATCCTCGCCGACGAGGGCTACGAAGTCCAGACGGCGCCGAGCGCCGAAGAGGCACTCCGCATGATGGAGGAGGAGGCCCCCCACCTGGTGCTTCTGGACATCTGGCTCCCCGGAATGGACGGCCTCGAGGCGCTCAAGATCATCAAGACCGAGTTTCCCCAGGTCCGGGTGGTCATGATGTCGGGCCATGGAACCATCGAGACGGCCGTCAAGGCAACGAAGCTGGGTGCCTTCGATTTTATCGAGAAGCCCCTGTCGCTGGAAAAGATCATCCTGGTGATCAACCACGCGATGGACATGATGCGCCTGGAGGAGGAGAACGTCCTCCTGAAGCAGAAACTCACCCAGAGCTTCGAGCTGACGGGCAAGAGCCCCGTTATCATGGAGCTTAAGGAACAGATCTCCATCGTGGCTCCCACCAACGCCTGGATCCTCATCATGGGGGAAAACGGAACCGGAAAAGAGCTGGTGGCCCGCTCTATTCACCGAAGGAGCCGGCGGAGCCAGAAGCCCTTCGTGGAGGTGAACTGCGCGGCCATCCCGGAGGAACTGATCGAAAGCGAGCTTTTCGGCCATGAAAAAGGCGCCTTCACAGGGGCGACCTCGAAAAAGCGGGGCAAGTTCGACCTGGCCAACGAGGGGACCATCTTCCTCGACGAGGTGGCCGACATGAGCCAGAAGGCCCAGGCGAAGATCCTCCGCATCCTCCAGGAAAAAACCTTTGAGCGGGTGGGGGGCAACCGGCTCATCTCCACGGACGTCCGGGTCCTGGCGGCCACCAACAAGGACCTGGAACGGGAAATGGAGGATGGACGCTTCCGGCAGGACCTGTACTACCGCCTGAACGTTATTCCCCTGCATGTGCCGCCCCTGCGGGACCGGCGGGAAGACATCCCGCTTCTTGTAGCCCGTTTCATCCACGACTTTTCGCTGAAGGAAGGCGAGGTGGAAAAAACGATGAGCAACGAGGCCCTGGAGAAGCTCATGCGACACGACTGGCCGGGGAATGTCCGGGAGCTGAAGAACATCGTCGAGCGCCTGGTCATCATGACGCCCGGCAGGATCATCGACGTGGCGGATATCCCCCCGCTCCAGAAGACGGAGAACGGCCATCGGCCGGAGACCGCCGACATTCCCATTCCCTCCGACTCGGACTCCCTCCGGGAGGCCCGTCAGGACTTCGAGAAACAGTTCATCATGAAAAAGCTGAAGGAGTTCGAGGGGAACATCTCCCGGACGGCGGAGGCCATCGGGCTGGAGCGGAGCAATCTTCACAGGAAGATCAAGTCCTACGGGCTGGACGCCAGGCCGGACGACCGGGAATCCCAGCCGTCCTGATCAGGACTTTTCTCCGCCGTTCATCTCCCGCCGCAGGTCCGTCAGCGAGAATTTCATGAAGGGCAGGAACGGAAGCCCCATGGCCACGATGAACAGTACGGAAATGAAATGGTAGACCACGGCGAAGGGCAGTGCCTCCGCCTTGGCGATTCCGAACAGCCCGAGACCCAGGATACAGGCGTAATGCCAGTTCCCGATGAACCCGGGGGCCGTGGGAATGGCGATTCCGATCAGGAGGATGACCATCAGGATCAGGGCTGCCGTGACCGACAGGGGAAGGGAAAAGGCCGCAAACATGGCGTAAATGATCGCCACGTCCACAACCCAGATCACAAGCGAAAGCGCGCCCACCTGCACGAGCAGGCGTGCGTCCCGGATGATCCCGAACCCGTCGATGAAATGGAGGATCATCCCCCGGATCGGGGCGGCAAAACGGCCGGGAATCCGTCGAATGACGAACTCCGCCGCCTGCAGGGCGTTTTCCCGCCGGAAGGACAGAAAGATCATCAGGAAGATCAGCACCAGCATGGCCGCTCCGAACAGGATGCCGGAGCGGACGAGCCAGGGCGGGAAGGGCGTCCACTGCAGGGCGATCATCGCCAGGAGGAGAACGGTTGCTCCGTCCATGACCCTCTCCACCAGGATCGTGCCGAGGGCGGCGGTCATCCGGATGTTGCTGTGGCGTGCGATGAGATAGGGCCGGACCAGCTCTCCCAGGCGGGCCGGCAGGGCCGTGATGCCCAGGAACCCTACGTTGGAGACTCCAAAGACGGTCCACGGGCGGACCGCTTCCAGGGGTTTGAGGATCAGGCCCCAGCGCCAGGATCGCAGGACCTGCATGGCTAAAAGGCCTGCAAGCGCGGGAACGAGAAAGCCGTAGCGGATCGACCGGAACCCCTCGGCCACGTCCCCGAAACGGATTCCCCGCACGGAGAGCCAGACCAGGACCGCACTCAGCAGGATTCCCAGGATCAGTTTCTTTTTCATGGGCATTCCCGGCCGGTGGCGGCGCTCAATCCGCCGCTCTCCCCGCAGGGGGCCGGGATCCGTCGTTCATCAGGGAGTTCCGGCCGCGGCACCGGTTGCCGGAAGAGATTTTACAACCGGCGCGGGACTGCTTCCCAGCCCTCCGTTCCCGATCTTTGCAAGATTTTCCCGGATCCGATCCTGGATGAGCTGCGAGGAGACCTTGTTGCCGAACAGCCCCACGCGGACAGAGACCGTCGTGACGTCTTTGTCCTTGTACTTCAGTGCGATGGTCACGTCCTCACCGTCAATGACGGCCTTGATCGTTCCCTCGCCGATCTTCCGTTCCGGCGACACGTCCCGACCCTTCATGTCCGCCACGGTCTTCTCGCAGGCTTTCCAGGTCTTGTCCATGGCGAAATAGTAATCCGTCTTCATCTCGCCGTTGATGTACGCATAGGTGCCGCCTCCTGCCCCCGCCGCAGCGACTCCCCCGACGATCAGGGCTGTCTCCAAGCCACATCCGGCAAGCATCAGGACCCCGAACACGACCGCCAGCGCTTTTTTCCACTTGTCCGTCATAAAACCTCCTTTTGCTTCCTGGTGTTAGGTGGCTGCCGGTGCGATATGGACGGGCGGAACGCCGGCACCGGTGTGTGGGACTCTTAGCACATTTTTCCGGGGACGTCACGGATGACCATGCCGGGAACGAAGGGGGGACCCCTTATTCTCTCCCGAGGCGCTCGAACTCCCGGAGGAGTTCCTCCTGCTTCCGGTTCAGCGACGTCGGGATTGCGACCACGGTTTCGATGATCTGATCGCCGCGTCCGTGGCCGCGCAGGCGGGAGATGCCCCGGCCTTTCAGGCGGAACGTCTTGCCGCCCTGGGTGCCCCGCGGGATCTTCAGCTTTTCCGTCCCTTCCAGCGTCGGCACCTCGATGCTGGCGCCGAGGGTGGCCTGGACGAAGGAGATGGGGATCCGGCAGTAGATATCGTCGCCGCTGCGCTCGAAGAACTCGTGAGGCTCCACGTGGAGGAAGATATAGAGATCTCCGCTGGGGCCTCCGTGAACCCCCTTCTCGCCCTCTCCCCGCAGGCGCAGGCGGGAGCCCGTTTCCACACCGGCGGGAATCTTCAGGTTTACGGTCTTGCGGACCCGCTCCCTTCCGGATCCGCCGCAAGTTTTGCAGGGGCTGGTGATGACCGCTCCCTGCCCACGGCAGGACGGGCAGGTGGAACTGATGCTGAAAAAGCCGCTCGTCTGGGTAACCTGGCCACGGCCCCGGCAGCGGCTGCAGATCTCCGGGGCCGTTCCGGGTGCCGATCCGGATCCCTCGCACTCCCGGCACGGTTCGTATTTCTCGATGTCGATATCCCTGGAAATGCCCCTCACCGCCTCCATGAAGGAAAGGGAAAGGTCGTAGCGGAGGTCGGCGCCGGCCCGGGCCGCCGTTCGGGAGCGGCCGCCGCGAAAACCGAAAATGTCTTCGAAAATGCTGCCGAAGCTGGAAAAAATGTCGTCGAACCCGGAAAAACCCCGGAATCCGCTGCTGGTCAGCCCCTCGTGGCCGTAGCGGTCGTAGATCTCCCGTTTCTGCGGATCGCTCAGGACCTCATAGGCCTCCGCGGCTTCCTTGAACTTATCCTCCGCCTCCCGGTCCCCGGGATTCCGGTCCGGGTGGTACTGCATCGCCAGCCGGCGGTAGCTCTTCTTCATCTCCTCTTCGCTGGCCGTCCGCTGGACTTCGAGAATTTCATAGTAGCAGCGTTTGCTCATTCGACACCTCCGCCATCCACCGGAGCCTTCCCGGCCTCGTGAACCTGCCGGAGACCTTCGGTGTTGCCGCTCTTCTCGAAGGCGTGGTGGGCAAAGGTGAGGCGGCCCCTCCGGAGGGCCTGTTCTCCGAGCCGGTTCCACTCTTCTACCGTCGCTTCCCGGCCCAGCCCCTTGACGACCTGTAGAAACAACTGGACGTCCCCCTCTTCGCCGGCACGGGTCAGGATGGCGCGGAGCTTGTCCGTATCGTTCGCCCGGCCGAAGCACTCGACGGCGTCGGCGATCCGCCCGGCGGCGAGGTATCGGTCTCCCAGTGCGGAGAGCGTCGCCGGTTGCGTCCTGTCGAGATGGAGAATGCGCTGCTTTTCTTTGTAATCGGGAAGTTCTTGACGTTTCATGAGGAATTACGGGACCACCCTGTCCGGCCGGTGCAGGTTGCGACGGCACCGGGACCGCTTTTTTCAACACGTGAAGCTAATCACGGGGGATAGGTCTGTCAAGGCGGGCGCCTGTCATGCGGTCAGCCGCTGCAGCGCCTCCTCATACCGTTCCAGGGTTTTCCGGACGATGTCCGCGGGCAGGGGCGGCGCCGGAGGCTTCTGGTCCCAGTTCAGCGACAGGAGGTAATCCCGGAGGAACTGCTTGTCGAAGCTCTTCTGGGACCGTCCCTCCCCGTAGGAGTCGGCCGGCCAGAAGCGGGAGGAATCGGGCGTCAGAATCTCGTCGATCAGGATCAGCTCGCCGTTCAGGAGTCCGAATTCCATCTTCGTGTCGGCGATGATGATGCCCGCCTTGAGCGCCCGCTCGGCGGCCCGCCGGTAGACGGCAATGCTCAGTCCGATCACCCGTTCCGTAAGCTCCGCTCCGATCTTGTCCTCCATTTCCTTCCGCGTCATGGGCAGGTCGTGCTGTCCGATTTCCGCCTTGGTGGTCGGCGTGAACAGGGGCTCCGGCAGTCGGGCCGACTCGTTCAGCCCCTCCGGCAGGGGGATTCCGCAGATGGAGCGGCTCTTCCGGTATTCCTGCCAGCCGGAGCCGCTCAAATAACCGCGGACGATGCATTCCACGGGAAGGGGGCGGGCCTTTTCAACCAGCATCGAACGGCCCTCCAGGATCTCCCGGTGCGGGGCGCAGGATGCGGGGAAGTCCGCCGGATCCGTGGACAGCAGGTGATGGCGCACCAGGTCCTTCATGACCCCGAACCAGAACGAGGACATGAGGGTCAGGATCTTGCCTTTGCCGGGGATGGGATCGGCCATGACCACGTCGAAGGCGGAGATCCGGTCCGTTGTAACGATCAGAAGCCTGTCTCCCAGGTCGTAGACGTCGCGGACCTTGCCTCGGCCAGCCAGGTTCAGGCCGTCCAGGTTCGTCTCCATCAGGCCTTTCGATTCCTTCATGGGTGCTTGCGCCTCCGTTCGAGTCGTTGTTTCCTGCCCGGAGGGCATCCGGCTATCGCAGGAAAGGGTTGAATTTTTTTTCGTGTCCGATGGTGGAGGTGGGTTGGCGTCCGTAGTTGTGGCCCGGCAGGACCACGGTGTCGTCGGGGAGGGAGAGAAGACGCTCCCGGATGGATCGGCTCATGACCTGCCAGGATCCGCCGGGAAGATCGGTCCGGCCCACCGCCTCGACGAAGAGCGTGTCTCCCGTGAAGACGTAGCCTTCCGTGTAGAGGGCCATTCCTCCGGGCGAGTGCCCCGGGGTGTGGATGACCTTCAGGGAGACGCTGCCGACGGTGATCGTGTCGCCGTCCCGCACGGTGAGATCCGCCGCCGGGGACTTCTGGGCCCGGAACATGGCGAGCATCATGGCCGGTGTGGACGTCAGCATGTCCGCGTCGTCCTCGTGAACGACAATCGGGGCGCCGGTCTTTTTCTTCATGTCCTGATTGCCGGAGATGTGGTCCACGTGGCCGTGGGTGTTCACGATATACTTGATGGTAAGGTCGGCCCTTTGGGCCTCCTCGAGAATGCCGGCGGTGTTCGCCGCCGGATCGATGACCAGGCCTTCCCCCGTCCGGGGATCGCCGACGATATAGGCGAAAACGGCCATCATCCCCACCTGCATCTGTTTCAGAAACATGGTTTTCTCCCGTCTTGGACAATTCGGGGCAGGCCTATCACTTTTCCTTTTTTCCCGTCAACGGAATTTGACCGGGCAACCGCCGGCGGATTGTTTTGACACGCCGGCCGCCGATGCCTTATGGTGCATCCGGTTCATCACGGGAAGCGGAACGGAGGAGCGGGACCCATGATCCGGGAGAAATCGGACCGTCACGACTGCGTCGGCTGCGGATACTGCTGCATCCGCCACACCTGCACCTTCGGACTGCACCGCCATCCCGGCAAGCGCGACCGCCGCTGCCCGGAGCTGCACTGGAACGGCTCGCGATACGTCTGCCGCCTCATGGTCGAGCCGGGGGGCATGTCCGATTTCATCCGGGAGCAGCTTCAGGCGGGATTCGGCTGCCGCTCCTATCACAATCCGTGGCGCTCCGAGGTGCGGGAGCGGACGGAAGAAGAAGAAAAAGTCCTGTTTGACCGCTGAACGGAAGGACCCCGGCTGCCGGGAAGTGCTTCAGAGCAGAGACCGGTCCCGGAGGATCCGGAGGAGTTCCATGGCCTTCTCCTCCGTCGTCCCTTCCAGGAAGCGGCAGGATGCGGCCGGCGGGGCCGAGACCCGGAGGGAGCGTTCCCGGATCTCCGGGGCCGGCAGGGTATCCGCGGGGACTTCCGTGAGCCCCTGGGAGCGGGCCCGGAGCACGTGCGACAGGGCCGGGTAGCGAGGCCGGTTGATTCCCGTCTGGACCGCCACGATCGCCGGGAGACGGATCGCCAGGATCTCCCTTCTGCCCCCCTCCATCTCCCGTTCCACGACGATGCAGGGACCTTCCAGGCCGGCCTGTTCCCCGGGGCGGACGTCCAGACGGACCGCGGAGGTTGCCCACGGCCAGTCCAGGCGCGCCGCCAGCATGGGACCGGTCTGGCCGTGCATGTCGTCCTCCGAGAGCGTTCCCGCCAGGATCAGGTCGTATCCCCGGCCTTCGGCCCAAGTGGCCAGGAGGGCGGAGATTTCCGAGGGCATCGGGTTCGCGTCTTCCTCCATGAGAATCAGGATGCCTTCGTCGGCGCCCATCTCCAGGGCCCGTCGCAGGGCGGCCCGGACGCGCGGAGGACCGGCGGAGACGGCGTCGATCCGCGTGCCCGGGATCGCCTCCCGGATCCGCAGGGCTTCCTCCAGGGCATGCTCGTCGTAGCGGTTGGCCCGCCAGTCCGCTCCTTCGGCGGCCCTCCAGCGAGTCCCGCTGTCGTTCGGCGCCACCGGGGCGTCGTCGTCCGGGACCTGCTTGATGCACACCAGGATCTTCATGGATTCGCCTGCATCAGCCCGTACTGTTTCAGCTTCTTGTGGAGGGTGCGGCGCGTGATGCCGAGCCGGCGAGCCGCCTCGCTCTTGTTTCCTCCGGCATCCTCCAGGGTTTTCAGGATGGCGGCCCGTTCCAGTTCTTCGAGGGAGGTTCCCTCCACGGAAAGGGCCGGCTCTCCCGGGATCGAAGACGGGGCGGGCGGGGCGCCGCCGGGAAGCGTCAGGGCCAGGTCGTCCTCCCCGAGCCATTCCGATCTGGCCAGGACCACGCCTCGCTCCACCGCGTTCATCAGCTCCCGGACGTTTCCCGGCCAGGCGTGGCGGAGAAGCCGGTCCATCGCCCGGGGCGCGAATCCCTTGATGGCCTTCTTGTTTTTTTCCGCAAACCGGGCCAGGAAATGCTGGGCCAGGAGAGGAATGTCCTCGCGGCGTTCCCGGAGGGGAGGGACGGCCAGGTTGACGACATTCAGGCGGTAGTAGAGATCGTCCCGGAAGCGGCCCTGGCCGATTTCCTGGAGGAGATCCCGGTTCGTGGCGGCGATGATCCGCACGTCCACCACGAGGACGTCGCTGCCGCCCACTCGCGTGATCTCCCGCTCCTGGAGAACCCGGAGCAGCTTGACCTGCATTCCCAGGGACATCTCGCTCACCTCGTCGAGGAAGAGGGTTCCCCCGTCGGCCTGGCGGAACTTTCCCTCCTTGCGCCGGTCGGCCCCGGTGAAGGCGCCCTTTTCGTGGCCGAAGAGCTCGGACTCCAGGAGGCTTTCCGCCAGGGCGGCGCAGTTAATCTTGACGAAAGGGCCGTCCTTCCGGAGGCTGTTGTAATGGATGGCGCCGGCGATCAGCTCCTTTCCCGTGCCCGATTCTCCCGTAATCAGGACCGTCGCCTCCGTGGGGGCGATCTGGACGACCGTCTCCAGGAGCCGGGTCATCGCGGCGGAGTGCCCCAGGAGGTTGGTGCGGTCGTACTGCTCCTTCAGGTTTTCCCGGAGCATCCGGTTCTCCTCCGCCAGGTGCAGGTGCTCCATGGCCCTCCGGATCGTCAGCTTCAGCTCGTCGAAGTCCAGGGGCTTTGTGAGGTAGTCGTAGGCCCCCTTCTTGAGCGCCTCCACCGCGGTTTCCACCGATGCGTAAGCGGTCATGAGGATGACCGGCAGGGCGGGGTTGAAGGCCTTGATCTCCGCCAGGGCCTCGATGCCCGAGACGCGCACCATCCGGATGTCCATCAGGACCAGGTCGAACGGCTCCTCCCGGACCGCGGCCACGGCGGCGGCTCCGTCGTCGGCCTCGGCGACGGCGTATCCCCATCCTCCCAGGAGGGTCTTCAGCATGGTCCGATGGGCCCGGTCGTCGTCGACGACGAGAATGTGTTCGCTCTTTTTCATGTCGTTTTCCTGTCGGGGATCCGGAACGTCACGGCGGTTCCCCTGCCCGGACCGCTCTCCAGGCGGATGTCGCCGCCGTGGGCCTCGACGATTTTGTGGACGATGGCCAGGCCCAGGCCCGTTCCGGACGGTTTGGTCGTGTAATAGGGATCGAAGACGCGCTCCAGGTCCTCCGCCGGAATGCCCGTCCCCGTGTCCGATATCTGAATCCGGACGGTTCCGTCCGGGTCGGCGGCCGCCGCGGTGGTCAGAATCCCGCCCTTCTCCATGGCCGCCAGGGCGTTCAGGTACAGATTGAGAAACACCTGGTGCAGCCGGTCCGGATCCGCCTCGACGGCCGGCAGATCGTCCGGAATCCGGTTTTCCACGGCGACGTTCTTCGCCCGGGCCTCTCCCGCAACGACCCGGAGCGCGCGTTCGGCCGCCTCTCCGATGGCAACGGGTTTCTTCTGGAGCGTCACGGGGCGGGCGAACTCCAGGAGCTGGGTGATGACCCGGTTGAGCCGGTCCACCTCCTGGATCAGGATGTCCGCGGTACTGCGGTCTTCCGGGATCTCCCGGTAGCGCTCCCGGAAGTACGTGGCGAATCCCTTGATGGAGCTCAGGGGGTTGCGGATTTCATGGGCCACGCCGGCGGCCAGGCTGCCTAGGGACGCCAGGCGCTGGCTGCGGGCGACTTCTTCCTTGAGCTGGCGCATTTCCGTGATGTCCCGGAACAGGAGAATGGATCCGAGCGGCGTGCCCTCTTCCGATTCCAGGGTCGTGACCAGGGTCTCCAGGGGAAGGATGCGGCCGTCATCAAGCAGGCACTCCAGCTCCTGCTCGAGGGTTTTCCCGTCTTTCCGCAGATCCGCCAGCAGATCCTGCAGGCATTGGGGGAGGATTTCCCGGGCCGGCTTGCCGTCCACCCCACCCGGAGCCAGGCTGAGGATGTCCTCGGCCGACCGGTTGCAGGCGGCAATGAGGCCGTCGTTTCCGACCGCAATGAGACCGATGGGCATGTGCTCCACGAGGCGGTCCGAGAAGGCCTTGATCCGGGAGAGCGACTGTCGGGTTGTCCGCCATTCCTGGACGATGAAGAGAATCAGGAATCCGGCGCATCCGACCAGAAGGAAAAGGGCGCCCTGGGCGATCGACTGGTTTTTCTGCCGCTTCCGGATGTCCTCGATTG
Source organism: uncultured Syntrophaceae bacterium (assembly GCA_964578535.1). Taxonomy (GTDB): domain Bacteria; phylum Desulfobacterota; class Syntrophia; order Syntrophales; family PHBD01; genus PHBD01. The sequence goes on from CAZODI010000049.1 coordinate 19,912, forward strand.
GAGTGGTATCCAGGCCGACGAAAACAATGAGTTTCCCGATCGCTTCCGGATTCACCGGAGGAGCGATCCGTCCCCCCGGGCCGAAGAGAGGACGGCCGGCAACCGGTTTGAAAGCCCTGTAAACCTCGAAGCTGTCTTCGCCGCCGGGGTTTGGAACCAGTCTCCAGCGTACCTGCCCGGAGCGGGCGATCTCCTTCAGGTCCAGGTCGGTTCCATAGGGACGGCCCACCGACGAGGGATCGCTGTCCGCCAGGATGGCTCCCTCCCCGTCCACGACCACCATGTAATCGACTCCCTGCTGCTCGGCCGTCTCGATCAGCAGCTTCTGCAGTTCCAGGTAGCCCCAGCTGTGCAGGCCCAGGCCCGTTCGTGCCCCCGCCTCGTAGGAGCGGATCAGGGCTTCCCCCTTCTCCAGGAGAAGCTGGTTCATGAATGCCTCGTGGCGGGTCATGTTTGTCAGCGCCATCCAACCGTACAGGGGGGCAAGAATGACGGCGGCGCCAAGGACGATCCAGGGCGAGAACCCGGCCCAGAATGGTTTTTCGGGGGAGAAACGGCTGCGTTTCGTCGGTATCGTCCGGGTGTTCATGATGCCATCTCCCCAGGGTGGATAGTTAGTATCCAGCCGGATACCACAGGCGGATATTCTGTATCCAGTTTTTTCTCGCCGGGGTGTCAGGAAGCGGAGCGGTGTGCCGTTTGTTTTTAAAAGAATGGTCATATCAATATGTTATGGATCGTTTGCCGTGTTGGCACAGCGGTTGCTTTGTATCCCTGCAAAAGGGAAACGGAACCACAGAGAAGAAATTTAAAAACGCAAAGAGCGATACAGAAAGGAGATTCGGAAATGAAAGCCAAGAGATTGATGACGACCGTGGCGATTCTGGCGGTTGTCCTGATGGCTACCACGACCTGGGCTTACGGTCCGGGAGGAGGCAGAGGATGGGGGAGGGGTCCCTGTTACAATACGGGAGACGTCGGCGGTCCGGCGGGCCTGAACCTGACGGCGGAACAGAGCGCGAAGATCCAGGCCCTGCGGGTGGCCCACCAGAAGGACGTACAGCCCCTCCAGGCGGCCATGTTCGCGAAGCGGGGCGAGCTCAGGACCCTCTGGCTGGAGACGGCCCCGAACGAGGAGAAGATCCTGAAGGTGAACAGAGATATCGATGCCATCAAGGCCCAGTTGAATGAAAAGGCCACGAAGCACCGCCTCCAGATGCTGAATGTCCTGACGCCCGAACAGAAGGCCCAGGTCCAGGCACGCGGTCCCGGCTTCGGTCGTGGCTTCGGTCCGGGAGCGGGTGCCGGATGCGACGGTACGGGCCCCGGCCGCGGACAGGGTCGGGGAATGGGTCCCCGGGGCTGGTAAGCAACTCCCAACCGGCGCAGAGCGCCTGACATAGAGAAAAGGGTCGGAGGACCGTGAGCCTCCGGCCCTTTTTTTTCGTCCGGGCGCGGGGGCTGCCACGGTGGTATCCGCCGTTGCGGAAGCGTTTCCGCAAGCGGCGTACCCGGAGCGTTAAGCCGGCAGGATGGAAACGCTTCCCAATGCTTCCTCTGGAAACCCCCGGTCGCGCCCCCCGCGGACGATGGGCGATGCCGGGGCGCGGGGGCTGCCACGGTGGTTTCCGCCGTCGCGGAAGCGTTTCCGCAAGCGGCGTACCCGGAGCGTTAAGCCGGCAGGACGGAAA
>CAZODI010000050.1:0-21146 GCA_964578535.1 uncultured Syntrophaceae bacterium
CGGCAGGGATGTTTCAATTGCTCCTCTGGGAACCCCCGGTCGCGCCCCCGCGAACATTGGTCGGGGAGTGGGGGCTTCCCGGAGCGCGAATAGCGGCTTTTTCGGGGCACCCTGCCGTCGCAGCGCAGCGCCCGCAAAGTCATCTGTCTGAGCACCGCCAGGTGCGAGTTATGACTTTGCAGCGGAGCGAGACGTTGCAGGGTCGAAAAAACGCTTCTGAGCGCGAGGGAAGTCCCTCTCCCACATGCTGGCTTTTCATTCGCGTCATGGTTTCTTGGAAAAAGAAGAAAAAAGGAAGAAGGAACGGATTTGAAATCCGTTGTGCTGTTTTTATCGGACGAGGAATTGCGTTCCGTTTCCGCGGCTCTTGCCGGCTCTCTTCACAGCTCCCGGAGGACTTTCACCAGGTCGGCGCCGTACCGGCCGGTGCGTTCCGGAGACAGGATCCCGCTTTTCCGCAGCGTCTCAATGGTAGCATTCTCCAGTCCGGCCAAGGCGATCATCTCCTGCGAGGAAATGAGCATAAAGGGCGAGCGGTCCATCTGCTTCGCTTTCCACCAGCGCCAGGAATACAGCCGTTTCAGCCGTTCCCGCTCCGGCTCGGTCAACTCCCAGACTCCCTGAATCCTGCGGTACCCGTCGGGACGGAAAGGCCGCTCCTGCCAGCGGGCAGCGGCGATTTCACGGAAAGAGCGCTTGGCCTCCTCCTGGAGGCCCTTCTCCCGAATTTCCGCTTCCAGCTTCCGGTAGAGGGGAATCAGGTGCCGTGTGTCCTCCGCCGCATAGGTGAGCTGCTCCTCCGTCAGGGGACGGACGTCCCAGATGGAACGCTGGACCTTCTTGCGCTTCGGAAAGGGAATACCGAGGCAATCCTCCACCAGGGCCGCCAGGGAGAGGTTCGGGTATCCCAGGAGGGTGGCCGCCCGATATGTGTCGAAGACGTTCCGGAAGGTGAATCCGAAATCGCGGTGGAGAAGGCGGATGTCGTTGTCTCCGGCGTGGAACACTTTCAGGGTCTGGCGGCTGGCAAAGGGCGAGGCGAGATATTCCGGAAGCGTGCCGTCCAGGGGGTCAACCAGGTAGGTCATGGCGGGCGTCTTGACCTGGATGAGGCAGAGCTTGTCCCGAAAATAGCGGAAGGAGTCGTATTCCGTGTCCAGGGCGATCCAGGGAGAAGAGGCGATGTCTTGACCGGCCTGCCTCCGCTTCTCTGGCGTGTCCACCCAGATCCATCCCGTTTCCGATGCCATGACAATTCTTCCCATTTACTGGACGTATTGAGATTTGCTGCCGGAATGATAGCTGCAATACGCCAAGGGAGGGGGTTTGTCAACGGGCGATGGCGGATGAGTGCGAGGCCGGTCGATCGGGCAGGAAATAGCCCTGGATATGGGATGGGGCCGGGGAGGGAGGGGGTCCGCCCCCCGGCCCGCCTGGTCTGACGTCAGAACTCGACGGTCAGTCCTCCCTTGATGGTACGCTCCGGCATGGGGTAGTACACCCGGGGGGTCCAGGCCGTTTCCTCCACGCCGAAGGAGGAATACGTCGCGTTCAGCAGGTTTTCCACACCGAGGAAGACGATCAGCTTCAATCCCCTGATTTCCGGCCGGTAGAACGCATACAGGTCGAACACCGTGTGGGATTCGAGCTTGTCACCGTCGTTGTTGTTGTCGCCGCTCATGTAGCTGTCGCCGACATAACGCACCTCCGGCTTTACCGTTAAGGCATACGGCAGGCTGAATTCAACGCCCAGCCGGGCCATGCGTCTCGGGACAAGGGGGATCTCCCTGCCGTTGAATTCCCCCGCCTCGAAGGTTGCCCGGTGGTAGGTGAAATTCCCGTACAGCCGGGCGAAGGTTGCGGCCTGCCAGGAGAAGGACGCCTCCAGGCCGTCGTGGCGGGACGGGTCAAGATTTTCGCTGCGGAAGGTCAGGCTGTTCCAGGCGATCTCATTCTCCATGTCGATGCGGAATGCCGAGAGGGCGATCTTGAGGCTGTCCAACGGGAAGAACTGGGTTCCCGCCTCGTAGCTCCGGCCGGTTTCCTTCTCGATGTCCACAAAGAAGGGTGTCCCTCCGAAGCCGTTGTAGGAGGCCTGCTCGTCCAGGAATGGGAAGCGAAAGACCGTTGCGTACTTGGCGAAGACGCTCGATTTCTTGCCGATCAGCCAGGTCAGGCCGCTCTCAAAAGCCTCGCCGTGATGGATCTTTTCTCTGTTCGTGAAACTCTGGGCGGGAGTGGTGTGGTTGTTGTAGTCTCCCCCCATTACGGCCCGCTCGTTGCGGTAACCGGCGCTCAGGATCAGGTTCTTGAGGACGCTGAATTCATCACGGATGTAGAAGGCGAAACTGTTCTTGTACAGGTCCGCGATGGCCGTTCTGTCCGTCCGCTCCCGGCTGCCGTAAAACTTTTTGACATAGGGCTCCCGGTAGATGTCCACGCCGGTGGTCAGCTTGTTGGAAAAACCGAAAAACGAGTGCTCGAGAATGTATTTCGGCGTGAATCCGTATGTTTCCGATTCTGTATAAGTGTAGAGCACCCAGGATGCCATGTTGGCATCCATCTCCTTTTTGCCGTAGGAGGCCATCACCTCCAGACGCCCGAAGGAGCCGAGCAGGGACTCGATCTTCAGGTTCATGTTTGTGTGCTTGTCCAGTGCGTCATCCCCGTAGCCGCCGGAGGTCCAGTAGGCGGGGCGGGCCGGCTCAGCCTGCTGCCGGTCCGAAGCCATTTCCATCCGGGTGAGATTTCCCGGGAGCTCGTACTCGGAGCGGTTGAAGGAGACCCCCAGGGAGGCGGAGAGCGCGTCCGAAGCGTCGTAGCGGAAGTTTGCGCCGGCGCTCTGCGATGAAAGGGTCGAATGCCTGCGGTATCCGAGGCTGAAGTAGTTTTCTCCCTGGACGGAGTAGGAAAAGGAGCCCGCCTTGCCGGAGACTCCCGCCTTTTCGTTGTGGAGGCCGTAACTGCCGCCGGTCACGGAGGCGTAGGCCCGCGTTCCGGGTGTTCCCTTCTTCGTGATGATGTTGATGACACCGGCCACGGCGGCGTCGCCGTAGAGGACGGAGCTCGCCCCCCGGACCACCTCGACGCGCTCGATGCTGGACAGGGGAACCTGGAACCAGTTCACCGAGGCCATGTCCGGGCGGTTCAGGCGCTGGCCGTCCAGGAGGATCACGGTTTTCCCATACGGATTATCCCCCCCGAAACCGCGCAGGTCCACCATGGCCTGGGGCGAGTTGCCGCTGTACGACCGGACCTGGATTCCCTCCACTTTCTCCAGGACCTCCACCAGGCTCGTGGCCCCGGAGTCGCGGATGTCCTTTTCCGTGATCACCGTGACGGCCGCGGGAATGTTCCGGACCTCCTCGGTGCTGCGCGTGGCCGTGACCACGACCTCTTCCATGACGGCCGGACGGTCGGACGGCTGGTCCGGTGGGGTGGCGGCCATGGAAGGCGGGGCGGCGGCGGGCAGAGAGGCACTGGCAAACAGGAATACGACAAGGAAACGGATGACGTGCTTCATGAATACTCCTTTCTTCCCCCTCGGGAATCGGAATGATGTTCCCCCGGTCGAGTGTCCTGGCTCGCGGCTTCCTTCGATCCTACTCTCTGCGCCTTCCCGATCCGCCTGGATCAGCCCCGTTCCCCGGTACGGGGCGGGCTGATCCGGATCCGTGGCCTTCTGCAGATTTCGTTCCGCTTACAGTTGCGGGGCAGCGCCGGCATCCGACCGGCTTCCTCGCTCCGGGGGCATGTTGCAGATGGGTGCAATCCGGGGTTTTCCCGTCTGAGGGTGGCGGTCCACCCGGACGGGCACCCCGAAGACGTTCCGGATGCTTTCCTCCGAGATGATTTCTTCGGGTCTTCCCTCGCCGTGGACGGTCCCGTCCTTCAGGAGGACGATCCGCCGGCAGTAGAGGGAGGCCAGGTTGATGTCATGGCTGACGGCAATCACCGTCAGTCCCTGCGTCCGGTTCAACTCCGCCACCAGGCTGAAAAATTCACTCTGATGACGGATGTCGAGATTGGACGTCGGCTCGTCCAGCAGGAGGATTCGCGGCTCCTGGGCCAGGGCGCGGGCGATGAAGACCCGCTGCCGCTCCCCCCCGCTGAGTGCGCTCATGGGGCGTCCCGCCAGCGGGAGGGTGCCCGTTTTCTCCATGGCGTCCCGGGCAATCTCGAAATCGCGTTTTCCCTCGAACCGCCAGCGTCCCAGATGGGGAGCGCGTCCCATGAGGACGATCTCCTGGACCGTGAAGGGAAAGATCAGGGGAGAATCCTGGGGAACCACCGCCACCATCCGGGCCAGTTCGTTCCGGTCCAGGGACGATGCATCGGCTCCCTCCAGGAGAACCCGTCCTTCCCGGGGTGAGAGGATCCCATCGACCAGATTCAGAAGCGTCGTCTTGCCGGATCCGTTCGGGCCGAGAATCCCAAGGAATGCCCCGCGCTCCACGTCCAGGGAGACGCCTCGCAGCACCCAGGCCCGGTCGTAACGGAAACTCACCTTTTCCATGCGAACGGCTGGCATCAGGCGCTCCTTTTCCTCAGCAGGTAAATGAAGAACGGGGCGCCGCAGAAAGCGGTGACGACCCCCACCGGCACCTCCGTCGGGGCGAGCAGGATGCGGGAAAGGGTGTCGGCGGCGATCAGGAAGGCCCCCCCGAAGAGGAAAGATGCCGGGAGGAGCAGGCGGTGATCCGTGCCCAGGGCCATTCGCATCATGTGGGGGATGATGAGCCCCACGAAACCGATGGTCCCACAGAGCGAGACGGCCGCCGCCGTCAGGATGGAGGCTGCCGCCAGCAGGATCTTCTTCGTGCTTTCGACGGAGACGCCGAGGCGAGAGGCGGTTTCCTCGCCGACGACCAGGAGGTTCAGAGAACGCCCGTAGGCGTAAATCAGGATGAACGTGGCCAGGAGAACCAGGGCGACGAGGCCGATGTCCTTCCCCGAGGCGATCCCGAGGTCCCCCATGATCCAGAAGACCACGTTGTGCACCTCGCTGCTGGTGCTGATGGACAGGAAAAAAAAGACCAGGGCGGTCGTGAAGGCATTGACGATGACGCCCGCCAGGATCAGTGTGTTTGAGGACAGGGAAGCGTTTTTCCGGGCTGTCCCGAATACTAGGAAGGTGGCGGCCAGGGCCCCGGCAAAGGCCAGGAGCGGCGTACCGAAGGGTACGGTGGCGGTGCCGAGAAGGATGCCCGCGACGGCCCCGGCGGAAGCACCGCCCGAAACGCCCAGGATGTAGGGATCCGCCAGGGGATTGCGGAGGAGAGCCTGGTAGACGACGCCGGCGGTGGAAAGGGCCGCTCCGACGATCCCTGCAAAGAGGACCCGGGGAATCCGGATCGAAAACAGGATCGTCCTTCCCGGATCGGCGGCGGCTTCCGTCCCTTGCCGATCCCGGAAAATACTCCTCAGGATCTCAAGGGGGGCAATCTCCGACGGACCGACGAGGATCGCGACAAAGGCGACGAATATGAAAGCCAGGAAAAAAAGAAGCGTCACCCGGATCAGCCGGGCCGGCGTGACGATTTTGTGGAGGGTATATTCCACGGGTTGCCTCCCTCGAGGTCATCGGGACGGACCGGTCTTCCGGCTTCGGGCGACCTACTTGCCCGCCTTCCCACCGCGGTAGATCCGCGGCAGTGGCGTTTCGGGCTTTCGTTCCCTTCACGGCTGCGGGGCAGCGGGGGCTTTCCACCCCTCTTCCTCGGCATCCGTCCCGCGCGGTAGATCCGCGCTTTTGGGGTATGTAGGAAACAAGGCCTTTGCTTGTCAAGATGAAAATAGGAGGCCGGGAAAAGGGACAGGACTGCCGGACCGTGACTCGGACCGTGACTCGAACCTTGCACAGCAGGGGTAAACCTGTTACAAATCCACGTAAATTCGTCCGACATTTCCTGTACCTGGGAGGAACCGGCGTGGCAGAAGAGACGAATACCAAGGAACAACTGGTTCGCAAGATCGGGCAGTTGCGGAGGAAACTCGACAAGCTGGCCCCGTCGGGACCGGACCGTCTCCTGGTGGAGGGGCTCTACCGGACCCTGGAGCACACGTCCCGGGCGGGCATCTACGTCGTCCAGGATGGCAAATTCCGGTTCGTCAACCAGCATGCGGCGGACTATTGGGGATACCCGCGGGAGGACCTCCTCGGCATGGAGTCCATGAGCCTGGTCCACCCGGAGGACCGGGAACGGGTCCGCCAGGCAGCGATCCAGATGCTCCGGGGGAACCGGACCTCCTCGTACGAATTCCGCACCATCACCAAGAGCGGAGACGTCCGGTGGATCACCGAGGTCATCACCTCCATCCGCTTCAAGGGAAAGCGGGCCGTCCTGGGTAACTCGATGGACATCACCGAGCAGATCGAGGCCCGGGACAAGCTGGCGGAACTGGAGGCCCTGGAGGCGTCCATCCTCGAGGCCATTCCCCACGCCGTGATCGGCCTGAGAAACCGCCGCATCATCTTCGCCAACGATGGGGTCGAACAGGTCTTCGGCTGGCGGGCGGAGGAACTGATCGGCGCCACGACCAGGGTCCTGTATCGCAGCGACGGGGACTGGGATTCCATCGCCCAGGAGCTCTATTCCACTCTGGAGAACCAGCGTACCCACAGCACCGAGTTCCCCTGTCGCCGCAAGGACGGCCGGCACATCGAGTGCCTCATCACCGCCTCGCGCATCGGTGAAAGCCTCAAGGAAAAGAACATCGTCATTACCTTCGAGGACATCACGGACCGCAAGCTTGCCGAGGAGGCCTACCGGACCATGGCCGACAGCTCCCAGGCCGGGGTCTATGTCGTCCAGGACGGGGTCTTCCAGTTCGTCAACGAGAATGCCGCCGGATATGCCGGGTACAGCCAGAAGGAGCTGACGGGGATGAACTCGATGCAGCTCGTCCACCCGGAAGACCGCTTCAAGGTGAGGGAGAACTCGCACCAGATGCTTCATGGTGACCGCAAATCCCCCCATGAATTCCGGATCATCACGAAAGACGGCCGGATCCGTTGGATCATGGAGACGGTCACCTTCATCCTCTACCGGGGGCGGCGGGCCGTTCTGGGCAACTCCATGGACATCACGGAGCAGAGTGCGGCCCGGGACAAGCTCGCGAAGCTGGAGGCCCTGGAGGCCTCGATCCTGGAAGCCATTCCCCACGCCGTGATCGGCCTGCAGGATCGCCGGGTGATCTTCGCCAACGACGGCGTCCAGGCGGTCTTCGGCTGGAGGGCCAGGGACATCGTCGGCATGAGCAGCCGCATCCTGTACCGGACCGATGCCGATTACGAGGCCATCGCGGAGATCCTCTACAACACGCTCGAAAAAAAGCGGACCGTAAGCGTCGAGTTTCCCTGCCGCAAGAAGGACGGGACCGATATCGACTGCCTGGTCAGCGCTTCCCGGACGGGGGAGAGCCTTCAGGAAAAGCGAATCGTCATCACCTACGAGGACATCACCGAACGAAAGCGGGCCGAAGCGGAGCTGGAAAGGTCGCGTCAGCAGATGCGGAACCTGTCCGCCCACCTGCAGTCGGTCCGGGAAAAGGAAAGGACCCGCATCGCCCGGGAGCTCCACGACGAACTGGGGCAGCTGCTAACGGCCCTCAACACAGACATCGTCCTTCTGAACCGAAAAGTTCCTGAAGATCAACACGAGATCCGGGAGCGGATCGACGCCATGTCGGGCCTCGTGGACATGACCATGAAGACCCTCAAGCGGATCTACATGGACCTCCGCCCGGGCATGCTTGACCACCTGGGACTCCCCGTCGCGATCGAGTGGCAGGCAAGCGAATTCACCAAGCGAACGGGGATTCACTGCCGCGTCAAGGTGGAGCCCGAGGACATGCAGTTGAATCCGGACCTGTCCACAGCGGTCTTCCGCATCTTCCAGGAGACCCTGACGAATATCTGGCGCCACGCTGAGGCCAAGCGGGTCCATGTCTCGCTGAAGCTGGTCAACGGGGAGGTCCGGCTGAGCGTGAAGGACAACGGGAGGGGAATCACGGAGGAGCAGATGGCCAAACCCGATTCCTTCGGCCTCCTGGGGATCCGCGAGAGGGTTTTGTACTGGGGCGGGGACGTGGTCATCAATGGGCAAAAAGGGAAGGGAACAACCGTCAAGGTTCGAATTCCTTATGAGAACAGAGGAGATACACCATGAAGAAAATCCGCATCCTCATTGCCGACGATCATCCCATTGTGAGGGCCGGTTTTAAGCAGGTCCTGTCGGAGACGCCCGACATGGAGGTGACCGACGAGGCGGGAAACGGTCAGGAGGTCATGGCTTGCGTCCGGAAGAAGGAGCACGACGTGGTCCTCCTGGATATTTCGATGCCCGGCCGGAGTGGACTGGAAGTCCTGAAAGACCTGAAGGACGAGAAGCCGAAACTGCCCGTTTTGATCCTGAGCATGTATCCTGAGGAACAGTACGCCATCCGGGCACTCCGGGCGGGCGCCTCCGGCTACCTGACCAAGGCCAGCGCGCCCAATGAGCTGATCTCGGCCATCCGGAAAGTTGCGGAGGGAGGGAAATACATCAGCGCCACCCTGGGGGAGCGCCTCACCGAGTTTCTCGGCACCGACATGACCCGGCCGCCCCATGAACTCCTGTCGGACCGGGAGTACCAGGTGATGCTCATGATCGCCTCGGGCAAGACCGTTTCCGCCATCGCCGATGAACTGTTCCTCAGCGTGAAGACGATCAGCACCTATCGGACTCATATTCTCGAAAAGATGAGGATGAAGAACAACGCCGAGATCACCCTCTACGCCGTCCAGAACAAGCTCGTCGGCTGAAGCTGCCGGGAGCCGGCCGCGCCCCCGCGTGGGATCGGCCTTTATCCCTTCCAGGCGTGCCTGTCCATGAACCTCCCGGTGTCCGGCCCGTATCGCGGGGACCCTGTCGGGTCCTCATCGGACAGACACCGATGCGGATTTTTCTTCCCGACCGAGACAAGATTCCCACCGTTTCTCCATTCGATTTCGGAGCCCTCCCGATGGTGCAGACACGCCGGACCGGCTATTCTGCAATCGAAAAAAAAGAGAGAGGCAAGGGGCCGGGAAATGATGAGAAAAGAAACCCAGAGAAGAACCATCCGGGATAAGTACAGCAGGGCCGTCAAGCGAGGCGGCCTGTGGGTGGACCCTACGTGCTTTCCCCACATGATTGGGAAATAAGGCCGGCGATGTGGCCGGTTAAAAAATGCGAACAGGCAGAGAGGAAAGGAGAAGGAACCATGAAACGGAAAGAAGAGAAGGCTAAAGGAAAGAAGATCCCCCGGAAGATCGAAAGAGGCTGGGTGGATCCCATGGCGACCCCGATGGACATCGCCTAGGCAGAGTTCCACTACCCCGCCCGCCCTCCGGCGGGCATGCGATACCACACCCCTCCCCGAGCCCCCCTCCTTTTCGAAGGAGGGGGGCTCTTCTTTGGGGAGATAGAGAGACGGATTTGAAATCCGCTCCTCCTCTTCTTCCTTTTACTTTCTCGGTAGGTCTCCGCTTACCCTTTACATTGAACGCATTGGCGCGGGGGCTGCCACGGGGGCTTCCGCTGTCGCGGCCATTTTTCCCGCGATCCGTCGTCGATGGTCCGTAAGGCAAGAGGGATGGGAAAAATGTCCTGATCGCTCCTCTGGAAACCCCCGGTCGCGCCCCCGCGGATGTGAGGTTGGGGAAGGAAAAGCGGCTCAGGATTTCGGGGGCCTTGCATCCGGGCATTTTTGAACAGCCCGTCCCATGCTTCCGGCAGGGATGTTCCAATTGCTCCTCTGGGAACCCCCGGTCGCACCCCCGCGAACATCGGTCCGGGAGGGGGGCTTCCCGGAGCGCGAATAGCGGCTTTTTCGGGGTACCCTGCCGTCGCAGCGAAGCGCCCGCAAAGTCATCTGTCTGAGCGCCCCTGGGCGCGAGTTATGACTTTGCAGCGGAGCGAGACGTTGCAGGGTCGAAAAAACGCTCCTGAGCGCGAGGGAAGCCCTGCTCCCGACATCCGACCATCAATTGGCGGCTGGATCTGTTTAATAAAAAGAAAGAAAGGGAAAAAGGAAGAGGAGCGGATTTCAAATCCGTTCCTCTTGTGAAATGAGGGGTCATACGCTAATCTGCGGCAGGCTGGAGGGCGGTGCCGACTCCGGCCACGGATCGACCAGGCAGTCTTTGCGACGGTCGGGGAAGACACCCGGCCATGAACGGGTTGCCCATGAGGCGTCCCCTGCAGGATGCGGAAAGGACATATGGATCATGAACAGGGTGCATTTTCTCCGGCCGGATGAGGTTTCGCTCACGGTTCCACCCCGCCCGGCCTTTCTTCCCGTTGTTATGGCCTTTGCCGAGAAATCGGCCCTTTCCTTCGGCCTTGCCGGGGAGGAGGCCCTGTCCCTGACCCTGGCGTCCGAGGAGATCTTTTCCCACCTGACCGGTCCGGGGGCCGCCGGAGAGGACGTCCGGCTCACCTGCCGGGGCGGGATTTATTACACGGAGGTGGAGTTTTCCTTCCGGACACGCTTCTTCAACATGCGGGCCTTCAACCTGACCTCGTCGATTCCCTGTGACGGGGACGAACTGCCCGCGGAAGCGGGTTTGCTGATTGCCGCCAGGATGGTGGACAAAATCCGGGCGCGCTACGGGGAAGATCGCCTGGAGATCACCTTTCGGAAGGATAAGGTTTACCCGGAAACCGCTCCCGGTGATATTCCCCTTCCCAGGCCTTTGACCGCTCCGGTCGTGAAAACACCCGACGCGGAGACGCTGAAGCTGTTCTCCCGTCTCCTGATGCGTCATGCACCGGAAGGGATCTGTCCCCGCGACTTTCTGATCCCTGGGAAACTGGCCGATATGGTGGCGTCGGGCGATTATGGAGTCGTTGTGGCGGAGGACGCGAGGGGACCCCTGGGAGGGGGGATCGCCTGGCGGCGGGAGGGTTCGGGGCTGGTGGAGTTTTTCGGCCCCTGTCTGTTCGGACAGCCGCAGGGATCGGAGGCGGGCCGCCTCCTCGTCGAGGCATGCATCGCCACGATCGCGAAATCGGACGTTTCAGGGATGTACAGCCGCCTCCCGTCGCTGTTTCTGCCGGTGGAGTATTTCGAGATCCTGGGGTCGCTGATCGACACCACCGCGGATGGAGAAGTCGAGACCCCGGTTTATTACCGTCAGATCCGGGAGGATGAGGGAGGCGTTTCCTGGGTCCATCCCCTCCTGGAGGTATTTCTGAGGGAGTCCTGCGAGCGGCTGGCTTTTGCTCGGGAGGTCCGGCTGACCCATGAAGAGGGCGAGGCGTCTTATCCGTTTTCCGTCTTGTCCGCCACCTTCGACCGGTCACGGGGAAGGGCCGTGCTTCGGCCTGTCTGGTGGGGCCGGGATGCCGTCACCAACCTGGAGGAGCACGTTCGCAGCATTTTGCGGGAAGTCCCGGGGATCGCACTCTTCTTCGAGATCGATCTCGGCCGTTCCTGGCAGGCGCCTTTTACCCCCCTGCTTCTCGACGCCGGATTCCGTCCCCGGGTGATGCTTCCCGCGGGCGGCCGGGGAGACGTGGTCCTCTTTCAGTACGCGGCGGGAGGCGGTCGCCCATGAGTTCCCTCTCCCTGGAGAGCCTGCTGCCACCCTACATACGGAGCTTCGAGCCCTATGTGCCCAGCCGGCCCGACGCGGAGCTGATGCGGCTTTACGGCTGTTCCCGGCTCTTCCGCCTGAACAACAACGAGAACGCCCTGGGCCCGCCGCCGGCGGCGCAGGAGGTGATCCGCGGTTTTGTCCCGCCCCGGGCCGCCCTGTATCCCAGCGGTGATTCCTTCTATCTGCGGCGGAAACTTGCGGAGCGCTTCGGCAAGGATCCGGAGCGGTTTCTCGTCGGAAACGGCGCCAACGAGGTCATTGCCTTCGCCATCAAGGCCTTCTGCGAGGCCGGCGACAACATCGTCACGGCGGACCGGACGTTTGCCGTCTACGAGTGGGTGGCCACCTTTTCGGGCCTGGAGGCGCGCCTCGTGCCGCTCCGGGATTACGCCTTCGACGACCGGGGGATGCTGGAGCGGATGGACGACCGGACCAAAATCTTCTTCATCTGCAATCCCAACAATCCGACGGGAACTTACTGGGGAGGGGAACGGCTCCGGCGTTTCCTGGAGGTCGTCGACGGCCGGGCGATCGTGGTCGTCGACGAGGCGTACTGCGAGTTCGTCGAGCGGGAGGATTATCCCGACGGCATGTCCCTCCTGGACGAATACCCCCATCTCGTCGTGTTCCGGACCTTTTCCAAGATGTACGGGCTGGCGGGCCTGCGGATCGGCTACCTGGCCGGGTCATTGCCGGTGGTGGATGCCATCCGCCGTGCCTGTGTCGTCTATTCCGTCAACGCGGTCGCCCAGGAGGCGGCCATGGCGGCGCTGGACGACGAGGATCATGTCCTGGAAAGCCGGCGGCTGGTCCGGGAGAGCCGCGCTTATCTGGAGGAGGAGCTGGCCGCCCGGGGCTTGCCGTTCGTTTCCGGAGAGGGGAACTTCTTCATGATCCGTCTCCCCATGAGCGACACCCTGGCCTACCGGAAGCTCATGACCCGCGGGGTCATGGTCCGCACCATGACGGGCTTCCGCTTTCCCAACTATATCCGGGTCACCCTGTCCGTCCGGGAGGTCATGGAGGCCTTTGTGTCGGCTCTGGATGAAGTCCTGAAGCGATAAGCGGGTTGCCCGGCCTCAGCGGGCCGTCACTTCCTCACGGTCCCGAAGGATGAAGTCCAGGATTCTCTTCGCCTTATCGGAATAGAGCTTGAGCCCGGCCACGTTCGGCTCGTGGAGCAGCTTCTGCATGAGGAAGCCGTCGTCGTCGAACCAGCGGGGCAGAACGCCCCCGAAGAAATAGCCGCAGCCGCGCAGGGTCCGGACGGCAAATCCGATTCCCGGGTCCGTCAGGCGGAGGAAGGCCTGAAAAACCGTCGCTCCGCCGCCGGTGTGGAGTTTCTCTTTCCCCATCATGATTTCCCGGAGGTCCGATCCGATAGCCTGGACTGTCAGACGGGCCAGGTTTGCCCCCTCGAAGACAACGGATTGCACGTCTGACGGACCTTCCGGCGGGACGTCCGCCGGGGCGTTCCGGTATGCGTGGGATGCGTCGTGGGCCTCTCGATGAAGCTCCCGGAGAAGTCCTGCATACGGGTCGGGCAGGTGGATCGTCTGCCCCCTGGTTTGATAGACCCTGAACACAAGGACCGCGCCGACCCGGCCGGAGGCGCTCTTCTCCTTTTCGTAAGAGGCCGCGGGCATCAGGTCCAGCTCGATCCCGGTTTCGCTGTAGCCGGACACCGAGCAGGTCTTCTGCATGAAGACGTGGTTGGCGACCGCTTCTCCCCAGACCGCGGGGATGCCGAGCCGGGGGATCAGCGTCTCGAGGGTGTACCGGGCGATTATGTCGTTCAGACCCCGGCCCCGGTATTCCGCCAGGACCATCCCGTGCCCGGACTCGTAAAGGCCCGAAAACGGCGCCGACGTCCGGTAGAGGCCCCAGTGGCCCGCCACGGGACCCTGCTTCGCCCGGCAGACCACGTGGTACATCGCCCCCGTTTCCTGCTGGCGCAGGAGGGCCTGCGGATCATAGATCTCCCGGATCGGGTAGGCGTCCCCATAGGTGGCCCGGTACAGGGCGACCGTACCGTCCGCGTCTTCCGGCTGCATCAGGCGGATCTCGAAGCTGTCTTCCGGCTGGCTCATGGTCTCCTCTCCGGCGGTCTCCCGAAATGTGTAGGCGAATTCCGGCGGCGGGTAAAGGGGGAATGTCTGTCTCCGGCCGGGCACCCGGGGCGCAGCACGGTTGCAGGGCCGGGCTTACAGGATCAGCACCCAGAGGGCGACGAAGGCGATCCGGTAGATGCCGAAGGCAATGAAGGTGTGGGTCTGGATAAAGGAAAGGAGGAACTTGATGCTGAGGAGCGCCACGACGAACGACGAGACGAAGCCGACGGCCAGGAACCCCATCTGGTCCATGGAAAAGGCGGAGCCGCTCTTGAGGAGATCGTAGGCCGTGGCGGCCAGCATGGTGGGCACCGCCAGGAGAAAGGAAAACTCGACGATGGCCTTCCGCCGGAGCCCCAGGGCCAGCCCGCCGATGATCGTGGCGGCGGAGCGGGAGACTCCCGGGATCATGGCAATGGACTGAAAGAGGCCGATCAGCAGGGCCTGCCGGTAGGTGATGCCGGAGAGGTCCTCCACCGCGTCCTCCCGCTCCCGGTGCAGGTATTCGAAGGCGATGATGAAGATTCCTCCCAGGAACAGGGACCACAGCACCACGTTCGGCGAACCGAGGAGGAACTGCTTGACCAGCCGGTAGAGGGTGAAGCCCAGGATTCCCGTGGGCAGGAAGGCGACGACGAGTTTTTTCATCGTCTCGAAATCCACGAGCAGGCGCCTCCAGTACAGGGCCACCACGGAGAGGATGGCGCCGACCTGGATGGCGATCTCGAAGCTCTTGAGGAATTCGGTATGGTCGAGCCCCATCAGCTGGGAGGCGAGGATCAGGTGTCCCGTGGACGAGATGGGCAGGAATTCGGAGACGCCTTCCACGATTCCCAGAATCAGAGCAGTCAGCCAGTCCATCCCGTTACCTCTTTCCGGCGGACCCGCCGGGACGCTCCAGCAGGGTTGCCATTTCTTCCATTCCTTCCAGGAGCCTCGGCGAGAGGCGGTACAGGGTTTCCCCCACCACGTGCACGCGCCCGTTCCGGACGGCCGGCAGGGTCTTCCACCGGCGGAGCAGCTTTGAACCGGCGCCGGTCATGGATCCGCGGCCGATGAAGATCACGTCGGGGGACCGTCGGAAGACCTCTTCGACGCTGAGCTTCGGGTAGGGAGCGTTCGTCCCGGCGGCAATGTTTCGCACACCCAGGAAGTTCAAGGCGTCGTCGATGACGGTGCCGGGTCCGGCGACCATCAGGGGCTCCGGCTGGATCACGAAAAGCGCCGTCCGGATGTCACCTTTCCTCGCCCCGGCCCGCGATGAAAACCGGCGCAGCGATTCTTCGATGGCGACGGCGCGCTTTTCCGCGGCCGCTTCCGCTCCGACGGCGGGCCCGAATTCCCGCAGGGCCTGCGGCAGCTGCGCCAGGCGCTTGGCCCGGAAAACATAAACGGCGATGCCGAGACGGACCAGCCGGTCGTGGATCTCCCGCGGCGTTCCCTCGTCGGTCATGACCACCAGGTCGGGACGGAGGGCGACGACGGCCTCCAGGGACGGGTTGGTGTAGCCTCCCACCTGCGGCTTCTTCCCGGCTGCCGGCGGCCAGTCGCAAAAACGGGTCACGCCGGCCACCCGGTCGCCCAGGCCCAGTTCGAAGAGGATCTCCGTCAGGTTCGGCGCCAGCGATACGATCCGCTGCGGCGGATTCGCCCTTGCCGGGGAAGGGGAAGCGCAGACCCATGCCAAAAGGACGGCAAGCACGATCCCGAGGAAGGCGATCCGCGGGGACCGCTTTATGGGGAAAGGATTTTGGTTCATGAGGGCGGCGGCTCTTGACATGGGAAGACGGTCCGTGTTTAGCATCCGTCATCCGATCCTGCAAGGGTGATCTGCTCCTTTACGAAACGGAAGCGAGAGCGCGAATGGCTTCATCCTCCCATCCCTGGCCCGCCCTGAAAGGCCGATATCCCTTTCGCCTCGGCACAACCTCCTATATCGTGCCGGCCCCGATCCTGCCCAACATCCGCTTCCTGGCCCCCCTCGTGGACGAGGTGGAGATCGTCCTTTTCGAGAGCGGCCGGGAGGACAACCTGCCCGCACCCGTCGAGATTGCCGAGATGGGCGCCCTGGGGGAGGAACAGAACCTGACGTACAACATCCACCTGCCCACGGGTCTGTCTCTGGGAGCCGCTGACAGGGCGGAGCGCCATCGCGCCTGCGAGACAATTCTTCGTTTCTGCGACCGGACCCGGCCGCTCGGGCCATCCGCCTGGGTCCTCCACCTGGAGGAGGGGGGGATGGACGGTCCCGCTTCCCTGGAGGGATGGCGGGAGCGCCTGCGGACGTCGATCCGGGACCTGATCGGCGGAGGGCTGGATCCGTCGCGGACGGTCGTGGAGAACCTGGGCTATCCCCTTGAGTGGATCCGGCCGCTGGTGGAGGAGTCCGGCCTCTCCTGGTGCCTGGACGTGGGCCATCTCCTGGCCGCCGGGGAAGACCTCACCGCGGCGCACGATGCAATGAAGCGGGGAGTGGAGATGATCCACCTGCACGGCCTCATGGAGGGACAGGACCACCGGAGCGCCGCCGCCGTGCCGGAGGAGGCGTGGAGGACGCTCCGGCCTTATCTGGCGGAGTACCGGGGGGGGCTTTCCGTGGAGGTCTTTTCCGAGGAGGATCTGCGGACATCCCTGCTGGCCCTTGAGGAGAGGCTCTGATGGCGGAAATCGTCCTGGTCACGGGGGGGAGCCGAAGCGGCAAGAGCCGTTATGCCCAGGAACTGGCCGAATCCATGGCGGGCACGCGGACCTTTATCGCAACCTGCCCCGTCGTCGACGAGGAGATGGCCGAGCGGATCCGGCGCCATCAGCGGGCCAGGGGATCCGGCTGGATTACCATCGAGGAGACCGTGGATCTTCCCGGGGCCCTTCGCCGGGCCGCCGGCAGCGGCGTCGTCCTGGTGGACTGCCTGACCCTCTGGGTGAACAACCTGCTGTACGAGGAGACGCTCCTGTCCGCCGGTGAGGACCGGGCTGGGGGCCTGGATGTGCCCGCCGGCCATGCCGGATCCTCCGGCCTGTCGGAGGATGAGATGGAAGAGCGGTGCCGGGAGGTGCTCCGGGCCTGTGCGGATCTTTCCGGGACGGTGATCTTCGTGACCAACGAGGTCGGCATGGGGATCGTTCCGGAAAACGCCCTGTCCCGGCGTTTCCGGGATCTGGCCGGACGGTGCAACCAGGTCGTCGCCCGGGGGGCGGACCGGGTGGTTCTGATGGTCAGCGGGATCGCCGCGACGATCAAGGGCGGCGATTCGCGGCGGAACGAATGAGGTCCCGCCCGGCCGGCACGGCGGGTTTCCCTTGACGGTTTTTCCCAATGACTTTATAGCGTGCCCATGACGATTCTCGAACAGACGCTCTCCCGCATCGCTCCCGCCGATCCGGATGCACGCGCCCGGGCCCGGCGGCGCCTCGAACAGTTGACGATGCCCCACTGGGCCCTGGGCCGGGTGATGGACCTGGCGGAGGACCTGGCGGGCATGACGGGCCGAATGCCTCCCCCTGTGGCCGGGAAGACGGTGGTGACGATGGCGGCGGACCACGGCGTCGCCTTCTCCGGTGTGAGCCTCTATCCCCGGGAAGTGACGGTCCAGATGGTCCGCAATTTCGTCGGGGGCGGGGCGGCCATCAATGTCCTGGCCCGCCTGGCGGGGGCGCGGGTGGTGGTGGTCGACATGGGCGTCGACGGCGACCTGGAAGACCTGGCCCGGGAGGGCCGGATTCTCTCGCGACGGGTGGGTTCCGGCACCGGCGATATCTCCCGGGGGCCTGCCATGAGCCGGGATGAGGCGGTCCGCTCCCTGGAGGAAGGCATCGGCGTGGCCCTGGAACTGGCTGAAGAGACGGACGTCTTCGCCACCGGCGACATGGGCATCGGCAATACGACGCCGAGCAGCGCCCTGGTTTCCGTCTTCAGCGGCGCCGACGCCGCCGAGGCGACCGGCCGGGGGACGGGAATCGACGACGGACAGCTTGCCCGCAAGGTAGCGGTCGTCCGGCAGGCCATCGAGGCGAACCGGCCCGATCCCGCCGACCCGGTGGGAGTCCTGGCAGCGGTCGGCGGCTTCGAGATCGGGGGCATCGCCGGGCTGATCCTTGGCGCGGCGTCGCGGCGGAAACCGGTCCTGGTGGACGGGTTCATCTCCACGGCGGGGGCCCTGGTCGCGGCCCGGCTGGCGCCCGTATCCACCCAGTACATGATCGCCTCCCACCGCAGCATGGAGCAGGGACACCACATTGCCCTCCAGGCCCTCGGGAAACGTCCCCTCCTGGACCTGGACCTGAGGCTCGGGGAGGGAACCGGAGCGGCGCTGGCCATGAACCTGGTGGAAGCGGCCGTCCGCATCCTCACCGAAATGGCCACCTTCGAGGAGGCGGCCGTTTCCCGGTCCCCGGCATGAAGCCCCTGCTGGCGGCCTTTCGCTTCCTGACGATCCTGCCGCTGGGGCGGAGTCCCGACAGGCCCGAGGATCTTGTCGGCAGCGTCCTGTTCTTCCCCCTGGTCGGCCTCTTTATCGGCATTGCGGCCCTGGCCGCGGACAGCCTGGCGATGGCTGTGCTGCCCTCTCTGCCGGCGGCGGTCTGCACGGTCCTTCTCCTGATCGCTTTTTCCGGGGGCCTTCACATGGACGGCCTGGCGGATACGGCGGACGGCTTCGGAAGCGCCCGGCCGCGGGAGAAAGTCCTGGAGATCATGCGGGACAGCCGGATCGGCACCATGGGCGTCGTGGCCGTCGTGGCGGCGATCCTGCTGAAAGTGGCCTTTCTGGACGCCGTTCCCGCTTCTTTGAGGGGTTATGCGGTCCTGCTGATGCCCGTCGCCGGCCGCGCCGCCCTGCTGTGGTCCATGGCCTGGCTGCCCTATGCCCGTCCGGAAGGGGGGCTGGCCACGGCTTTCCGCCGGAAAGGATCGTCGGTGCACGCGATCTGGGCCCTGGTTTTCCTTCTGGCCTGCGGGGCCGGAGTGGGGGGATGGCACGGTGCTGCTGCTGCCGCTGCGTCCCTGATCGTCATCTCCGGCTGGCTCATGGTCTGCCGGCGGAAGATCGGAGGCTTCACGGGGGATACCCTGGGGGCGTCGTGTGAAATCGCGGAGATCGTGCCGGCCGTTGTGCTGGCCCTGTGGCCGGCCTTGAACCTTTCCTGAAGCCCCCGGAGCGGGGAAGCCTCTCCGGCGGGGGTATGCTTGTGTACGGTGACGGAACAGCGAGGGAGGAAATCAGCGGATGAAAATCAAGTTTCTCGGAGCCGCCCGGACTGTGACAGGCTCCTGTTTTCTGGTTGAGGCGATGGGACACCGCTTTGTCGTGGACTGCGGCCTTCACCAGGGAAACCGCGACATCGAGTCGCGCAATTGGAACGTGGACGGATACGATCCGCAAACGATCGAATTCGTCCTGATCACCCACGCCCATATGGACCACTCGGGACTCCTGCCCCGGCTGGTCCAGGCGGGATTTCGAGGACCCATTTACATGACCCCGCCGACGAAGGAACTGCTGGAGGTCATGCTCCTCGACAGTGCCCATATCCAGGAGACGGAAGCCCAGTGGCAGAACAGGAAGCGCCTCCGCCACGGGGAGAAGCGGGTGGTGCCGCTGTATACCCGTCAGGATGCGGAGGGTTCCTTCTCCCGCTTCCAGGCCGTTCCCTATGACCGGCCCTTCGAGCCCTTCCCGGGGCTCCGGCTTGTATTCCGGGACGCCGGACACATCCTGGGCGCGGCGATGATCGAGATGGACTTTGAAGAGGAGGGGAAGCCGTCGAAGCTCGTGTTTTCCGGTGACATCGGACGGCCTTCCCAACTGATGATGCACAATCCGAGTGTGATCAGCCGGGCGGATTTCCTGTTTGTCGAGTCGACCTATGGAAACCGGGACCACAGGAACGAGGAGGAAAGCCTCGACGAACTGGCGGAGGCCGTCGCCTACAGCTTCGAGCGCGGCGAAAAGGTGATCGTTCCGGCCTTTGCCGTGGAGCGGACCCAGGAGATCCTCTACTGCATCCACCTGCTGGCGAAGAGCGGGCGCCTCCCGAAGGGTATTCCCGTTTATGTGGACAGCCCGCTGGCGATCCGGGCGACGGAGATCTTCAACCGGAACGCCTCCTATTTCGACGAGGAGTCGCAGAAGATGCTGAAGCGGGGAGAAAATCCCCTGGCCGTCCCGAACCTTCGCATGACGGAGACCACCGAAGCGTCCATGGCCATCAATACACAGGAGGGCCCCGCCATCGTCATCTCCGCCAGCGGCATGGCCGACGCCGGGCGGATCAAGCACCACCTTCGGCACAATCTGTGGCGGGAGGGGGCGAGCGTCGTCTTCGTGGGATTCCAGGCCCAGGGGACGACGGGTCGACGCATCGTCGACGGGGCGGCAAAGGTGCGGCTCCTCGGGGAGGACGTGGCCGTGCGGGCCAGGGTGTTCACGATCAACGGGTTTTCCGCCCATGCCGGACAGTCCCAGCTCCTGGAGTGGCTCTCCCACTTCGAGGGCGGGGGGATGGAGATCTTTCTTGTCCACGGAGAGTACGGTGCCCAGCAGGTCCTGGCGGAGAAGATCCGCGAGCGGTTCGGCATCCGGGTGCACATTCCCGATTACCTGGACGAAGTGACCCTCGTTCCGGGCGAGGCGGTCGAGGCCCGGGTATCACCGGAGGCGGCCGTGCCGAAGGTGGACTGGGAGATGCTGATGGCCGAGCTGGAAACGACGGTGGCGCGCCTCCGGGAATCCAGGCCGGTCCTGGAGTCTGCGAACTGGGGGGAGCAGGCGGACCTGCGGGACCGCATCGCCGAGCTGAACCGGGTCCTGGGGAACGCCCTTCCCGAGCGGTGAGACGGCGGACGGTACATCGGGAAGGTGGGGGAAGTGCACGACGACGAGTTCTTCATGGCCCTGGCTCTGGAAGATGCCCTTCTGGCGGAGGCGGAGGGTGAGGTCCCCGTCGGCGCCGTGGTGGCGATCGGAGAAAAACCCGTCGGCCGGGCGCACAACCGGCCGCTGGGTCTCAAGGATCCGACCGCCCATGCGGAGATCCTGGCCATTCGCGCCGCCTGCGAGGCCCTGGGCAACTACCGACTGACGGAGGCGACCCTCTACGTCACGCTGGAGCCCTGCGTGATGTGTGTGGGGGCCATTGTTCACGCCCGGGTCCGACGGATCGTCTTCGGCGCCGCCGACCCGAAGGGAGGGGCCGTCGTTTCCCGGTGGCGGCTCTTCGATGACGGGGCTTTCAATCACCGTCCCGAGGTGACCGGAGGCGTCCTTCAGGCACGGTGCGGACAAATTTTGAGTGGATTTTTCCGCGGGAAAAGGGTAAAAAACCACCACATTTCGGAACAGCCGAAACATAATTGAGCGGAGAGATACCGAAGTGGTCGTAACGGGATCGACTCGAAATCGATTTGGGGG
>CAZODI010000051.1:0-10067 GCA_964578535.1 uncultured Syntrophaceae bacterium
TACAGGGTCCTGACGGCGGCCAACGGCGGCGAGGCCTTCCTGCTGATGGAGAAGCACGCCGCCGACGTCGCCATGCTCATGACGGATGTGGTGATGCCGGGCATGAACGGCCGGGAGCTCGCCGAGCGGCTGCTCAAGCTAAAGCCGGCGTTGAACGTGCTGTTCACATCGGGATATACGGAAAACGTGATCGTCCATCACGGCATTCTGGAGAGCAGCCTGAATTTCATCGGGAAGCCCTATACCATGCAGGCTCTGGCAAGGAAGATAAGGGAGGTTCTGGGGCCGCCGAAATCATAAAGGTGCGCCTTTCATCAAAGACATCCGGGTACTTCAATATCATGAGCGTTAAAAAGCTATTGAATTTTGTGGTTCTCCTGCTCATGGGAGTTGCGGTGGTCCTTTTTGTGTACACCCTGCGAACCCCTGTGCCGTGCGGGAAGCCCCTGACCTACCGGATCGTCCACGTCGACGGCCGGTTCGGCATCGTCCATGCGGAATTTGCGGCGGCCGTCAGAAAGGCCGCCGCGGTCTGGGGAAAGCCCCTCTCCCGGGAATTGTTTCGCGAGGATCCCAACGGTGCGATCGGGATCAGCCTCGTGTATGACTATCGCCAGGAGACGACGCAGCAGCTGAAGCAGATCCACACCCGGATGTCGGGCACGAAAGAGTCCCTGGAAGGCATGAAGACGCGCTATGAGGGCATGAAATCGGAGTATGAGCGGATCCGAGCCTCCCTGGAAAGCGACCTCAATGCCTACAACGCGCGGATTCACGCCTTCAATAGGGAGGTTGAATCGTGGAACCGGCAGGGTGGTGCACCTGAGTCGCAGCGAAGCCGGCTGACGGCGGAGAAAGCCGAGCTGGCCGCCATGGGGGAAAACCTCCGGGTCCGTCAGGAAAATGCGCGGAGAATGGCGGACGAGCTCAACGGCATGGTGCAGAGCGTAAACGAGGTTGTCGGCCGGCAGAACCAGGACGTGGATCAGTACAGGAACGTCGGCAGCCGGCTGGGAGGTGAGTTCCAGGAGGGCTATTTCAAGAACAAGGACGGCAGGCAGTCCATCACGGTCTACCACTACGATAATGAGGCCCGGCTGGTCCGGCTGCTTGTCCATGAGTTCGGCCATGCACTGGGGCTGGAACACAGCAGCAACACAAACGCGGTCATGTACCGGCTGAACCGCTCCGATGCGGCCGAACTGACGGCGGACGACATCGCCGCCCTGAAGTCGAGGTGTCCGGCCCGGTAAGGCCCAGGGCCACCCTCCGATGCTAACTTATCGGTTATTGACAGGATTCCATCATTGGGGTATGGGAACCCTGGCATCATTCCGGCACGTTCCGGCGGATGTGGAGAAAGCCCGCCATCGGGATCCCGGTTATCCGGCAAGGAGGAATGGAATGGCGCAATACCAGGAACACCTGTCTGTTGGAATGCATGACGGCACAATCATCGAAGGCACGGCCCTGCTGTACAACAAGAGCCGTTTGTCGGAGCTGTTCAACGATGACACCGCCCGTTTCCTTGTGCTGGATGATGTGACGGATGATGCGGGCAGGAAAAAGGAAAGGGTTTACATCAACAAGGAGCTGATCATATGGGCCGCTCCCCGGGATGTGATCCACTCTTCCCAGAATCCCCTGGTCGGTGCCACGGAGTACGTCGAGGTCCTGATCAAAACCATCAAGAACGTCGTCATCCAGGGGCGGATCAATCTCCAGGTGTTCGACAATATTTTTGACATGCTTCGGTACACGGGCACCGCCCCGTTTCTCGTCTTGATCAATGCCCGGGACACGAACGGAGAGCTGCACCATACACTGTTCGTCAACAAGTCCTCGATCATGCAGATCGAGAGCGGTATTTCGTAAGCCTTTTGCAAGTCAGGCCCGGAGATCCGATCGCGGCTTCGACCGAATGCAGCGAGTGAATGAGAGTGCATCATGCAGCGGAAAGCGCTTCTGGTCGGAAATTCGGACGGAATCGGCCTGGCAGCCACGAAAAGGCTGCTTGATGCCTGGTGGGATGTCGTCGGCATTTCCAGAAGCGAGTCGCCGGTCGAACATGCGTCCTACCGTCACCTGGTGGAGGATGTCGGCAGCAACGGCTATCCGGTTCTGTTGGCCTCTCTGGCGCCGGAGGGTCCCTTCGACCTATGCATCTACTTTGCCGGGATCGGCGAATTGCTGGACCTCGCGGATATGAGCGGCGAAGCGGGGATCATCGAGGTGAATCTGACGTCCATGGTTCGAACCGCGGCCGCCGTGATCCCGCAGATGGTTGAACGCGGCGGGGGCCACTTCATCGGCATCTCCAGCCTGGCGGACGAGCTGTTCTCGGCCCAGGCTCCATCCTATCATGCCTCGAAGGCGGGTTTTTCGAATTACCTCGGAGGGCTGGCGCTGGCGCTCAAGCCTCTGGGGGTTCACGTGACCAACGTCCGGTTCGGCTTCGTCGACACGAAGATGGCCAAGGGCGATGTCAAGCCGCTCATGATGAGTGTCGAGCGGGCGGTTGATCATCTGGATGCCTGCATCCGAAAGAGACCGGCCCGTTATACGGCGCCCCGAATGGCCGTTCCGCTCATCAAGTTTCGCAAATGGATGATGCGCCTCGGTGCGGCCTGAAACCTATTCGCTGCGCGTTGGTGGATGCTGCCGCTCCGCGGTGAGAGCCGCGGCATCCCGATCCCGATCTTCATTGACACCCACCGGCCTTTCCCGTATCCTCCCGCCCTGGCAGAGGCGCTTCCCGTCCGCCGAGACAACGGCGGGTTCTTCGGGGCGGCGATATGCTCTCTCGAAAAGTGCCTGCGTCCGGTGAACTGCGCATCGTCCTTGTTCCCGTCGGAAAGGAGCTTCGCACGGGAATGAATTCATACCATCCATACGAAGAAGGAGAAAAACCATGCTCGGACTCATCGCAAAACTGAAAATCAAGGAAGGAAAGATGGAGGAGGCCCTGGAGCTGTTCAAGGGACTCGTGAAGGACGTGAAGACGGAGGAAGGTACGCTTTCCTACACGGTCAACAAGGATACAGCCGCCCCCAACGTCATTGTCGTCGTGGAGCGCTATCGGGATGCCGATGCGCTGACGGTCCACTCGTCCACGCCCCACTTTGCCGCCTTCTCCAAACAGATCGGCGGCCTTCTCGACGGCGGGATGGAGATGAGCATTCTGGAAGAGGTGGCCTCGATTCTGTAGGAGCAGAGGGAAGGCAGCGAACCGTTCTCAGGATCCGTGCAGACCATTCACGGTCCGGCCCCGGTCATGCGATCGGGGCCGGGATTCGCATCCCCCCGCAGGGACGACGCATCCCTTGATTCTGCCAGCAGTTCCCGCCCGAGACCCGATGCGGTAAGGATTCATCCCTTCTCCCGCGAAAACAGCCGTGCGGAAATAGAAAATCGTTTTGTCCCAGGAGCGGCATCTCCTTAGCTCGGCTGCGGATGCGCCGTTGTGGAGAAGGGACGGGGTGCAAAACGGGAGCCGGGCAGCCGGGAGAGCGGGGCGGCGTTCCTGAAGGAAGCAGGTTTCATCGATGCTGGATCGAAAAACGGCGGACGACCTGGGCACCGGAAAAATCGGCAGCCTCCTGTTTCAGTATTCCATCCCCGCCATCATCGGCATGGTGGCGGCGTCCCTCTACAATATCATCGACCGGGTGTTCATCGGGCAGGGCGTGGGCGCGCTGGCCATCTCCGGGCTGGCGATCACCCTCCCCATCATGAACCTGGCCGTGGCATTCGGCGCGTGGGTCGGCATCGGCGCCTCGGCCATGGTGTCCATCCGGCTGGGAGAGAAACGGGGGGAAGAGGCAAATCGGATCCTCGCCAACGCCCTTGTCCTGAACGTCATCATCAGCCTTGTCTTCTCGGTCGTTTTCCTGATTTTTCTCGACCGGATCCTGTACCTCTTCGGCGCCAGCCGGGATACCCTTCCCTATGCGAGAGAGTTCATGCAGATCATCCTGATCGGCAATATCTTCACGCATGTCTATCTGGGTCTGAACAGCATCATGCGGTCTTCCGGCTATCCCCGGAAGGCCATGGTGACGACGCTCGTCACAATCGGGATCAATCTCATGCTGGCGCCGCTGTTCATCTTTGTCTTCCGGTGGGGCATCCGGGGCGCCGCGGCGGCGACGGTGCTTTCCCAGATCGTGGGAACCGTCTGGGTTGTCTTCCACTTCGTGAACGGGAAGAGCCAGGTGCGTTTCGAGCATGGACGCATGGGGCTCCGGGCGGACATCGTCAGGGACATTCTCTCTGTCGGCATGCCGTCGTTTCTGCTGCACTTCTGCGCCTGCTTCATCATCATCCTCCTGAACCTGAGGCTGGTGATGTACGGGGGAGACTATGCCGTCGGTGCCTTCGGCATCATCAACAGCATCGTGATGTTCTTCATCATGGTCGTGATCGGCCTCAACCAGGGGATGCAGCCCATCGTCGGCTACAATTACGGTGCCCGCCAGGGGGACCGGGTTTTCAAGGCATTCCGGCTTACTGCTGTCGCGGCGACCTGCGTTACAGCCGCCGGTTTCCTCATGGGGGAAATCATGCCCGGGCTGATCGCCCGCGCCTTTACCACCCATCGGGAACTGATCGACCTGTCCGTGACGGGCATGCGCATGGCCCTTGTCATGTTTCCCCTGGTGGGTTTTCAGATGGTCACGTCCAACCTGTTCCAGTCCATCGGCAAGGCGAAGATCTCCATTTTTCTCTCCCTCTCCAGGCAGGTCCTGTTCCTGATTCCACTGCTCTTTCTCCTGTCCGATGCCTTTGGCCTTGAAGGCGTCTGGCTGGCCCTTCCGGTGTCGGACGTCCTGGCGTTCCTGCTTACGCTGATCGTGCTGAAGATGCAGACCGTGAAAATCCGCGCGGAGTGCTGGCCGGCGGCGGGAGAAATACCGGGTTCCGGGGCCTGCGGACCCGGCCGGGCTTGAGCGGTGGGAGAGGTTCGCTTCCCTGCCTTGCCTCGTGCGGGGAACGGCGGAGCCTTTTCGGATCGGTTCCGTGGAAGGCGCCGGGAAGCCGCGAGCGCATCAGGGAAGGGTTTTGAGAACCTCGATTTCGTTCGATACGGCCATGGCGGGCATTTCCCTGAAGGGACGGTCGCAGAAGTCCATTTTGATCCTGTATCTTCCCGGAGGGAGGTCCGGCGGCAGATCGAGGTGGATGAACCGGGAGGCCTTCCGGTTATCGATCCGCAGGCAACGGTCCTTCTCCGGGACGTGCCCCAGCCTTGCCTGCGCGGTGGCGGCCGTCTTCGCTCCTTTCGGATCCGTAACGACGGCGGCAAGGGGCCGGATCCCGAACCCAAAATCGCTCACGGTCGAAAAGAAGAGCCGCACGGGCTCGCCCGGCCGGTACCGGTCGTAGTCCGTGGAGAGGTAGATCTTCCGGTTGCGCTCGCTCTCTCTTGTCTTTGTCCCGGAGGTGGATGCCTCCCAGAAACGGGGCCTGGCGGAGTCCAGATGAACGGTCTTTCCCCCGTAATGGCCCACGCCGCAGCAATTGCGGCTCCGGATGAGCTCCCACAGATCCTTGCCGTTGACCCCGTCAATATAGAAATCGAGGGCCATCCCGTCCAGGTGCTGGCTGGTCCGGGCGGCGTTTGCACCGGCGCTCCGGATCTTTTCGTTGTATTCCGGGCTCCTGTAGCCTGAGACCATCATGATTTCCTGTCCCGGGGCCACCCGGTCGGAGAAGTAGTCCAGCATGAAAATGAGCCGGGGGGAGATGTGCTCCCCCTTTTGCCGGGTGGGGAACCCGAAGACATCGTCGATCCTGTTGAACCCATCCTCGCTGAAGGACCCGTCGGGGTTGAGAAGGTCCGCACGGGCCTCTTTCCCATTCCAGGCGTTCCGGATATGAATCTTCCCGTCGCCCGAGAGAAAGAAGCGGCCCGCCCCGGTTTCCGCTGTCGCCGCGGAGACAACGGGCAGAAGGCAAAGACCAATCACCATGACCCTGAACAGCACGTTCATCAACCCGATCTCCTCCTTCAAGCGGATGCAGGACCCGAACCCCATATCACCTCCCGGGCGCAAAATCCATGGAACCGCCCGCATTTTCCCGTTGCAACACCCTGTCTTTCCGCTATAACGAAGGAACTTCCCGAATACCAAAGGCATCGCCCCTGCGGGAGTCTTCCCGTGGAGGGGGCGGGTGTCATACGGAGAGCCGGAAATGTCGAATGTGTTCCTGTTTTCCATCGAGGAGCCGGCGGGCCTGTCGAAGGGGGCCGTGCGCGACCTGGAGACCCTGTCTTCCCTGGTCGAGGAGGAGACGCTGCGCGGGGATCTGAAGCGGATCTACCCCGATGGAACCTGCTACGTCTGGGCGGTGCGGGAAACGGAAGGCGACAGCCTGGCAACATGGAATGCCGTGGCGGCGGGGGATCTTCTCCTTGGCTGCCGGGACCATTCCATCGTCTCCGCATCATTCATCCTGGCAAAGGCCAGCCATCCGGCGCTGTCCGCGAAACTGTGGGGCGGGGATTCAAATGATCCCTTCGGATTGATCTGCTTCACCGACAAGCCCCGTGTCGGCGAGGTCCCGATCGTCCCGCAGATGTTCCGGTACCTTGATCCCGGGATCCGCGGATTCGCGATGCTCCCCCCCGGCAAGGCCGGAAACATTCTCAGCGACTACGGATCTTTCGAGATCTTTGTCCAGCTCTGCCTTCGGTACGACTTCCCCTCCAACTTTCGTCACACGCAGGATTAGAAAAACCCATCCGGCCTAGTTCCCCTGCCGTTTTTCCCGCAGCCAGGCGATCCAGGGCAGCGCTCCGAACACGGTTGCCAGAAGGCACGGGACCCCCAGCATCAGAAAGAAGAAGAGGGACCAGCCGGTCGTGTACATAGGATCGAGTCCCGGCCTGTCTCCTGAAACAAGGACCCCCTGTTTCAGGACGATCAGGAAGCCGGTCAGGCCGATGGCGAAGAGAACGGCCGACAGACCCAGCTTCAGAACCTTTAACGTCTTCATGATGTGTCCCCCCTTTGTACCCTGCCTGCCGACATCTTCCCGCCTGGCGGCGATGGAGCCTTTCGCCGACGTACGGCCAGCATCTTCTTCGGGACTTTTGTCATTGCATCGCCCTTTTTTTCCGCTATAACGAGACAACCTCTGCCACTCCATAGGTATCATGTATGAGAAGGATCGTCGATTCCATCACCGCCATTTGCCTTGTCTCATGCCTGATGATCGTTTGCCTCACCCCGGCCGCCGTCGCGGCGGATACGTTCCGGCACATCCCCTCGATGGACGTCTATTTTTCGCCGCGCGGCGGGTGTACACAGGCCATCGTCCGGGAGATCGAGGATGCCCGCTCGGAGATCCTGATCCAGGCCTATTCCTTCACCTCCGCTCCCATCGCCCGGGCGCTCGTGAGCGCCCACCGGCGGGGCGTGAGGGTCGTGGTGATTATGGACAAGAGCCAGCAGGGCAGGGAATACACATCCGCCACCTTCCTGGTCCATGCGGGGATCCCGGTTTACATCGACAGCGTCCACGCCATCGCGCACAACAAGATCATGATCATCGACCGGAAGCGGGTGATCACCGGCTCCTTCAATTTCACGAAGGCGGCGGAGGAGAAGAACGCCGAGAACCTTCAGATCATCCGGTCGGAAGAGGTGGCGGACCTGTACCGGAAGAATTTCGAACACCACCTGGCGCATTCGGGATTCTATCGGCGATAACCTGAGAAAAGAACAGATCAGGCCCCGATGAAAAGCCGGAGCCCCCACATGGCCGCCATTCCCGCCGCAATCGTTCCCCACACGTTTTTCGTGCGCCAGGCCACCGCGACCGCCACGGCCGCCCCGAGCAGCTTCGGGTTCAGGGGGGACCAGTTGATCGCGCCGTTGTGGATCACGATCTCGGGCAGCGCGATGGCCGACAGGACGGCAACCGGCACGAAGGTCAGCATGTGCTGGAACCATTTCGGCATGCGCATGCGGCCGTGCACGGCGATGAAGGAGAGCCGCGTCAGGAACGTGACGATTCCGCAGGCGGCGATGGCCGCCCAGATGTTCAACGCTCCGTCCATCGTCTCTCCATCCATGCAAAAACAGCCATTCCCGACGCAATGCCCGCCAGCGAGGCGACGATGTAGGCCAGTTTGAACGGAAGCGCGAAGGCGGCGACGCCGGCGGCGGCGGCCACGAGGGCGGCCGTCGCGTGGGCCCTGTGCTTCACCATGGGAACCACGATCGCGATGAACGTCAGCGGCAGGGCGAAATCGAGGGACCATTCGGGGGGCACCCGGGCGCCGATGAAGATGCCGACGGCGGTGCTCAGCTGCCAGGACGCCCAGAGCGTAAAGCCCGCGCCGAAGAGGAACCAGTGCCGGTTCGTTCCGTCCCCCGCCTTTTGGAAATGGGCGATGCTGACCGCATAGGCCTCGTCGGTCAGGAGATAGGAGAGGAGCACCTTCCAGGAAGGCGACAGGTGTTCAAGGTATGGCGCGACCGATGCGCTGTACAGCAGGTGGCGCAGGTTCACGACAAAGACGGTCAGGACAAGGATCAGGGCGGGCATGGAGGCGACGATGAGCGGTGCCGCGATGAACTGAGCGGACCCCGCGAAGATCACCGACGACATGGCTTGGGCAATCGACGCGGGGACGCCCACCTGGACGGCGAGGGCGCCGTAGATCAGACCGAAGGGTACGACGCCAAGAAGAAGAGGCAACTGGGCGCGGACGCCGGACAGGAATTCAAGACGCGAAGCGTTCATCGGAGGAAATCCGCGTGTGCGAGAGCATGGAAGAACATGGTTACGCCGCCGTATACCGTTCGAATCGCCCAGGATTATTGGGGATTTATGCCGTGCTGACGATACGGGAATCGGTCCGGTGTGTCAATGGAAGATTGACCGTGGTGCGGGGCGAGCAGATGACCGGACAATAAAAAAAGCCCCCCGGGACCGGGGGGCTTTTGAATGCGAGGCAAACCTCAGTTCTTACAGCTTGCGGACATTTTCCGCTGCCGGACCCTTGGGGCCGGCAACAACATCGAAGCTCACGCGATCACCCTCGGCCAGGGACTTGAAGCCCTCTGCCTGGATGGCGGAATGATGCACAAAAACGTCTTTCCCCCCGTCTTGCTCGATGAAGCCAAAACCCTTCGAATCATTGAACCACTTCACTCTTCCTTCTGACATCTTAAACGCTCCTTTGTGTTTGGTTCCTCGATGGAACCATCTGATTTGTTGCCGGTCCGATCGGATGGTAGCCGTCTGTGCAAATAAAAACCGCACATTCCATCTCGGTGGTCTGTGCGGTCGATTTTTTCTGCAATTTGTGAGCTACAAACAGATACTGAACATCGACTGGACGCACCCTACCGGTTCGTTTGCAGGAATGCAAGCATTATTATGGATTTTTTTAAGGATTTTGGTTTTGGTGGCATCTTCGGTCGTGCTGCGCTATACAGCGTGCATCGCAATGACGGGAAGGGGATCCCCGCGGCGACGGTATGTCACTCGCCGGAGATCGTTTAGGCCGATGTCACGGGTCCGGACATGGCGGCATCCGGGCCGTCACGGAACGGCAGGAAAGGGGCGATCATGAAGAAACGGCTTCTCCCTTTTGTGCTCGTCGTTTTGCTCCTCGGGATGTTTGTCTCTTCCGTTCCCGGGGCGGATGAATTCCCCGCCCACCGGGGACAGATCAACGACTTCGCCAACCTCATTCCCCCGGACGTGGTACAGCGGATGGAGGCGAAGGCGAGGCAGGTGCTGAATACGACGGGAACGTCCGTCGTAGTCGTCACGATGCCGACAATCGGTGAAAATTACCTTTCCGATTATGTCAACCGCCTCTACCGCGCCTGGGGCATCGGGAAGAAGGGGGAGAACAAGGGCGTCCTCATCTTCTTCGCCGTGAAGGAAAAGAAGATCCGCATCGAGACGGGCTATGGAGTGGAGGGGATCCTCCCGGACGGGAAGGTCGGTGAGATCCTGCGCCGCGACGTGGCCCCCCACCTGAAGAAGAAGGATTACGGGACCGGGCTGGAGAACGCCCTCCTTGCCGTTTCCCGGGTGATCGA
>CAZODI010000051.1:10167-21058 GCA_964578535.1 uncultured Syntrophaceae bacterium
GATTCGGGGAGCAGCGACAGCGGCGGGTTCGACGGCGGCGACAGCGGCGGCGGCGGAGCGGAATGCAGCATCGACGACGACTGAGACATCGCCAAACCGTCCCGGACGGTATGAGAAAAATGGAGGACCCCGATGACCGTCCATGAAAAGGCCGCCATTACGCTGCTCGCGGTCGGCATCCTGCTGTTCCTGATCTCGATTCCCCTTTACCTCGGCAAGGTGAAGCGGAACTCGATCTACGGCTTTCGGCTTGCCAAGGCCTTCGAGTCCGAGGAGAACTGGTACGCCATCAACCGGTACGGGGCGGGGGCCATGATGATCTGGTCGGCTGTCCTGGCTGCGGTGGGCATGGCCTGCCTGTACGTTCGGCCCGAGAATGTCATGGCGGTCTCGAATGCCGGCTTTGTGTCCGTCGTCATTCCGATCCTGCTGACCGTCCTGCATGCCCGAAAACGGTAAGGTGATTCTTTTCATGGACACCGGAACCGGTTCACAGGATGACCATGCCCGATGATTCCTCCGCCGCGCCGGCGGCCGCACAGGAAGACCGAATTCTTTCCGGAAACATCGTCGACGTCGTCCGCTCCGAGATCTATCCCGGCAGAGTTGTCATCCGGGGCGGCCGGATCGCCGGGATCGTCCGCGACAGCGGGACCTATGCCCGCTATCTCGTCCCGGGTTTCGTGGACGCCCACGTTCACATCGAGAGCTCCATGCTGGTTCCCTCGGAGTTCGCCCGCCTGGCGGTGGTTCACGGGACCACTGCCACCGTCTCGGATCCCCATGAAATCGCAAACGTCCTGGGTGTCGCCGGCGTCCGGTTCATGATCGACAGCGGCCGCCGGGTCCCCTTCAAGTTTCACTTCGGGGCCTCCCCCTGCGTGCCCGCCACGGGTTTCGAGACCGCCGGGGCGCGTCTCGATCTCGAGGAGGTCGAGACGCTCCTGGACATGCCCGAGGTCCTGTACCTGAGCGAAGCCATGAACTATCCCGGGGTCATCGCCCGGGATCCGGAGGTCATGGCCAAACTCCGGGCGGCCAGGCGGCGGGGAAAACCCATCGACGGCCACGCGCCGGGGCTGATGGGGCCGGACCTGGAAAGATATGCGTCCGCCGGCATCACGACGGACCACGAGACCTACATGCTGGAGGAGGGACGGCAGAAGGTCCGGCTGGGGATGAAGGTGCAGATCCGCTGGGGATCCGCGGCGAACAACTTCGATACCCTCCATCCGCTGCTGGCGGAAAGTCCATCCTCCTGCATGTTCTGCAGCGACGACCGGCACCCCGACGACCTGGCGGAGGAGCACATGGACGCCATGGTGCGGAAGGCCTTCCGCCTCG
This sequence comes from uncultured Syntrophaceae bacterium, assembly GCA_964578535.1. GTDB lineage: Bacteria > Desulfobacterota > Syntrophia > Syntrophales > PHBD01 > PHBD01. The sequence continues at coordinate 11,512 of CAZODI010000051.1, forward strand.
GGTATGACCGGATGACGGTCCTGAAGTGCGCCACCCTCCACCCGGTCCGCCATTACGGCCTCCAGGCGGGCCTGCTGCAGCCCGGCGACCCCGCCGACCTGGTCGTTCTGGACAGCCTGGGCGACAACTTTCGGGTGATCGAGACCTATGTGGACGGGGGTATGGTGGCGAAAGAAGGGCGGAGCCTCCTGGAGACCCTGCCGGTCGAGGCGATGAACGTCTTCCAGACCGGGGAGAAAAAACCGGCGGATTTCGCCATCCCGGTCCGGGGGCCATACGTCCATGTCATCGATACCCTGGACGGCCAGGTGATCACCGGCCGGAGCCGGGAGCGGGTCCGTGCCGCCGGCGGGTATGCCGCTGCGGATCTTGAAAAGGACGTCCTGAAGGTCGCCGTCATCAATCGCTATGAGGATGTGTCCCCCGCCGTGGGTTTCGTGCGGAATTTCGGCCTGAAGAACGGAGCCGTGGCCTCCTCGGTGGCCCACGATTCCCACAACATCGTCGTAGTCGGGACGAGCGACGAGGCCATGGCCCGGGCGGCCAACCTGGTGATCCGGAGCCGGGGCGGGCTCTCCCTGGCCGACGGGGATGGAGAAGACGTCCTTCCCCTCCCCGTGGCGGGGCTCATGACGACGGAGGACGGCTATAACATTGCCCGGAAGTACGCGGCCCTGACCCAGAGGGCGAAGAAGATGGGATCGCGGCTCCGGGCACCCTTCATGGCCCAGTCTTTCCTGGCGCTCCTGGTGATTCCGGACTTGAAGCTCAGCGACCGGGGGCTCTTCGACGGCCGGGCCTTCCGGTTCCTGGACCTCTTCACGGGGGAAGCGTCCGATTGACCGGGACTTCCCTGGCCGATTCCACGAAACCCTTTGCGGGTAAGGCCCGGGACAGGCTCCTGACCGATGCCCCGAAAATATTTTCTTGACAAGAGGAGTGGCCGTGTGTTTTTGTCGCAGCCTCTTGAGCGAGGAAAGAAAGGAAAAGGCAGAACCGACATGGCGCCGAAACTGAATCTGACTTACTGGTTTGGTTTTTATTATTTCGGCCCACAGGTCTGCCTGGCGCTTGGGAGGAGGTAAGGAAAACCAAATCAAACCAAAACAAGCCATGGGCAGTCCGAAAGGCGCCGCCCATGGCTTTTTTGTTTGGGCCGTGGCGGAGCCGACGCACCACGGCCTTTTTTATTGCGGAGGAAGCGAGCCATGATCATCCTGATGAAGAAAAACGCGACGGAAGGACAGATCGATCACGTCACAACCTGGATCGAATCGGTCGGCTTCCACACGCACCTGTCCAGGGGCGTGGAGAGAACGATCATCGGCGCCATCGGCGACGACCGGGGCAAGGCCCAGCTGAAAGCGGCCGAATACCTGCCCGGCGTCGAGAAGATCGTGCCGATCCTGAAGCCCTACAAACTGGCCAGCCGGGAATTTCGGGAGGAAAACACGCAGATCCGCGTCGGTGACGCCGTCGTGGGCGGACCGAAATTCGTGGTCATGGCCGGTCCCTGCACCGTCGAGAGCGAGGAGCAACTCCTGGAATCCGGCTACATCGCCAAAAAAGGCGGGGCGGACATCCTCCGTGGCGGGGCCTTCAAACCGCGGACGTCACCCTACAGCTTCCAGGGCATGGAAAAAGAGGGGCTGAAGCTCCTGAAGAAGGTACGGGAGCGGACGGGGCTTCCCGTCGTAACGGAGGTCATGAGCCCCACCGACGTGGACCTGGTGGAGGAATACACCGACATCCTGCAGGTCGGGGCCCGGAACGTCCAGAACTTCGCGCTTCTGAAAAAAGTGGGCAAGGCGCGCAAGCCCGTTCTCCTGAAGCGGGGAATGATGACCACCATCGAGGAGCTGCTCATGTCGGCGGAGTACATCCTCGCGGAGGGGAATGAAGAGGTGATCCTCTGCGAGCGGGGGATCCGGACCTTCGAGACGGCCACGAGAAACACCCTCGACATCAGCGCCGTCCCCGTGCTCAAGGAGCTGACCCACCTGCCGGTGATCGTCGATCCGAGCCATGCCTCCGGCCACGCCAAATACGTGATTCCCCTCTGCCGGGCCGCCGTTGCCGTCGGGGCCGACGGAGTGATCGTGGAGATGCACCCGGAGCCGGAGAAGGCCGTCTGCGACGGGCCCCAGTCGCTCCGGCCGGAGTCGTTCTATGAGCTGATGGAGGATATCCGGCGGCTCTCCTCCTTCATGAGCAACGGAAACGGATCGGGGGTGCGGCAATGAACCGGATCCGTGTTCATCTCGAGCACAAGACGTCGCATTCCTACGACGTTCACATCGGGCGGGACATCCTGGACCGGATGGGACTGATCCTGTCCAAAAACGCCGGCATCAGCCGGTATGTCATCGTCACCGACGAAACCGTGGACGCCCTGCACGGCGAGCGGGTGGCGGCGGTTCTGAAGGGACTGGGGCTGAAGGTGGACCGGCTTACGATCCCGCCGGGAGAGACCTCGAAGGACATCCGGACGGTCCTGGAGACAGCGGAGCGGCTGACCGCCCTGGGTACCGACCGCTCCTCCGCCCTGATCGCCCTGGGGGGCGGGGTCGTGGGGGATCTGGCGGGATTCCTGGCCTCCATCTACATGCGCGGGATTCCCTGCGTCCAGGTCCCGACGACGCTGATGGCCCAGGTGGACAGCAGCATCGGCGGAAAAACCGGCGTCGATACCGCGGCGGGGAAGAACCTCCTCGGGACGTTCTATCAGCCTCTGGTTGTGTTCATCGACACGGCCTTTCTGGATACGCTGCCCGAGCGGGGATACCGGGACGGGATGGCGGAAATCGTCAAGTACGGCGCCATCGAGCAGCCGGAGCTTCTGGACCGGGTGGCGGAAGGACTGGGAAAAGCGGAAAACAGGGACTCTTCCCTGCTGGAGGAGGTCATCGCCGCCTCCTGCCGGATCAAGAAAGGCATCGTGGAGATCGACGAGAAGGAAAAGGGGCTCCGCCGCATCCTGAATTTCGGCCACACCGTCGGCCACGCCGTGGAGGCGGCGTCGGAATATGCCCTCTCCCACGGCGAGTCCGTGTCCATCGGCATGGCCGCGGGCGCAGCCCTGTCGGAGAGGCTGGGATACCTGCCGGCGGAGGATCGACAACGGCTCGTGGCGGTGCTGGAAGGTGCCGGACTGCCCACGGTGATTCCCGGCGGCATTCCCCGGGAGCGGATCCTGAGCCACCTGAAAGCGGACAAGAAGAAGACGGGGACAGTCATCCATTTCGTCCTCCTGAAGAAACTCGGGATCCCCTTCCTGAACGGGGGCGTTCCGGAAAACATTGTGGCGGAGACCGTGGAGGCGCTGAGAGCATGAGCAAGAGCAGCCTGCAGGCCCTGCGCGCCCTGGTGAAGGAGAAGGACGCCGTCATGGTCCGCCTCCTGAACGAGCGGGCGTCCCTGGCCGTGGAGATCGGCCGTCTCAAGCGCCTCGAAGGATGGGAGATTTACGATCCGGCTCGGGAAAGCCAGGTCTGTCGCTGTGTCGAGGAGATGAATGAAGGCCCTCTTCCGGACGCCGCCCTGCGGGCGATCTACCGGGAGATTCTCTCGGCCTCCCGGGCCCTCCAGGCGCCCGTCACGGTGGCCTTCCTCGGACCGGAGACCTCCTTCAGCCACCAGGCGGCCCTCGGCCATTTCGGGCAGGGTGCCCTCCTCCGGCCCCAGGCGACGATCGCCGCCGTCTTCGACGCGGTGGAGCGGGGAGCGGCGGACTGGGGCATCGTCCCGGTCGAGAATTCCGCCGAGGGATCCGTCAAATCGACCCTGGACGGCCTGCTGGCTACGCCGCTGACGATCCGGGCGGAGGTCTACGGGCGGATCCGCCACTGCCTCGTCTCCGGGGGGGAGGATATGGACCGGATCGAGCGGGTCTACTCCCATCCCCAGGCCCTGGCCCAGTGCCGGGGCTGGCTCCGGAGGAACCTGCCCCGGGCGGTGCTCGTGGAGAAGGAGAGCACGGCCACGGCCGCGCGGAAGGTCCTGGAAGACCCGGCGGGTGCTGCCGTGGCGAGCCGCCTCGCCGCCGACGCGGGGGAGCTCCGCCTGCTGGCCGAGGGCATCGAGGACAGCCCGCTGAACACGACCCGCTTTCTGGTCCTGGGAACGGAGAAGAAGACGGAAAAGGCCGCCGCCGCGCCGACAGGACGCGACAAGACCTCCATCCTCTTCGGGACGGCCCATCAGCCCGGGGCGCTCCACGAGGCACTCACGCCCTTTGCGGCGGAGGGGGTGAACCTGACCCGGATCGAGTCCTACCCGGTGCGCGACCGGATGTGGGAATACCTTTTCTTCGCCGATTTCGCCGGGCACCGGGAGGAGGCCAAGCCGAAGCGGTGCCTGGAAGAGCTGGCGAAGCGGACCGCTTTTTTGAAGATTCTGGGGTCCTATCCGCGGGGGGACGAACAGCCGTGATCTGCATTCCCGTGAATGCCGCCTCGACGGAGGCGGCTCTGACAAAGATGGAACGGGCCTATGCCATGGCCGGAATCGTGGAGCTGCGGCTCGACGGCATGGCCGATCCGGACCTGCCGAGGCTCCTGGCCGCGAAGGCGGGAAAGATCGTCGTCACGAACCGGCATCGGGAGGAGGGAGGACGCTTCGAGGGGCCGGAAGACGGCCGGATCGCGCTTCTCATGGAGGCCGCCGCCCTGGGGGCGGACTACGTCGACGTGGAAGCGAGGACTGAGCCGTCCCTGCGGAGGGCTCTCCTCGATTCCATCGCCGGGAACGGCCATGCCACGGAAGCGATCCTGTCCTGTCATCTGCCGGCGGGAACCCCCGGAGAGGAGGCGCTGGCGGACCTTCTGAAGAGCTTGATGCAGGAGGGTATGCCGGTGATCAAACTGGTTCCCTTCGCGAAACACCCGGAAGACAACCTCCGGGTTTTCAGCCTTTTGCCTCGGGCACGGGAATGCGGGCAGCGGATGATCGCCTTCTGCATGGGTGAGGCGGGGCGGATCAGCAGGGTCATGGCGCCGCTCCTGGGCTCCTTTCTGACGTATGCCTCCCTGGAGGAGGGCGAAAAGACAGCACCCGGGCAATTGACCGTCGGGGAGATGCGGCGGATGCTCCGGCTGCTGGGAGGGGGATGGGCGGATGAGGAACGGTAGGCGCTTCGTCCTGATCGGGAACCCTGTCCGCCAGAGCCTGTCCCCGCAGATGCACAACGGGGCCTACCGGGAACTGGGGATCGACGCCCGTTTCGAGGCCCTCTGCGTGACGGACCTGGAGGCGGCCCTCCGGGAGATCCGGGAGTCTGGCGTGAAGGGAATCGCCGTGACCATTCCCTTCAAAAAAGCCGTCATCCCTTACCTCGACGAGGTGGCCGGCGACGCCCTGGCGGTGGGTGCGGTCAACACGGTCTGCTGCGAGGACGGCCGCTGGGTGGGTCACAACACCGACGGGCACGGCCTGGCCAGGGACCTTCACGACTGGACGGACCTGCAGGGGGAAACCGTAGCGGTCCTGGGGACCGGCGGGGCGGCCCGCGCCGCCGTCTATGCGGCCATCCTGCAGGGTGGAAGACCCGTCGTGGCGGGAAGGTCGGAGAGCAACCGCGAGGCCCTGGCCGCCGCCTTCGGCTGCACGTCCTGCTCGCCGGGGGATCTGGGCAGGATCGAAGCGGGGTGCCTGATCAACGCCACCCCTGTGGGGATGGTGCCGGACGTGAAGGCTACGCCGGTGGATGCGACCCTGCTCGCGCGGATTCCCCGCGTGGTGGACCTGATCTACCGGCCCCTCAGGACCCGGCTGCTCCGGGAGGCGGAAGCTGTAGGATGCGCCGTCCGGTCGGGGATCGGCATGTTCGTGAACCAGGGAGCGGAGCAGATCCGCCTCTGGACGGGCCAGGAGCCGCCCCGGGAGACCATGCGGCGGACCGTGGAAAAGGAGCTTGAGAACGATGAAACGCATTGAGCCCGCCGGCCCTCTCCGGGCAACCGTCGCGGCTCCGGGATCGAAGAGCTACACCCAGCGGGCCGTGATCATGGCCGCCCTGGCGGGGGGACGGTCCGTTCTCCGGAACGCCCTGGATGCGGAGGACTCTGTGCGCCTCGTGCAGGCCCTTCGCTCCCTCGGGGCCGGGATCCGGTGGGAAGGGGAGGACCTGGTCGTCGCCGGCACGGGAGGGACGCTCACCCCCCCCGGGAGTGCGCTTTTCCTGGGAAACAACGGAACGGCCATGCGGCTCCTGACCTCCGTGGTCGCCCTCGGGAACGGGACCTTCACGCTGACGGGGGACCGCCGCCTATGCGAGCGTCCCATCGGCCCCCTCCGGGAGGCCCTGGCCGCGCTGGGCGTCGACATCGCAACCGAAGGGGACCGGGGGTGTCCGCCCGTCACGGTCCGGGGCCGAGGCCTGCCGGGCGGACGGGTCGTGCTGAAGGACCTGGACAGCAGCCAGTACGTTTCGTCCCTGCTCATCAGTGCCCCTTACGCTTCCGGGGACATGACCGTGGTCCTGGAAGGGCATGTCCCATCACTTCCTTATGTGGACGTCACCGTGGAGATCATGCGGCAGTTCGGCATCGAGGTCCGTCGCGAAAACGCGCGCACGTTCGTCGTTCCACACGGACAGCGCTATGCCGGAGGAACCTACCGCGTGGAAGGGGACGTCTCCAGTGCGTCCTATTTCTTCCTGGCCGCCGCCGTCACGGGAGGAACCGTCCGGGTGGAGCGCATCAACCCCCGCACCCGGCAGGGAGACATCGGCCTCCTGGACATCCTGGAGGGGCTCGGCTGCACGGTCCGGCGCGGAGAAGACGAGGTGGAGGTTGCGGGCGGGGCCCTTGCGAACGGGGATCGTGTCTTCGATCTCGGGAACATGCCCGACATGGTTCCGACCCTGGCCGTGCTTGCGGCCCTGCGGCCCGGACGAACAGCGATTACCGGAGTCGCGCACCTGCGGGTGAAGGAAAGCGACCGCCTGGCCGCCCTGGCGGCGGAGCTGAGGAAGACCGGCATCTCCGCCGAGGAGAGCCCCGACGGCCTGGTCATCGAGGGGGGGCGGCCCCGGGGCGCCGAGATCGAGACCTACAACGACCACCGCATCGCCATGAGCTTCGCCGTCCTGGGGCTGGCCGTGCCGGGAATGGCGATCCGGAACGGTCGGTGCGTCGCCAAGTCGTTTCCCCGTTTCTGGGAACTGCTGGAGGGCCTGAACGCATGAGAATCGTCCTCGTGGGATACCGGGGTTGCGGCAAGAGCACTGTGGGCCGGCTGCTGGCGGAGCGGCTGGGGCTGCCTTTTTTCGATACCGATGAGCGGATCGAGGAGCTCTCGGGGCGGACCGTCCGGCAGATCGTGGACGACGGGGGCTGGGGAGCGTTTCGGGCCCTGGAGCGCCGGGTCATCGCGGAGTTGCCGGAGGAGAGAAGTGTCGTCGCCCTGGGAGGCGGGGCCGTGCTGGACCGGGCGAACGTGGAAGCCCTGGAAGCGGACGGATTTTTCGTCTGGCTCACCGCCGGAACGGACATCCTCCTGGAGCGACTGGCCGCCGACGGCAAGACGGAGGAACAGCGGCCTCCGCTGGCAGAGGGCGGCGTCCGGGAGGAGGTGGAGAGGCTGCTCCGGGAGCGCCTTCCCGTCTATCGCCTCGTGGCGGACCTGGCCATCGACACGTCCCAACGCTCCACCGTCGAGGTCACGGAAATGATTGCAGAATACGTCGTGCGGCGGCTTTCCGTCCCGGCTGCCTGCCCACAGTCGGGAGGATAAGGGGGGAACATGGGCGGCAATACTTTCGGAGTCGCATTCCGGGTCACCACCTGGGGGGAATCCCACGGTCCCGCCCTCGGGGCCGTCGTGGACGGGTGCCCGCCGGGTCTTGCCCTTGACGAGCGGGATGTCCAGGAGTGGCTGAACCGGCGCAGGCCGGGCCAAACTCAATCATCATCTCCCCGCCGGGAAGACGACCGGGTGGAGATCCTCTCCGGTGTCTTCGAGGGAAAGACCACGGGCACCACGATCGCGCTTTTGATCCGGAACCGGGACGCCGCGTCGCACGACTACGAACATCTTCGGGATGTCTTCCGGCCCGGGCATGGCGACTATGCGTACGCGCAGAAATACGGCATCCGAGACCACCGGGGGGGCGGGCGCGCCTCCGGCCGGGAAACCGCCGCCCGGGTCGCCGCCGGGGCCGTGGCTGCGAAGGTCCTGGCGGGATCGGGAATCCGAGTGTTTGCCTTCACGAGGGAGCTTGGGGGGATCGCCGCCGCGGACATCCGGCCCAAGGAGATGGACCGGAACGACCTCCGGTGTCCCGATCCGGAGGCGGCCGCCCGAATGGCGGAACGGCTGGAGGAGGCGAGAAAAGAAGGGGATTCGCTGGGAGGCGTCGTGGAGATTGTCGTCCAGGGGTGTCCTCCCGGTCTCGGCGAACCCGTCTTCGACAAGCTCGACGCCGATCTGGCCAAAGCCCTCATGAGCATCGGAACCGTCAAGGGCGTCGAGATCGGTGCCGGGTTCGAGGCGGCCCGGATGAGAGGCTCTGAGAGCAACGACGCCCTGGGACCGGACGGGTTCCGGTCGAATCGGGCAGGCGGGATCCTGGCGGGCATCTCGACGGGCCAGGACATCGTGATCCGGGCGGCCTGCAAGCCGATCCCTTCCATCGGCAGGGAGCAGCAAACCGTGGACGTTTCCGGGAAGCCCGTCGTCCTGGCCGTCCGGGGAAGGCACGACGTGTGCGTCATCCCGAGGATCCTGCCGGTCTGCGAGGCCATGGTCTCCATCGTCCTGGCGGACCACCTCCTGAGACAGAGGGCGGCCGGGCGATGAAGAAGCGTGCGGTGGGCATCGTCGGAGGCGGGGGCGGGATGGGCCGCTGGTTCGCCCGCTTTTTTGCCGGCCAGGGATATGCCGTCCACATCTCCGAGCGGGATTCGGGAATGCCCCTTCCGGAACTGGTGGCCGCCTGTAGGGTTGTCGTCGTGGCGGTGCCCATGGTCGTGACGACGGAGGTGATCCGCCGGGTCGGTCCGCACATGAAGCCTGGGTCTTTGCTGATGGACCTGACCTCCCTCAAGGAGGAGCCCGTCCAGGAGATGCTGGCGGCCACGCCGGAGGAAGTCGTCGGATGTCACCCCCTTTTCGGGCCCGATGCGGCGGATCTCGAGGGACAGAACGTCGTAATCTGTCCCGGGCGCGGTGAATCCGGGAAGGCATGGCTCCGGGAGATCCTGGAGCAGAGCGGGGCGCGGGTCGTCGAGACCACGCCGGAGAGGCACGACCGGATCATGGCCGTTGTCCAGGGGCTCACCCATCTGAACACGATGGCCATGGGACTGGCCATGGAGAACCTGGGGGAAGACCCGGCGGAGCTGGGGCGGATGTCGACCCCCGCCTTCAGGGCGAAGCGTGACCTGCTGGAGAAGGTCTTTGGCCCCTCCCCGCGGCTTTATGTTGAGCTGGTGACGAAGAACCCCTCCGCCCGGGACGTGATCGCGGCGTACGGGAAGGCGGTGGCGCAGTTGAAGCGGTTTGTCGAGGAGGGGGACGTGGAGGGGCTCGAAGAACGGCTCCGGCG